>JBLMXF010000064.1:0-36522 GCA_050257595.1 Acidobacteriota bacterium | reverse complement strand
CGGTCGCCGAAGTCGCCGAGGCCCGGGAGGATGTACTTGCGGGCGTCGAGGCCATCGTCGACCGCGGCGGTGTAGATCTCGGCATCGGGTGCCGCGCCGGCCAGCCTCTCGACGCCTTCGGGCGCCGCCACGATGGAAAGAAAGCGGACCGCACTCGCACCGCGATCGCGCAGCCCCTCGACGGCCATCACCGCCGAGCCGCCGGTCGCCAGCATCGGGTCGAGGAGGAAGACCACCGCCTCGCCGAGACTTGACGGGACCTTCTCGTAGTAGCGCCGGGCCACGGCCGTCGTCTCGTTGCGCTCGAGGCCGAAGTAGCCGACCTGGGCGCTTGGCACGACGTCGAGAAAGGCGCCGAGCATGCCGAGACCGGCGCGCAGCACCGGGACCGCGACCACCCGGGCGCTCAGGCGCCGCACCTCGGCGGTTGCGAGCGGCGTGACAACGGTGGCGTGGCGGGTGCCGAGATCGCGCGTCGCCTCGATGGTGAGGAAGAGCGAGATCCGGTAGGCCAAGGCGCGGAACTCGTCGGGTGGCGTGGTCCGGTCGCGCAGGCGGGCCATGATGTCGTGGAGCAGCGGATGGTCGATGCGATGCAGGGCCATGGCGGGGAGAAGATACCACCGGTGCCTCGCGCCGCCCGGGTCGCGGCGGCGAGCCCGGCCGTGCACCACGATCGCCGCGGACAGGCGGAATACGGGAGGCCGCCGGCTTGGTAGGATCTGGCGGGAAGCGAGGGCGTCATGGACCGTTCGCATCATGACCGTGCGTCAGCCGAACCGGCCGCCGGCAGTTCCCGGCCCTTGTTGGGGATCGATCCCGTATGCGGGATGAAGGTGTTTGAGCGGCCCGACCCGATCGCCCGGGAGCACGGCGGCACGACGTACTACTTCTGTTGCGCCGGGTGTGCGACGAAGTTCGAGGCGGACCCGGAACGTTTCCTGCGTGCGCCGGGCAGCGAGCCGATGTCGCCAGGCGGGCCGGAGAGCCGGCAGGCGAGCCGCGGGGTGGCACTGCCGACGATGGCCGCCCCCGGCCCCAAGCTGCTCGGCATGGACCCGGTGTGTGGGATGAAGGTTTTCGAGCGCCCGGCCCCGATCACCCGAGAGCGCGGGGGCACGAGGTACTACTTCTGCTGCGCGGGGTGTGCCGAAAAGTTCGATACGGACCCGGAAGGCGTTCTGCGCGCGCCGGGCAGCGAGTTGATGACGCACGTTCACGCCACCGCCCCCGCACCTGAGGGCGCGAGGTACGTCTGTCCGATGGACCCGGAGATCGAGGAGGCAAGCCCCGGCGCCTGCCCGAAGTGCGGGATGGCCCTCGAGCTCGCCGAACCGGCGGCGCCGACCCGCACCGAGTACACCTGCCCGATGCACCCCGAGGTGGTGCGCGGCGAGCCGGGCGACTGCCCGATTTGCGGAATGGCGCTCGAGCCGCGGACGGTCGCCGCAGCGGAGGCGCCCAACCCGGAGCTGGTCGACATGACGCGTCGCTTCTGGGCGAGCGCGGCGCTCGCGCTCCCGGTCCTCGTCCTGGCCATGTCGGAGATGATCCCCAACCGGCCGGTGCAGCACGCGCTCGGCGGGCGAGCACTGGCGTGGATCGAGCTCGCCCTGGCGACGCCGGTGGTGCTGTGGGGAGGATGGCCGTTCTTCGTCCGGGGCTGGCGGTCGATCGTCAACCGCAGCCCGAACATGTTCACGCTGATCGCGATCGGCACCGGTGCGGCCTACGGCTACAGCCTGGTCGCCACGCTCGTGCCGGCGCTCGTCCCGGAGTCGTTCCGGGTCCACGGCGAGGTCCCCGTCTACTTCGAGGCGGCCGCCGTGATCACGGCCCTGGTCCTGCTCGGCCAGGTGCTCGAGCTGCGGGCGCGTTCGCGGACCGGCAACGCGATCCGTGCCCTCCTCGGTCTCGCTCCGGCGGTCGCCCGGATCGTCGGTGACGACGGCCAGGAGCGCGACGTTCCCCTCGACCGCGTGCGGCCGGGCGACCGGCTGCGGGTTCGTCCCGGCGAGAAGGTCCCGGTCGACGGCGTGATCCTCGCGGGCGCCTCCACCATCGACGAGTCGATGCTCACCGGGGAGTCGATCCCGGTCGAGCGGGTGGCCGGCGACCGCGTCTCCGGCGCCACGGTCAACGGGACGGGGAGCTTCATCATGCGGGCCGACCGGGTCGGCGCGGACACCCTGCTGGCCCAGATCGTCCGCCTGGTGTCGCAGGCGCAGCGCACCCGGGCGCCGATCCAGGGGATCGCGGACCGGGTGTCGGCGATCTTCGTCCCGGCGGTGGTCGGGGCGGCCGTGGTCACCTTCCTGGTCTGGGCGATCGCCGGGCCCCCTCCGAGACTCGCACATGCCCTGGTAAGTGCGGTCGCGGTGCTGATCATCGCCTGTCCCTGCGCCCTCGGTCTCGCGACCCCGGTGTCGATCATGGTCGGCGTCGGCCGCGGTGCCGCGGCGGGCATCCTGATCCGCAACGCCGAGTCGCTCGAGCGCCTCGAGAAGGCCGACACCGTGGTGGTCGACAAGACCGGCACCCTGACCGAGGGGAAGCCTCGTCTGATCTCGGTCATACCCATCGAGGGGGGCGCGGAGGACGAGGTGCTGCGCCTCGCGGCGGCGCTCGAGAAGGGAAGCGAACACCCGCTCGCGGAGGCTATCGTGACCGCCGCCGCCGCCCGCGGCCTCGCCCTGCCCGAGGCCGCTTCCTTCCGCGCGGTGCCCGGGAAGGGCGTCACCGCGGTCGTCGGGGATCGCCCCGTCGCACTCGGGAACGAGAGCCATCTCACCGAGCTCGGCGTCGCGATCGGGGAGCTCGCGAAGCGAGCCGCGGCACTGCGCGAACGAGGCGAGACGACGATGTTCCTGGCGGTGGACGGCCGCGTGGTGGGTGTCCTGGGCGCCGCCGATCCGGTCAAGACGACCACGGAATCGGCGATCCGGTCACTTCACCGCGACGGGCTGCGGATCGTCATGCTGACCGGCGACAGCCGGGCGACGGCAACGGCGGTCGCCTCCCGGCTCGGGATCGACGAGGTCGAGGCCGAGGTGTCGCCCGACCGCAAGGGCGAGGCGATCAGGCGTCTGCAGCGCGAAGGGCGCCGGGTGGTGATGGCGGGTGACGGCATCAACGACGCCCCGGCGCTCGCCCAGGCCGATGTCGGTGTCGCCATGGGCACCGGCACCGATGTCGCCATCGAGAGCGCCGGCATCACGCTCGTCAAGGGCGACCTCAACGGTCTCGTCCGGGCCCGCCGCCTGTCGCACGCCGTGATGCAGAACATCCGGCAGAACCTGTTCTGGGCGTTCGCCTACAACGTGCTCGGCGTGCCCATCGCGGCCGGCGTCCTCTACCCCGTCTTCGGCCTGCTCCTGTCGCCGATGATCGCGGCCGCGGCGATGAGCTTCTCGTCGGTGACGGTGATCTCCAACGCCCTACGGCTTCACCGCGTCCATCTGTGAGAGCGACCGGCGCGCCGGCGGGCCACCGCTACGCGAGCAGGAGCTTGCCACCGTGCGCGCGACCCGCGAGCGTCTCTCCGTTGCGCACGACGATCTCACCCCGCAGGAGAACGAGGCGTGCGCTTAAGCGCGTCGTGCGGCCGGCCCACGGATCGTGGCAATCCGCGAGCGTCGAGTGGATCGGCCGCGGCGGCCCGTCGGTGTCGAGCACGACGAGATCGGCGTCACTCCCCGGCCGGAGCGTGCCCTTGCGCGGGTAGGTCCCGGTGAGATGCGCCGGGTTGGCCGCCAGGCGGCGGGCCAGCTCGGTCAGCGGCAGTCCGTGGCGCCGGACCAGGAGGTCGTGGAGCAACGGTACCAGCGCGCCCAGCCCGGGCAGACCGTTCGGCACCGTGCGGATGTCCCTTCCCCCGACGTCCTTGTCGGTGCGCGCGAACGGGCAGTGGTCCGTGGCGAAGAGTTCGAAGGCAGAGGCCGCCACCGCCGCTTCCAGGCGGGCGCGGGTCGCGGGCGGTCGCAGCGGCGGCGTGCACAGCCAACGGTGACCGTCGGGCGCGGCCAGTACGGCGTCGTCGAGCAGGACGTACTGCGGGCACGTCTCGCAGGTCACCGGGGCGTGGGCCCGGGCCCGGTCGATGAGCTCGAGCCCGGCGTCGGTCGAGACGTGAACGACGTGGACGGGGCAACCGGTGCGGCCGGACAGCTCGACGACCCGCTCGATCGCAGTGATCTCCGCCTTCTCGGGTCGCAGGCGGGTATGCGACTGGGCGGCGCAAAGGTCGACGCCGGCGGGATCCACGGCGGCGAGACACGCGTCATCCTCGCAGTGGACGAGCAGGCGTGCGCCCATCGGCACCAGGCGGCGCATGACCTCCTCGAGCCGCCCGTAGTCGCTGTACAGCCCGGCGTCCCGGTAGGTCGTATAGAGCTTGAACGTGCGGTGCCCCCGCTCGACCAGGGCGGCCACCTCGTCCCAGTTCCACGGCCACCCGGTGGGCGTGAGGTGCAGCCCGACGTCGCAGCGGCTCGTCCGGCGCACCCTGGTCTCGACGCGCTCAACTGCCTGGGTGAGCGTCTCGCCGCCGCGCTGCGTGACGAAGGTGAAGAACGAGGTGATCCCGGTCCGCACGGCGATCTCGGTTCCGGAGGCGAGGTCGTCGGCGAGGTCGAAGCGGCCGATCCGATCGTCGACGTGGACGTGGACGTCGATGCACCCGGGCAGGACGTCGCAGCCGCTCACGTCGATGGCCCTCACATCACCGGTGGCGGCGGCGAGGCCCCCGACGGCGGCGATCCGCTCGCCCTCGACGAGCACGTCGCCGCGACTCGGCCCCTCCTCGGTCCACACGGTGCCGCCAGCGATCAGGAGCCGTTCCGGTCGGTCCCCGAAGCCCGGCTCCCGAACCCCGGTCTTTAGAACCTCTCCCACACCGCCTCCGCCCGCTCGCGGGCGCGCGCCGCGATCTCCTGCTCGTCGACGTCGATCTCGAGGCGCCGGCCGGACATCAGCACCCGCCCGCCGACCACCGTGGTGTCGACCTGCACCTGCGAGGCCCCGAAGACGACATGTCCGAGATAGGTGTCCTCGGTCAGCGGCGTCGGCGGGTCGTAGTCGATGATCACGAGGTCGGCGAGGGCTCCTTCGCGGAGCTCGCCGAGCCTGCCCTCCCAGTACCGGTTGGCGATGCGGGCGTTGTTGACGAGCAGCGTCGCGAGCGTCTCGGCGAATCCCACCGAGGGATTGCGCTCGGCGAGGTGGCGGAGCCAGAGCGCGACGCGAACCTCCTCGAGCATGTCGGCGGTCATCGCGTCGGTGCCCAGCCCGACGACGATGCCGCGCTTGCTCATCCGCAGGACGTCGGCGACACCCACCGCGTTGTTCATGTTCGACTGCGGGTTGTGCGCCACCGCCGTGCCGGTGCTCGCGAGCAGCTCCATCTCGCGGTCGTCGACGTGGACGCAGTGGGCGGCGATGGTGCGCGGCCCGAGGATCCCGAAGGCGTTGAAACGGTCGACGACGCTCGCCCCGAAGCGGCGCACCGTGTACTCCTGGTCGGAGGCCGCCTCGGCCACGTGAACGTGGAAGCCGACCCCAAGCTCCCGGCCGATCGCCGCCGCCGTCTCGAGCGTGGCGTCGCTCAGGGTGAACGAGGCGTGAAGGCCGAAGAGCGGACGCAGGTCGTCACCTGCCTCGCGGCGGCAACGCGCGATGAAGCGGGTGTTCTCCTCGATCCCCTCCTGCGCGACCCGCTCGCCGTCGCGGTCGGAGACCTCGTAGGCGAGGCAGGCACGGACACCGACCCGGCGGATCACCGCCGCCATGGTGTCGAGCGAGCCGCGGACCGCCGAGGGACTGGCGTGATGGTCGATGAGCGTGGTGGTGCCATGGCGAACGGCGTCGAGCAGAGCCACCAGCGCCGAGAGTGCGCAATCCTCGAGGGCGAGGGCGCGGTCGAGGCGCCACCACAGGTTCTCGAGCACCTCGCGGAAGGCCAGCGAAGGTTTGATCCGCGCCAGCCCGCGGGCAAAGGTGCTGTAGAAGTGGGTGTGAACGTTGATGAACCCCGGCATCACGAGCTTGCGGCGCGCGTCGAGCACTCGCGTCCCATCGGGGACCGTGAGCGTGCCGTGCGGCCCGATGGCGGTGATGGAATCCCCCTCGCAGAGCAGGTCGTGGCCGATCAGGACCCGGTTTTCGGGTCCGAGGGTGACCAGGATCCCGTCTTCGATCAGCAGTGCCGCCACGATGCCCCTCCCCGACGGCGGACGGCAGTCGTCCGTCCGCTCGCGCCTAAGCTTCGCACAGCGCGGCCGTCTCCTGCTCGGTGCGCGGGCGCATGGCCAGCGCCCCGGCGAAGCACTGGAGGGTGCAGAACGAGCACCCCACACAGCGCGCCGGGTCGGTCGCCGGGACCAGCTCCTCGTCGAGCGAGATGGCCAGGTAGGGGCAGCGTGTGCAGTTGCCGCAGTGCAGGCACAGCTCGCGGTTCACCGCCGAGATCCCCTTGACCGCGGAGAGGGCCTCGAACGGTGTCACCGGGTCGGGAAGGGCGCGGCCGATGAGTGCGCCCACCGA
Organism: Acidobacteriota bacterium; assembly: GCA_050257595.1. Classification (GTDB taxonomy): domain Bacteria; phylum Acidobacteriota; class Thermoanaerobaculia; order Thermoanaerobaculales; family Thermoanaerobaculaceae; genus JBLMXF01. The sequence goes on along the minus strand of JBLMXF010000064.1, from coordinate 29,982 downwards.
CGGCAGGCCGCGCGCGGCGAGGAGGTGCGACAGGCCGGAGTGGAGCTCGTCCACGACCCCGTACCCGTACTTCATCACCGCGCTGCAGAACTGCACCGTGCGGGCCCCGAGGGCGAGGAAGTTGGCGGCGGCGCGGTAGTCCATCGGGCCACCGTTGCCGGAGACCGCGAGGCCCGCACCGGCCACCTTCGCGAGTGTGAGGTAGGAGATCGGCGTGACGCCTTCGCCGCTCATGCCGACGACGACGCCCTCGTCCCACGGCGTTCGGCGGGCGGGTCGGAACGCCAGGGTGGGGAAGGTATTGGCGAGAGTGACGCCGGCCTTCGCCGCCGGGTAGCGCGCGAGCACCGCCGTGGTCGCGGTGATGATCGGCGTGATCGACGTGACCGCGGCGGTGAGCTTGAACAGCTTGGGCACCTCGGGGTCGGCGTCCGCCAGTACCCAACCGACGATCTTCGCGGTCAGCTCGGCGTCCTGCGACACGATGTCGCCCCGGGTGCCGTCGCCCCCCTGCGGGCAGGAGAGCGAGTACTCGATACCGCGGACGCCGGCCGACTCGAGCTTGCGGGTGTTGGACAGCCAGACCCGACGGTCCGGCTCGTCCTCGCCGGTCACCGGCCCGCCGGTGGACGCGAGCGTGAGACGGTCCGGGAACTCGCGGCGCAATCGCTCGACCTCGCGGCAGACCCGGTCGAGGGCATGGCCCGACACGTTGTCGCAGTTGCCGAAGGTCGAACGGCCGAAGGCGACCATGTAGGCGGCCGGGATGTGGATCGGCACGTCGTCGAAGGCCGTCTTCATCACGCCGCCCGCCCAGCCGGCCTCGTAGGCGCGCCGCATCTGCTCGTAGCCGTCGGTCGGCGGGGCGGCCGAGAGCAGGAATGGTGAGGCGACGGGCGTGCCGAAGAAGTCGGCGTCGAGCGGCGCCGGCAGGCGCTTCACGCCGGGCAGGACCACGGGGCTCTTGATGCGCGGGCCGGGATCCGGGACCGGGGCTGCGCCCCCGAGACCGAGGTGATGGAGGACCCGCAACGCGGCGTGCTTGCCGGCGGCCACCGCCTCGACCACCGTGGTCGGGCCATGCTCGAGGTCGCCGGCGCAGATCACGCCCGGCGGCAGGTCGGCCGGCTTGCGGGCACGGGCGCCGATGGCGACGACGACCGCATCGACATCGGGGCGCAGCTGGTCGGTGCCGGGCACGTCGACGACCTTTGCGGGGTGGAAGGGCGTGCCTGCGGGCAGCTCGACACGGCGGACGCGCAGTCCGGTCACGACCCCGTCGTGACCGGTGATCTCGGTGACCCGCGTGCGGCCGGCGAGTTGCACGCCGCAGCCCGTGAGCGAGGCGAGCTCGCGCCCGGTCAGCGGCAGCTCGGCGAGCGCCTCCAGCGCGAACAGCTCGACGCGTGAGGCACCCCCGCGCGCGGCCGCCTCGGCGCAGTCGGCGGCGACCGCGCCGCCGCCCACCACCGCCACGCGCCGGCCGGCGAGCGGGTAGGCCCCGGCTTCGGAAAGCAGCTCGAGGGCGGCGATGGCGAGTTCCTCGCCGGGAATGCCCAGCCGGATCGGCTCGGTCAGGCCGGTCGCCACGACGACCGCGTCGTAGCCCTGCGCGAGCAGTGCCCCCGGCCGCGCGACCGGACGCATGGTGTGGAAGGCCACGTTGCCCAGTGCCCCGATGAAGGCGAGATCGGCGGCGAGCACGTCGTGGTCGAGGCGGGAGGCGGGGATGACGCCAGCCATCCCACCGATCCGAGGTCCCGCTTCGAGCACGTCGACGGCGCACCCCTCGCGGCCGAGCAGCGCGGCCGCGCCGAGCCCGGCCGGCCCGCCGCCGACCACGGCGACCCGCTTCCCGTTTTCCTCCGGGCGGGTGGGCTCCGGCATCACGCCGAGTGCTCGGGCGCGGCCGATGATCGTCGCCTGCACCGCCGGAATGTCGATCGGCCGGTCGAGGCCGCCGCGGGCGCAGCCGCGCATGCAGTGCGTGTCCGGGCAGACCGCACCGCAGACACCGCCGAGCGGGTTGGCGGCCATGATCATCGCCGCGGCGCGACGGAAATCCGCCGGCTCCCCGACGCGTATGGCCATGATGAAGTCGGCCGGTGAACAGTCGGCTGGGCAGGCGGCGCGACAGGGCTTCTCCGCGCAGTACACGCAACGCTCGACCTCGGCGCGGAGCTGGGCATCGGTGAGGACAGACGGCACGCGCTCCATGGCCCCCCGCCTGAAGCCTAACACACGGGCCCGTGACGCGAGCGGCCATCGGTCACGACCGGCTCGATGGCCTGCGCCGCGACGGGACAAGAAAGCGGCTAAAATGCGCGGCGGAGCGAACTCGATGGAACAGACAAGCCCCCAGCTGGCGCGCGAGCATGCCTTGGAGCGCTGCCGCGAGCGCGGCATCGTGGTCCCGACCTTCGCCGAGCTGCGCGACCCGGCGCGGATCGATCCCGGTATCCTCGCCGGCCTGCCCAGGGTCGACATGCAGGCCGTGGACCCGGCCAACCTCTTCCGCATCACCTGGCACAACGACGTGACGTCCAGCGGCTTCGGGCCGGTCAACGCGCTCGAACTCCCGCCCGCCCTCACCGGGGTGGACGCGCGGATCGTCGGGCTGGTCGGCAAGCACTTCCCGACCGGAGCGCACAAGGTGGGCGCGGCTTTTGGCTGTCTGGTCCCGCGTCTGGTGAACGGGGAGTTCGACCCCTCTCGTCACAAGGCGGTCTGGCCCTCGACTGGCAACTACTGCCGCGGCGGAGCGTTCGACTCCGCGCTGCTCGGCTGCCATGCGGTGGCGATCCTCCCACGGGAGATGAGCCGTGAACGCTTCGCGTGGCTAGAGTCGATCGGCGCGGAGATCATCGCGACCCCCGGCTGCGAGTCGAACGTCAAGGAGATCTTCGATGCCTGCTGGGAGATCCGAAGGAGTCGGCCGGAGGCGGTGATCTTCAACCAGTTCGAGGAGTTCGGAAACTACCTGTGGCACTTCGCGGTGACCGGTCCGGCGGCCGCAGAGGCCTTGGCGACGCTCGACGCCCCGCGCACTCGCCTGGCCGCCTGGGTCGGCGCGACCGGCTCGGCGGGCACGCTCGCGGCGGGAGACTTCCTCAAGCAGGGCTTTCCCGGTTGCACGGTGACGGCGGCCGAGGCGCTGCAGTGCCCGACCCTGCTGGCGTGCGGCTTCGGCGCGCACCGCATCGAGGGGATCGGCGACAAGCACGTGCCGTGGATCCACAACGTGCGCAACACCGACGTCATAGCCGCCATCGACGACGAGGCGACCATGCGTCTGCTCCGCCTCTTCAACGAGCCTGCCGGCCACGCCGTGCTGCTCAGGCGGGGGGTCGGAGCGGACACCGTCGAGAGCCTGCCGCTGCTGGGGATCTCGTCGATCTGCAACCTGCTCGCGGCGATCAAGACCGCGCGCCACTTCGAGCTCGGCGAGCGCGACGTCGTGATGACCTGTTTCACCGATTCCTCCGAGCTGTATCGGACTCGCCTGGCGGAGCTCGCCGCGGAGCGCGGCCCGTACGACGAGCGGCGGGCCGAGGTCGACCTCGAGCGCTGGCTGCTCGCGACCTCGACCGATCACCTGCGCGAGCTCCGCTACCCTGAGCGCAAGGCGATCCACAACCTCAAGTACTTTACCTGGGTCGAGCAGCAGGGCCGGACGGTCGCCGAGCTCGACGCCCTGTGGTCGCCGTCGTTTTGGACCGACCTCCAGGCGCAGGTGCCGGCGTGGGACGAGGCGATCGCGGCGTTCAACAGAGACGCAGGGGTGAGGGTACAGGGCACGGGGGACAGGGGACAGGGGAAAGGGAACAGGGAAGGACAGAGGGCATGAGGGAAGGCGGGGCGGCACGGGCGGCGGCACGCCGCCGCGAGAGCGAGATCGTCACGTTCCTGCGCGAGTTGATCGCGATCCCGGCGGAGAGCGGCCACGAGAGGGAGCGGTGCGAGCGCGCGAAGGCGGAGTACCAGCGGCTCGGTATCGACGTCCGCTACGACGCTCTGGGCAGCGTGGTTGCGAGTGTCGGGGACGGGCCGCTCACCGTGATGATGGACGGTCACATCGATTGCGTCGGTGTCGGAGACCGCGTCGCCTGGGCCTACGACCCGTTCGCCGGCAAGCTCGAGGGTGGCAAGGTGTTCGGTCGCGGCGCGGTCGACGAGCTGCCGGCGATCGCAGCCATGGCGCACGGCGCCGCGATCGCCCGCGAGCGCGGCTGGCTCGACGGTGTCCGCCTCGTGGTCGTCGCCTCGGTGCTCGAGGAGGACTGTGATGGCTACCCGCTCATGCACCTCATCGAGACCGAGGGCGTGCGGCCGGACCTCGTGGTGCTCGGCGAGCCGACCAACCTCGATGTCTACCGCGGCCACCGTGGACGGATGAGCATCACCGTGACCACGAGGGGCCGGTCGGCGCACGGCGCGCACTGCGAGCGCGGCGTGAACGCGGTCTACAAGCTGGCGCCGATCATCGCCGACATCGAGGCGCTCAATCGCCGCCTGCCGACCGACGACTTCCTCGGCAAGGGCACCATCACCGTGTCGTGGGTGGACTGCACCTCGCCGTCGTTCAACGCGGTGCCCGACTCGGCGCGTATCGTGCTCGACCGCCGGCTGACCGCGGGCGAGACGCCCGAGCGCGCGCTCGAGGAGATCCGCACGCTGCCCTCGATCGGCGACGCGGCGGTCGACGTGCTGGTCTGGGAGGGCCAGGCGTGGACCGGACGGCCGGGCCGGCAGGAGCAGGTCTTCCCGGGCTGGGTGCTGCCCGAGGAGCACCCGCTCGTGCAGGGCGTGGCGTCCGCCGCCGCGGCCGTGCTCGGCCGGCCGCCGGCGATCTCGCGCTGGACGTTCTCGACCAACGGCACGGCGACGATGGGCCGGCTCGGGATCCCGACCGTCGGCTTCGCGCCGGGGCGCGAGGAGCTGTCGCACTCGACCGGCGAGTGGGTCGCGGTCGACGACCTCATCGCCGCGGCCGCGGTCTACGCGCTCATCCCCGGCGCGCTGGCCGGCGGGGAGGCGTCATGACGCTTGCCGCCATCGACCCCGACACGCTCGGCGGCCTGGTCGGCCGCAGCCTGCTCACCACCGACGACTTCGACGACCGCGAGCTCGACGCGCTGCTGACCCTCGCCGCGCGTCTCGCCGAGCGCGACCGCTCCGGGATCGTGACGCCGCTGTTCCCCAACGAGCTCGCTTATGCGCTGTTCTTCGACAACTCGACGCGGACCAGGTCGGCGTGGGCCGGGGCGGCCGCACGCCTCGGCATGTCGCCGGTGATCGCCGACGGATGGTCGACCCAGGTCTCGCACGGCGAGTCCGCCGTCGAGACCGGCGCGATGCTCGGCATGAACGCCCACGCGCTCGGCATCCGCCACGACCTCATCCTCGGCGAGGGCAACCGCTTCATGCGCGACGTCAAGCGCGGCATCGACGAGTACCTCGCCGCGACCGCCAACCCACGGCGGGTGCCGATCGTCAACCTCCAGTGCGACGTCGACCACCCGACACAGACGCTCGCCGACCTGTGCTGGCTGCGCGAGCGCTTCCCGGCGGGCCTCGCGGGCAAGCGGATCGCGGTGTCGTGGGCGTACTCCCCGAGTTACGCCAAGCCGCTGTCGGTGCCGCAGGGTCTGATCATGCTGCTGACCCGATTCGGCGCCGAGGTGACGCTCGCTTACCCCGCGGGCTACGATTTGATGCCGCCGTGCGTGGACTCGGCGCGGCGCCACGCAGCAGCCTCGGGCGGTTCGTTCCGGGTCGTCGACTCGATGGACGAGGCATTCGACGGCGCCGATGTGGTCTACCCGAAGAGCTGGGGCCCGTACGACCTCATGCTCGAGCGGGTCGGCGCGAACGGTGCCCACGACGCCGCCCGCATGAAGGAGATCGAGCGCGCGGCGCTCGAGCGCAACGCCGGCCACCGCGACTGGATCTGCGACGAGCGCCGGATGGCGGCGACCGCGGGCGGCGACGCGCTCTATCTGCACTGCCTGCCGGCCGACATCGGCGCCGAGGTGTCGCCGGGCGTGATGGCGAAGCATGCGGTGAACGTCGCCCGCGAGGCGAACTGGAAGGTCTACGTGATCATGGCGCTGCTCGCGGCGGCCAAGTCCGGCGACCTCGCCGAGCGCCTCGTCGTGGGCTGATGGCGCGCTTCTCCCTGGTCTGCATCGAGTGCGCGGCGCGCTACGCCGAGGGGCCGGACCTCTACGTCTGCCCGCGCTGCGCCGCCCGGCAGCAGCCGGGGGGGGTAACCCGCGGCGTGCTCCGGGTGGAGCTCGACACGCTCCCGGCGCGCTGGCCGGCGTGCCGGATCCACGACCCGCAGGCACTGGCATCGTTTCTTCCGGTCGCCTCGCCGGCCTTCTTCCCGCCCTTGCCGGTGGGGTGCACCCCGCTGCTGCCGGTGCCCGGTCTGCGCCGCGCGCTCGCCATGCCGCACCTGTGGGTCAAGGACGACACCCGCAACCCGTCCGGTTCGACCAAGGACCGCGCCTCGTTCCTGGTGGTGGCGAAGGCCCGCGAATACGGCCTGGCAACGATCGCCTGCGCGTCGACCGGCAACGCCGCGACCGCACTCGCATGCACGGCGGCGTCGGCCGGCCTGCGCGCCGTGGTGTTCGTTCCGGCCGCCGCGCCCCCAGCCAAGCTGGTGCAGATCGCCGCCTACGGTGCGACTCTCGTGCCGGTGGCCGGCACCTACGACATCGCCTTCGAGCTCTCGGTCGCGGCCTGCAAGCGCTTCGGGTGGTACAACCGCAACACCGCATTCAACCCGTTCACGATCGAGGGCAAGAAGACGGTCGCGGTGGAAATCGCGGCCGACCTCGCCCCCGATCCGCCCGATGTCGTGGTGGTGCCGGCCGGCGACGGCGTGATCGTGGCGGGTGTCGCCAAGGGGTTTGCCGACCTCATGCGGGCCGGCCTGCTGACCCGCGTGCCCCGCCTGATCGTCGTCCAGCCCGAGGGCTCGGCGGCGATCGCCCAGGCTTTGCGTGCCGGGCTCGCCGCGGTGGTGCCGGTGATGGGCGCGGCCAGCGTCGCGGACAGCCTGGTGGTGGCGGCCCCCCGCAACGCCGTGATGGCGCTCCACGAAGTCCGGGCCAGCGGCGGCGCCGGCGTGATCGTGTCGGACGATGCCATCATCGACGCCATCGCCCGGCTGGCGCGGACCACCGGGGTGTTCGCCGAGCCCGCCGCCGCCACGGTCCTCGCCGGACTGGAGAGCGCCCTCGAGGAGCGCCTCGTCGATCGCGCGGAGCGGGTGGTCGCGCTGGTCACCGGGACGGGGCTGAAGGATGTCCCCGCGGCGGCGCGCGCGGTCAGGATCCCCACGGCGATCGCGCCGGACCTCGCTGCCGTCGAGCGGAGGCTGGCCGAGGGGGAGGCCCGGCTCTGAGCCGGGCCCGGTGGGCCGTCAGGGAGCGTCCCGCACGCAGCGGAAGCCTACCGAGACCTGGCTGTCGGACGGGTCGAGGCTGAATCGGTAGGAGGCTCGCAGGCGGCCGGGATCGGAGGTCCAGCACCCGCCCCGCACGACCCGCGCCCGGCCCACCTCCGGGCCAGTGGGATCGCTCGCGGGAGAGTGGGCGTAGTAGCGGTCCTCGTACCAGTCAGCGGTCCACTCCCAGGCGTTTCCGGCCACGTCGTAGAGGCCGAACCCGTTGGGCGGGAAGGAACGGACCGGCGAGCTCTTGGCCCACTGGTCACGGCCGCCCGTCCCGTCGAAGTTGGCGTCGTCGTGGCTGATGTCGTCCCCCCATGGGTAGCGCAGGCCGCTCGTGCCGCCGCGGGCGGCGTACTCCCACTCCGCCTCGGTGGGCAGGCGGCCGCCCGTCCACCGGCAGTAGTCGACGGCGTTCTGCCAGGTCACGTTGACCACCGGGTGGGTGTCGTCGGCCCAGTTGGGCAGGCGTGGCATCGCCGCGCCGGCCGCCTCGGCAAAGCGGCGGTACTCGGCGAACGTGACCTCGGTGGTGTCGATCCAGAAACCCCGCGTGAGGGCGACCTCGTGGCGGGGCTGCTCGTCGGCGAACCCGCTGCCGTCGCCGCGCACGGCGCCCATCTCGAAGGTCCCCGGAGGAACCCATGCCATCTCGCTGCCCGAGGGCGGGAACGACCGTCGGGTCCCGGCCGTCGCGGCGGTGGCGACTCGTCCGGGCGGTGGCGGGGGCGGCGCCACGGCGGTCGGCGCTGCCGCGGCCGCCAGCGGCGACGACGAGGACGGTGGGGGAGGAGGCGAGGCGCTCGGCGTCAGCGCCGGTGCGGGAGCCATCTGCGGCGCCGGAACGCGCTCCACGGAGGCCGCGCCGGCATCCTCGGGGGTCGGATCGTACGCACAGCGCAGCCCCAGAGCCTCGCTGCGGGCCGCGGGGGCGAACTTGCCCCGGTTCGACAGCCGCAAGCTGCGCGGCTGGCTGTTCCAGCCGCCGCCCCGGATGACCCGCAACGAGCCGGTCGGCGGGCCGTGCGGGTCGGGAGCCGCGCTGGTGCTGTAGGCGTGGGGGTCGTACCAGTCCTGCGTCCACTCCCACACGTTGCCGAGCAAGTCGACCGCGCCCCACGCGTTGGGATCGAAGGAGCCGACCGGTGCGGTGCGGGTCCAGCGATCCCGGCCTTCGGCACCCTCGTAGTTGGCGGCGTCGTGGCCGATGGCCGCTCCGGAGGGGAAGACGGTACCCTCGGCCCCGGCGCGGGCGGCGTACTCCCATTCGGCCTCGGTGGGCAGGCGGCCGCCGTTCCAGCGACAGTACGCGACGGCATCGTCCCAGGTCACGTTGACCACCGGGTGTGCGTCGCCCTGCGGGAAGCTCGCCGCCGGAGGCTGGGCGTAGCCGGTCGCGTGGGTGAACCTTCGGAACGACGCCACCGTCACCTCGGTGGCGTCAAGCCAGAAGCCGCCCGCGAGCGTGACCTGGTGCGGCGGTTTCTCGTCCGGGAAACAATCGGGATCGCTCGCGACGCACCCCATGGTGAAACGACCGGCGGGGATCCAAACCGCGTTGGTGTCCGCCGGTCCGACGCGCTTCGCTTCGCCAGCTGGTCGCCCCACCATGATGGAGCGCTCCTTGACGATCGCCTGGGTCTGCGCCGAGGCCCACGGCACGGCCCCCGCGAGGATCGTGGCCATGGCCGTGACGAGCAGCCGCCTGGTGGAGGAAGGATCTGCGTTCATCGTGGGCTCCTGAGGCGATTCTAGCGGAGCGCGGAGTCCGCCAGCGCCGCGGCCAGCCGCTCGGGCGTGTTGCAGTTGGCGACCACACCGGGGTCGTCGACCGCGAGGTCCTCGCGGCCCGCCGCGCGCAGGGCGTCGCGCAACGTCGGCCCGGGCAGCGTGCCGGCGACGATCCGCGCGGCTACGGCGCGCGCCAGACAGACCGGATGACCCCGCTTGTTGCGCCAGACCGGGACCACGGCCGGCGCCGGGACCGCCGCGAGCCCGATCACGGTGGCCGCCGCGACTAGGGGATGATCGACCGGCAACATCGCCACCACCGTCCACCGCCGGTCGGCGAGGAGGCGTTCGAGGCCCAGACGCAGCGAGGCGAACATGTCGAGCCCGGCGGCGGGCAATGCGAGCGCGTCGACCCGTGTTCCCGCCAGGCCGGCGGTTTGCGGCGGCAGCGTCGCGACGATCGGGTGCGCACCCGCCGCGGCGAGCGTGGCGGCGCAACGGTCGAGAAAGCTCTGCCCGCCGGGAAGGAGCGCGAACGCCTTGGGCCCGCCGAAACGCTCACCGGCGCCGCCGGCGAGGATCAGCCCCGCGAGGGCTTGCGCCATGCCGGCGGCACCTCGCCCCGATGGGCCAGCGTGACGAGCTCCGCGACGATCGCCACGGCGATCTCTCCGGGAGTGACGGCACCGAGGTCGAGCCCGATCGGGCACCGCAGGATGCCCAGGCGCTCGTCGCTCACGCCGGCCCGGCGTGCGGCCTCGCGCAGGGCCGCCGCCTTGCTGCGCGACCCGACCACACCGACGCCGGCGAACGGTCCGGCGAGGGCCGCGAGCGCCCACTCGGCATCGGTCGTGTGGGACCCGGTGGCGACCACGATCTGAGCGTCCGGCCCGGCACTGACGTGCGACAGCGCGGAGGGATCCTCGACGGCCCGCACGGTCACCCCGGGCACGTCGGGCAGCGAGGCCGCACCCTGGCGATCGAGGACGGTGACCTGGAACCCTGCCCGGGCGCCGCACTCCGCGACGGCCCATCCGACATGCCCGCCGCCCACCACCACCAGAGTGCGCGGCGACCCGAAGCGCTCGACGAGGAGCGTGACGACCCCGCCGCAGTGAGAGTCCACCTCGAGCGAGCGGACCACGTCGCCGGTCCCGGTCAGCAGCTCCCGGGCGAGGGCAAGGGCCGCGCGCTCGACCTCGCCCCCCCCAACGGTTCCGGTGCGCGTCCCGTCGAGCTCGACGAGGAGCCGGGTCCCGGGCCCCCGCGGAGCCGAGCCGCGTACGGCGGTCACGGTGGCGAGGACGCACGGTGAGCCGGCCTCAAGGGCATGCACGAGCCGTCGCAAGGCGTCCATTGCGTGATGGTAGCGCACCCGTCATGCCATCCGGGACGGGGTAAGATTCGCCCCAGTGGGGGGCGGTGATGAGACGGTTCACGACGGTGGCGGCCGCCGCGACGGTGTCGCTGGTGACGGCCTGGACCGGGGCGCAGAGCCTGCGGCGCACCCCGGTCGTGACGGTGGTGGAGAAGGTGCGGCCCGCGGTGGTCAACTTGACTGCCAAGCAGGTGGTAGCGGTGCCGCGCCGCTCGCCGTTCGACGACTTCTTCCGTGAGTTCTTCCCCGACTTCGGGTCGTCCGACCGGCGGGTCTACGCCTCGCAGTCCCTCGGCTCCGGGGTGGTCATCGCCCAGGACGGGCTCATCGTCACCAATGAGCACGTCATCGACGGCGCCGCCGAGATCAGCGTCAGGTTCCTGTCCGGACGTACGGAGGACGCGCAGGTGATCGGCTCCGACGCCGACGCCGATCTCGCCCTCCTGAGGGTATCCGCGCGTGACCTGCCCTCGATCAAGCCGGCCGAGCTGGACGACCTCATGATCGGCGAGACCATGATCGCCATCGGCAACCCGCTCGGCCTCGAGAACACCGTGACCGTGGGGGTGCTGTCGGCCAAGGACCGCACCGTCCGGTCACCGCGCAACAGCCGGGTCTACACCGACTTCTTGCAGACCGACGCATCGATCAACCCGGGCAACTCGGGTGGCGCGCTCGTCGATCTCGATGCGCGGCTAGTCGGGATCAACACGGCGATCGTCGGCGACGCGCAGAACATCGGCTTCGCCATTCCCGCCCGCCGCGTTCGTCGAGTGGTCGGCGATCTCCTGCGTTATGGCCAGGTGCAGCCCGCGTACCTCGGGATCTTCGTGAAGAACCGGGAGGACGGCCATCGCGGCGACCTTCCCGGCATCCCCGGCATCGAGGTCTCCGAGGTGCTCGCCGGGTCGCCAGCGGCAGCGGCGGGGATCGCGCCCGGCTCCACCTTGGTCGCCGGCAACGGCCGGCCGTTCGACAACCGGGACGACTTCGCAACCTTGCTCGCGCAGCTCGCGCCCGGTGACCGGGTGACCCTCGAGGTCGCGGGCCGGTCCGGCGAGCGCAAGGTGACGCTGGGCGCCGAGCGGCCGCCCCGCGACCTCGGCGAGCGGGTGCTCGCGCGGTTCGTGGGGATCCACGTCGAGGAGCGGCGAGGGCGGATCGTGATCAGCCGGGTGACGACCCGCTCGCCGGCTGGCGATGCCGGTCTCGACGCCGGTGACGTCGTCGCGCGGATCGACGGCGAGCGGGTCGCCTCGCTGGCCGACGTCAATCGAGTTGTCGCGCGTGACCATACCCGCTCGTCGATCCTGCTCGTCGTGCAGCGCGGCGGCTTCGCCTACCAGCTGCCATTCCCGCTCTCCTCGTAGTGCGGTCTCAAGCGGGCTATACTCCCGGTCGTGGCGGAGCGCGTGCCGGGAGTCGTCACGGCCGTCTTCGGCCCGCTGGTTCGGGTCCAGGTCGGGGACGAGGCGGTGGTCGTACCCTTCCGTCGCCGTCTGCGCTGGCAGGGCGACCCGACCGACAAGCGTCTGGTGGTCGGTGATCATGTGGTCCTCGAGGGCGCCACACCCAGCCTGGTCATCGGCGAGGTCGGGGATCGGCGGACGACTCTCGGGCGACGCTCGCCGGGAGAGAACCGCCCGCGGGTGATCGCCGCCAATGTCGACCAGGCGGTCGTCGTGGTCGCAGCGGTGTCGCCGGAACCCAACCTGCGCCTTCTCGACCGCCTCCTGGTGGCGTGCCACCACGCCGGGATCGGGCCGCTCATCTGCGTCAACAAGGTCGACCAGGGGACCTCGGCCATCGAGACCTGGATCGGCGACTACCAGGATGCCGGATACCCCATCCTGCTCGTTTCGGCTCGCACCGCCCGCGGTCTCGGCAACCTCAAGCGCGCGGTGACCGGCCGCACGACCCTGTTTTGTGGCCCCTCGGGTGTGGGCAAGTCGGCACTCCTGAACGCCATCCATCCCGGCTACCGGCTCCGGGAGGGATCGATCTCCGAGGCGACCGGCAAGGGCCGCCACACCACGACGACGGCCGAGCTGCTTCCGCTTCCAGGCGGTGGGTTCGTGGTCGACACTCCGGGGATCAAGGAGTTCGGCCTGTGGGACCTGGCACCGGAACACCTGGAATCGTGCTTTCCCGATCTCGGCGGCTTCGCCGGCGGGTGCGCCTTCTCCTCCTGCCAGCACAGGAACGAGGCGGACTGCGCCGTGCGCACGGCGGTCGAGAGGGGTTTACTGTCGTCGCGCCGCTACACGTCGTTCCTCAAGCTCCGCGACGAACTCGGCGAGGAGCGGACCGCTTCACGCTGAGCGCGCCGCCTCGCCTGGCGCCGCCGATCTAGCCAGGCCCGGGGGTGAATCCGAGGCCGACCCGCTCCGCCTGGTCGCCGCCCCGCCACCGCCACAGGCCTTCCGAGTCCCCGAACACCAGACCTCCCTGCGGCAGGATCACGATCCCGATCGCATCGCGGGCGAGCTGGAGGACACGGGCCACCTTTCCGTCCAGGCGGGCGAGCCGCATCACCGCAGCCTCGCAGGGTGGCGAGACGGTCGCCAGGATGAGGGTGGCGTCGGCGGCCAGGGAGTGCGAGCAGGGGACCTCAGTCGGCCAGGGGACGCTCTCCCCCTCGAGAGAGGTCATGGTGAGCCGCCTCCCGTCGCTGGCAAGCAGCACGTCGTCCTCGACCCAGGCGATGCCGCCACTGCCGTTGGCCCTGACCTCGCGGTTGCCCTTGGGCGTGAGCAGGACGACGCTGCCGGAAGGCCATCGGATGGCGGCGAGGACGGTCCCGTCGTGGCTCGGGGCGAGGTGACGGAACGCGCCCGCCAGCAACAGGCGGGGAGCTGAGCGCCCGTCGAGCGGTGCGTCCCAGACGCCCTCCGGATCGACGAACACCAGCGCACCCTGGGCGGGCAGCACGCTCGGGAACAGACTCCATCGTGGCCAGCGCAGGAGCGGCCCCTCGTCGCCGGCGAGTGAGCGTTCCACGATCTCGCTCCCACCCGAGGCGAGCGGGCGGGTGTACACGAACCCCGGCTTCTCGCCGTCCGACCGGCAGCCTGTGCGCAGGTCCGCCGGCACTGCCGGTGTGATCCAGCTGCAGGTCGTCTCGGAGCCCATGGTTCGCGCGATGGCCGCGCCGAGCATCCGGATGGCCAGCGGGACCTCCGCGTCCGGCGGCGCTGCAGGCAGCTTGCCATTCTCCAGCTGACGATTGAGCGGCGCCGTCGCCAGCAGCGACTCGTCGCCACCGGCCGGCTTGGCCGGCAGGCCAGCCTGGAGAGGCTTGGCGAGCGCACGCCTGAGCGCCCCCGGAAACGCCGGATAAGGCTTCCGGCCGCTGTCGCGCCAGGCCAGCAGGAACGACAGAGGGTCGCGTCGGGCCCGGCCGGCGTCACCGAATGCCTCGACGAGGTATGCGGCGGCATGGGCGAGTTCGGGGGTTGCCCCATCGGGCTGGCCCACGCGCACGAGGCGGGCACGGCGAACCTGCCACGGTACCGAGGCGTCGAGGGCGTCGCTCACCAGAGAGGCGAGAGCCGGCGAGGCCTCACGCCGTTCGAGCCAGTCGTGGACCGGGCGCAGAGCCGGGGGAAGGCTGGCCAGTGAGTACGAGCCCGCAAAGGCGAGCGCCTCGCCGAGGGCAACCAGGGGCTCGTCGGCGTTTCTGTTCGGTGGTGCCGGGCGGAGCGCCGCCGCCAGCAAGGCCTGCGCGACCGCCGGTACCGCGCCTATCGCGTCGGTGGCGACGCCCGGGAGCATCAGGAGGACGGTGTTGCCGGAGGCCACCGCCGCAGGTCGCGTCACGTCGCCACCGGCGACCGTCACCTTAAGCTCACCCGCCAGCTCGATTCCGAGCGACGCAACGGTCTGCGCCAGCGTCGTGGCCAGCGCAGTCGCGTCGGGCACGATCGGTGGTTTCTGGGCGAGCGTCCACCACCCGGGGGAGAGCTGGAAGCACGCAGCGAGCTCCGGGGCGTCGAGAACGACCTCGGCAAACGGGCGGGGACTCCACGCGGCCACCTCGACAGAGATCCGCTTCGGAGCTGGCCCCTGGAGAGCTGTCGCGGCGTTCGTATCGGCGGCGGCGCTCCAAGAGCTAGCCGAGATGGCCAAAACGACTGCTAGCTCTTGACAAACGCGGTTCACAGTCCGAATAATACCGTAAGAAACTACCTGCAAGGGAGGATGATGCATGAATAAGTCAGAGCTTGCCGTCAAACTCGCGAAGAAGACGGGTCTGACCCAGGCCAAGTCGGCCGAGGTCGTGGACGTCGTCTTCAACGCAAACAAGGGCATCATTGCGGTCGAGCTGGATGCCGGCCACAAGGTGACGGTTCCGGGGTTCGGGACCTTCGGGACGCGCAAGCGCGGGACCCGTGAAGGCCGGAACCCGGCGACCGGCAAAAAGATCACGATCGGTGCGCGCTACTACGCGACGTTCAAACCGGGGAAGACGCTCAAAGAGCGTGTCGCCAAGTAAGGGGAAAGGAGAAGGAGGAGAGGAGATGAACAAGACCGAGTTGATCACCAAGTTGGCCAAGAAGACGGGGCTGACCCAGGCCAAGGCGGCCGAGACCGTGGACGCGATTTTCAACGCCCACAAGGGTCTGATCGCCTCCGAGCTGGGCAAGGGGAGCAAGGTGACGCTGCCCGGGTTCGGGAGCTTCTCGGTGCGCAAGCGCGCCGCCCGCGAGGGTCGCAATCCCGCCACCGGCAAGACCATCCGGATCCCGGCCCGCAAGTACCCGGCGTTCAAGGTCGGCAAGACGATGAAGGAGAAGGTCGCGAAGTAGACGAGCCGTCCTCACGGTGGTCCGCGGCACGAGGACTCAGCGAACTCGTCGCCGGGGAATGTGGTGATGAGGACCGGACGCGCCGGCCACGAGTGATCGGGCCGGCTCGTTCTTTTCCAGCGAGAAGAATGTGGCGGCGCGGCCATCGTCGCCGGTTTCGCACGGCGCCTGCCCTTTCCCTGTCTGCCTTGTCACTCTACGAAACATGGGCTCCTGCTCAGTGAAAACGCTAAACACAAGATCTTGGGGGGGATGGGCTCCACGCACCCAATATCTTGGGGTTAACCCCTTGACAAGCCCCCCGGGGCGTCCTAGATTGGGGCCGGAAACTTAAAGTTGCACTTGAAGTTCTCGAAAGGGGGGAAGGGAATGTCTGCCGAGCCCGCATCGCTTGCCGTCGCCAGTGCCGCGCGTCCGGAGGCCCGTGGCTTGGCGGTCCGGCGGTTGTTCACGAACGGGTCGCAGCACCCGTTCGACCTCGTACGCTGGGAGCGCCGCACTGCCCGCATCAGCGGGAGTGATGGCGCAGTCGTCTTCGAGCAGGCCGACGTGGAGGTCCCGGAATCGTGGTCGCAGACCGCCACGAATATCGTCGCCCAGAAGTACTTTCACGGCCGACTCGGCACTCCCGAGCGCGAGGGCTCGGTGCGGCAGCTCATCTCCCGTGTGGTCGACACCCTCGTGAAGTGGGGCAAGCAGGGCGGCTACTTTGCCGATGAAGACTCGGCGCTGGCATTTGAGCACGAGCTCTCGCACCTCCTGGTTCATCAGATCGTGTCGTTCAACTCGCCGGTCTGGTTCAACGTGGGGATCGAGGAACGGCCGCAGTGTTCGGCGTGCTTCATCAACTCGGTGCGCGACTCGATGGACTCGATCCTCGACCTCGCGAAGACCGAGGGGATGCTATTCAAGTTCGGCTCCGGGACCGGCTCCAACCTGTCGATCCTGCGCTCGTCCCGTGAGCCGCTCGCCGGCGGAGGAACGGCGTCCGGTCCGGTCTCCTTCATGCGCGGCTTCGACTCCTTCGCCGGTGTCATCAAGTCCGGTGGCAAGACCCGTCGAGCCGCGAAGATGGTCATCCTCAACATCGATCACCCCGACGTCGTGCAGTTCATCCGCTGCAAGGCCGAGGAGGAGAAGAAGGCTCATGTCCTGATCGCATCCGGCTATGCCGCGAGTTTCGATCAGGAAGGCGGCGCTTACGACTCGATCCAGTACCAGAACGCCAACCACTCGGTGCGGGTGACGGACGAGTTCATGCGGACGGTCGAGGAGGACGGCTGGTGGGAGACCCGCGCGGTGACCACCGGCGACGTCATGGGACGGTACCGCGGCCGCGAGCTGATGCGCCTCATGGGCGAGGCCACCTGGGTATGCGGCGACCCGGGGATTCAGTACGACACGACGATCAACCGCTGGCACACCTGCAAGAGCAGCGGTCGCATCAACGCTTCCAATCCCTGCTCGGAATACATGTTTCTCGACGACACCGCGTGCAACCTGGCGTCGCTCAACCTACTGCGGTTCGTGCGGCCGGACGGCACCATCGACACGGGAGCGTACCGGCACGCCGTCGACGTGACCATCCTGGCACAGGAGATCCTCGTCGACTTCTCCCATTACCCGACGCCACGCATCGCGGCAAACTCTCACGACTACCGGCCCCTCGGTCTCGGTTATGCGAACCTGGGAGCTCTGCTCATGGACGCGGGCCTGCCCTACGACTCTCCCGAAGGTCGGGCGTACGCCGCCGCGCTGACCGCGCTCATGTCCGGCGAGGCGTACCTGCAGTCCGCGCGCATCGCCGAGGCGCTGGGCCCATTTCCGGGCTACGAGCCCAACCGAGAGCCGATGCTCGAGGTGATCGGCATGCACCGCGACGCCGCCCACCGGCTCCCCTCGCGGGGGATTCCCGTGGAGCTACGCCAGGAAGCGGTGGCCGCCTGGGATGCCGCCCACGACCTCGGCAAGGTGGCCGGCTATCGCAACGCCCAGGTCACCGTGCTGGCTCCGACAGGCACCATCGGCTTCATGATGGACTGCGACACCACCGGCATCGAACCCGACCTCGCCCTCATCAAGGTCAAGCGACTGGTCGGCGGGGGAACCATCAAGATCGTCAACAACACCGTGCCGCACGCGCTGGCGCGGCTGGGATACGACGAGGAGACCCGCGACCAGATCCTCACGTCCATCGAGGAGAGGGGCACCATCGAGGGCGCGCCCGGCCTCAAGGAGGAGCACGTCGCGGTGTTCGACTGCGCGTTCCGCGCGGTGGGCGGCACCCGCTTCATCTCTCCTCTCGGCCACCTGCGAATGATGGGCGCCGTGCAACCGTTCCTGTCAGGAGCCATCTCGAAGACCGTCAACGTGCCGGAGGAGACCACCCCGGAAGAGATCGAGCGGCTCTACCTCGAGGGGTGGAAGCTAGGGCTCAAGGCCGTGGCGGTGTACCGCGACAACTGCAAGGGCTCGCAGCCGCTCGCCGCCGTGGGCCTGGCCAGCAAGCCGGAGGCGGGACCGACGCCGATCCGGCGCAAGCTCCCCGACGAGCGGGTGGCGATCACCCACAAGTTTTCCGTCGAGGGTCAGGAGGGCTACGTCACCGTCGGTCTCTACGAGGATGGCAAGCCGGGCGAGCTTTTCATCACCATGGCCAAGGAGGGCTCGACGCTCTCGGGTGTGATGGATGCGTTCGCCACGGCGATCTCCCTGACTCTGCAGTACGGTGTCGGGCTCGAGTTCCTGGTCAACAAGTTCTCGCACGTCCGCTTCGAACCGTCGGGGTGGACCAACAACGCCCAGATCCCCTACGCGAAATCGATCATCGATTACATCTTCCGCTGGATGGCCTCGAAGTTCCTCACACCCGAGGAACAGGCCGCGGTCGGCGTCCACCCGGCGGCGGGTGAGGACGGCAACACTCCTGCGCTGCCTGCGATGCGGCAGGTGGCCTTGCCACTGGAGAGGGGCGACTCTGCCCACCTCTTCGTCAACCAGGCGGACGCCCCGCCCTGCCCGACCTGCGGCATGGTGATGGTGCGCAACGGGGCGTGCTACAAGTGCAACAACTGCGGCTCCGTGCACGGCTGCAGCTGAGCTCGCGCTGACGGGCGACGGGCAGGGAAGTGAGCCCGCCGGGCGGCTCGCCTCGTGGGCCGTCTGCTGGGACCGAGCGGTTCGTCCCCGCGGGGAACCTCGGGCTTCACCCCCTTACCATCCTCGCGAGCTGACTCGCCGGCTGCCGGGCCGTCGGACGGACCGGCCGGGCCGGACGCGCGGCCGTCGCGAATCGGGCGACACGAGGGGGCGAGCGTTCTACAATAAGAGTCGACCTCAGCACGCTCCTCGTCGGGCACGACCCGACTCAGCTGCTCCGGGAGGTACAACGTGCCTCGGCGACTCGCCGTCCGGCTCATCCTTTCGCTGACCGTCGCGTTCGCGGTGGTCGAGGGGATCTCCCAGTACCTCAGCGTGGGCCGCCAGGAGAAGGAGCTTCTCGACAACGTCATCATCGGCGCCGACCAGCTGTCGCGCAGCATCACCGGCGCGACATGGCAGGCCATGCTCGCCGATCACCGTGAGACCGCCTACCAGGTGATGAAGACGATCGCCGAGAAGCAGGGTATCGACCACATCCACATCTTCAACCGCGAGGGCCGCCTGATGTTCTCCACCAGCCCACTCCGCGGCGTTCGCAAGGAAAAATGGGACGACGCGTGCAATCCCTGCCACCTGCGCGACCGGCCACTGTCGCACCTGCCCGCCCCCTCGCGCGCCCGCGTGGTGCGGGGACCCGACGGGCAACGCAAGCTGGCGATGATCACCGCGATCTACAACGAGCCGGCGTGCAGCACCGCGAAGTGTCACGCTCACCCTGCGGAAGTCAGTGTGCTCGGCATCCTCGATGTCGGCCTCGACCTGACACCGGTGGACAGGGAGCTGCGCGGGCTGCGCACGCGCACCATCGTCGTAGCGGTGGTCGAGATCTCCCTGATCGGGCTCATCGTGGCCGCCTTCACATCGCACTTCGTGGCAGCCCCTATTCGGCGCCTGATCGAGGGGACCAAGGCGATCAGCGCGCTCCAGCTCGACCGGCCCATCGCCGTCGAGACATCCACCGAGGAGCTCGACCAGCTCGCCTCGTCGTTCGATGAGATGCGCAAGCGGCTGCGCGAGGCGCAGGCCAAGAACGAGCAGTTCACCAGGGGTCTCGAGGCGATGGTCGACGAGCGCACCGCTCAGCTCACTGCTGCACACAGGCGACTCCTGCAGACCGACCGGCTGGTCTCCCTCGGCCAGCTCGCGGCGTCGGTCGCCCACGAGATCAACAACCCGATCTCCGGCGTGCTCAACCTGTCAATGCTGATGCAGCGCGTCGTCGACCGCGAGGGCGAGCTGCCGCCGGAACGACTCGCGGAGTTCCGCGGCTACCTGGCCCAGGTGACCAACGAGACCGCGCGGATCGGCCGGATCGTCGGCGACCTGCTGAGCTTCTCGCGGCGTTCGCGGCGGCAGTCAGTGATCGTCGAGCTCAACGCCATCGTCAACACGACGGTGACGCTCATCCACCACAAGCTGCAGCTCGCCGGCGTCGAGCTCGCGCTCGACCTCGCGTCGGATCTGCCGCCGCTGCGGTGCGACGCCTCGCAGATTCAGGAGGTCGTGATGAACCTGGTACTCAACGCGGCCGAGGCGACACCGCCGGGCGGCCTGATCACGGTGGCGACCCGGCTGGCCGGGACCGCAATGCGCGTGGAGCTCGAGGTGAGGGACACCGGGGCGGGAATCCCCGAGAGCATCATCGGCAAGATCTTCGACCCGTTCTTCACCACCAAGGAGGAAGGCAAGGGCGTTGGCCTCGGGCTCGCGGTGGTGTACGGAATCGTCGAGGGGCACGGCGGCGAGATCGAGGTCACGTCGAAGGTCGGTAAGGGGAGCTCGTTCCGGGTCTCCCTTCCTCTTGGGGAGGTCACCGACTCGCAGCCGGGGGGCGAGGCGCGGCAGCCTCCCGAGTGAGCCACGTCATGCGCTACCCGGCGGGTGAGGTCGCGCCCAGACTGCCCGGCGACGTAGAGTCGGACGCCATGACTCGCCTCGGCGCACCACGTGGACCGCGCGCGATCGTGACCGGGGCGACGGAGGCCGGTTGGCGGCGGCGGTCTGGCCCGGCGAGGCCCTCGCACGAGAGACTCGACCGCGCCGTCGCCTCAGCTCCCGTCCTGCCTCGCGCCAGGCCACCTCACCGGGCCGTACCCTGCGGGGCGCCGGGGGCGCGGCGGATGCCCCGAGGAAAGGTGACGTCCTGCCGTGGAGGGTGCGGAGTGCCGTGTGCACCGCCGGGAGGTACGTGGGGGTTCGGGAGGGAGGCATGAAGAGGAACGTGGAGATCCTTGTGGTCGACGACGAGGAGATCATGCGTGTCTCACTCGCAGCCTGGCTGCGCGAGGACGGCTATCGGGTCGAGACGGCTGCCTCGGGGGCCGAGGCCGTGATGCGTTCCCGCGAGAAGGAGTACGCCGTCCACTTCATCGATCTCAAGATGCCCGGCATGGATGGCCTCGAGACCATGAGAGAGATCCGCCGGTTACGGCCCGATGCCTCGATCGCCATCATCACCGCCTATGCCACCGTGGATACCGCCATCGCGGCGATGAAGCAGGGCGCACAGGAGTACATCGTCAAGCCCTGTAACCCGGCGGAGATCTCGCTCCTGGTCGAGCGGCTGATCCGGATGAAGAAGCTGGAGCGGGAGAACCTGATCCTCCGCAAGCGCCTGGCGCGCACCTACCGGTTCGAGGACCTCGTCAGCAAGAGCGCGCGCATGCAGGAGATCTTCGCCCTCGTGCGCAGCATCGCCAGTCTTCGCAGCACGGTGCTCATCGAAGGCGAGAGCGGTACCGGCAAGGAACTCATCGCCCGTGCCATCCACAACTCTGGTGAGCGATCCCGGCGACCGTTCGTCGCCGTGTCGTGCGGCGCCCTCACCGACACGTTGCTCGAGTCGGAGCTGTTCGGCTACGAGAAGGGGGCGTTCACCGGTGCCGCCGAGCGACGCAAGGGGAAGTTCGAGCTCGCCGACGGGGGCACGATCTTCCTCGACGAGATCGGCGACATCCCAGCCAAGGTGCAGCTCGACCTGCTCCGCGTTCTTCAGGAGCGGAGCTTCTTCCGGGTCGGAGGGAACCAGGAGGTCCGGGTCGACGTGCGGGTGATCGCCGCCACCAAGGTCGACCTGCGGACGGCGGTCCGAGAGGGTCGGTTTCGCGACGACCTGTTCTATCGGCTCAACGTCATCACCATCCAGCTCCCTCCACTACGGGAGCGGAGGGAGGACATCCCGCTGCTCGCCAGAGAGTTCGTCGCCCGTCTCGCCTCCGAGCTCGGCCGGGACGTGCGCGACCTCTCGGAGGCTGCGCTGCGGCTGCTCCTCGACTATCCGTGGCCGGGGAACGTCCGTGAGCTCGAGAACACCATCGAGCGCGCGATCGTCACCTGCAAGGGGCAGGTCCTGAGCGAGGAGGACGTCGGCTTCCTCGTGGCGCGGCCAGCCGCCGGCGGATCCTGGCAGCCCCCCGACGACATGCCGCTCGACGAGGTGGAACGGGCGGTCATCATCGCAACACTGACGCGCACCGGCGGCAATGTGAAGAAGGCGGCGTCGATCCTCAAGATCGACCGATCGACCCTTTACGACCGCCTGCGTCGCTACGGCCTCAGATAGCATCGGTCGGAGGCCGGGCACAGCGGCCCGTTCATTCTCCCAGCACGCCTTTCTTGAGGTCCTCGCTCGGAGGCTTGGGTCCCAGCCAGCACGCGAACACCGCGTCGGCGAACTCCTTGCCCTGGAAGACGCCGACCTCCTTGCCCTGGATCTCGAGTTTGAGCACGCCGCCACCCACGTAGGTCATCGCGGCCGCGTCGCCGTCCTTCATGTCGACCCACTTGGAGGCGAACTCGTCGAGGCGCTGCTGGAGCTCGGGGAGCTTGGCCGCCGAGTTGTTGGCGAACCCCTCCCGCCAGGCGTCCGCGATCTTGTCCTTGCCCACACTGCGGACGAAGTGCATCTCCATCCGCTTGGGGGCCTCGAGGGCGATGATCGCCGCCGGGTCGCTCGACCTCTGCGGGAGATAGAGCGCGCCGACGTAGACCTTGAAGATCGCCTTCTTGCGGAGCCCGAGCCCGTTGAGCACGAGCTTGGTACCGTCCACGGTGATCGAGTCCGGTACGGTGACGCCGGCAAGCTCGCCGCCCCATGCGGGCAGGGCGAGAAGGAGAAGAAAGATCAGGGGGAGAACGCGTCGCGCCATGGGATCCTCCTGGCCGGAGTTCCGGCCCACGCTGGTTTCTCCTCACTGTACGGGCTCACAGCGGCGATCGCAAGCCGGGACGCTCGGTCAGCGGAGAGACCCGAAGACGTACGTGGCACCGGTCGCGACGACCACCAGGCAGACCATCCACTTGATGACCTTCGCCGGCACATGCTTCTGGCACCGCGCGCCGCAATAGGTGCCGGCGAGGCCTCCGAGGCCGAACAGGAGGCCGAGCCGCCAGTCGGGCGCCACGGCGAGATCGGGGTAGAGAGGGGCGAGCCCCTGGTAGAAGGCTACCCCGGCGACCGAAGTGACCAGCGTCCCCATCAGGGTTGCGCCGGCGACCGTGTAGATCGGGAGGCCGAGAAAGGCGACGAAGAAGGGCGCGAGAATGGCGCCGCCACCGATGCCGTAGACCCCACCGACGACACCGACGAGGCCGCTGAGGAGGAACACCGGCACGGTGGGAAACTCGAAACGCTCACCGTAGAACTCGTAGCGGATGCGCCTCAGCGTGGCGCTGTCCACCCTCACACGCGGGATGGCTTCGGCGTCACCGGTTCCGGGACCGCCGGTCCGACCGCGGGAGCTCGCGACCAGCTCCTGGAACCGGGTCTCGGCACCCTGTCCAGACTCTCCGCGGCGGCCCCGTGCGATCAGGTCGCGGGCGAGACGGGCGCCGATATAGAGCAGGACGAGGCCGGCGAAGACCTTGAAGTTGCGCGGATCGGGGAGCCAGCGCACCCGCACCCAGGCGCCGATCAGGACGCCCGGGATCGTGGCCAGCACGACGACCCAGACCAGGGGCCAGACCATGCGGCCTTCGCGCACGTACCGGTACACGCCGCCCGGGATGGCGACCACGTTGTAGAGCTGGTTGGTCGCGCTCACCGACGGGCTGGTGAAGCCGAGCACGCTCATCTGGAAGGGGAGCAGGAGGAAGGCGCCGGACAGGCCTCCCATCGACGTGAAGAACGAGATCGCGAACGATACGAGGGGGAGCACGGCGAGGTGCGACGGGGCGAGCTCCGTAGGTATGTCCATGCGCGCGTCCGCACGCATTGTAGCCGCGCCGGCAACGCGACGCACCGAACCGGCGAGCTGCGGAGGAGGGTACCGGCAGACAGGCCCCCGCGGTATCCTCACCGCCGAGGGGCGTCTCGCCGGTACCGGCGGCGAGGCCGTCCCCTGCAGGCGAGGCGACGCGATGGTTGTGAGGCTGTTTTCCCAGGAGTGGGCCGCCGCATGGCGGCGGGAGATCAACGCGAGTGCAGGCTTCCGCGAGCGCGGCTCGGACTGGCGGGGGTCCCTCGTTCTGGTCATCGACCCACAGGGGGACGGGAGTGGCGAGGAGGCGGTGTTCGTCGAACTGCACGAGGGGAAATGCACCCGCGCCCGCCGTGCCACCGCCGGCGACCGTCGGCGCGCAGATCTCGTGATCCGCGCGCGGCAGCGGACCTGGCAGGACCTCTTCGCGGGTCACGCCGACCTCTTGCTCTCGATCATGCTCGGCCGCTTCTCGCTCGAGCGCGGGAGCCTTGACGAGTTGCGGCCCCACCTGGGGGCGGCGCGCGAGCTGCTCCGTACGGCCGGCAAGGTGGACACCGGGGACCGCGCCGGCGGCGACCCCGCGCCCAGCGGGGATGCGGACGCCTGAGCCACATCACGCGCCCGGACGGGGAGGGAGAACGTGAACCCGGATCGGACGTTCAGATCGACCGCCGCCGCTGGACGGGACTTCACCTCGCCCCCGATGCGGCCGTGGCAGAGGGCGAAGAAGCTGGGTGTCCAGGACGCCCGGGATATCGACCTGGCCCGCGACATCGGGGACTGACACCGCCTCTCCGAGCTCGAACCGGCCATCGGGATAGTCAACGAGCTGTTCGCAGCCTGTGAGTCGAGGTCGTTCGGCTCGCGCGCTGAGGAGTTCACTGACTTCGCCCTGCCGCAGTTCGAGACCCGGATGCGCCGCCTCGAGGTGCGGCGCCGGCTCGCGGGAGGCGCTCTCGTGGCTGGTCGTGGGCAGGCGTTAGACTGACGACATGCACGACGGTATCGCCTGTTCACTGCCACTCGCCGCGTCCGGGATCCGCGATGGTCGGCCGACCCCCGAGCGGCACCGACGGGGATCCGCCTGCCCGGCCTCCGCCCGGTTGGCAGCAGTTCTCCTCGCCGTTCTCTTTGCCGCGAGCGGCGCGGCACCGACCATGGCCGGTGCGCCGACGCTCTCCGCCACCGGCTCCGGCGGCGCGGTCGCCGCGGCCGTCCCCGACGCCACCGAGGCGGGGGTCGAGATCCTCCGAGCCGGCGGCAATGCCGTCGACGCCGCCGTCGCCACGGCACTCGCCCTCGCCGTCGTGCATCCGGCGGCGGGCAACCTCGGGGGAGGTGGCTTTGCCCTGGTCCGGGTCGGCGGTGAGGTCGCGGCTCTCGACTTCCGCGAGACCGCACCGGCGGCCGCCAGGCGCGACATGTTCCTGGACGCCAACGGGAAGCCGGATCCGGAGCGCTCGCTGATCGGCGCCCTGGCAGCCGGCGTGCCCGGCAGCCCGGCAGGCCTGTACGAGCTCCACCGCCGCTTCGGCGTGCTTCCCTGGCGCCGCGTCGTGCTGCCGGCCATTCACCTCGCCCAGCGGGGCTTCCGGGTGACCGCCCGGCTCCACCGCGAGATCGAGAGCGAGCGCGAGCTGCTTGCCCGTTTTCCGGAGACCATGGCGGTGTGGCTGCCACACCGCGGCGTCCCGCAGGTCGGCACGCTGATCCGGCTGCCCAGGCTGGCCGTCGCGCTGCAGGCCTACGCCGGGAAAGGGCCGCCGGCGATCACCACCGGGGGAGCCGCGGCGGCGATCGAGCGGGCGTCGCTGCGGAGCGGCGGCATCCTCACGGCGGCGGACCTCGCCGGCTACCGCCCGGTCTGGCGTGAGCCGCTGCGCTTCGAGGCGTTCGGTTGGCAGGTCGCGGCCATGCCGCTGCCCTCGTCGGGTGGGATCATCCTGGCCCAGACCTGCGAGATTCTCGCTCGGCTCGGCTGGGAGAAGCTGCCGAGTCACGGCACCGAGCGCGACCACCTGCTGATCGAGACGTGGCGGCGGGCGTTCGCCGATCGTTTCCTGCTCGGGGACCCGGGTACGACGCGGGCCACCTCGGAGCAGCTCCTCAACCCAGAATGGCTGGCGGCGCGAGCCGCCGGGATCTCGCACGAGCGCGCCACGCCGTCGAGCGAGATCCTGCCATGGCATGGCTCGTTGCCACGCGAGCGACCGCAGACGACGCACCTGTCGGTGGTAGATGCGGCCGGGAACGCGGTCGCGCTGACCACCACGCTCAACGGCGCCTTCGGGTGCGGCGTCCTGGTCCCGGAGCTGCAGATCCTGCTCAACAACGAGATGGACGACTTCGCGACGGCGCCCGGCACTGCCAACCTGTACGGTCTGGTCCAGGGCGAGGCCAACGCGGTCGGTGCCGGGAAGCGGATGCTCTCGTCGATGGCGCCGACACTCGCCTGGCGCCAGAGCGAGGTCGTGGCCCTCGGCTCGCCTGGAGGCTCGCGGATCCCCACGGCGACTGGCCAGGTTCTCCTGTCGGTGATCGTCGATGGCGCACCGCTCGCGGCCGCGATCGCGGCTCCCCGCATTCACCACCAGTGGTTGCCCGACGAGGTGCGGGCCGAGGCCGGTGCCCTCTCGCCGGCGGCGCTCGCCGAGCTCGAGCGACGCGGCGACCACATCCGCCTGGCCGAGAAGATCGGCGAGGTCGCCGGGGTGCGGCGCCTCGGCGACGGCCGCTGCGACGCCGCTGCCGACCCGCGCGGCCCGGGCGCCGCGGCGGTGGTACGGCCGCTCCGGTGAGGGGCTTAGGGCCTGAGGTTCGGGGCGAGGCAACAGGGCCCGTGGTGCCGGCCACCCTGGAGCGCTCACCCGTCTCTCGTTCCGCCTCGGGTCTCGGGCTCCAGGCCTCGAGCCGCAGGCCTCCGATGGCGTGTCGGATGGATGGAGCGCCGCTCAGGCGCCGTAGCGCCGGCGGATCGTCGGCACCAGGTACTCCCAGAACGCCCGTGTGAGGTCGTAGGCCGGAGCGTACCCCCAGTCGGCGCGCGCGGCGGAGTCGTCGACGTCCGCCGGCCAGGTGTCGACGATCCCCTGGCGCTTGAGATCCGGCCTGTAGGTGATCTCGGCGCCAGGAAACGCTTGCGTGACGAGCGACCGGAACTCGTCGGCCGAGGGGTTGAAGGCGCCGACGTTGTAGACCGTGTGGTTGAGGCGCTCCCTGGGCGCGGCGGCCAGTCGGAGCAGTGCCTCGACGCCATCGGGCATCGCCATGAAGGGGATGCGAGTGTCGGGCCGGACGAAGCAGGCGTAGGGCTTCCGCTCGGCGGCGGCGTGGAGCATCTCCGGGGCGTAGTCCGAGGTGCCGCCGGAAGGCACGGTGAGAGCGGAGATCAGGCCGGGGAAGCGCAGGGACCGGAAATCGACCTTGCCGGCCAGGTTCTCGGCGGCGAGCTGTTTGTAGCGCTTCGCGTAGTACCGACCCATATGCTCGCAGTACAGCTTGTTGCAGCCGTACATCGTGGTCGGCTTGGTCCACTCGTTCTCGCCGACCCGCCCGGCGGTCGCCTTGGTCTCGAGGTCGGGCAGACCGTACGCCGCGATCGAGGACGGGTACATGAACACCACGGGGCGGCCGTGGGACTCGCCCTGCTTCTGGGCGAACTCGAGCAGCTTCATCGTGCCCTCGACATTGACCCGGTGGGCGGTCATCGGGGTGAACTCGCTGCGCGTGGAGAGCAGGGCCGCGAGGTGGAAGACGAGGTCGACCTCGTACTCGGAGACGATGGAGTCGAGCAGGTCCTGATCGAGGATCGACCCGGAGTAGTGCTGATGCACGAGCGGGGTGAACTCCGCCTCGAGCAGCTTGAGGTCGAGGGTGATGATCGGGCGGTCGTCATCGGCGGCGAGGCGAGTGATCAGGCCATGGCCGATCTCGCCGCTGGCTCCGGTGATGAGGACGACAGGTTTACGTAGCATGAGGTCCTCCCCGGCGGGGCCGGGAGGCATCCGCCGCGGATGTGAAAGGTATCACGGAGTCACCCTCCGCGCTGACGCCTCTGGGGTCGGGGTCGGCTCGCGGTCGGCGACCAGCAGGGAGCAGCAGGTCACCGCCCCTTCCGCCTTCGCCAGCTCGGTGAGGTCGACGACCCGCACGTCGAGCCCGAGCCTTACGAGGCGGTCGAGGGTGCGCGGAAAGGCGCCCGCGAAGACCACCGCTCCGGCGACTCGCAGGGCGTTGGCGGCGGCCGGCTCGGAGGGATCGACGTCGACCAGCTCGAGCCCGGCGAACGGCTGCGGGTCGATCCAGGCGCGATTGATCAGGAGTACGCTCCCGGCCACCTCGCTGGCCGCGGACTTCAGGTGCAGACAGCCGCCGACCGCGACCTCGACGACCTCATAGCCGTGCGGAGCCACCGCGGCGCGGAGCTGAGCGACCCCTTCGTCTCCGGTGCGCGTCGAGCGACCCACGAAGAGCGTCCGGCCAAGGCGCAGGACGTCGCCACCGTCGAGTGTGGCGGGCGGCTCGATGGACGCCAGTGGCCGATAGCGTGCGAGCGCCTCGGCGATCGTGCGCGTTTCCGGCCGGCGCGAGACGGCGCCCGGTCGGGTGATCACCGCCAGCTCGTCGAGCACGATTGCGGTGTCCTCGACGAAGACGGCGTCGGGCAGATCGGCCGCTTCGGCAAGCCGGTGAACGCGACACCCGAGCGAGGCGAGGCAGTCCTCGTAGGCCGCGTGCTGCACCCGCGCACGGGCCAGGTCGATGGGTACGCGGGCGAGGTGGGTCAGCTCGCAACGGCCGATGCTCGCCGAGACGTCGCGGGTGATGGCGATCAGCCCCATGAGCTCACGGACGGTCCGCGAAGAGGCGGGCGAAGCCGTCGTACGGCGCGAGCGGCACGAGCTCGAACTCGATCAGTCCGGCGGCGACCAGCGGCAGGGTGGCGAGCGCCGCGCGCGCCTCGTCGAGTCCGGGGCACTCGAGAACGAGGACCGCCTCATCGCGGTCGGCGCGGAAGTAGAGCTCGCGGATGACGCCCTCCTGGAGAAGCTGCCAGGCCCGGCGCGCCTCGGCCGCAAGCAGCGGGGTGAACGCTTCGTCCGCGATTCCCGGCACGTCTCTTTCCATCGCGATGAGCTTCACGTCTCCTCCCCGGTCGTCCCGTCCTCACCCGCCGAGCGAGCTCGCCGGGTGGCAGCGGCTCAACGGGAGGCGGCCGACGATCCGGTCGCCGTCGACCGCGACCGGCGAGAGGACGGCTCGTCCCCCGGTGCGCGGCGCGTCGACCGGGCGCGCCTCGGCATCACCACCGAACGCCTCGACGTCGACCGCATCGACGCCGGCGAGGTCGCCCGCGGCCCCGTGTCGGTGGAGCAGCTCGGCTGTCACCGGGGCCGCCACGGCTCCTCAGGCGACCGTGACCTCGCGGCACAGGTAGACGTCCTGGATCGCGTTGAGGAGCTTGACCCCATCCGCCATCGGCTTCTGGAACGCCTTGCGGCCGGAGATCAGGCCCGAGCCCCCGGCGCGTTTGTTGATGACCGCGGTGGTGACCGCGTCCTCGAGGTCCTTCTTGCCGGCGGCGCCGCCCGAGTTGATCAGTGGCGCCCGGCCGAGGTAGCAGTTGACCACCTGCCACCGGGTCCACTCGATCGGGTGGTCCTTGGCGAGCTTGTCGTAGACCAGCGGGTTGGTGTGGCCGAACTTGATCGCGCCGAAACCGTTGTTGGTCGCGGGCAGCTTCTGCTTGATGATGTCGGCCTCGATGGTGACGCCGATATGGTTCGCCTGACCGGTGAGGTCGGCCGCCACGTGGTAGTCGATACCATCCTTCTTGAACGCGCTGTTGCGCAGGTAGCACCACAGCACCGTGAACATGCCGAGCTCGTGGGCGGCCTGGAACGCCTCGGAGACCTCCTGGATCTGGCGCCGTGACTCCTCGCTCCCGAAGTAGACGGTGGCACCGACGCCGGATGCTCCCATCTCGAACGCCTGCTCGACGGTGGCGTAGGGAGTCTGGTCGTAGGTCAGCGGGTAGGTCAGGGTCTCGTTGTGGTTGAGCTTGAGGATGAAGGGAATCCTGTGGGCGTAGCGGCGTGCCACCGAGCCGAGGACGCCGAGAGTGGAGGCCACCGCGTTGCAGCCGCCTTCGATGGCGAGCTTGACGATGTTCTCGCCGTCGAAATAGAGGGGATTCGGCGCGAACGAGGCCGCACCCGAATGCTCGATCCCCTGGTCGAC
>JBLMXF010000063.1:0-12781 GCA_050257595.1 Acidobacteriota bacterium | reverse complement strand
AAGGCCGACATCTGTTCCGACCCCGAGGCCCGGGTCGCTGAGGTCGAGGGTCACGCCGTCGGCGTCCCGGTCCACGTCATCAGCGCGCTCCACGCCGAGGGCGTCGAGGCGGTCCGCGCCTTCATCCGCGACGGGATGACCGTGGCCCTGGTGGGCTCCTCCGGGGCCGGCAAGTCGACCCTGGTCAACGCGCTGCTCGGCGAGGAGCGGATGCGCACCGGCGAGGTCCGGGCGAGCGACGGCCGGGGCCGCCACGTCACGACGCATCGCCAGCTCGTGCTCCTCCCCGGCGGCGGTCTCCTGCTCGACACCCCCGGCATGCGCGAGCTGCAGCTCCTCGACGACGACGGCATCGACACCGTCTTCAAGGACATCGCGGCGCTCGCCGGCCGCTGTCGCTTTCGCGACTGCCGCCACGACACCGAGCCCGGCTGCGCGGTGAGGGAAGCGGTCGAGTCAGGAGCGTTGCATGCCGACCGCTTCGAGCACTACCGCAAGCTCGAGCACGAGGCCCAGGCCAACGAGCTGCGTCACGACGAGCACCGGCGCCGACAGGCCGAGCGGGTGTGGGGGCAGCTCTCGGACGAGGTCGCGCAACTGCGGAAGTGGAAGGGAGGCAAGCCGTAGGCTTGCACCGATCGGCGCCCGGATTGCCGCCGCGGGAGCTGGGCGAGCGCTGCGCGATGCGCTGGCCTCTGCGAGTGCGGGGTCCCTGGATCCGAGCACGACATTGGCAAACGAGCAAGCAAGGTCGTCGAATTCGGGAGTAGCTGCGACCGCCGCAGGTAGGCATCGGACAACGTGCTGCAGTCGGCACTGGAGCGTCAGCTCGAGAACATCGGCCTCTCGCACGGTCGCAGGCCGCCATGCTCGACGATCGGCCAGGTGCGAACGTGAGGCGTCTCCGAGAAGGTGAGAAGGTGGGAGCGGGTACCGATGCATCCGCACCGTTGCACCAACGCGCCTCACGCCCGGGCGCACGGCTCCGCGGGCGAGGAAGGCCGGGCGACTTCCTTGTTTGCGGTTCCGATCAGACGGCCTGCATCTTCGCGGCCAGGTGCTGCATGAGCTGTCGCCACGGCTCGATCGGGCTGAAGTCGACCGAGACGGTGTCCTCCTCGATCACCGCCGTGTGGCCAGCGCGCGCGTAGTAGACCTCTCCGGCCTTGATCTCCTCCTCGGAGCCGTCCGCGTACCTCACGCGCATTCTGCCCTGGATCACGTAGCCCCAGTGGGGGCACGGACACAGGTTGCCCGGCAGGCCTCGCAGCATGCCGTCGAGGTCGAACCCTCGGGGAACGCGGGTGCAGGCTACCGTGATCCCGTTGAGTTCGGCGTCTACCGGAATCGCTTCGAGTGGGTAGTGCATGTCCGTCCGCCTTTCTTGATGCGTCGTCGGAGTGGTGCAGGACGGGGTTGTGGCCTGTGTCCCTCGCGCCCCGAGCCGCGCCTGGCTGTCGGGGGCATGGGAAGCCGGGTGCGCGATGCCTCCACCCGGAGGTACAACGCCAGCGCACCGTCGAGTCGGGGATTTGCCGGCGCCGACGGAGCGCGTGTGGGGCGCCGGTCGTGCGACCGCCGAACCGTCGCACTGCCTCCGGAGCGAGGGGTGGCAATTTCTCTGTTCACCTTGGGCGATGGTAGCGCTGTGGAGGGCTGGGTCAAGGGTGCGAGTTGCCTCGCGAAAGCTCTGTCCGAACGGGGATCGCTGCCCCACATGAGGATCTTGCCGAAACGGACGACGACGAGAAGGTGCTTCCCTATCTGGGAGGCACAGATGAGGCCGATGCGGGAATGGAGGACATGGTTACCCGGCATGCAGCTCGCTGAACCCGTCGATGGCAACTCCACCGAGCACGGGGAGTGGCACGAGGCGCGCCGACGCGGCGCGCCGCGCGCACCGGATCACGTATCGGAAGTTGACGAGGTAGCGCCTTGCGCCCGACCGGCGCCTCGCCCCGCGAGGCGTCGCCGTGTGCTGGCAGAGCGGCGCGACCATCCACCGAACCAGATGCATGAGATCGTGCGGCTCCCGTCCAGGCCACGATTCCGGAGCGAGCCGCCGCCCCTCAGCGGTGCCCCCCTCGCCGGGAAACAGCCTGAGCTCACACCCCCCGCGGGCGGTCTCCTCGTGAGGTAACGTGCGTCCTTGACACGCACGCGTACGGGGCTAGCATGGCGTCCGGTTGGAGGGGTCGGATCGTTGATCGGAGTCGCGTCCCTGGACGTTCGATGACCGTCTCCGCCTCGACGAACCGGAGCGTGGGATGATGAGTGGTAGAGCGAGACACGTGGCGCGGCCCGTGGCAGGCATCATCGTCGCGGCCAGTTGTCTGGCGGGCCTAGCCGCCCTGGACTCGGCCTGCTCTCGGCCGCGCCAGGCGACCTCGGCCAAGGGCTTCAACCTCCTCCTGGTCACCATCGACACTGTGCGCGCCGACCACATCGGCGCATGGGGTTACCGCAAAGGAGAGACGCCCAACCTCGACAAGCTCGCCAAGGAAGGGGTCCGCTTCGCCGACGCCTCGTCGGAGGTGCCGCTCACGGCGCCCTCCCACGCCTCGATCCTCACCGGCCTGCTCCCGCCCCATCACGGGGTACGCAACAACGGGGCCGAGAGACTGGCGGACACCACGCCGACGCTGGCGACCCGCCTCTCGGACGCAGGCTACCGAACCGGCGCTTTCATCGGAGCCTTT
Organism: Acidobacteriota bacterium; assembly: GCA_050257595.1. Classification (GTDB taxonomy): domain Bacteria; phylum Acidobacteriota; class Thermoanaerobaculia; order Thermoanaerobaculales; family Thermoanaerobaculaceae; genus JBLMXF01. The sequence goes on along the minus strand of JBLMXF010000063.1, from coordinate 10,082 downwards.
GTGCTCGACCGCCGGTTTGGCTTCTCGCACGGCTTCGACACCTACGACGACGACATCCCTTTCGACCCGAGTGCCGGCCTCGACGCGGAGCGACCCGGCAGGGTGGTGGTTGACCGCGCGCTGGCCTGGCTCGGCGCGGCGAGCGACAAGCCGTTCTTCGCCTGGGTCCACCTCTACGATGCGCACGCGCCGTACGAGCCGCCCGAACCGTACCGAACGCTCTTCGCGGATCGCCCGTACGACGGAGAGATCGCCGAGGTCGATTACGAGATCGGTCGGTTGCTCGAGTGGCTGCAGCGGTCGGGCCAGGCGTCACACACGATCGTCGCAGTCGTGGGCGACCACGGCGAGGCGCTCGGCGAGCACGGTGAAATGACGCACGGGCTGCTGCTCTACCAGGGCTCGCTCCACGTTCCCGTCATCATCCGGGCGCCTGACGTGCTGCCCGCCGGCTCGGTCGTCGCGACGCCGGTGAGCCTCGTCGACGTCGCTCCCACCGTCCTCGACCTGTTGAGCATCGCTGCCCCGAAAGGCCAGGCAGGGGTCGACGGGCACGACCTTGAGGCCGCTCTCGCGGCCGGTCGCGAGCCCGCGGCCGAGGACATCTACGCCGAGTCCCGCTACGCTGTGACCTTCGGCTGGAGTCCGATCGCAGCGCTGCGACGCGGGAGTCTCAAGTACATCGCGTCCCCGGAGCCCGAGCTGTACGACCTGGCCCGCGATCCCGCTGAGGAGCACAACCTGCTTCCCGGACGTGCGCCTGACGCGGACCAGCTTGCCGCAGCCCTCGTTCCGCTTGCCTCCGGAGAGGGCCCCGCCGCGCGCGTCACGCTCGACCGCGAGGCGCGCGCGAGGCTCGAGAGCCTCGGCTACTTGGGCGGGGGGAGCACAGCCGCGGCTCCCGGCAAGAAACAGGAAGACCCCAAGGTGATGGTCGGCCTCCTGCGCGACTACGACACGGCGCGTCTCGCGCTTCGCCACGGCGACCGCCAGACGGCGATGCCCATCCTGGAGCGGATCGTTGCTGCGGACCCCGACAACCCTCCGTTCATCGCCGCGCTGGCGGATGCGTCCAACAGCGCGGGTGATCTCGATCGCGCCATCGAGGGGTACCGACACGCTCTCGAGCTCTCGCCCAGTTCGGTCGACCTGCGCTACCACTACGGGGTCATCTTGCTCAAAGCCGGCCGCACGGACGACGCGCTCGTCGTGCTGAGAACGGTGGCAACACTCCAGCCTGACAGGCCTGAGGTGCACAACGCGCTCGGCCTCGCCCTCGCAGGCAAGGGTGACCTTGACGACGCGGCAAAGCAGCTTCTCCTGGCAACGCAAACCGGGCCGCGCGATCCCAGGTACGCGAACAACCTCGGCAACGTCCTCCGCGAGGCCGGGCGGTACCAGGACGCAGAGCGGGCCTACCGCCGGGCGATCGAGGTGGACCCCCAGTTCCCGCACCCGTGGTACGGCCTCGGCAGGAACTACATGCAGCAGAGACGGGCAGCCGACGCTGTCCCCTGCTTCAAGCGCACCCTGGAGCTTCAGCCCGAGATGGCCGAGGCGCGGCTCAGCCTCGGCATGGCCGAGGAAATGAGCGGGGACCGCCAAGCCGCCATTGCCTCCTACAAGGACTTCATCGCCGCCACCGCCGCCAACCCACGTTACGAGTCGCTGGTGACAGTGGCGCGAGGGCTCCTTGCCCGCCTTGAACGGACTCCGCCGGCTCCCTGACGCGACGACACAACGGGTACGAGAAATCACCACAACGAGAGGTGCCTGGTACGCAATGGCTGAACTGTGAGGCCGCCACGCCGCGAGTCGACCAACTTCCGTGCCTGGCGTCTCTCTCATCGCTGGTGCGGCCCCGGCTGCCCCTTCGGGGGAGTGGCCGAGGAGAGCCGCCTCGCGATGGGTACCAGGTACCACTATCGCACCATCGTTGGTCGCATTGCCAAGCACACCCTCGTCTTCGAGGGGGACTGTACTGTCACCACCCTCTTGAATTGGGACTTCCCGGACTGTGAGGAGTGCCGCACGGTCGGGATCGGTACCAGGTCCCGCTATCACACCTTCTCACGCTCCTGCGACGCCGCGCCGCGGCGGGTGGGTTCGAGGAGCGGCTGCCAGCAAGGTGAGAAGGGGGAGCTGGCACCCCTGACTCCTGGTGTCGCGCGCTACGAGACCGTCACCTCGAAGACGCAGCGCTTGGCGCCACCAAGCTTGGATTCCTTCAGACGCGCCTGGACGGGACGGCCGAAGACGGCCTCGAACGTCTCCTTCTGATACCCGACGGAACAGCTGCACCAGACGACCGGTGTGCGCTTCGCGCTGACCAGCGGGCACCCGCAGGGGCCTTCGGCCACCGCGACCGTGACGGTGCCCTGCTCCTTGTCCCACGCGAAGTCGGTGCCCCAGCTCTTCTTGGCCGCGGCAAAGTAACCCTCCGGGTTGCCCTTGAACTGCGACCCGAGCTGGCCGATCTTGGCACACTCGCGGCCGGTCTTCTCGAGCACCGTCGCACACGCCTCGGCGGGCACGTCGGCAGCCATGAACCCCACCAGCTTCGCGAGCTGATAGCGGGCGAAGAGCAGCCGCTGGTCCTCGGCCGAGGCCTCTGCCGCCTGCACCGGGGTTGCAGTTCCGAAGAGGCTCACTGCGCACCCGCACACCCCCAGCCCACACGCGCTCTTGAGGAACTCCTTGCGGTCCATTCATTCCCCCTTCCCGGAGGCCGGGCGGTCGGCTCGGCGACCTGTACCGAGGTGTACGCCGCACCGACGGGGAGGTTTGGCGAGGCCGCCGGGCGTCGGTCGCGATTGCGGCGCGCCGGGATCTCGACTTCGTTCCCGTCCCGTGACTGTCCCGCTTCGGACGGCCCGATCCCACGATCGGCTCCCGGTGCCACCATCTCACCATCTTGAGGATTCGCACGCCGCCAGGCGGTGAGAGAGACCAGAGGAGCACTGGGCGAGGAGTTTGCCTTGCTGGTCGGCTACTTCGACCGGATGCGGACAGAGCGCAACCACGCCATCTACGACATCGCCGGCCTCATCACGGGGGAAGGGGCGCGGGTCATCTTCGAGAAGGCGGTCGAGTTCGTGGACCTGGTCAAGGGCAAGGTTCAATCGAGCCGTCGCGAGAGATTCGCGTAGGCACCGAGCGCCGACACTAGACACCACGTACCACCACCTCGCCCTCGCGAGAGCCGCACCTGGGGTGCAGCTAGCGGAGAGTGGGTTGGTGCCACCGCTGCCCAGAAACGGCAACCCGCGCGCATCGGATCACGTACAGCATGCCGAGGGGCTGGGTTCCCGACGCTGGGCGCGGGGATCGCCGAGCTACAGGCCGCCGGTTCCAGGCACGGGGAGTGGAGGTCGAGCATGGAGTTCCACGAGGTCGTGAGGCTGCGGCGGACGACGCGGGAGTTCGACGAGCGGTCGGTCCCCGAGGAGGCCGTGCGGCGTGCGTTGGAGGCGGGCCTGCGCGCGCCCTGTAACGCCCACCTCAAGAGCTGGCAGTTCATCCTCCTGCGCGACCGGGACAGGCGCCGTCAGGCGGTGGTCTCGGCGCTCAAAGCGCGGGACATGAGGGACCCGGCGGAGATCGAACGCTTCGTCGCCCGTTTCGAGGAGGAGGAACTCAAGACGGTCTACCGCCGCTCGCTGCCGGTGCAACAGGCGATGATGCTCGAGGCCCCCGAGCTGCTGCTGGTCTGCTACAAGCTCAAGCCGCTCGCCGAGTGCCGCGCCCTCTTCGAGCTCAACCCGCTGGCGTCGGTGTGGATGTGCATCGAGAACGTGATGCTCGCGCTCGCCGAGCAGGGGCTGTTCGGCTGCACCTACACGCCCTACGACGCCACCGACCTCAAGCAGTTCCTCGGCGTCCCGGCGGGGTACGAGGTCGCGGCGGTGATCCCCTTCGGCTACCCCAAGTCGCCGCCGGCAGAAGGCGAGCGCGAAAACCTCGACGCGCGCCTCCACTTCGACCGGTGGTGACGACCGCAGCGGGATGCCGCCGCTCGGGTCCGCCCATGCGGCACGCAGCGCACGGGGGAGGCCCCGTCGCGCGCTCCCGGGTCCCCACCGGGGTCGGTGACAGACGTCTTCGGCCTCGTGGAGCGGACACGAACAGCCTCGCGCTAGCCGGTGACGATGAACTGTCCGGTCGAACGGCCTTCCGTAGCGGAACTTGACCCACGCCCAGTTGTTGTCTTCCTCCTTCTGCCCCTCAGCGATTACGTTGGTGGCGTCCGCGGTGATTCTCACGTAGGGGTACCCGAAACCGTGCCGGTTCCCTGCCCCCGACGCAGGGGTCACGCACCACCCAATCGGGACGTAGACCTTGATCGCCGATTCTGGCGAAGTCCCTCCGGGCGCGATGGGGGGCACGGGGCACGTCGCGTTGTTGATCCCGCCGCAGCGGAGGTGTTCCTGGCAGGCGCGGAAGGCCGCGTCCGGAAACGGGCCGGTCACGTTGAACTGGCATTCCAGCCTCAGGACCGCTGGCTGGACCGCCTGAGAGCCGTTGTTCGCGACGCGAAGGTACGTGGCCTTACCTGCGTGGCAGCTGGACGTGAACATCTGTCCAACTTCGAGCCACTCGTCCCAGTCCATCCGCGGAAGGCCGTTGATCAGGTCGGGCGCTGACACTTTGGTCGCGATTCGGGCCGCAAGTGTGCCCGAGACGAACCTCGGACGGGTCCGCTTCCCGCGAACGCGACCGCCGCCCCCATGGCCATCGCAGTTCCGGAAACATGCGCTTTCGAGGCGACGTCGCTCATCGTCATCTACCCCCTAACGAGAGAACGGGCCTCCGCTGGATGGAACCATGGGGAGAGGCCAACCGCGCCGGTAGCTCGGTGAAAGGGGTCGGGAAAGGTGCCGGGCGCGCATCCCGCTGACCTGTCGGTCAAGACAGCCCATCTACAGACTCTCTCGCCCGTCTTGAGTCCGCATCCTTCGCCCGTAAGGGGAGTACCGCAGATCTTCCTGGTGCATGCTAGGCGTGCCTCCTCCCGACAGGCGATGTCCGCGCGTGCCTCGTGAGTGGGGCCGGGGTGTCGGATATCATCGCGGGCATGCTGCGAAAGGCGATCACCGTGCGGCACGCCGTCGCGCTGTACGTCAGCTCCGTGCTGGGCTCCGGGGTCCTCGTGCTGCCGGGGCTCGCCGGCCGGCTGGCGGGGCCGGCGTCGCTGCTGGCGTGGGGCGTGCTCAGCCTCGCGAGCTATCCGTTCGCGTACACGTTCGCGTCGCTTTCGGCGCGCAACCCGGAGTCGGGCGGCGTGTACGCGTTCGCCAAGGAGGCGTTCGGACCGCCCGCCGCGGCGGCGACGGGGTGGCTGTTCGGGCTCTGGTTCATCGCCGGCGCGCCGGCGGTGACGCTGATCGCCGCGTCCTACGTGGGGTATGCGTTTCCGCTCGGTCGGCTTGAGATCCATCTCGTCGCCTGTGCGGTGATCGTGATTCCCTACCTCATCAACCTACGCGGCATCGTGTTTTCCAACCGAGTCCAGCTCGGGATCGTGACGACGATCGTCGCGCTGCTCGTCGCTGCAGTCGTGGCCTCGATCGCGGCGGTGAAGGCGGCGAACTTCTCGCCGTTCGCTCCCAATGGGCTGCTTCCGATCGGCACCGCCGCGGCGCTGATCTTCTGGTCTTACCTCGGCTACGAGAACGTGTCGAACGTGGCGGAGGAGTTCGAGGACCCGAAGCGTGACTTCCACCGCAGCGTGCTCGCGAGTGTGGTGCTTGTCGGGCTGCTGTACTGCGCGGTCGCGTTCGTGACGGTCGGCACCGGCGCGTACGAGGCGGGCGGAAGTGTGGCCCCCTTCGCCGCGATCTTCTCCAACGTGCTCGGTCACTACGGTGCGGTGGGCACCGCGGTCCTTGCGGTGGTCATCATCTTCGCGACGGCCAACGCCTACGTCGCCGGGATGTCGCGGGTGGCGCTCGCCGTGGCGCGCGACGGCGCGCTGCCGGGCGCGTTCGCCCGCGTTAACCCGGCCACCGGAGCCCCGTCGGGAAGCCTGACGCTGCTGACAGTCCTGTCGCTCGGAATGCTCGCGATCTACTACGCCTTCGACGTGCACCTGCAGACCGCGCTGCTCATCCCGAGCGGCGCCGCCGTGCTCGTCTACATCATCGGCTCGGCGGCGGGGATCAAGCTGCTGGAGGTCCGCGGAGCGAGAAAGTTGCTGCCGCGGATCTCGCTCGCGATCTCCGTCGTCGTCCTGCCGTTCGTGGGACCGCTCGCGATCGTAGCGCTGGCGAGTGCCGCGGCCGCCCTCGCGTATAGCCGCTGGAGCAGGCGCAAGAGCGCATAGCCTGCGCAGCATGGGTACCTCTATCAGAAGTCAAGGTGAAGTAGGACGGCGTTAGATACGGGCATACGCTAGGCCGCTCGTGTGCCGTTGTTGGTGTTGTGGCGCTCCCGGTTGAGATGACTGGCGATCAGGAGTTCCTTGTCGTAGGCCGCGTCCATGGTCATCAACCTCATGCCGTTTGCATCCGGCGGGAGCACCGAGTCCCTGGCGGCGTTGCACCTGCCGATGGCGCTGTGGCTTGCCCTGGGCTACGCGTATGCCGGCGGGAGCTTTCGCGATTACGATCAGCGCATGAACTACGTGCGCTTCTCCGGCGAGTGGTTCATCTCCTACGCCCTCATCGCGCTCGGGGGCGGCGCGCTGATGGGGCTCACCATGTTCATCTTCCGCGCCATCGGCTTGAACCCGGAGTGGCTCCTGGACTCCTGGATCCTGCCCTGCGGCGTCGTCGGCGCCGTGGTCATCGCCGCGTGGCTCGTCGAGGCCAAGCAGAGCGTCATCGAGAACATTGCGCCGGTGCTGACGCTCCTCTTCACACCACTGTTCACCCTCGCGCTGCTGGCGTTCCTGGCGATCATGGCGTGGACCGGGCGCGGCGTCGCCGCCGAGCGGGAGGTGCTCATTGGCTTCGACCTCCTCTTGGTGCTAGTGGCGGGCGTGGTCCTCTACGCGATCTCGGCCCGGGACCCGGGCAAGCCGCCGGGCCTCTTCGATGCCTTGCAGCTCCTCCTCGTTGTTTGCGCCCTGCTCGTCGATGCTAAGGCGCTGTGGGCAATCGCCGCCCGCATCTCCGAGTTCGGCTCCAGCCCCAACAAGACTGCAGCTCTGGGTGAGAACCTCATCCTGCTGGTCAACCTCGGCTGGTCCGCCGTGCTCTACGGGCGGTTCCTCGCCGGCCGCGCGGCGTTCACGCGGCTCAAGCGATGGCTGACGGCGTACCTTCCCGTCTACGCGGTGTTGGCATCGGTGGTGGTCGTGGTCTTCCCGCCGCTGTTCGGATTCCGGTCGGCGGGAGACCAGGCAGCAAGGCTGCTCGGCCGGGCAACTGGCGCAGGCGGGCGCGCGCCTGCGCTGTCTCCGAGGGGTGGGGCGCGAAATTCCCTCGGCATGCAGCCGGTTTGTGCCCTACGGAAGGAGTGATCATGCCAGAGCTCGTCAGGACCGGATCTGCCCACTGGAGCGGGGACCTCAAGAGCGGCCGCGGCGCCGCGTCGTCGGCGAGCGGCGCGTTGAAGGAGACGCCCTACACGTTTGCGTCCCGCTTCGAGAGCGCTCCCGCCACCAATCCCGAGGAGCTGATCGCCGCGGCGCACGCCGCCTGCTACGCGATGGCCCTCTCCAACATGCTCGCGAGCGAGGGCCACTCGCCCACCGAGGTGCGCGCCACCGTCAAGCTGCGGATGCGGCTGGACGCCGGCGGCGCCAGCATCGTGGCCAGCCACATCGAGTGCGAGGGCCGGGTGCCGGGAATCACCGCCGCCGAGTTCGAGGCAGTGGCGGTCAGGGCGAAGGACGGCTGCCCGGTGTCGCGCCTGCTCAAGCCCGGACTCGAGAGCGTCACGCTCGACGCCCGGCTCGTCTGACCCCGGGGAGCAGGTCCGCCGGTCGCTGAAGTGCGCGGCGACTCTGGCGCCACTCGACCGAACGCGCCCCCTGGCCGCTCCGGGCCGAGGGGGCGCTGGCTCAACTGGTTCTCCCTCCCGCCTCCATGAGCTCTTCGAGCTGGAACCGGTGGCGGATCGCGTGCACGACCGCGTGCTCGAGCATGCTCTCACCGGAGAGATCGGCGCCCCACCGGGCCCTGAAGATGGGCTGGAGGCGCACCTCCTCCACGCCGGCCAGGGGAGTCCGCCAGCGCTCGAGCAGGTGCTCCAGGTAGCGATCGGCGTCCCGCTCCACCACCTCCGGCTGCGGCGCCGCCTCGATTCCCGGGTCCGGCAGCTCCAGCTTCTCGCACAGCCACGTCATGTAGCCGCGCGAGGCGCGAAGGACGTGGTGGAGCAGCGTGTGGAGGGATGCGTAGTCGGGATCGGTCGTCGCCGGAAGACGCACGCCTCTCCTTACGGCCTCCCGCCACACGGGCAGGAACTCGCGCATGCACTGCTCGTGGAGGATGACGAGCGCTCGGGCGCCCCGCCAGCGGTAGTCCTGGAGCTCACGACTGGGCATGTCGAGGACAGTAGCACGCCTCTCTCCGGCCTCGGATGCTGCCGCCGCCCCGCTGCGCTCCCGCGGGTCGTTCGCCCCTGCGCCGATGGCACCCGCGTTGACCTGTGGAGGAATCGCTCCAAGCGCGGTCTCGCGGGGACGCCACCGGACAGGCCGACGAGGAGCGCGGGCTCCTTGAGCGCTGCATGGGACATCGGGTCGGTGGGCCGAACCAGGCGCGGTACGCGAGCGCGTCCGAAAGTGCGGGAGGCCCCAGCGGTCACCCGCCGGAGCCTCCCGATGACGATCCTGTTCGGATCAGGCGAGGTCGAAGCGGTCGAGGTTCATGACCTTGTTCCACGCGGCCACGAAGTCCCGCACGAACTTCTCCTTCGCGTCGCTGCAGGCGTAGACCTCGGCGATGGCGCGCAGTTGCGAGTTCGAGCCGAAGACGAGGTCGGCGCGGGTGCCGGTCCACTTAACCTTGCCGCTCGCGCGGTCGCGCCCTTCGAACACGCCCGCGGATGCGGACGCCCGCCACTCCGTGCCCATGTCGAGCAGGTTGACGAAGAAGTCGTTGGTCAAGACCCCGGGCCGGCCCGTGAAGACGCCGTGCTTGCTCTGACCGGCGTTGGCGCCGAGGACGCGCAGGCCACCGACGAGGACCGTCATCTCGGGAGCGGTCAGCGTAAGGAGCTGCGCCCGGTCGACGAGGAGACGCTCCGCCACCGCGGCGTGTCCGTTGCCGGCGTAGTTCCGGAACCCGTCCGCCCGCGGCTCGAGAGGAGCGAACGATTCGACATCGGTCTGCTTCTGCGACGCGTCCGTGCGCCCCGGCGCGAACGGGACCTCGACATCGAACCCGGCGTCTTTCGCGGCCCGCTCCACGGCAGCGCAGCCGCCCAGGACGATCAGGTCGGCGAGGGAGACCTTCTTCCCACCCGACTGCGAGCGGTTGAAGCTCCTCTGGATCCCCGCCAGGACCTTGAGCACCTTCGCCAGTTGGGCCGGCTGGTTGACCTCCCAGTCCTTCTGCGGGGCGAGGCGGATGCGGGCGCCGTTCGCTCCGCCGCGCTTGTCGGAGCCGCGGAACGTCGACGCCGACGCCCAGGCGGTCGAGACCAGCTCGGAGATCGACAGGCGCGACTCGAGGATCGTCTTCTTGAGCGCGGCGACGTCGCGCTTACCGATCAGCTTGTGATCGACCGCGGGGACGGGGTCCTGCCACAGCAGCTTCTCTCTTGGCACCTCCTTGCCGAGGTAGCGCGAGATTGGCCCCATGTCGCGATGGGTCAGCTTGAACCACGCCCTGGCGAAGGCGTCCGCGAACTCCTTCGGGTGCTTGTGGAAGTGTCTGGAGATCGGCTCGTAGATCGGGTCCATCCTGAGCGCCATGTCCGCGGTGGTCATGATCGGCCGGTACTTCTTCGACGCGTCGTGCGCACCGGGAACCATGTCCTTCCTGGCGACTCCCTTTGCGGCCCACTGCCAGGCGCCCGCGGGACTCTTCACCTTCTCCCACTCGTAGCCGAACAGGGTATCGAAGTAGCTCATGTCCCACGTGGTCGGGGTGGGGGTCCAGGCGCCCTCGATGCCGCTGGTGTACGTGTCG
>JBLMXF010000062.1:0-3401 GCA_050257595.1 Acidobacteriota bacterium | reverse complement strand
ACGTCAAGCTTCGCGAACGAACTGGCGCCAGGAGGACTTCAGCCTCGCTGGTGGTTGCCCTGTCGGCGGGCATCGTGGTGGCTACGGTGATGCTCCTTGCCGCCTTCAGCGGCCGGTCGGGCGCGGCGACACCGGGGCCGGTGCAAGCGATTGCCACGGGCGGCGCGTCTGGCATGGCGCTAGGCTCCGGCCTGGAGTGGGGCTGGGGCTTCAACCGGTACGGCGAGGTCGGCAACCACACCAATGGGAATAACATCTTCCCCCCCGTCCCCGTTGTGGGTCCCTCAGCGGTTGGTTACTTCACTGGCGCGCAGGCGATCGCAGCGGGCGGCGACCATAGCCTGGCGCTCAGGAACGACGGCACGGTCTGGGCCTGGGGCCGCAACGATCACGGTCAGCTCGGGCTCAACACCAACGACAACCACACCGTCCCCTATCAGGTCCACGGGCCCGAGAACGTGGGCTACCTAAGCGGCATCACGGCCATCGCCGCAGGCAGCGGTCATAGCCTCGCGGTGGGGAGCGACGGCCACGTGTACAGCTGGGGGTGGAACGTTAACGGTCAGCTCGGCGTCAACTCCAACAACACCCACTGGTACCCCGTGCCGGTCCACGGACCCGGTAACGTGGGCAACCTCACGGGCATCACGGCCGTGGCCGGGGGCTACGGCTTTAGCCTGGCGCTCAAGGACGACGGGACGGTGTGGGCGTGGGGCGACAACGGCAGATGCCAGCTCGGGAACCCATGCGGGGGCCACAGCTACACGCCCGTGCAGGTCCGGGGACCTAATGGCGAGGGATTCCTCACCGACGTGGTGGCCATCGCTGCGGGCGGCAGTACAGACGCTTTCGGCACAGACCATAGCCTGGCGCTCAGGAACGACGGCACGGTGTGGGCTTGGGGCGACAACACATACGGTGAACTCGGGGTCAACTCCAACGACAAACACTGGGTCCCTCAGCAGGTCCACGGGCCCGAGAACGTGGACTACCTCAGCGGCATCACGGGCGTGGCCGCAGGCAGCGGTCATAGCGTCGCGGTGGGGAACGACGGCCACGTGTACACCTGGGGGCAGAACCTTTACGGTCAGCTCGGCATCAACTCCAACAACACCCACTGGTACCCCGTGCCGGTCCACGGACCCGGTAACGTGGGCAACCTCACCGGCATCGAGCACGTGGCGGCAGGCGGGGGCCTTAGCCTGGCGCTGCGGAATGACGGCACCGTTTGGGGCTGGGGCGACAATCGCTTTTACCAGGTTGATCGCAGCGGCTACCCCCAGTTTGTCCCCGTGCAGGTGACTGGTTTCGACACCAGCACCCCGCCCGACACCACGGCACCGCAGACGAAGATCACCCAGCATCCGCCCAGGGTGGTGATCGCGACGGGTCGAAAGGCCAAGGCGAGGTTCGCCTTCACCTCCTCGGAGCGCGGCTCTACCGTCGCCTGCAAGCTCGACAAGAGCGGCTGGCGGCGCGAGAAGAGCGCGCCTCGGCCCGACAAGACCGGGTGGCACGCCTGCGAGTCGCCGAGGACCTACCGCGTGAAGCCGGGAAGGCACACCTTCAAGGTCCGCGCCACCGACCGCTCCGGGAACACCGATTCGAGCGCGGCGCGGTGGCGCTGGAAGGTGAAGCGCCCGTAGGGGGAGACGCCACCGCTGTTGTCTAGGGAGTAGCGGGCGCTTAGCCTCCCCTTCAGTGCCACTCGCCGACCTGCTCCAGCAACTCGACCCTCGCCCCGACATACGGGGCCCCAAGCGGTACTGGGTGAGCCTTGGAGGGCCAACCGAGTTGTGCGTCAGGGACGGCGCTACGGCAGCGGTCTCGATGCGCCAGTAAGCGCCAGGAACAGGCGGGTCCTAGCGGGTCCCAGCGGGCTATCTCAGGGAACGAAACCTGGTATCCATGCCTAGTGCCGAGGATCGGGACGATCTTTGCCGGGTACCGCATCGAAGGGGTGCTGGGCAGAGGAGGCATGGGCGTGGTCTACCTCGCCGAGCAGCCCGAGCTCGGCCGAAAGGTCGCGATCAAGGTCATCGCGCCGGCGCTCGCGAGCGACCCCGACTACCTGGAGCGCTTCAGGCGCGAATCGCGCCTGGCGGCGGCGATCGAGCACCCGAACGCGATCCCCATCTACGAGGCGGGCGTGGCCGACGAGGACACGCCGTACCTCGTCATGCGATACGTCGAGGGGGAGGACCTCTCGTCGCTGCTCCGCCGCGAGGGGCGCCTCGAGACCCGTCGCGCGGCAGCCATCATCGATCAGATTGCGGGTGCGCTCGACGAGGCGCACGCGCGCGGCCTCGTCCACCGCGATGTGAAGCCGGCGAATGTGATCGTCGAGTCGCGACGTGGCACCGAGCACGCCTACCTCACCGACTTCGGGCTGACCCGGGAGGTCGACGCGTCCGGCGGCCCGACCGCGACGGGGCGCTGGGTCGGGACCATCGACTACGCCTCCCCCGAGCAGATCAGGGGCGGAGCCGTGGATGCTCGCTGCGATGTCTACGCCCTCGGGTGCGTCCTCTTCACGACGCTCACCGGCCGTCTGCCCTTCGAGCGCGAGGAGGACGTGGCCAAGCTCTACGCGCACGTGAGCGAGCCGCCGCCCGTCCCGAGCTCGATCGTCAGCGATGTGCCCAAGGACGTGGACCGCGTCATCACCCGCGCGATGGCGAAGGACCCCGACTTCCGCTTCCCGTCCGCCGGCGACTTCGGCCGGGCGGCGATGGCCGCGGCCACGGGTGTTCATGTCGCGCAGCCCGAGCACAGCGTCGCCACCGGCGAGGCCGCTCCGGCGACCCAGCCCAGCCCCGGAGCGGCGCCCACACCGACCAAGCCGTCGGAGCGAGCCCCGGAGGGCGAGCCGCCGCCGACCGAGCCGGCGAGCACCGTCGGAGCGGGGGGGCCGCCTGCCGCCCCGCCGCCCGGCCCCACTCGCCCCGACGAGCAACGGCCGTCCCGCGCGGGCGCGAGAAGGCGGCGCCTCGCCGCTCTGGGTGCGGTGCTGGCCGTCGGTGCGGCCGTGGCCATCGCGGTCATCGCCCTCAGCGGCGGTGGAGGCGGTGGCTCGTCGTCGAGCGCCGCCGCGAATGGAGGTGGCGGCAAGGCCCAGGCGAGCTCAGGGAAGAACAAGGGCAAGAACGGCGGCGGTGGTGGGCCCAAGAACGTCGTCGACGGGATCAAGATGATCCCCTTCACCCAGGCGAGTGCGTTCACGGTGGACGTGCCCAAGGGCTCGAAGCCGGGCGTGGTCGACGAGCAGCTCGGTGGCGGGGTCACGCTCACCGCGCTGGTGACCCCAGACCAGAAGATCGACGTGGAGATCCAGCAGGCCTCGTCGGATGCCGCGACGCAACTTCAGAACGCGGAGGCGGCACGCGCGCAGGAAGGCGCGG
>JBLMXF010000061.1:0-4036 GCA_050257595.1 Acidobacteriota bacterium | reverse complement strand
CATGATAGGATAGGTCGCTTTCCGGCGACGCCGGTCCATTCGTGGAGGGGAGGCGCCTTTGAGTCAGGACGTACGCGACCGTCTGCGCCAGGTCGAGGCGGCCAGTCTGGAAGGCGGGGGGAAAGACCGCATCGCCAAGCAGCACGCCGCGGGCAAGCTCACCGCCCGCGAGCGCCTCGACCTCCTGCTCGACGGCGGCTCGTTCGACGAGGTCGATCGCCTCGTGGTGCACCGCTGCAACGACTTCGGCATGGACAAGCAGCGGATCCCGGGCGACGGGATCGTCACCGGCTTCGGCCGCATCGAGGGCCGTCCCGTGGCGGTCTTCGCACAGGACTTCACGGTGTTCGGGGGCTCGCTCTCCGAGGCGTTCGCGGAGAAGGTCTGCAAGATCATGGACCTCGCGCTCAAGTTCGGCATTCCCGTGATCGGGCTGAACGACTCCGGGGGCGCGCGCATCCAGGAGGGCGTGGTCTCGCTCGGCGGCTACGCCGACATCTTCCTGCGCAACACCATTGCCTCCGGGGTGATCCCGCAGATCTCGGCGATCCTCGGCCCGTGCGCGGGTGGCGCGGTGTACTCGCCGGCGATCACCGATTTCGTCTTCATGGCGAAGGGGACGAGCTACATGTTCGTCACCGGCCCCGAGGTGATCCGGACCGTGACGCACGAGGAAGTCACCATGGAGCGGCTGGGCGGCGCGGCCACCCACGCGCAGATCTCCGGTGTCGCCCACTTCGCGTGCGCCGACGACATGGACGCGCTGGCCGGCATCCGCCGTCTGGTCTCGTTCTTCCCGCTCAACAACGCCGCGGATCCCCCGGTACGGGCGACCGACGACCCGCCCGACCGCGAGGACGAGCGCCTCGACCGCCTGGTCCCCGAGGACCCCAACAAGCCGTACGACATCAAGGAGCTGCTCCGCGCCGTGGCGGACGAGGGAGACTTTTTCGAGGTGCACGAGCTGTACGCGCGCAACATCGTGGTCGGCTTCGTGAGGATGGCCGGCCGTCCGGTCGGCGTGGTGGCCAACCAGCCCGCGCACCTCGCCGGCGTCCTCGACATCAACGCCTCGGTGAAAGGGGCGCGGTTCACCCGCTTCTGCGACGCCTTCAACATCCCACTGCTGATCGTCGAGGACGTGCCGGGGTTCCTGCCCGGCGTCGAGCAGGAGCACGGCGGGATCATCCGTCAGGGGGCCAAGCTCCTCTATGCCCTGGCCGAGGCCACCGTGCCCAAGGTCACCGTGATCACCCGCAAGGCCTACGGCGGCGCCTACTGCGTGATGGGCTCCAAGCACATCCGCACCGACTTCAACTTCGCGTTCCCGACCGCCGAGATCGCGGTGATGGGCCCGCAGGGCGCCGTGAACATCCTCTACCGGAGGGAGATCGAATCGGCGCCGGAGCCCGATGGGGTGCGGGCCGAGCTGGTCCGCGAGTACATCGCCAAGTTCGCCAACCCGCTGGTGGCGGCCGAGCGTGGCTTCGTGGACGCCATTATCCGGCCGCGCGAGACCCGCCGGCGCGTGGTCGCCGCCCTCGCGCTGGCGACCAACAAGCGCGACTGGATGCCCGCCAAGAAGCACGGGAACATCCCGCTATGAGGCAGGGGTCGGGGGTCCGAGACCCGGGGACCGTCCACCCGCCCACCGCGACACTGAAGCATGGTACGTGGGGCACCGGATCCCGCCACGCGAAGAGGTTGTGCCGCTCCGCTCTTGACTGTAGGTCGTCCCGCACGCCAGGCCCCGGACCCCGGACCCCAGTGTGGGTGCGGGCATGAGGATCCTGATCGCCAACCGGGGCGAGATCGCCGTCAGGATCGTCCGGGCGTGTCAGGAGCTCGGGCACGAGAGCGTGGCGCTGTACTCGGACGCCGACCGCACCCAACCCCACGTCATGAAGGCCGACTGGGCGGTCCGCATCGGCCCCGCGCCGGCCCGCGACTCGTACCTCAACCAGAGCGCGGTCCTCGCCGCGGCCCGCCAGACGGGGGCGCAAGCCGTGCACCCCGGCTACGGTTTTCTCGCCGAGAACGCCGAATTCGCCCGCGCCGTCGGGGCGGCCGGGCTGGTGTGGATCGGCCCCCCGCCGGAGGTCATCGAGCTGCTCGGCTCCAAGACCGCCGCCCGCGAGCTCGCCCAACGCGTCGGGGCGCCGGTCGTCCCCGGCACGCCGCCACTGCGCGACGCGACGCAGGCCGCCGAGTTCGCCGCCGTGGTGGGCTACCCGATCCTGCTCAAGGCTGTCGGCGGTGGCGGCGGCAAGGGGATGCGGGAGGTCCGGTCCGCGGCGGAGCTGGACGAGGCGTTCACGCGTGCTGCCTCCGAGGGCCGCGCGTTCTTCTCGGATGACCGGGTCTACGCCGAGAAGCTGATCGTGCGGCCGCGGCACGTCGAGGTCCAGATCATCGGCGACCGTTTCGGCAACCTGTTCCACTTCGGCGAGCGGGAGTGCTCGCTCCAGCGCCGCCATCAGAAGGTCGTCGAGGAGGCGCCGTCGCTGGCGGTCGACGCCGCGCTGCGGGCGCGGCTCGGGGAGGTCGCGCTGGCGGTCGCCCGCGCGGCCGACTACCGCTCGGCGGGAACGGTCGAGTTCCTGCTTGCGCCGACCGGCGAGTTCTACTTCCTCGAGGTCAACACCCGCCTGCAGGTTGAGCACCCGGTCACCGAGGTGGTCTACGGCGTCGACCTGGTCCACCTGATGATCAGGGAAGCGTTGGGCGAGCGCCTCGAGCTCCGGCAGGACGCCATCGCGCCCCGCGGTCACGCCGTGGAGTGCCGTGTCTATGCCGAGGATCCGCTCCGCGGCTTCGCGCCGTCGCCGGGGACGATCACGCTTCTCGAGCGCCCCGACGGCCCCGGCATCCGGGTCGACACCGGCGTGCGCGCCGGCTCTGTCGTGCCCCTCGACTACGACCCGATTCTCGCCAAGCTCATCGTCTGGGCGGAGGACCGCCCCCGCGTCCTGGACCGGCTGGGCCGGGCGCTCAGCGAGTACAGGATCACGGGCATCGCCACCACGCTGCCGTTGTTCCGGCTCCTCCTCGATGTCCCCGAGTTCCGCTCGGCGGCACTCCACACCGGCCTGCTCGACGAGCTGCTCACGCGCGGCCCCGTGGAGCATCTCGAGGCTGCCTCCGATCCCCACCTCGAGGAGGCGGCCCTGGTCGCCGCGGCGTGCCTCGAGACGCTGGCGGTGTCGCGACTCCCGGGCGACACGCTGGCCACCGCCGAGCGCGAGGGCGCCAACTGGCGGCACGAGGGGAGGCGGTTCGCCCACGGGAGAGACCCGCGGTGAGACCCCGCCCGCATGCCCAGGGGTCCGGGGTCCGGGGTCCGGGGTCCGGCAGCCGCTGCCCTGTGCGGCATCTGGGTCTTAGGGTGGGAGGGGGTGCCGTCGCCTGTCCCCTGTCCCCGGTTCCCGGGCCGGATGGGGGCCGGCCATGAGGTGGTGGATCGAGCGCGACGGCTCCCGGATCGAGGTCAGCGCGCGCCGCCTCGGCGACAGCTTCGAGGTCACGGTCGATGGCCATGCTCATGTTGTCGAGCTGGTGGCGGTCGCTCCGGGCCTGGCCTCGCTGCTCTGCCAGGATGGCCGCAGCTACTCCATCGCCAGCCAGCGCAGGGCGCGGGGACACTGGCGGGTCTCCGTCGGTGACCGCGAGTTCGAGGTCCGGCTGCGGGATCCCCTCGAGCGTGAGGTGGCCTCCCGCGACGCGGGTGGCGGCGGCCCGCAGGAGCTGCGTGCGCCGATCCCGGGAAAGGTCGTGAGCGTCGCCGTGTCGCCGGGTCAGGCCGTGCACCGCGGGCAGGCGCTGCTCGTGCTCGAGGCGATGAAGATGGAGAACCAGATCTGCGCCGAGACCGAGGGGACCGTGGACGCGGTCCTGGTCACGCCAGGCACCGCGGTCGAGGGTGGCCAGGTGCTGGTCGTGCTGCGCTGATCTCGATGTCGTCCGGCTGAGCCTGCCCGGGCCAGCGGGCGACCGGCGTCACCCCCGGCCTCACCGCGAACTGCGAGACGATCGACCG
>JBLMXF010000060.1:0-29408 GCA_050257595.1 Acidobacteriota bacterium | reverse complement strand
CGAAGGGCCGCGAGGTTCCCCTCCGGGCTGAGGCCTAGTGCAGCTTGAAGTTGAGCGTGACCGTGTAGTCGAAGGGGACGGCCGTGCCCTTCTGGTTCCGTCCGGGCTCGAAGCGCCACTGCGCGAAAGCCTTGATGGCCGCGTCGTCAAGCTCCGGACCGGCCGACTCCACCACTGTGACGTCGCCGACCCTGCCGTCGACCCCGATGGTTCCCCGCAGGACCACCATGCCCTGGAGCCTGGCCTTCCTCGCCGCCTCCGGGTACGTGGGCGCCACCTTCTCGAGGAGCCTGGGAGGCACGAGGTCCGCCTGACGGCGGGCGATTGCCTCGTCCTCGCGCGTCCACGGACCGATCAGCATGAAGAGATAGGGAGCTGCCTCGCCGTCACGACTCCCCATCGTGGCCCACTGGCCACGGAGGACCATCACCCTGGGCTGCGCGATGATCTTGCCTCCCCTCGACAGTGTCGCCTCGTAGAGCGCAGTGTCAGGCTGAACGTCGAGGAGGGTGATGGTCACGCCGACGTCTGCCACGGGCAACTCCACTCTCTGCTCTCGCCCTCGCACGAGGTCGAGCACCTCGCGCTTCTCGATGGTGAGGGAGTCAAGGCGATAGGTCGGCAGGAGCTTTCGGATGATGTCGTTGTAGGCCACTCTTGCCGCCCCCGAGCTCTGGGGACCGGGGACGATCACGGTACCCGGCTCGATCTGGACGTTCGGGATTCCACCGGCCGGGGCCGACGGACGGCCGACGAGCAAGGCGAAAGTGGTCTTGAGCGTGACATCCTCCGCGGTCATGGGGCGGGGGCCGACAAGCGCGAGCGCGGCGGTGAGCCCGGCGATGACAGCTGTCGGGTATCTCATGAGGCATCTCCCTTCTCGGAGCCCAGCGGGCTCAAGACGAAATACACCGGGGTCTCGGAGTCGAGCCAGAAGACCATCACGTTGTCCGGCAGCGGGGGAACGGTCAACCTGCTGGCTGCGACGTGCGGCGGAGAGGGGCTGCGCGCGCCGTACCACGCGCCGATGAAGAGCAGGGCGACGGCTCCCGCGGCTGCCGCCATCCGCCACCACGACAGCGGTCGCGTGCGTTCAGGCAGCCGAGCGAGGACGCGCCGCGCGGCGGTCCCGGCGTCGATGCGAGGCGGCCCGCCTCCCCAGCCGCGCAGGGCATCCTCGAAGCGGGTACTCACGTCACCGCCATGGTTCGAGCTCACGCTGCACCTCCGGTGAGAAGCGTTGCGATGCGGTTGCGCGCCCGCTTCCGGTGGGCCCGCACGGATCCTGCCGTGATCCCGAGAGCGCCGGCGATCTCGCCGTCGGTCATCCCTTCGACGACGGTGAGGTGAAGCACCGCACGCTGGCGGGGGGCGAGGCGACCGAGCAGCTGCCAGACCACGAGCCGGTCGATCGGATCGCCGTCGTGCGCCGGCTCGCGAACGGTTTCGAGCGGTACCAGCCTGCCCGCCTGCCTGGCGCGCCGCAGGCAGCGCCGGAAGACGATGCGGCTGAGCCAGGACGGAAACCGAGCCGGGACGTTCAGCTCATGGAGCTTCCTCCATGCCACCACCAGCGACTCCTGGGCCACGTCCTCGGCGTCGAGCTCACCGACCACGGAGCGGGCGAGGCGCACCAGTCGCGCCCAGTGAAGCTCGACCAGGGTCCCGAAGGCCTCCTTGGAGCCACCCTGCGCCGAGATCACCAGGGCAACGGCTGGGTCGTCCACGCCCTATAGAGTCACTCACGAGGTCCAACCGTGTACAGGGGGGCGACTGGGGGGAGACGAAGGTGTCCGGATCTGGCCAGGGGACAGCGGCGGTGGCGGGCCGCGGCTGAACTGGTCCGTCGTGCGCGCTGCACCTTCCTTACCGCCGTGCCTGGGATGAAGCCACGCGCCTTGGAGGCGGAGGCTCGGTGCCCAGCGCCTCATCCCTGGAGTGGAGTGCCAGTGCCTACCGCCGGTGGAGTGGGAGGAAGTGCACCCCTGCTCGGTAGGGCGGGGGACCCCAAGCCCCAGGCCCGTAGCCCCGGGCCGGGCGGGTCTCGGTTCAGTCCTCGATCGCGAACTGGCCGGCGCGCTGGGTCTTGAGGTACATCCCCTCGATGAGGTCGTGGTAGCGCTCAGCGACCACACGGCGCCGGACCTTCATCGTCGGGGTGATCTCGCCCTCCTCGAGGGAGAACTCCCGCTTGAGGACCGAGAAGCGGCGCACCCGCTCGTGCATGGCGACGTCACGGTTGACCGCCTTCACGGCCTCGGCGATGAGGCTCTGCGTGTCGGGATGCTCGGCGAGCGACTCGCGGTCGATGCCCCCCCGTCCAGCCTCTGCAAAGTGTGCCTCGAGGTTTTCGAAATTGGGCACGATGAGCGCCGTCAGGTAGGGATACTTGTCGCCGATGAGCACGGCCTGGGCGATGTACGGGGTGGCGCCGAGCCGGCCTTCGATGGGTTGCGGCGCGACGTTCTTCCCGCCGGACGTGACGATGATGTCCTTCTTGCGGTCGGTGATGAACAGGTAGCCGTCGCCGTCGATGTACCCGACGTCCCCGGTGTGCAGCCAGCCGTCCTTGTCGATCGCCTCGGCCGTCGCCTCCGGCTTGTGCCAGTAGCCCATCATGATGTTGGCACCGCGGGCGAGGATCTCGCCGTCCGGCGCGATCCGGGCCTCGAGGCCGGGCGGGATGCGGCCGACCGAGCCCAGGCGGTTGGCCTCCAGGGTGTTGACGGCGATCACCGGCGAGCTCTCCGTCAGACCGTACCCCTGCAGGATCTGGACGCCGATGATGTCGAAGAACTCCGCGACCTCGCGGGCGAGCGGGGCGCCTCCGGAGATCGTGAAGCGCAGGCGGCCGCCCAGGCGTTCGAGGACCTTGGAGAAGATCCGCGACTTGGCGACGGCGTACTGGCCGCGGGCGAACGCGGAGGCCCTCTCCCCGCGCCAGGCGGCTTCCCTCACCTGCCGACCGACCCGCATGCCCCACTCGAAGAGCCGCTTCTTGGCCCCCCCCTCCTGCTGGATCTTGCTGATGATCTTGATGTACGAGCGCTCGAACAGACGAGGGACCGAGACCATGATCGTGGGCCTGATCTCGACCAGTTGGGTGGGGACACGCTCGATCGACTCGACGTAGTTGATCTGCGACCCGCAGCGGAAGAACACGTAGTCGACCGCCCTCTCGTAAACATGCGAGAGCGGCAGGAACGACATGCAGATATCACGCTCGTTGATCGGGAACATCGGCGTCAGCGTGTTGACCTGGCAGAGAAAGTTGGCGTGCGACAGCATCACGCCTTTGGGGTCGCCGGTCGTGCCGGAGGTGTAGATGATGCTGGCCAGGTCGGAGGCCTGGAGAGGGGGCGGCTCGCGGCGCTGTTTCTTCGACGGGAGGGGAAGGTCGGCCAGGCACGGGAGTCCCTCGGCGAGCCCCGGATCGACGCCGACCACGCGGACACCGGGCAGGCCGCCGACGGCCTCGAGTGCCGTGCGGGCGCGTTCCTTGCCCGAGACGACGAGCAGCTTGGCGCCGCAGTCGGCGACGATGTACCGCACCTGGTCGGCGGGCAGGGTGGCGTAGAGAGGGACGGAGACGGCCGCGATGAGGTGGCAGGCAAAGTCGACGATCGGCCACTCGGGCCGGTTCTCGCAGAACAGGGCGACGCGGTCGCCGGGCTGGATGCCGGCGGCGGCGAGGCGCGCGGCGCACTCCCGGGTGGCGCGTTCGAACTCCTTGAGCGTGAGCTCCCGCCACCCCTTCCCGGCGCGGATGCGCAGCATCGCCTTCCTGGCCGGATAGGTGTCGACGACGTACTGGAAGAGATCGCGCAGTGTCTCCATGGCCTCACCGCCTCGGATCGAGGTCGCTCCACGCCCACTCGTTGCCACGGCCGTGGCTATGCACGAGCATAATAACCCAATGCCGTCGGCCCCCCGCATCGCGCTCCGGCTCGCGTACCTTGGCGGGGGGTTCGCGGGCTGGCAGCGACAGCCTCGGAGGCGAACGGTCCAGGGTGAGCTCGAGCTGGCCCTCGCCCGACTGTACCGGGCGCCGGTGCAGGTGCGCGGGGCCGGCCGGACCGACGCCGGGGTCCACGCGACGGGTCAGGTGGCGCATTTCGATCCGCCATTCCCGATCCCGCCGGCCGGCGTGCGCGAGGCTCTCAACGGCATTCTCCCCGCGGACCTCCGGGTGCGGCGTGCCTGGCCGGCCGGGAGCGGATTCGACGCCCACCGCTCGGCCCGAGCCAAGCGCTATCGCTATCGCCTGGCCTGGGGCGAGGTCCTCGACCCCTGGGAGGCATTGCGGAGCTGGGAGGTGCCGTGGCCGCTCGCCCTCGAGGACATGAGGGGCGCGTTGGAGGCGGTCGTGGGGACGCACGATTTCGCCGCCTTCGCTCTCTCGGGCCACGCCGGAACCGGACGCCGGGGCACGGTCCGCACGGTACTCTCGGCGCGGCTGGCCGGACGCGGCCGGCGGCTCGCGCTGGTCATCGAGGGGGACGGATTCCTGCGCGGCATGATCCGCCGGATCGCCGGCGCCCTCGTCGAAGTGGGCCGGGGCGCCCGTCCAGCCGCATGGTTTCACCTCCTCGTGTGCGAGAGCGCGACGCGCCCTCCCGCTCCCACCGCTCCCGCCCGCGGGCTTACCCTGGAGCGGGTCATCTACTCCTGAGGCGCCCGCCGTCGGCCGCGGTGGACCCGGTCGGCGCGGGAGCCCCGCTGAGGGGTCAAGGCCACCGTGCGCTGCGACACCAAGCCACATGCTAGACTGCCGCGCCGATGAGGGACCTCGATCGCCTGGCACCGGTGGGGAGCGCGGAGCGGGAGAGCCTCGAGCGTATTTCCCCTGAACATCTGCCGCGGCACGTCGCCATCATCATGGACGGCAACGGTCGCTGGGCGCGCCAGCGCGGCCTGCCGAGAGTCGAGGGCCACCGCGCAGGGATCAGGGCCGTGCGTGAGACCGTCGAAGCGGCGGCTCGCCTGGAGATGGAGGTCCTCACCCTGTTTGCCTTCTCGACCGAGAACTGGAAGCGCCCTCGCTGGGAGGTGCGCACCCTGATGGCCCTCCTCAAGGAGTACTTGAACAAGGAAATCCACGTCCTGGTCGAGAACAACATCCGGTTCCGGCCGATCGGTCGGATCGGCGAGCTCGACGCCGAGATCCAGCGCGGCCTCGCGCACGCGGTCGAGGCAACCCGCACCAACACCGGGCTGCTCTTCCAAATTGCGCTCAACTACTCTGGCCGCGTCGAGCTGGTGGATCTGGTTGCGGAGGGCGTACGGGAGGCCATCGCCGGCCGACTCGAGCCCGCGGACCTCGATGAGGCGTGGGTGTCGGATCACCTCGCAACCGCGGGCGCGCCCGATCCCGACCTGCTGATCCGGACATCGGGCGAGCTGCGCATCTCGAACTTCCTGCTCTGGCAACTGGCGTACTCGGAGCTTCACTTCACCCCGGTGCTGTGGCCCGACTTCACGACCCGCGACCTGGTCGCGGCGGTCGTCGAGTTCGCCGGGCGGGAGCGCCGCTTTGGTGGTGTGCTCGAGGGCGGCCAGGAGGCGCCGGAGGAGGAGGAGTGATCCGGGCACGCGAAGCGACGGCCTTTCTCCTCATTCCGATCGTCGTGGCAGGCATCTGGTACCTGCCGCCCTGGGTCTATCTGGCGGTCGTGTGGCTGATCGGGATGATGGCGGCCTGGGAGCTGCTGGCCTTGCAGCGCGCGCTGACCCATCCGGTCCAGCGCGTGCCGACGCTGGTCGCTCTGGGGCTCGCCCTGCCGGCGCTGTGGTGGGGAGGGCTGCCCAACGGTGGCTGGATTCTGGCCGCGGTCGTGTTGCTTGTCCCCCTGGTGTACCTGCTCGGGCGGCGGCCGATCGAGGGAGCAACGGCGGGGATCGCCGACGCGGTCTTCACGGCGGTCTTCTTCGCCGTGACCGGGGGCGCCATGGGCCTCCTGCGCACGGCCTTCCCAGGCGCCCTCGGCGCCAAGGTCGTGCTCACGCACTGCCTGACCGTGTGGGCCGGTGACTCCGGTGCGTTCTACCTCGGCACGCGTTTCGGCCGCCACCGCCTGGCTCCCCAGGTGAGCCCGAAGAAGTCGTGGGAGGGCGCTGTCGGCGGCGCTGCGGGGACACTCTTCGGCGTGTGGTTCTGCCGGACGGTCTTCTTCCCCGAGCTGTCGTGGCTTGGGGCCGGGGTGCTGGCGGTCGCGCTCACGATCCTGGCTCCACTCGGCGACCTGGTCGAGTCCCTGTTCAAGCGTGACGCCGGGGTCAAGGACTCGTCCGCTCTGATCCCCGGGCACGGCGGCTTCCTCGACCGAACGGACTCGCTGTTCTACGCGGCGCCGTTCGTGCTGGCGCTGTTGCTCGCCGTCCAGGGAGCCCTTGTACCGTGAAGCGGCTGGCCCTGCTCGGATCGACGGGGTCGATCGGAACCGCGACCCTCGACGTTGTCTCCCGCTTCCCCGACCGCTTCTCCGTTGTCGCGCTGGCGGCCGGCCGCAACCTGGCCGTGGTCCGGCAGCAGATCCGGGATCATCGGCCGGTGCTCGTCGCGGTCGCTGACGAGGCCGACGCGGCCACGCTGGCGTCCGAGTTCCCGGGGGTGTCGTTCGCCGCCGGAGAACCAGGTCGCATCGCCGTCGCCACGCACCCCGATGCCACCGCCGTGGTGGGCGCCCTGGTCGGGGCGCTCGGTCTGGTGCCGACCTGGCATGCCGTCCGCCTCGGCCGGGAGATTCTCCTCGCCAACAAGGAGACGCTCGTGGTGGCGGGCGAGCTGGTGATGGCGGCGGCGCGCGCCTCCGGCTCGGTGATCCTCCCGATCGACTCCGAGCACAACGCCCTCCACCAGGCAATGCGCGTCGGTCCTCGCGGCAGCGTCCGCCGCCTGCTGCTGACCGCCTCGGGCGGTCCCTTCCGGACCACCCCACGGGAGAAGCTCGCCGGGGTCACGGCGGCCCAGGCGCTCGCTCACCCGACCTGGCGGATGGGCGCGAAGATCACCATCGACTCCGCGACCATGATGAACAAAGGGCTGGAGATCATCGAGGCGCACCACCTCTTCGGCGTGGCTGAGGACCGGATCGACGTCGTGGTCCATCCGGAGAGCCGCGTCCACTCGCTGGTGGAGTACGTCGACGGCACGCTGATCGCGCAGCTCTCGGTGAACGACATGCGCTTCCCGATCCTCTACGCTCTGGCATGGCCCGACCGGCTCCCTTCGCCGCTCGGCACGCTCGACCTCGTGGCCGTCGGCGCCCTGCACTTCGAGGCCGCCGACGAGGGCCGTTTCCCGTGCCTGCGACTGGCCCGCGAGGCGCTCCGCGCCGGCGGGACCGTGCCGGCGGTGATGAACGCCGCCAACGAGATCGCGGTGGCTGCCTTCCTGGCCGGCGAGCTGGGCTTCCTGGGCATCCCCGCGGTGGTTGAGCGGAGCCTGGAGCGGGAGAGCGGCGCGGCAACCGACCTCGTCGATCTCGAGATGGCGCTCGACGCCGACCGCCGCGGCCGCGAGTGGGCGCGGGAGGCGGTGAAGAAATACGGCACGCCGCGGCGGAGTTTGGCGTGAGGATGGTGGTGGCTCGGTGTTGACCAACCTGCTGGCGCTGGTCGTCGTTCTCGGCATCCTCGTCTACCTGCACGAGGGTGGTCACTTCCTCGCTGCCCGCGCGGTCGGCGCCAAGGTGGCCGTCTTTTCGCTGGGCTTCGGCAAGAGGCTGTTCGGCTGGAAGAGGGGAGAGACCGACTACCGCGTCAGTGCGATTCCTCTCGGGGGCTACGTGCGCATCCTGGGCCTGGGGCCGGACGAGTCCGACCTGGTCAACGCCACCGAGCCGACGGAGGAGCTGCTGCCGCGCTGGAAGCGCGCAGTCATCCTGGTCGCGGGGCCGGTTGCGAACGTGATCGGCGCGGTCGCATTCGTCGCGCTCGCCCTGATCCTCGGTGCCGACGTTCCGATCTGGCAGGACGGCGCGCCTCGGGTCGGGTGGGTCGAGGCCGGCTCACCCGCCCAGAACGCTGGGCTCGAGGCCGACGACCTCGTCCTCAGCCTCGACGGGTCACCGGTGAAGACCTGGCGCGATCTGGAGATGGCCACGGCGGGCTCACCGGGTCATACCTTCACCGTGGTGGTCCAGCGTGGCTCGGGCGAGGTGACGCTCCACCTGACACCGGAGAAGAAGGGCCCCTACGCCATCGGCTACACGGGAATCGGCCCCCTGCTCCAGGTGCAGATCTACGAGGTCCTCGACGGCGGCGCGGGTCAGGCGGCCGGCCTGCTGAAGGGCGACGTCGTGGAGATGGTGAACGGCGAGAAGGTCCGTCGCGTCGAGGACTTCCTCCGCCTGGTGGGTGGCAGTGCCGGGAAGGAGATCTCCCTCACCGTGGTCAGGAACGGCGAGCCTCTCACGCTGCACGCGACCCCGCGTGACGAGGGAGGTCAGGGGAAGCTCGGCGTGCGGATCGGCCTGCCGACGGCCTTCAAGAAGGTGCCGCCGCTCCAGGCCCCCGGCGAGGCGGTTCGAGAGTGTGTCCGCATGACCACGGAGACCTTTGCTGTGATCGGCCGAATGATCACCGGGCGGGCGTCGATCAAGCAGATGTCCGGCCCCATCGACATCGCCCGCTTCTCGGGCGATGCGGCGCGCTCGGGTGCGATCCCTTTGATCTGGCTGCTCGGGGTGATCTCCCTCCAGCTCGCGATCTTCAACCTGCTCCCTATCCCCGTTCTCGACGGAGGACACCTGACCGTGCTCGGATTCGAGGCGGTGATCCGCCGGGACCTCTCCTTCCAGACCAAGGAACGGATCATGAACGTGGGGTTCTGGCTGATCGTGGCCCTGGTCGTGGTCGTGCTGTATAACGACATTCTGAAGACCCTGCCGCCGGGGGTCTCGAAACTGCTGCCGACCTGGGCCAAGTAGCCGCCGCTGGCGGTGGGCGAGGCGCTCGCCCGTGGCTGCGTTCCGAACTGTCGGAGGAGGGCGGGACCGCGGCCGTCCGCGTCCGACGGTCGCGCTGGCTGCGACGGCCGAGTGGCGTGGAGCGGGCGTTCACGGTAGGATGCGCGCCACGCCGTCGTTCGGCGTCGTGGAGGCAAACCCGATGAACCCGATTTCCCCTCAGTACGACGTGCGCGACCTGTCGCTCGCTGCCGCAGGGCAGCAGAAGATCCTGTGGGCCGACCGTCACATGCCGGTCGTGCGGTCGATCCGCGAGCGGTTCGCCGCAGAGAAGCCGCTGGCTGGCCAGCGAGTGGCCGCGTGCCTGCACGTCACCAGCGAGACGGGGAACCTGGTCCGCACCCTGGTCGCCGGCGGGGCCGAGGTCCGTCTGTGCGCGTCGAACCCGCTGTCTACCCAGGACGACGTCGCGGCCTCGCTCGTGGAGAGCTACGGCGTGGCCACGTACGCCATCAAGGGCGAGGACGATGCCAGCTACTACCGCCATATCCGGGCCTGCCTGGAATTCCAGCCGACCATCACGATGGATGACGGTGCCGACCTGGTGTCGTCGCTGCTCTTCGTAGCCCGCGGTGAGCTGGACGGTGTCCACAAAGAGGTCCGCGCCTTCGCCGAGGCGCTGGGCGCCGAGGGACGCGCTCGCCTGATCGCGGGCGTCAGAGGCTCGACGGAGGAAACCACGACGGGCGTGATCCGGCTGCGCGCCATGGAGCGCGATGCCGTGCTCCGGTTCCCGGTGATCGCGGTCAACGACTCCGACACCAAGCACCTGTTCGACAACCGCTACGGGACCGGGCAGTCCACGCTCGACGGGATCCTGCGCGCGACCAACATCCTGATGTCTGGACTGACGATGGTCGTGGCCGGCTACGGCTGGTGCGGGCGCGGAGTCGCCATGCGTGCCCACGGGCTCGGTGCCCGGGTGGTCGTCACCGAGGTCGATCCCGTCAAGGCGCTCGAGGCTGCGATGGACGGCTACGCGGTGATGCCGATGCGCGACGCGGCTCGCATCGGCGACATCTTCGTCACGCTGACCGGCAACGCGGCGGTCGTCACGCCCGAGCATGTGGCCCTGATGAAGGACGGCGCCATAGTGTGCAACGCGGGCCATTTCGACGTCGAAATCGACCTCACCAGCCTACGCGCGGAGGGCTCGGAGGTCACCGAGGTGCGCCCCTTCGTCCAGGCCTACAAGCTGCGCACGGGGAAGACCGTGTTCGTCCTGGCCGAGGGACGCCTGGTCAACCTGGCGGCCGCCGAGGGGCATCCCGCGGCGGTCATGGACATGTCGTTCGCCAATCAAGCCCTGGCCGCCGAGTACCTGGTCCGGCACGGCGGCGAGCTGACCACGCGCGTGTATCGCCTGCCCGCCGAGATCGACCGGCAGATCGCACGTCTCAAGCTGGCCACGATGGGCCTGGCCATCGACACCCTGACGGCCGAGCAGGAATCCTACCTGGAGAGCTGGCGGGAAGGCACCTGAGACGCAGCCGGCCTGTCCTCGTCGATGGGGCGGTCTCAGGTGCTCCCCGAGCCGCACTATAATGCTCACGAGAACGACATGGGGGGACAGCCGACGCCGGAGGATCGGACCCACACGGCACCCATCGGCGAGGTCGACGAGGTCGAGCTCGGGCATGCCTTGCCCGCGCGCTGGAGAGTTGCTCGCCTGCTCGGCAGAGGCGGTCAGGCTGACGTCTGGTTGGCGTGGGACGCCGAGCTTGCGGAGTGGGTCGCGGTCAAGGTGTTCCATCGCGTGCTCTCGCCGTCGGCCAGGGAGCGGCTCCGGCGGGAGGTCAGGCTCGGGCGGCAGCTCCAACACCCCAATCTGGTCAAGATCTTCGAGCTGATCGATGCGACGGACCGGCTCGCGGTGGTCATGGAGTGGATCCCCGAGGGGAGCGTCGCGCAGAAGCTCGCCACCAGCCAGCTGCCGGTCGAGGAGGTCGTCAGGATCGCCGACGAGGCGCTGGCCGCCCTGGAGTGCCTCCACCAGCACCAGGTGGTGCACCGCGACGTCAAGCCTTCCAACCTGCTCGTCGACACCGACGGGAGGATCCGGCTCGCCGACCTGGGGCTGGTGCGCAGACTGGACGAACAGCGCGACCTCACGCGCACCGCCCTCGCGGTGGGGACGCCGCTCTACATGAGCCCGGAACAGATCCGCGGCCAGCGCGGCGTGCCTGCGTCGGACCTCTACTCGATGGGCGCGACGCTGTACGAGCTGCTGACAGCGCGCCCCCCGTTCGTGGCGCCGTCGGAGCTCGAGGTCGCGCACCTACACCTCCAGGAGCGCCCGGCCGACGTCCGGCGCGCGCGCCCCGACTGCCCGGCGTGGCTGGCGCGGTTCGTCGCGCGGCTGCTCGAGAAGGCGCCGGAGGATCGTTTCCCCGACGCCGGCAAGGCGCGCGAGGCCCTGCGCCGTCGGCGCGTCCTCTTCTCGCCTCGGGTCCGGCGGCGGGCGGCCGTGATCGCCGTCGGAACACTCTTCGCTGCTGCGTCGCTCGTCGCGCTGGGCAGGATCGCACTCCCGAGACTGGGTCAGAAGGCGACGGCACAGGTCGAAGCGGCCGGCACGACGATTCGTGGGCTCGACGACCGCGGCGACGTGACCTGGCTCCTGCCGTTGGCGGGACCGGTCAGGCAGGTCGAGCGGGCGGACCTGGACGGCGACGGTCACCTGGAGACGATCGTCGCGACCGGCATCACCTCGCTCGACCGGTCCCGGGCATTGCGCTCCGAGGTCGTGGTCGTCCGAGACCAGGGTCAGATCGTCACGCGCAGGGACCTCGCCACGCTGATTCCCGACTGGCCCTACGCCTATCCGAAGACGGTGAACGGGTTCATGAAGCTCTTCGATGTCGACGGCGACGGCCATCCCGAGCTCGTGGTCCGTTGCCTCCACCTCTCGTTCTTCCCGAGCGCCGTGGTCATCTACTGGCCTCTTGCCGACCGGTGGAGCCCCGTCCTGATCAACTCCGGGCACATCACCGACGTCGTTCCGGTCCCGGGATCGTCGCCGCCGCGCCTGCGCGTGGTCGGGATCAACAACCGGCTGGCGATGCTTCCTATCGCGGGCGAGTTCGTCGTCAGCCCGCCGGGCAAGCTGGAGAAGGATCGGCTGGCCGACACCTCGTGGTGCCAGTCCCCGGACTTCGGCCTCAGTGCGACGTCGGCGTCCATCTGGTCGTGGTACACCCCGTTCGACCAGGGGCGCTATGTGTGCACCATCGCTGTCGATGGCGACGGCGGGTCGACTATCGGGTGCGAGGGGAGGACGCGTCGGGTCGATCGCTTCGGCAACCCGGTTCCCGGACCCAACGCGGGCCGGGACCTGTCGAGGGAGCGCCTCGCGCTTCTCGATCGGATAGCCGCCCTGGAACCGGCATCGCAGCCGATCACGGCGGCCGGGGTCAAGGGGCGCCTCGAGGAGATCCAGGCGACCTTCCCGGAGCTGCTCGCCGAGCGGCCCTATCAGGCCATGCTGGGCATCGCGGGCGGCCGGGCGTTCGCCAGGGTGGGCGCGCTTCCCGAGGCGATCGCGTTGATGCGCCGTGCGGAGCAGGCCGCACCGTTCGAGGATGTGACCTACCGTCTCGCCCAACTGGAGGCGCTCGCCGGCGAGCTGCGGACGGCGGCGGACCGCCTGGTGCCGGCGATCAACTCTCCAATCACCTCGCGCGGGAACTACGACGATCCCAAGCTCCTGCTCCGTCTCGCCGTCGAGATGCGCGATGAGCATCTGTTCACGGCCGCCCTGCCGCGCGTCGGCCACTGGGGGCTTCTCTCCGACGAAGCGTTGCGTGGGCTATCGACCGCCCTGTGGGCGCGCGCACATCTCTACTGGGACGAGCTCAGCGAGGCGGACTGCAGCGCGAGGTCGTGGGCGTACGCTCCGGCGGGCGACGCCATCGGATGCCTCGCCCGCTGGCGCCTCGGCCAGACTCTCCCCACCGATCCGGACGCCATGCGCGCCAGCCTGGAGCGCAACCCGGACGCCGCGGCCGAGAGCCAGGTCGCCCTGGCCGCGGCCGAGCTCGGACTCGGCCGTGCCTCCGATGCCCTCGCGGTGATCGGCAAGCTGATCAGTGCACTGGAGCCGGAGTGCCGCGACAGCTTCGAGAATCGCCAGACCCTCGACCTGGCAGAAGGCGTGTACGTCAAGGCGCTCGAGGTGGCCGGGCATCACCGCGAGGCGCTCGAGCGCGCCCGCTGGCTGCGCCCGTCACTGCGCGACGGTCTGCTCCCCGCCAAGCTGGTCGACGAAGTCCTCGAAACCGAAGCCGCGAGGTCGGGGCCATGACGTCTCGCCGCCGGGGCGGTCGTTCGGCGCCGGAGGCGAGCGAGGCCCGAGTCCGGCGCACCGGCGGTCGGCGGAAGAGCGCCCTCGCAAGCCTCCTCGCTGGCGGGATCCTGACCGCGTGCGCCGGTGGCACTCCGGCCCACCGAGGTGCGACCGCAGCACCGGGCGTCGCTCCGAGCCGACCGCTGCCCGAGGCGGTCCGGCTGGTCGCGAGGGCACTAGCTGCCGATCGGGGCGGCGAAGCAGTGGCGCCGGCCGTGGTCTCGTGGGAGGCCGTGACATGGCCTGACGCCTCGCTCGGCTGTCCACAGTCCGGCGTCCTCTACGCTCAGGCGACGGTTCCCGGGTTCCGCATCGTGTTCCGAGCCGCCGACGGCGCGACGGTCACGGTCCACGCCGACCAGTCCGGACATCGTTGGGTGGAGTGCCTCGCCGGCCGGGTTGTCAGTCGCGCCCCGGCGTCGTGAGCGCGTGCCTCGCAGGAGACACCCTCGCGAGGACTCCGGCTAGACGCGGGCCATCCACCCGTGACAATCGGGCGCCGATCCGTACTGGATCGCCTGCAGCGCCTCGCGCAGCTTCCTGGCCACCGGACCCTCGTGACCGTCGCCGACGCGGTAGACCATCTCCCGTCCGTCGTCGACGTCCACGAGCTCGCCGACTGCCGAGACCACGGCCGCGGTGCCGCAGCCGAAGATCTCGCTGCAGTCGCCTTTGTCGAGCAGACTGAAGACCTCCTCGATGTGCACGGCCCGCTCGACGAAGGGCAATCCGAGTTCCTTGCACAGCACGCCGACGCTCTCGCGGGTGACGCCCTCGAGGATGGTTCCCGAGGTCGGGGGGGTGGTGACCACGCCGTCGAAGACGAACATGATGTTCATCGCCCCGACCTCCTCGACGTGGCGGCGCTCCACCGCGTCGAGCCAGAGGACCTGCTCACAGCCGTGTCGGTTGGCGACGGAGCCGGCGAGCAGCGAGGAGGCATAGTTGCCGCCGGTCTTGGCCGATCCGGTTCCCCCCGGTGCCGCCCGTACCCAATCGCGGGCGACCATGATCCGAACCGCCTCCTTGCCGTTCTGGAAGTAGGGCCCGGTAGGTCCGGTGACGATGAAATAGAGGAAGCGGTCCGACGAGTGCACGCCCAGCGCCTCCTGGGTGGCGATCATCGCCGGCCGCACGTAGAGTGCACCCGGGGCAGGGGGCGTCCAGTCACGATCCCTGGCGACCAGGCGGCGCATCGCCTCGAGCTGGATCTCGACCGGGACCTCAGGCATGGACATCCGCGTCGCCGAGCGGTTGAAACGCGCGGCGTTGCGGTCGGGGCGGAACAGGGCCACGGCGCCGTCGGCGTGGCGGAAGGCCTTGAGTCCCTCGAAGATCTCCTGGCCATAGTGGAAAACCATGGCGGCCGGAGTGAGGGCGAGCGGGCCGTACGGCACGATCCTGGCGTCGTGCCATCCCAGTTTCTCGTCCCACTCCATGAGGAACATGTTGGGGGAGAAGGTGTGGCCGAAAGGAAGATGTGCCGGGTCGAGAGGCTGCTGGGGCGGGCGAACGATGGCTTCGTCGCGAATCTCCATGGCCCATCCTTTTCCGGCGGCGGACGACCGCCCGGGGTTGCAGCCGGCGCGGTGGCCGGCGCGGGGTAGAGTAGCGTAGATCGTCGCAGGACGGAACCCGTCGTGGTCGCTCGCCCACATCGCCGACGGGCCGCGGTCCCCGTGCTTGCCTGGCGCCCGCTCTCCAGGCATAGTGGTCGCATGGATCGCGACCAACTCGTGGCCTATGTGGACGATCTGCTCGACGCGGACGAGATTCAGGACGTCGCGCTCAACGGTCTCCAGGTCGCCGGCCGACGCGAGGTCGAGCGCCTCGCGACGGCAGTCTCCGCTTCCGCGCGGATGTTCGCAGACGCCGCCGAATGGGGTGCGGACGCCATCCTCGTGCACCACGGCCTGCTGTGGCGGGGCGACGAGCCTCCCCGCCTGGTGGGCTCGTTCCGCGAGCGGATCCGGCTGTTGTTCGAGAACGACCTCAATCTGCTCGCCTACCACCTCCCGCTCGACCGCCACCCGGTCCACGGCAACGCGGCGGTCCTCGCCCGCGCGCTCGGGCTCGACGGGCTCGAGCCCTTCGGCCTGTTCTCCGGCGTGGCCCTGGGGTTCGCCGGCGTGTTCGCCACGCCGATCTCGGACGAGGAGCTCTTCCACCGTGTCCGCCAGGTGTGCGGCCAGCAGCCGCAGGTCTTCCTTGGCGGGCCGGACAGGATTGCCTCGGTCGGCATCGTCACCGGCGGAGCGCCGACGGCGTTCGACGAAGCGGTCACCGCCGGGGTCGACGCGTTTATCACGGGCGAGGCGCGCGAGTGGGTCCAGGAGAAGGCGATCGAGGAAGCTGTGCACTTCGTCGCTGCCGGCCACTACGCGACCGAGCGCTTCGGGGTCCGCTCGCTGGGCGAGTTCCTCGCCAAGCGCTTCGAGCTCGAAGTGCGCTTCTTCGACTCCCAGAACCCGGTGTGAGGCTCGGGGCGTGCCAAGCCCCCGACCCGCCCGGCTGACGGCCAACACTCGACAGTCAAGAGCCAACGGCCAACTGCCAACGGCCAACTGCTGGTTGCTCCCTCCGCGTCCTGACACGGCGGCGGATCTCTGCATCCCGGCGACTCGAACCGCGCAGGTCACGCCTCGAGATCGGCACCGTTCCCGCCTGGCGGCATGTGACGCTGAGACGTGGTGGCGTGTCGAGCGCGATGCGATCGGCCCGCGTGCCGATTCCCGGCCGCGGTTCTCAAGCCGCGAGTCCCAGGCCGCGAGACGCACGCCGTATAATCCGGCCATGACCGGGCCGCGTCGGGCCGCCTTCGTGGCGGTGGGCTCGGAGCTGCTGCGGGCCGGCCGTCTCGATACCAACTCGCTGCTGGTCGCCCGGCTGCTCCAGGAGTGCGGTTACGCGCTCGTCGAGAAGCGCTGCGTGGAGGACGATGCCGAGGCCATCGGCCGCGCCCTCCGCGAGCTGACTCCGCGCGCCGAGCTCGTCGTGTTCAGCGGCGGCCTCGGCCCCACCGCCGACGACGTGACGCGCGAGGGAGTCGCCGCCGCGCTCGGCCTCGGCATCATCCGGCTGGAGGCGATCGAGAAGGCGCTGCTGTCACGTTTCCAGAGCGCCGGGCGCGCCATGCCGGCGATCACGGCGAGGATGGCCGATGTCATCGAGGGCGCGGAGGTCCTCCCCAATCCGAAGGGTACGGCGCCCGGCCAGCTCCTCCAGGTCGGCGACAGCGTCGTGGTGCTGCTGCCCGGAGTGCCGCGGGAGCTCGAGGAGATCTTCCGCACGAACCTGCTCCGCCGGTGGGAGTGCACACAGCAGATCCACGTGCGCGTCCTGCACCTCGGCGGGGTGTACGAGTCCGGAGTCGAGGAGCGGGTCAGCCCGCTCTACGAGCGTTTCGGCCGCGACAGCGTCACCATCCTGGCCCAGCGCGGCCAGGTCGATCTCGTCCTGACAGCGGCCGGCGAGCACGGTGCCGCGCGGCTCGCCGAGATGGAGAACGCGTTCGCGGCGGCCACCGGCCGTGACCTCTTCGGTCGCGACGGCGAGACGCTGCCGGAGGTGGTCCTGGCGCATGCCCGCCGGCGGGGATGGCTGCTGGCGACGGCCGAGTCGTGTACCGGAGGACTGGTGGGCGCGCGGCTGACCTCCGTGACGGGGGCGAGCGAGGTCTACGTCGGGGGTGTGGTGGCGTACGCCAACGCGCTCAAGCAAGGCGTCCTCGAGGTTCGTCCCGAGACGCTCGAGCGGTACGGCGCGGTGAGTCGGGAGTGTGCCGAGGAGATGGCGCGAGGCGCCTGCCGCCTGGGTGCCGACTGCTCTCTGGCGATCACCGGTATCGCCGGGCCGGCGGGGGGCAGCCCGGAGAAGCCGGTGGGGACGGTGCACATGGCGGTCGCCACGCCGTCGTCCGTGAGGCACCTGGCCACGCGCTTCCCGGGCGACCGCGAGATGGTCCGCGCCCTGGCGGCGACGTTCGCCCTGGACCTGCTCCGCCGGGTCCTCGACGAGAGCGGGGACCCCGGCGCGGGCGGGACGCTCCGGTGATCAGGCTGTTCGTTGCGGTCGACCTGCCCGAGTCGGTGCGCGAGGTGCTGCGCGGCGGTCTCGGTCGGCTGCGCCGTGACCAGCCGTCAGCACGCTGGGTCCGGGCGGAGGCCATGCACATCACCCTGAAGTTCCTCGGCGAGCAGGGCGAGGATGTCGTCGAGGCGCTCGACGTCAGGATGCGGGAGGCGGTGCCGGCCCTGGCGCCGGTCGCCGTTCGGCTCGGTGGGGCGGGCTTCTTCCCCAACCCGCGCCGACCTCGGGTGGCCTGGGTCGGAGGCCAGGCCGAAGGCCTGACCGCGTGGGCCGAGACCGTCGAGAGGTGCGCCGGGGCGGTCGGCGTGGCACCCGAAACCAGGCCGTTCTCGCTTCACCTCACGCTGGCGAGGCTCGAGAGACCCTGGGGAGTCCAGGCGACCGAACACTTCGTGGTCCAGGTCGACAAGCGGTCGTTCCCGGAGTTCGAGGCCAGGGAGATCGTGCTGTTCAGGAGCGAGCTCCGGCCCTCGGGGGCCCAGTACACGGCGCTGCGGCGGTGGCGGGTCGGGTCATGAGCGTCGTGGGACGCGAGGTCGCGCTGGTCGGCGCCTACCTGCTCGGGTCGATCCCGTTCGCTTACCTGCTCGTGAGGGCCGCCGGAAAGGGTGACATCAGGCGTGCCGGGTCGGGCAACGTGGGGGCGACCAACTCCCTCCGCGCTGCCGGCTGGAAGGTTGCCGGCGTGGTGTTGGTCCTCGATGTCGGCAAGGGGCTCCTCGCCGTGTGGGCGATGCGGCAGGCGACGGGCAGCCCGGCCTGGTCTGCGGCGGCGGCGTTGGCCGCCGTCATCGGCCACTGCTTCCCCGTCTGGCTGGGCTTCCGCGGGGGCAAGGGCGTGGCCACTCTGGTGGGTTCCTACGCTCTGGTCGCACCTCTGGCGCTCGCCGTCACGGCGGTGGTCTGGCTGGTGGCATGCGCGGTGTCCCGCGTCGTCGCGGTCGGCAGCCTGGTGGCGGCTGCGACGTTGCCGATCGCCGTCTACGTTGTCGCGCGGCCCTCGCCCGGCGTGGTGGGCTGCACCGTGGCGACGTCGCTGGTGGTCCTCTGGCGGCATCGGGAGAACCTCGCGCGGCTCGTGCGCGGGGAGGAACCGCGGATCGGCAAGGGAGGCAGGGGATGAGGATCGCGGTCATCGGTGGCGGCTCCTGGGGCTCTGCACTCGCGATTCACCTGGCACGCGCGGGAAGCGAGGTACGGTTGTGGGCGAGGGAGCAGGAGGTGGTCGAGGGGATCAGCCGCGATCGGCACAACCCGCTCTTCCTCTCCGACTTCACCTTTCCCGGCGCGGTCGCGGCAACCGGATCCCTGGAAGAGGTCGTCCAGGGCGTGGAGGCGGTCGTGTTCGTGGTCCCGGTCCAGGTCGCCCGACCGGTGCTGCAGGCGCTGCGGCCTCACCTGGCAGGGGGAGTGCCCCTGGTGTCGGCGAGCAAGGGCATCGAGGTCGCGACGCTCCAGCGCATGGACGAGATCGTCGTCGGTGAGCTGGGGGTGCCGCCCGATCGGTTCGTCGTCCTCTCCGGAGCCTCATTCGCCCGCGAGGTGGCGCAGGGCCTGCCGACGGCGGCCGTCCTCGCCGGCCAGGACCAGGAGCAGGTCCGAGCGCTGCAGCACGCCTTCTCGACTCCGGCGTTCCGGTTCTACCGCTCGGCCGACGTGATCGGCGTCGAGCTTGCTGGGGCCTTGAAGAACGTGATTGCCATCGCGGCAGGGATGGTGTTCGGGCTCGGACTCGGCCACAACACGCTCGCGGCGTTGCTCACCCGGGGACTGCACGAGATCGCCCGACTGGGGGTCAAGCTCGGCGGCGAGTCCGCGACGTTCCGCGGACTGGCGGGGATGGGCGATCTCGTCGTGACATGCACCGGAGCGCTCTCCAGGAACCGCACGGTAGGCGAGAGGCTCGGCCGCGGGGAGCCCATCGCCGATGTGCTCGCCGGCCGAGAGGTCGCCGAGGGCGTGCCGACGGCGCGTGCCGCCAGTGAGCTCGCCCAGCGCCACGGCGTGGAGATGCCGATCACTTTCGCCATCGACGCCATCCTCACGGGCAAGATCCTTCCACGGGAGGCCGTCACCGCGCTCATGACGAGGGAGCTCAAGGAGGAGTCCACGTTCTGAGGCGTGAGGCCGTCCTCGTAGGAGATGACTGGATGATCAGGCCTCGAGGCGTCACGGCCGCACGGGTTCTGGTCCCCCCGGTCTCCTTCGCCACGACCTCACGTCCCTAGCCCCGGGCCCGTGTTGCTAGACTCACCCGGTGGTGAGTCGACGGGTCCAGCGCCTGGCGTTGGTCGCGGCGGTGCTCATGGCCGGCCTCGGTCTGCACCGCTTCTGGAAGCGCGAGCTCTCGCACCTCACAGGCAGGGCGAAGTGGATCTGGGTCACTGACGCGCTGGAGAACCTGCGGCCGGCAGGTGGCCTGTTCGTCGGCGACATCCACCTCGACGCTCCCCCTTCCTCGGCCCTTCTCAAGGTGTGTGGGGACCGGGAGTACGTCGTCTACGTGAACGGGACTGCGGCGGCATGCGGCTGGAGTCGCCCGGGCTTCCGCCTCGACCTGTACGACGTCGGCCATCTCCTCCGCCAGGGGGAGAACGTGATCGCCGTCGAGGTCCGGTCGCCGACGCCGGTGGGCGGACTTCTCCTCGCCCTCGACGTCGACAACGAGGGACGGAACGTCCTGACCAGCGGACGGAGCTTCGTCTCCAGGAGTCGCTTCGACCTCGGCCCACCCGGGGCTGGGGATCAGCCGGTCGCCATCGTGTGGGGATCCCCCCCACGCTACCCGTGGGGCTATCCCTCGCCCCAACCGTACCCCCGCACACTCGACGAGGTGGTGGTCGAGGACCCGATCCGCGTCGAGGCGAGCAGCGCGGCCGAGGCGTCGGGGGGTGGTTGGCGCTTCGACCTTCCCCGGCCGGTCTTCGGCTACCTGTGGGTCGAGTTCCGCGACGACGGCGCAGCGTTCGTGACCAGTAGCGAGGAGCGGGAAAGCCTCGACGATGGCCAGGCGCGCGACAGCAGCGAGCCGGTGTTCCGTCTCGCAGGTCAGCAGCGCTGGCTGGATCCCGAGCCGAAACGGATCGCACGGGTGTGGGTGTTCGGGCGGGCGGTGCCGGTCGCCGTGGAGGTGTGGCCGGTCCCCGAGGAGTTCAGGCTATCTGCTCCAGGAGTTGTGCCAGGGATGCACGGGCCTGAGCGACCCACGCGTTGGACGATTCGAACCCACCCAGGATGAGGACCTGGCGGTAGCAGTTGACCGCCGTCTGCACATCGTGGAAGCGGTGGCGCGCGAGATGGGCCTTGAGGAGCCAGGCCTCGAGGTGGCGCGGGTCCTCGGCGAGGATCTTGTCGCAGAAGTGATCGGCGAACCGGAAGCGACCCTCGGCCGCGGCGCGCTCGATCTGGCGGAGGAAACCCGCGATCAGCGCGTTCCTGTCCCCGGACTCGCTCTCCCGACCTGCGACCTGTCGAAGCGCTGCGCCACGCATGTTCACTGACAACTTAACAGCCGGAGAGCCAGTTGGCAAGGGGGTCGCCGCGGGCGTGGCGCCGTGTGGGCACGGTAAGCTCTGGCCGGGAGCGGATCGGGTCTCGTGAAGGCCCGGCAAGCTCGGCACAGTCTCAAGAGTCCACGTGGCTTCGCCAGGATTGTCGCGGAGTTCCGGCAGGGAGAATCAATCTCGGCGGGGGCGGCACGTCAGCGGTCGCGTTCGATGAGGAACAGCGGTGCGGCCTGGAGCGCTTCGCGTTCGGGTCCGGCCGGCAGCGCGTCCAGTTCTTCGACGGCGCGACGGCCGTAGTCGGCCGCCAGCTGGCGGATCTCGGTCAGGACGTGATGCGTCTCGAGCCAGGCCCGCAGCTCCTCGGGGGCGACGTCGTCGAAGCTGCCCTCGCGCAGCACCCGCTCGACGCCGCGCCGGCCTCGCTCGTCGAGGTGGGGGAGCAGGAGGATGAAGGGGAGAGTGAGGGTGCCCTCGCGGAGGTCGGAGAACACCGGCTTTCCGAGGTTGGACTGCGTGCCCGTGATGTCGAGGAGGTCATCGATGATCTGGAAGCAGAAGCCGAGGTTGCGTCCGAACTCGCCGAGGGGTCTCTGGTAGGCGGCGAACGCGGGATCGAAGAGGGCCGGCACGCTGCAGGCGGCGGCGAACAGCTCCGCCGTCTTGCGGCGCGTGATCTCGAGGTACTGCTCGCGCGTCACGTCGGCGTGCCCCTTGAGCGTGAGGCCGAGGATCTCACCCTCGATCATCTCGATCGTGGCT
Source organism: Acidobacteriota bacterium (assembly GCA_050257595.1). Taxonomy (GTDB): domain Bacteria; phylum Acidobacteriota; class Thermoanaerobaculia; order Thermoanaerobaculales; family Thermoanaerobaculaceae; genus JBLMXF01. The sequence continues at coordinate 7,740 of JBLMXF010000060.1, read as the reverse complement.
CGGGAGAGCACGCGCATCACCTCCACGTCGCCGACCTCGAGAGCGAGCTCCATCGAACGCGTGTACAGCCAGTCGCCGAGCAGGACCGTGAGCTGGTTGCCCCAGCGGTTGTTCGCCGTTGCGCGTCCGCGGCGCACGCTGGCATGGTCGATGATGTCGTCGTGGACCAGCGTGGCGGTGTGGATCATCTCGACGACGGCACCGTAGCGGACGTCGCGGCTGCCCTCGTAGCCGAGCATGCGTGACACCAGGAGCAGCGTCGCCGGCCGGACGCGCTTGCCGCCGCCCGCAAAGACGTAGGTGCCGGTCTCCTTGACCGTCGGCAGGCCGCCGGCGAGCTGCTCGGCGATGAACTGCTCGACCATGCGCAGGCGGGGCCTGATGGCGTCGAACACGTCGCCGAGGCCGTTCGGCAGCAACCGCCCGGTGTCTTGCTGACCGAGGTTCAGGGTACCGTCCTCCAACCGCGAGCTGCGGCGCTCGCCATGGTAGTCACAACTGACGTCCCTGTCACCTCTGTTCCGGTGCGCACGGCGTTGTGCCCGGCAGCGAGGGCTGGAAGAGCCCGTCGGAGGGGGCAGCCACTCGTCGCCAGCCGCCGAACGTGAATTCGTTCCGGTTGCCGCTGGCGTCGACGGCAACCACGGTGGCGGGCAGGCCGTCGTGGCCGACGACGACATCCACCTCGGCAAGCTCCGGCATCGGCTGGCGGGGAACCAGGCGGAGTTCGTTGCCGTGCGTGGTGGTCGTGAACGTGTCGCGTGCCGCAGCCGGATCGAGGAGGGCGGCGAGAGGCAGCCTGCCCCACTCCGAGGCGTCGAGGAGGACGGCGTCGCAGCTCCCTGCCGCGTCGTCGACCAGGCGGGCAACGGTGCCGTCGACGGCGAAGACCCGGGGGCTCGCCGAGTCGTAGTCGAAGCGCAGTCGCATGGGCGGCGCGAGCAGCACCCTGCCGTGGTCCGTGCTGCCCGAGGTGAAGCCCGCCGGGACGTAACGCTGCGTGAACGTGGCGTGCCACGCCGGCGCGCTCTTCATGGTGGCCGCGAGCGCGTCGAGCGAGACGCCGGGCTCAGGGACGGAGCTCAAGGCTGCGCACAGCAGCAGTGACCACATAGACCTTGGCGTTGTTGCTGGTCGGGTTGATCGGGTAGAGGAAGAAACCGGGCTGGCTCACGTCGAAACGTCCGACCTTGCCGGTGAGCACCTCGCTGTCCTCGAACTCCACGGTCGCCGTCGTGCCGCTCGGGGAGCTCGGGGTGGGAAGGCCGAGGCCCATGAGGCGCTCCTTCTGCTCCTTCAAGTAGAAGATCCCCTTCAGGCTCTCGAGCAGGACCTCGAGCTCCTCGCCGTTGTCGGCGGTGGCGCGGACGAGCGCCTCGGGCACATCGACCTTGGGCAGCATCACCCTCACCACACGGCCGTCACGGAATCGAAGTACGGCGGGGACGACGTCGGGCATCGACTGCGCTCCTCCTCACCTCGCCCGACAAGCTTACACGACAGGCGTCAGTGCCGAAAGTGACGGCGTCCCGTGAAGACCATCGCGAGGCCGAGGCGATCGGCGGCAGCCACGACCTCGGCATCGCGCACCGATCCTCCGGGCTGTGCGACGGCGGTGACGCCCGCTGCGGCGAGGACCTCGACGCCGTCGGGGAACGGGAAGAATGCGTCGCTGCCCGCGGCGCTCCCCGCCAACGAGAGGTTGGCGGCCCTGGCCTTCTCGACGGCGATCCGACAGGAGTCCACACGGCTCGGCTGCCCGGCGCCGACGCCGAGAGTGGCGCTCGAGGACGCGATGACGATGGCGTTGGAGGGCGCATGCTTCGCGACGCGCCACGCCAGGGTCAGCGCCGCGGATTCGTCGTCCGACGGGGACCGCCGGGTGACGGTTCGCCACGACTCGTCCCATCCCTCGTCCGGCGTCTGAGCGAGCAGGCCGCCGTCGAGCACGCGCAGTCGGGGCAGCCCCGTGGCCGGTCTCGGGGCCAGCAGGACGCGCAGGTTCTTCTTGGCTGCGAAGACCCTGCGCGCCTCGTCGTCGATCTCGCTCGCGACCACGACCTCGGCGAACAGCTCGACGATCCGCCGGGCGGCATCGACGTCGATGGGGAGCGACGACGCGATCACCCCGCCGAACGCCGAGACCGGGTCGCACGCCAATGCCCGGGTGTACGCCGTTGCGGCATCGGCCCCGAGGCCGACACCGGCCGGGCCGGCGTGCTTGACGATCGCGACACCGACGCCCGGGAGGTCGTGGACCAGACGCCATGCTCCGTCGGTGTCCATCAGGTTGTTGTAGGACAGCTCCTTGCCCTGGAGCTGCCGGAACGCCCCCAGGCCGCCCGGGTGCCTCGAACGGACGAAGACGGCCGCCTGGTGCGGGTTCTCGCCGTACCGCAGGGGGACCTCCTCGCCCTCGAACCAGGGGGCGAGGGCCTGGACCACCAGGCTGGGATCACGGCCGAGGTGCCGGGGCAGGGCGGCGGCGATGGTGGCGTCGTAGGCCGCCGTGTGGCGGAAGGCCTTGATCGCCAGGTCGCGCCGCAGGCTCTCGTCAAGCGACTCGGTGTACAGCGCCTCGAGGACCCGGGGGTAGTCCGCCGGGTCGACCACGACGGTCACGTGGCGGTGGTTCTTGGCCGCGGCCCGGATCAGGCTGGGGCCGCCGATGTCGATGTTCTCGACCACCTCGCTCGCCTCCACCCCCGGCCGTGCCGCGGTGGCTGCAAAGGGGTAGAGGTTCACCACGACCAGCGAGATCGGCTCCAGCCCCCACTCCGCGAGGACGCGCCGGTGGGGTGCCTCGTCGAGATCCGCCAGGATGGCCGCGAAGATCTTGGGGTGGAGCGTCTTCACCCGCCCGCCCAGAACCTCCGGGCTGCCGGTGAACGCACTGACGTCCCGGACCTCGCGCCCCGAGGCGCGCAGGGCGCGGGCGGTTCCGCCGGTGGACAAGAGCTCGATGCCGAGCTCTGTCAGGCCCCGTGCAAACGCCTCAAGGCCCGCTTTGTCTGAGACCGAGACGAGGGCGAGTCGCGTCATTGCCATCTCTCCTTGCGCCCGGCACGCCGGGGAGGTCGCGCGGGCGAGGATCACCGACCCAGACCAGGATCTCGTGGTCGCGCTCCGGCAGCGGAGGCACCAGGCCACCCGCGTGCTGCCACACCCACGAGGCCAGGTTGGAGAAGTCGCTGGCGGCGTGGTTGAGCACGAGCGATGCCGCACCGAAGCTGGTCGAGCGATCGTCGAGCGCGCGCCAGGCGGCGGGCCCGCCCGCGCGGTCGAGGTCGTCCCGCACCAGCAGGTCGAGCGCCGCGACCTGGCGCCGGCGCGCCCGCAGGACGGCCGGGAGCTCCGTCGTGGAGGCCCTGATCAGCGCGCGGTCCTGACCGTAGAACACGACCGGGATGCGGGTCGCGACGCTGGCCGCGTACGCGGCGAAGGCCTGGACCTTCGGATCCGCGGTCCGGGAGACGTCGAGCGGCGAGTCGAGGTCGGTGGTGAAGTGCGCCAGCGCGCCGAGCCCGGCGACGACCTCGCTGAACGGCGCGCGGCCGCGGATCGCCGCCACCAGCCTCTCGCACTGCGCGGTGATCGCCCGCTCGAGCCCCCTGGAATCGCCCGGACGGTGGTAGGAGGCGGGCCATGCCGCGGCGGCGGCGGCGCCGCGGTTGAAGTCCCTCTCGTGCTTGGTGACCTGGCGGGCCAGGTCGGGGGGCATCCAGGGGAGGGCCCGGCGTCCCACCTCGCGGTCGAGCCCGGCGGCGTTCGTGAGGCAGATTGAGACGGCCGCGGAGGCCAGGGCAGCGATCACGGGCGGATTGTACGGGCTGGTGCCCGCGGGCACAACCTCGCGCCGGAACGGAGCGCGGGCGGATGCCCGAGTGAGAGGGCCGCCGCGGGAGTGGGCACGTGCCTGGCTGGCGCCGGTCGTATCATCGGTGGGGAGGCGGGCATGCGAGACCTCGTGCGCTCCGCGACATGTGGGCACGGCACGATCCAGGTCGTGGTGGGCGACCTCACCGAGGAGCGGGCCGACGCCATCGTCAACGCCGCCAACAGCGCGCTCGCGCACGGCGGCGGGGTCGCCGGCGCCATCGTTCGCAAGGGAGGCGTCGAGATCCAGGAGGAGTCGGACGCCAAGGCGCCGGTGCCCGTGGGAGGCGCGGTCGCCACGGGAGCGGGCCGGCTCGCCTGCCGGTACGTCATCCACGCCGTGGGACCCCGCTGGGGCGAGGGGGACGAGGAGGCCAAGCTCCGGCGGGCTGTCGCGTCCGCCCTGACGCGCGCCGAGGAGCTGTCACTCTCGTCGGTGGCGATGCCCGCGCTCTCGACCGGGATCTTCGGCTACCCCAAGGCCGAGGGCTGCCGCGTGATCGTGGAGGAGGTCGCCACGCATCTCAGGGGGCCGGCGGGAGCGGTCCGTGACGTCCGGCTGGTCAGCATCGACGCCGAGACGGCCGGGCACTTCCGGGCGGCCGTGGATCGAATTGTGATACCATGACTCGGCGCCCGCTTCGGGCGCGTTTTCTCGCGGGGGACGTGATGGCCGATCTCGTGCACTACCGGTTCACCCCGGACGAAGTCCTCGATTGCTTGTACCTGGCGACCGCAGAGGGGGCAAGCCCGGCTGAGGGTCTGGCCGTCAACAGCGCGGACGGGAAGGCCATCGCCAAGGCCGTGGCCGAGCTGGGCGCACGGGGCGTCGACGGGGAGGTCCTGGTCACGGCCAGTCCGACCAAGGCGTTTCGGCGCATCGCCTGCTTCGGGATCGGCAAGGTCTCGGAGTTCGGCGTGAACCGGCTGCGCAAGCTGCTGCGGCGGGTCCTCGAACAGGCCGGGAGGAACCGGGAGTATCAGATCGCCGTCGCCATCCCGTTCGCGCCGTGCGACGTCGAAGCCGAGGAGGCGCGGGCGTTCGTCCTCGCCGAGCTGGCCCTGGCCGACTACCGGTTCGATCGCTTCCGCTCCCGCCCCGACGAGGCGACGAAGATCGACGGCGTGCACGTGGTTCCTCTCAAGGGCGAGGCGGAGGCCGACCTGGACCGGCTGATCGTCCGGGCACGTCGCGTCGACGAGCTGGTGCGGCTCGCCAGGGACCTCGGCAACCGGCCGGGCAACGACCTGACGCCGCGGCGTTTCGCCGCCGAGCTCACGGAGATGTTCGTCAAGAGCCCCGTGCGCGTCACAGTGATGGGCCGCAAGGAGCTGGAGAAGGACGGTCTGCGCGGTGTGCTCGCGGTCGGGGGCGGGTCGGTCGAGGACCCCTGCCTGGTGCGCCTCGAGTACCGCGCCAAGAAACCCCGCGTGGCGGTCGCGCTGATCGGCAAGGGCGTCACCTTCGACAGCGGGGGGATCTCGCTCAAACCGGCGGCGGACATGGGCGAGATGAAGCACGATATGGCCGGCGCGGCGGCGGTCGTGGCCGCGATGCGCGCGGTCGCCCAAGATGAGCCGCCGCTCAAGGTGGTCGGCCTCGTCCCGCTGGTCGAGAACCTGCCCTCCGGTACCGCCGTGAAGCCCGGCGACATCCTGACCATGGCCAACGGCCTGACCGTCGAGGTCGACAACACGGATGCCGAGGGACGGCTGATCCTGGCCGACGCCATGGCGTACGCGGCGCGCTTCAACCCCGACATCATGATCGACCTGGCCACCCTGACCGGCGCCTGCCGGATCGCCCTCGGTCACGAGCTGGCGGGCATGTTCGCCAACGACGATCAGCTCGCCGACCACCTCGAGCGTCTCGGCCGGCGCACCGGGGACCGTCTGTGGAGGATGCCGCTGCTCGCCGAGTACCGTGAGCTGATCCGCAGCGAGTGGGCCGATCTGAAGAACAGCTCCGGGCGAGCGGGCTCGCTGCCCGCGTCGGCCGCCTTCCTCGAGCGTTTCGTCCCGGACAACGTGCGCTGGGCCCACCTCGACATCGCGGGAACCGCCCACCTGCCCAAGGGGCACAACGGCCTGCCGGCGGGGGCCACCGGGTTCGGCGTGCGGCTGCTGCTCGCCCTCCTCCAGGACCTGGTCGAGCGGGGATGAGCTCGTACCTCGTGCGGCCCGCGACCGAGCGCGACGGCAAGGCCGTGCGGGACCTCGCGCGTCGGGGGCGCCGAGAGACGCTCGCCGGCGTCCGTCCCGCCGAGCCGGGCGAGAGTGGCGAGGACGGGTCGACGGTCTGGGTCGTCGAGGCGGGCCGGGGCGAGATCGTCGGCTGCTGCGCCATCCGCCCGGCGAGCGCGGCCGAGTGGGAGGTGGCGACGCTCTACCTGACTCCCGAGTGGCGCGGCTTCGGCCTCGGGCGGGCGCTCCTCGAGCAGGCCGTACGGGCGGTGCGCCAGCAGGGTGCCCTTGCCCTCCTTCTGCCGGTCAGCGCGGAGGCGGAGGTTGCCGTCGGGCTGGCCCGCCAGCTCGGGTTCGTCGCGGGACCGCCTGCCGGTGGTGGGCTGGTGCTCCGCTTCGGCGCCGCCAGCTGATCACTCGTCCGTCCTCTCAGGCCTGCAGCCTGAGCACCGCTCGCCGTCGCTCCTGTCCCCTGTGCCCTGTCCCCAGCCTTCCCGGGCCTGCAGCCTGAGCACCCATTCGCTCCTGCGGAGCGTGGCTTCTTGGGTCGCCCGCCGTCGTCGCGGCTCTGGTCGCTCCTCGCGCAGCCGACACCGCATCCCGGCTCGCGCGCCCGGTGCCCGCAGCGTGCGGACCCATCAGCCGCTCGAGAGCGGTGGGACCTGCCGCGCGCGCCCGTCCGTTCCAACCGGTGGTTGGGCCGCCCCTCACTTACGCAGCCGTAGTTGCGGCCAAGGCCCGCCTCAGCAGCGCGATCTGCCCAGCGTGATACAAGTTGTGCTGAGTGACGCCGATGAACTGTGTGTACGCGGTGTAGGGAACCTCGGGTACGAGGGGGTCATCCAGCCGTCCGTCCGGAAAGCCCCGCACTGCCTGCCGCAGCTTCTCGTTCAGTAGCTTGAGCTCCTGCACCGTCCGCTGCCAGTTCTCCTCGGTTGACGCCGGACATGCAGGCCAGTCTTCAGCCGCCGTAAGCTGGCGCCCATCGCCCGCCAATCTCCGGAGGATCAGGTCATAGTCACTGCCGAGATGAAGCACGAGTTCCCAGATGCTATGCGCACCAGCGATGGGATGCCTTGCCGCTTGCGCCGCGGAAAGGCCGGCCAGCGACTCGAGTACCGCGGGGCCGTGCCACGCCTCGCCCTCAATCGCTCGCCTGAGCTGCTCCTCCAGTCGGTTGACTTCCGCCGTCATTCGCTGCACCCACCTCTCTATCGGCCCAACACTCGCGACCAGCTGCGAGGGGCACACGACCTCACCAACGTTCACGGTGACCATGCCGACGATGCTGCTCCCACCCGCCTCCAACCACCCTCCGTCAGCTGCATCGCGTTGTTGGGCGGCGCGCCGCGCCTAGCTGGAGTAGACGGTGGCTCTGCCGTTGGCTCGGCGTGCAGACGCTTCGAGCGCAAATGCCATGGCGAGCGGGGCGAGACTCGCACGCTCTAACCCTCTGCGCTTTCCGAAGAGCCACGCCACTCCAACACCGAGGAGATACAGACCCATGATTGGCGCCGCCAACATGGTCTGGTTCACCACGTCTCCCGACGGAGTAATGACCGCCGCAATAATGAAGGCCGCCAGAACCGCAAACTTGAACTTCCGGAGAAGAAACCCCGGCGTCACGAGACCGAGTCGCGCAAGCACCAGAATCAGCACCGGTAGTTGGAAGACCACGCC
>JBLMXF010000059.1:0-44714 GCA_050257595.1 Acidobacteriota bacterium | reverse complement strand
CTTCACAGTGCTCGAACTGCCCTCGCGTGAAGAGGCCGTCGCGTGGGCCGCGCGAATAGCGAAGGCCTGCCGCTGCGACCAAGAGTTGCGGGTCTTTGGGTTCGACCCCCAGTCTTGAGTGTGGCGAGTCAGTTGGCAATGGTCTTCTAGCCTCTGCCGTCCAACCAGCGGTTGCAGCCGGCGGGGGGCTGAACCGCAATGTTAGGCGCCGCCCAGCGCACCGGCGCCGCCGGCTCAATTCGACGAGGCGCAGCGTCTGCTCCTATGCTCTTTTCAAGGAGGTCGTGATGCCCAAGGTTATCGTCTCATCAGACAACGCTCCACGGTCTGCCATATACAGCCAAGCCGTTAAGGCTGCTGGCTTGGTATTCGTCTCCGGGCAGGGTCCGTTCGACCCCACTACCGGAGAGTTGGTGGGGCAGACGATTCAGGAACAGACAGCGCAGTGCCTTCGGAACGTACAGGCGATCCTCGAGCAATCAGGCAGCTCGCTAGGCCAGGTCGTCAGCGCAACGTTCCTTCTCGCCAGTTCAGACGACTTCTCTGGCATGAACGAGGAGTGGGTTCGGTGGTTCCCCATCGACCCTCCTGCTCGCCAGGGCGCGAGACTACCGATCGACCGTAAGGGCTTTCGGCTTTCAGTCGCAGTGATTGCCGAGGCGTAGCGCGTGTCAAAGGCCAAGAGCGTACCCTGTGGTTCATCACTTTCCCTACGTCCGTGGAGAACCATGAACCGGCCGGGGAGATAGGTAACAAAGGAGTCCAGGGACATAGGTAACACGTTTCGAGTTCGAGGTCGAGCCTGTGGGCGGTGCGGAGAGGTGGAGGGGGTGGGGAGACGCCAGCCGTGCGTGGTGTGGGCCTTCGCGGACGCGGGGGTCGGCCCCGGGGGTTGGTTGGGGTGGCTGGCGGTGAGATCCGCGAGCCGGAATTCACTTCCGGCGAGTGAGGGGGTTCGGGGGGCAAGGCGACGGAGGCGTGGTTGGGTGGTCGCCGGACCCCCGCGCTCGAAAGCCCGGGGGCGCGCAAGGGCCGACCAGAGCCGCGAGGACCGGGGGCACACAAGAAAGGTGCGCTCCGCAGGAGCAGAAGAGAGCTCAGGCTGCAGGCCTGGGAGACCCGGCAATCCCCGGCCACCTCACTCCCGACACCTCGCCCCCCACCCTGCGCTATCCTTCCCAATCATGGAAACGTTGACCCCCCCGATGCTCGAAGAGGCGGCCCGGCGCTTCGCCTCGCGTCACGACCCCGGAACCGTCCGCGCCGCGGTGGTGGCCGGCTCGGGTATCACGCTGTCGGCACCGGGCTGGGAGAAGGCAACCGAGGTGCCCTACCCGGAGGTCTTCCCGTTCGCGATCTCCGAGCTTCCCGGCCACACGCCCTCGCTCACGGTGTGGCGGCGCGGCGACGACGCGCTGCTCGTGTTCAACGGACGTTTCCACCTCTACCAGGGCTACTCGGTCGCGCAGGTCGCCGCCATCCCACGGCTCGCGGGGCTGCTCGGCGCCCCGGTTTACATCGCCACCAACGCCTCGGGCGCCATGGACCCCAAGCTCATTCCGGGCAGCCTCGTGGTCATCCGCGACCACGTCAACCTCCAGGGGGTCAACGCCCTGGTTGGCGAGTGGGGCCGGTGGCGCGGGCCGATGTTCCCCGACATGACCACCGCCTACGACCCCGACCTGCGCGCGGCCGCGCTCCGCCACGCCGCCGGGGTCGGCTTCCACGTCAGCGAGGGAGTGTACGCCGGGGTGCTGGGGCCGAGCTACGAGACACCGGCCGAGATCGAGATGTTGCGGCGGATCGGCGGGACCGTGGTCGGGATGTCGACCGTGCAGGAGGTGATCGCTGCGCGCCACCTCGGCATGCGCGTGCTCGTGCTGTCACTTGCCACGAATCCGGCGGCCGGGATCGCCGGACGGCCGCTCACCCACCACGAGGTGATCGAGGCCGGCGAGGCCGCCCGCGGCCGCCTGGTCGCGCTCCTCGAGCGCCTCGTGGCCGAGCTCGTGGAGACGGCCGCGTGAGGGTGACTGCCCTCGAGCTCGGGCCGTTCGCGGCCCGCTGCGTGGTGGTGGCGGGCGACGCTCCGGGCACCGGCCTGGTCATCGATCCCGGCTTCGAGCCGGAGGCGGTCCTCGAGGAGCTCGACCGGCAGGGCGTGACGCCGCACGCCGTCGTGCTCACGCACGCGCATCTCGACCACGCCTGGGGGGTGTCAGCGATCACCGGCGCCTTCCCGGCCGCCGGGGTCCTCCTCCACCGCGACGATCTCCCCCTCTACCACAATCTCCCGATGCAGGCGCAGATGTTCGGCTTCCCTGCCCCGAAACCCGTCGAGCCGACCGGGTTCATGGCCGATGGCGACCGACTCTCGGTCGGCCGCGAGACCCTGCTGGTCCGCCACACGCCCGGTCACTCGCCGGGCCACGTCGTGCTCGTCCGCGAGGACCCGGCCGATCCGATCGCCATCGTCGGCGACGTGCTGTTCGCCGGCTCGGTCGGGCGGACCGACCTGTGGGGCGGCGACTTCCGCCTCCTCGAGCGCTCGATCCGCGAGGTGCTCTACAAGCTCCCGGGAAACACCAGGGTTGTGTGCGGCCATGGCCCCGACACCACCATCGGCGAGGAGATGGCCTCCAACCCCTTCGTGACCGCGTACAGCTGAACTGGCCCGCCCGCTGCCGCCCGTCTTGAGAACCTCGGTGGGCTCGGCGACGTTTAATCTGACTGAAGGAGGTCCCGGTGCGACCGAATGTCATCATCGGCCTGACGCTGTCCCTCGCCGCAGCCCTGCCGGCCACGGCGGCCAGCCTGCGCACCCTCTCGTACAGCCACCCCTCTCAGGGAGTGCGGGCGGTCGTCCTCGAGGCCGGGGTCGGCGACATCGAGTTCCGCGCCACCGACACCGGCGACATCCGGGCCGAGGTGGAGATCACCGCCAAGGGCGGCTCCTGGTTCGGCGGCGTCTCGGAGAAGGAGATCGACGCCCTCACCATCAAGGCCGAGCTGCGCGGCGACACGCTCTACCTCGCGCTGGGCAACGCCCCGAGCCACGACCGCAAGTTCGGCGAGGACTGGTCGATCCAGCTGCCCCGTCCGCTCGCCGCCTCGGTGAAGGTGGGCGTGGGCGAGGTCCGGGTGCTCGACGTCGCCGGTGACGTGAGCGTCAAGGCCGGCGTCGGCGACATCCGTATCGAGGGCGAGCAGGCGTCGTTCGGCAGCATCCACGCCGAGGCCGGTGTGGGTGACGTCGAGCTGCGCACGCCGGAGGGACACCGCGAGGCCGAGGGCTTCATCGGACACAGCCTCTCCGCCAACGGCTCGGGCAAGTCCCTCATCGAGGCCAAGGCAGGAGTGGGCGACATCACGATTCGCCTGCGCTGACGTCCGAGGCCGCGGAGCCAGGGTCCGGGCAAGGGCGTCCCCGCACGACGTCCACCAGCGCCGCGTCCCGACTTCCGACTTCTCTCGTCTGCAGCACACCCTCACGGAAACGGCGCCAGGCTCGCGAGGCCGCCTCGATGCCCGCGGGGTCGTGCGCCGTGTGCGCTACGGTCCGCGAGGTCGGTCGTCCCGCCTGCCAAACAGGCTGACGAGGACGTCCCGCAGGTGGTTGCGCCACGTTGCCGGGTTGTGTCCCTCGGGAACCTCGATGTACTCGACGGCGTGGCCGGCATCGGCGAGCGCCTGGCGAGCGGCACGCGCAGTGGCGAGGTTCGCTCGGTCGTAGCGGCCCGCCAGGATGACCGCGCGAAGCCGACGATCTCGTTGCCTCGCGACGGCCTCCAGGTCGGCGCGGCGGAGCCTCCGGCCCGGGATCAGCAGGCCCAGGCGCCCGTACGCCCGAGCGGGGGCGAGTGCGGCGTCGAGCGCGTCCTTCGCGCCGTAGGAGATGGCGAGGATCGCTCGTTCCTCGGGGCGCGTCGTGACGCCGCAGCGCCACGCCACCCACGCCGGCACCTCACGGGAAAGGAACGCCCGCATCGGCTCGCCCTCGTGACTCTCAACGTCGCCGGGGCGGTAGGACTCGAGGAAGACCCCCACGACCGGCTCGATCTCTGCGTGCGAAATCAGCCAGTCGAGCACACGGGGCGCCTCGCCTCTCTCCACCACGTCCCGGCCGGAGTGAAACACCGCGAGCGGGTAGGCGGCGGCGTCGCGATACCCGGGCGGCAGGTAGACGATCACGCGGCGCGACCCGCGCAGCGCGCGGCTCTCGATGGCGGCCTCGGTGGTCCTGCCGGCGGGCACCACGGGAGGGTCCGCGAACTCGTCCGGCGGCACGAAGCCGGGCGTGACAAACTCGGAGACGGGGCCGCTGCCGCGAAGCTCCGCCTGTCTCGGGTTGTGCGGGTCGGTTCGGTAGTCGGTCTCGCCGTGCACGATCAGGTACTCGATGCGCGCACCCACCGCGACCTTCGCGTCCAGCCGGTACCAATCGGTCGAACCCACCCGCGTCATCGTGCCGGCGGTCAGGTCGAAGCTATCGTCGGCCGTGTCCTCGCCCCAGCCCGTGGCGTCCGAGACGATGCGCGGCACCCGACCATCGGCGCTCTCGACCAGGAAGGTCACGGTCGCATCGCCGCCTTCCGGCGCTTGAACGATGAGAGGGGTGGTCCGGCGCCCCGCCTCGACCTCCGCGATCGTGGCGTCAAGTGCCCTGCCGCCCGCGACCTGCTCGCGTGGCGCACGGGCGCACGACAACGCGATGCCGAGGACGGCAATCAGGGCGCCCATCCTGAGCGGAACAGTGGTGCCGGCCTTCCCGCCGCGCGAGGCCCGAGGCGCGGCGGCGCATGTCGACCCGCTCGAGGCTCTGAGGGCTGAGCAGGAGGAGAGACACCGGACACGCGGGGCGACCTGACAGTTCACTGGCGAGGAGTTTCTTCCTTCACCTCTGTCGAGGATACATGGGGCCGGCGCGGCCCGGCCTTCACGTCTGCAGCACCCCCCAGCGGAAGGGCGCCTGGCTGCCCTCGTGCGAGGCGGCCTCGATGCACGCGGCCACGACCTCGCGGGTGTGACGGGGATCCAGGATGCCGTCCACCCACAGCCGCGCCGCGGCGTAGCGGGGGTCCGTGGTCGCCTCGTAGCGGGAGCGGATGTCGGCGAGCAACGCGTGCTGCTCCTCCTCGCTCACCTCGCGCTTGCCGACCTGGAGCTGGAGAAGGGTCTGCGCCGCCTGCTCGCCGCCCATCACCGCGATCGACGCCGACGGCCAGGCGAAGATGAAGCGCGCTCCGTAGGCCTTGCCGCACATCGCGTAGTTGCCCGCACCGTAGGAGTTGCCGGTGATGATCGTGATCTTCGGCACCGTGGAGTTGGCGACCACGTTGACCATCTTCGCCCCGTCCTTGATGATCCCCTCGCGTTCGGCCTTGGAGCCCACCATGAAACCGGTGACGTCCTGGAGAAAGAGCAACGGGAGCCCCTTCTGGTTGCACAGCTCCACGAAGCGCGCGCCCTTGTCCGCGGCGTCGGCGTAGATCACGCCCCCGATCTGCATCTCGCGCTCCCGCGCTCCCAGACCCCGCCGCCGCGCGGTGATGGCACGCTGGTTGGCGACGATCCCGACCGCCCAGCCCAGGATCCGGCCGGTGCCGCAGGCCAGGGTCTGGCCGGACGTCGCCTTGTACTCCTCGAACTCGGAGCCGTCGAGGAGGTGGGCGAGCAGGGCGTAGGTGTCGTAGGGACGCGCCCGCTCCGCCGGGATCACGCCCAGCACGCCGTCAGACTCGACCGCCGGGTCGCGGGGCTCGATGCGATCGAAGGGTGCCGTCTCCGGCCGCGCGCGCTGCCCCACCCGCGAGCGGATCGCCTCGATGCACGAGCGGTCGTCGGGGAAGCGGTCGTCGACGACCATCGAGATGTCGCTCTGCACCTCCGCTCCGCCCAGCTCTTCGGCTTCGATCTGCTCGCCGATCGCGGCGCGCACCAGCGCCGGTCCGGCCAGGAAGATCGAGCCCGTTCCCTCGACGATCAACGCCTCGTCGGACATGATCGGCAGGTACGCCCCGCCGGCCACGCATGGACCCATGATCGCGGCGATCTGGTAGACGCCCGCTGCCGACAGCCTCGCGTTGTTGTAGAACACGCGCCCGAAGTGCTCCTTGTCGGGGAAGATCTCCTCCTGCATCGGCAGGAAGACCCCCGCCGAGTCGACCAGATAGACGAGCGGGAGCCGGTTCTCCAGAGCGATCTCCTGGGCCCTCAGAATCTTCTTGCACGTGATCGGGAACCACGCTCCGGCCTTGACTGTCGCGTCGTTGGCCACGATCACGCAGCGTCGGCCCGCGACCGTCCCCACCCCGGTGACGCACCCGGCCGCCGGCGCGCCTCCCCACTCCTCGTACATCCCCCAGCCGGCCCACAGCCCGAGCTCGAGGAATGGCGTCCCGGCGTCGAGCAGGAGGGCGAGGCGCTCGCGCACCAGCAGCTTGCCCTGCGCCTTCTGGCGTGCCGCCGCCTTCTCGCCGCCGCCCTGCCGGAGGTGGCCAGTCTCAGTCTGGAGCTTGTCCAACAGGGTCCGCCAGTGGTCGCGATTTGCCTCGAAGGCTCCGTTGGCCTTCACCGACGCCGCCAAGGACCGCATCCGCGCCTCCGATCGCGCGCAAGCGTACGACGATCACTCGCGGGAGGGAAGGCGCCGCCGCGGTTCCCGCCGGCGCCCCGGCCGTCGAGCCTCTTCCGAGGCGCCACAGCTTGCTCCGCCGATCGCCTGTCGAAGGTCGGAAGCACCGGGGGGTTGAATAATTCGGAAATAAAAGTCATAATTAACTCCGTTGCAGCGGCCGAGGCGGGAAGGCGTGCAGAACCACCGTCTTACGTGGCCACGAGAGGCAGGCATGAAGATCACAGCGACGGAAGAGTACGGGTTGCGCTGCATGCTCCAGCTCGCGCTCCAGGAGGGCCGGACGGTCTCGCTGGCCGACCTGGCCGAGGCGGAGGGCATCGCCGTGCCCTTCGCGGCCAAGGTGCTGGCCAGGCTTCGTCAGGCCGGCCTCGTCGTCGCCGCCCGTGGCCGGCACGGCGGCTACCAGCTGGCGGCCCCGGCCGATCGGATCTCGGTCCTCAAGGTGCTGGGAGCGGTGGGCAAACCCCTGTTCGACTCCGGATTCTGCCGCGACCACGGCTCGCCGACGAGTGCGGCATGCGCACGTCTCACGGAGTGCTCGCTCCGCCCCGTCTGGGCGCATCTCGACGCGCTGCTGCACGACTTCTTCGCCCATACCACGCTCGCCGACCTCGCCGCCGGTGAGCGACACACTCGCGATCGCCTGAAGCAACGCTGGCCCCTGGTTCCGTCCGCCGTCCGGACCGCTCCGGTGAGCCAGTGACGGAGGAGAGGACAGGATGACGAGTACGTCCAACGCCGTGTTCTCCTGCGCCGATGTCCACATCTGGATCGGCGAGAAGGAGATCGTCAAGGGAGTCGACCTCACCGTCGAGCCCGGCCAGATCCACGCCATCATGGGTCCCAACGGTTCCGGGAAGTCCACGCTGGCCAACGGCCTCATGGGCCACCCGGCCTACGCCATCGAGGGCACCGTGACGCTCGGCAGCGAGGACGTCAGCGCCATGTCCCCCGACGAGAAAGCGCGCCGGGGAATGTTCCTCGCCTTCCAGTACCCGGTCGCCGTTCCCGGCGTGACCGTCGCCTCGTTCCTCCGGGCCGCCGTGTCGGCGGTGCGCGGCACCGACCTGCCGGTAAGGGAGTTCCGCAAGGAACTGCTCGCGCGCATGGCGGACCTCGAGATGGACCCCGCCTTTGCCGGCCGCTACCTCAACGACGGGTTCTCCGGCGGCGAGAAGAAGCGTGTCGAGATCCTCCAGCTGCTCATGCTCAAGCCGAGGTTCGCGCTGCTCGACGAGACCGACTCCGGCCTCGACATCGACGCTCTCAAGGTGGTGGCCAGGGGGATCAACGCCGCGGCCTCGAACGACACCGGGATGGTGCTGGTCACCCACTATCAGCGGCTTCTCAACTACGTGCACCCGGATGTCGTCCACGTCTTCATGGAAGGCCGCATCGTGCGTACGGGCGGGCCTGAGCTCGCCCTCGAGCTGGAGGAACGCGGCTACGACTGGCTCGAGCCGGCCGCCGCCACGGGAGGTGCCTGATGGCCTCAACACCGACCGTTGCCGATATCGGCAGCGATTACAACCGCCGCTACGGGTTCCACGACCCCGAAGAGTACTTCATGCGAACGCCCAAGGGGCTCTCCCATGAGGTCGTCGAGGCGATCTCGCTCCTGAAGAAGGAGCCCGAGTGGATGCGCGAGTTCCGCCACAAGGCGCTCGAGCTCTTCCTCGCCAAGCCGATGCCCACCTGGGGCGACACGGCCATGCTGTCGGAGATTGACTTCGACGAGATCACCTACTACGTGCGCGCCACCGAGAAGCAAGAGAAGAGCTGGGACGACGTTCCGGACAACGTCAAGCGAACCTTCGACCGCCTGGGCATCCCGGAGGCCGAGCGGAAGTTCCTCGCCGGCGTGTCGGCGCAGTACGAGTCCGAGGTGGTCTACCACTCGGTCAAGGAGGAGCTGACCAAGCAGGGTGTGATCTTCCTCGACATGGACTCCGGGCTGCGCGAACACGGGGATCTCGTGCGGAAGCACTTCGCGACCGTGATCCCGGCCGCCGACAACAAGTTTTCCGCGCTCAACTCCGCGGTGTGGTCGGGCGGCTCGTTCATCTACGTGCCCAAGAACACCGAGGTAGCGATCCCCCTGCAGGCGTACTTCCGGATCAACGCCGAGCGCATGGGCCAGTTCGAGCGGACGCTGATCATCGCGGACGAGGGTGCCAAGGTGCACTACATCGAGGGGTGCACTGCCCCGGTGTATTCCACGAACTCGCTGCACTCCGCGGTCGTGGAGCTGATCGCCATGAAGGGCGCCCGCATCCGCTACACCACGATCCAGAACTGGTCCAACAACATCTACAACCTGGTCACCAAGCGCGCCGTCGCTCACGAGGACGCCGTGGTGGAGTGGGTCGACGGGAACATCGGCTCGAAGCTGACCATGAAGTACCCGGCCGTGATCCTGAAGGGCGAGCGCGCCCACGGCGAGGTGCTCTCGATCGCCTTTGCGGGCCCTGGCCAGCACCAGGACGCCGGCGCCAAGATGACGCACCTGGCGCCGAACACGACCTCCAAGATCACGTCGAAGTCGATCTCCAAGGGGACCGGACGCTCCACCTACCGCGGCCTGGTCAAGGTCCGGAAAGGGGCTCATGGCTGCAAGACGTCGGTCCAGTGCGACGCGCTCCTGATCGGAGACGCCGCCCGCACCGACACCTACCCGACCATGGAGATCGCCGAGGACCAGGTCCGCGTGGAGCACGAGGCGCGCGTCTCCAAGATCGGGGACGAGCAGCTCTTCTACCTCCGCTCGCGCGGCATCAGGGATGACCAGGCGCGCCTGATGATCGTCAACGGCTTCATCGAGCCCTTCGTCAAGGAGCTCCCGATGGAGTACGCGGTCGAGCTCAACCGGCTCATCGAGCTGGAAATGGAGGGGTCCGTTGGCTAGCGCCAGGCAGGGGTCCGGGGTCCGGGCTCCGGAGTCCGGGAAGGAGCGTGGGCGATGAGCGCACAGCCCCTCCCTTCCGTGCGGCTGGATCGCCTGACAGAGCTCTCGCGCGCGGCCGGCGAGGACGGCTCGCTGCTGCGCCAGCGCGAGATGGCGCGCGGCCTCCTGTCGCGCCTGGCGCTGCCTCACCGGGCCCGGCACCTGTGGCGCTACACGAGCCCGGAGCAGTTCCTTCCCGCCGTCGACCCGACCGCGACGTCGCCGGTGGCGGTGGACTCGCGGTGGCGGCTCGAGGACGAGGTCGCGGCAGCCGCCCTGGTGGCGGGCGGGGCCCTCCGCTGGTCCGAACTCGGCGCGCGCGCGCGGCAGGCCGGCGTCGTCATCGCGGATCTCCACCACGCGGTCTCCGACGGTCTGCTCGGCACACTGGTGCGGCCGGAGCATGGCTTCGTCGAAGCGATCAACGCGGCGGCCTGGCACGGGGGCGTGCTCGTCCGGGTCCCCGCCGGCGTCGAGCTCGAAGACCCGATCCGCCTGCGCTTCGTGGCCTCGGCCGAGCAGGTGAGCGTGCCGCGCGTGCTGGTGATCGCGGGAGAGGGCTCGCGCTTCGAAGTCCTCGAAGGCCATGTCGGCGGTGGGGTTCCCGCGCAGGTGCTCGGGGTCACCGAGATCGCGGTCGCCAGGGATGCCCGCGTCCGCTACAGCCTGGTCCAGCGCTGGGACAACAGCGTCACCGGCCACCTCACGGCGCGGGCACGGCTCGGCGCCGGCGCCCACTTCCAGATGTCGCTCGCCTCGTTCGGCGGCGGCACCTACAAGGCCGACGTCGGTGCGGTGCTGGCCGGGGAAGGGGCGCAGGCCGAGCTCTTCGGGGTCGCGATGGGCGGCGACACGCAGCATTTCGACCACCACACCGAGCACATCCACGAGGCGGGAAAGACGCACTCCAACCTCGATTTCAAGGTCGCTCTCACGGATGCCGCGCGGTCCGCCTACACCGGCATGATCCGCATCGCGCGCGACGCCGGGGGCGCGGAGGCCTACCAGGAGAACCGCAATCTCCTCCTCTCCGCGGATGCACGTGCGGAGTCGATCCCGGAGCTCGAGATCCTCACCGACGATGTTCGTTGCTCCCACGGCGCCACCGTTGCGCCGATCGACGACGAGCAGATGTTCTATCTGACCTCCCGTGGCCTCCGCCGCGGCCAGGCCATGCGGCTCATCGTCTACGGCTTCCTCGACCAGACGCTGCAGCGCCTGCCCCGGACCACCCGCGAGCGCATCGCGGCGCTGGTCGCGGCACGCCTCCACTCGGAGTGAGCGATGGCCACCCCGGCGCCCCCCCCCGTCGCTCTCGACCCGCGCGCCCTCCGCGGGCGCTTCCCGATCCTCGCGCGCTTGGTCCACGGGCGCCCGCTCGTCTACCTGGACAACGCCGCCACCACGCAGAAGCCCGCGACGGTGCTGGGGGCCCTCGCCCGCTACTACGAGCACTCGAACGCCAATGTGCACCGCGGCGTCCACACCCTCGCCGAGGAGGCCACCGCAGCCT
Organism: Acidobacteriota bacterium; assembly: GCA_050257595.1. Taxonomy (GTDB): domain Bacteria; phylum Acidobacteriota; class Thermoanaerobaculia; order Thermoanaerobaculales; family Thermoanaerobaculaceae; genus JBLMXF01. Next base: position 33,620 of record JBLMXF010000059.1, on the reverse strand, counting down.
ACGAGGCGTGCCGCAAGCGGGTGGCCCACTTCGTCAACGCACCCGATCCCAGGGGGGTGGTGATCCTGCGCAACGCCACCGAGGCGATCAACCTCGTGTCCCGCTCCTGGGGGGCCAGGCTGGCGGCTGGCGACGAGGTCCTGCTCACGGAGATGGAGCACCACTCGAACCTCGTCCCCTGGATCATGCTGGCCCGCGAGCGCGGCGTGGTGTTGCGCCACCTGCCGATCACCGACGACGGGCTGCTCGACCTCTCCCGTCTGGACGAGCTGCTCACGCGGAAGACGCGGATCGTCTCGCTGACGGCGATGTCCAACGTGCTCGGGACCATCAATCCGGTGGCGGAGCTCGCCGCGGCCGCGCACGGCGTCGGCGCCGTGGTGGTCGTCGACGGTGCCCAGTCGGTGCCCCACATGCCGGTCGACTTCGCCGCCCTCGGCGCCGACTTCCTCGCCTTCTCGGCCCACAAGGCCTACGGCCCGACCGGTGTCGGCTTCCTGGTCGGCCGGCCCGAGCTCCTCGAGGCCATGGAGCCGGTGCTGGGTGGAGGCGAGATGATCCGCGAGGTCCGACTGGACTTCGCGTCGTGGAACGAGATCCCGCACAAGTTCGAGGCCGGCACCCCGAACATCGCCGATGCTGCCGCGTTTCCGGCCGCGCTGGACCTGCTCGAGGAGATCGGCATGGCGGCCCTCCGCAGCCACGAGGTCGAGCTGGTCGGCTATGCCCTCGAGCGGCTCGGCTCACTCGGCTGGCTGCAGATCCACGGGCCCATCGACCCGCGCCGGCGGGGGGCGTTGGTCTCGTTCGTCGACCCGGACATCCACCCCCATGACCTCGCAACCATCCTGGACACCCGCGGGGTCGCCGTGCGCGCGGGCCATCACTGCGCGCAGCCGCTGATGCACCGGCTCGGCGTGGTGGCCACCGCCCGGGCCTCGTTCGGCCTCTACAACGACCGCGGCGACGTCGATGCCCTGGTGGACGGGCTGCGCGCAGCGCGGGATTACTTCGGGCTTGGGGCCTGAGGCTTGCAACCCAAGGATCAAGACATGACATGTGACCACCGCACGAACCCTCACTCCTCACGCGCCACGCCTCGCGCTTCCGGTCGCGGCGCGCCGATTGGACGGTGAGCACACGATGACCGACAGACCGGAAGCCGCCCTCGACGAGCTCTACCGCGAGGTGGTCATGGACCACCACCGTCACCCGCGCGGGCGCGACCCGCTCCCCCGGGTGGACAGTCGCGCGCACGGCTTCAACCCGATGTGCGGTGACGAGCTCTTCCTCAACCTCGCAATCGACGGCGACCGGGTCACCGGTGTCCAGGTGGAGGGACGGGGGTGCGCGATCTCGACCGCCTCGAGCTCGATCCTGGCCGAAATGCTCCCTGGCAGAACGGTTGCCGAGGCCGAAGCCACCGCCACCGCCTTCCGTGCGCTCATGCACGGCGAGGCACGTCCGGACGATACCGACCTCGGCGACCTCGAGGCTCTCGAGGGGGTGCGCAAGTTCGCCGTCAGGGTCAAGTGCGCGATGCTCGCGTGGGTGACGCTGCAGGACGCGCTCGCGGCGTGGCGGCAGGGTGACCGGCACTCGCAGAGCAGCACGGAAGGCGAGGAGCCGCAATGACCAACCTCACGTCAGACGCCGTCCGCGAGGCGCTACGGCCCATCACCGACCCCGAGATCGCGATCTCGATCGTCGAGCTCGGTCTGATCCGCAAGGTCGAGCTGTCTGACGACGGTGCCGCCGTCAAGGTGACCATGACGCTCACCAGCCCGTTCTGCCCGGAAGGACCGGAGATCGTCGCCGCCGTCGATGCCGCGCTGCGCATCCTCCCCGGGGTCAAGGAGGCGGCCGTGGAGCTCCAGTGGAACCCGCCGTGGGACCCCCGGACAGACGCCAGCGACGACGTCAAGGCCATGCTCGGCATCTGGGACTAGCCGTCTCGCCTCCTGGCTGAGGCATGAGGCTCGGAGCCTGGGGCTCAGTGAGAGCGTTCCAGCCGACGGCGGGGGATGCGGATGCGATCGACCGGCCAGGTGGCGGTGAGGGCGCGACCGCTGGCGTCCGTGATCGTGGCTCGCAGCTCACAGGCCGTCCCGGGGTCGGCTCCGCTCCACACCCCGATGGGCGCGTCGACCAGGTTGTCGTCCCCATCGGCGATCAGCGTTCCCCCCGGTTCTCCCCGGCAAAAGGCTTGGAGCCGCCATTGCTGCGGCAGCAGCCGCGGATCGAGCGAGAAACTCGCGAGGGTTCCGCTCAACGCTGCCGCGCCGGCCGGCGGGAAGAGCGGCGGATCGGCCAGCGCAGCAAAGGCCACCAACCCGCTCCCACCGGCCGTTGCCGTGGTGCTCGTCGGCGTCTGGACGAGGAGCAGGCGGCCCCGATCGAACGCGCCGAACCGGGTGAGCGCACCGGTGGCGTCGTGCGGGTAGGGAAGCAGCTGGCTGCGCGACACCACCAGTGTGGCGTCATCGGAGGCCTGGACGTCGCAGGTGAACGAACCGCCCTCCACGTGAACCTGTGACCCGCCCCTGGCCCCGAAGAAGCCGCCGCTGCCATCCACGACGGTACGCTCGAGCCACACCCGGGAGTCGTCGAAGGCGAGCAGCTCGCCGATCCGCGAATCGCGCACGACGACGCGGGCCGCGCTCTCAGGGTAGAGGTTCCAGCTATCCACGGCGGCGCGCTCGAGCCTCAGCGTGCGGTCGGCGAGGCCGAGCTCTCGCTCCTCGACCCGCTGGCCGTTGACCAGCCCGGTGAACGCAGCGTCGTGCGGCAGATGGAGCCCGACGACCACCCAGTTCTCGGGCGCGATGTCGCGCAGTGTGAGATCGCTCCCCGCCCCCACCAGCAAAGGCCACAGCTTGACCTGGCAGCGCTCGATCTCGCACCGCTCGCCGAGTCCGGTCGCTCCCGCCGGCGGGAAGCTCCACGACGCGACCCAACCCGGCAACGGCGGCGAGTACACGGCCCGGGAGCCCGGCCCGAAGGTCGGCCACACCCACAGGTCGCCCGTTCCGGGATCCCGCGGGATGTCATGGAGCAGGATCGTGGAGCTCTCCTGCAGGATCACCTCGAAGTGTCCGTTGAGGCGCGACGCCTCGAGGGTGCCGGTCCCCGTTGCCACGAGCTGTGCCGAGCCGAAATCGGAATCCTCGACGACGACATGGGCCGAGCCCGACGAGACCAGGGCGTACTGGACGGCGCGCGGCACCACGAGCTGGCAGCGGGAGATGGCCAAGGTGCCCTGGTCGACCGCCGCCAGGCTGTACTGGCCGTGGTAGGTGCTCTCAATCTCGACGACCGAATCCGCGAAGGTCGCCCGGCCATCGCCCACCACGGCGAGATTGCCGGCCAGGCGGAACCCCGGCTCGGGCACACCGGTCACGGTCAGCGAGCCGCCGCTGACCACGAGGACGTCGCCGACCTCGACGGGCTGTGTCACCGTCACAGGCCCCGAGATGACCCACGGCTGCTGCGCTCCGGCCACCGGACCGGCGAGGACCAGGCCAGCTCCTGCAGCCAGCAGGCAGAAGCCCGGCCACCGCCGCCCGATCCTCGTCACGCCCCCACCACGACCGCGATCGCGCTGCCCCACGGCTCGAGTCCCCCGGCTGCCGGCATGCCCGCGAATAACCTCGTGACCCGGCTGCCACCGGTAGCCCGGCGGCAGGGACATCGGAGGCCCGGCGGCCGAAAAGGCCATCCGGGTGCCCGACAGCCACCCGCGGGACCCGGGGGCGGCACACGGTGGCGCCGCCTTGTCGATCTGCTCAGTGGAGAGGGCACGAGGTGACGACCGCAGCGTCCGAACGCGGAGCTTGACGGCGGGGACCGCAGCGACGGCGGTTTGTGGGGTCGCGGCGCTCATCGCTTTGCAGCCACGACTCTAGCGCTCCTCCGGCACGCTCGCCACCTCGGCGGGCGCGATCTGCATTCAGGCAGGGCCGCGGCGCTCGACCTTAATCCAAGCCCGGCCGGGGTGAGGCGAGGCGGTTGACCATCGAGCGGTAGCGTCGGCTCAGCAGCCGGCAGAGGAGCTGGAGAAACGCACTGGCCGCGTGCTCGACGGTCAGCAGCTCGTCGACGTCGGCGCGCGAGAGACGCAGAACCGTGCAGCCCAGAATGTCGCTGGCACGGGCATCCGCGCTGCGCGGAAGGTCCTCGATGAGAGCCATCTCGCCGAACACCTCCCCACGACCGAGGAGCGAGAGCGTCTCCTCACCCGCCTCCGCGCGCCGGCGCGCGATGCGCACGCCTCCTTCGACGACGATGTACAGGCTGTCTCCCAGCTCGCCCTCGAAGAAGATCGTGGCTCCCGGGGAGAATCGCTGGGCCGGCAGCGTGGTGGCAAGGAGGCGCATCTCGGCGGTCGTCAGTCCTTGCTCCCTGAACACCTCGAGCTTGGCGGACGGCTGGAGCTGGATGTCCTGCCCGCTCTCGCGCGAGCCCGGTGCCGGAACCGGCCCGGGACCGGCCGCGAGCTCGGTCACGAAGGTATTGGCCTGGCGCACCTTGGCGGCCAACGCGAACCAGAACGCGCGCAGGAGGGCGACGTCGAACCCGGCGAGAAGCCCCATCAGGCGTCTCACCTGAGCGGCGTCGCAGCGCAGGAGCAGACCGGGCTGGGTGGCGATCGCGCTCGCGGGGCGGACCAGGGCGTCGACGAACGACTCCTCGCCGACGATCTGGCCGACCCGGAGGCGACCTACCGTCCGCACCTCGCTCGACGCCTGTCGGAGCAGGTCGACCGCTCCCGCCACGAGGATGAAGAAGTCCTCGCCCGCCTCGCCCTCGGCGAAGATCCGATCGCCGTCGTCCACCCGCTCGGCGCGGGCGAGGTGGAGCAGGGCCCTGAGTTGCGAGTCGGCGAAGTGCTCAAAGAGACGGAACATCCGCAGCTCGAAGAGCTCCTTCTCAAAGTCGAAGACGGTCGTCCGGTCGTCGGGCATCGTGCCGCGGCTCCTGCTCACGCAGGGTAGCGGGCGCCCACTTCCAGAAGCAACCCCGGTCGGGTTATGGACGGGCCGGCCGATGAGCGATAATCAGCCGATGGAGGGGGACACCCGCAGCCTGCTCGTGGTGGCCATCGAGGCCGATCTCTTCGAGACCATCGCCCCGGTGTTCCGCCGGGCCAGGTTCTACGCCGAGCTCGTCCCCGAGCCGGAGCGTGCCCTGGAGCTGCTCACCGTGCTGCCTTACAACGCGGTGCTCCTGGGCCTCCCGCTCGAGGACATGGCACCCGAACGCTTCCTGAATACCCTGCGGGGGTCGCCATCGGCGAGCCGAAGTGCGGCGGTCTTCATCCTGGCGAACAGCTCGACCAGGGCCGAGGCCGACGCCCTGGTCGGTCTCGGGGCCAACCGCGTGATCGTCGCCGACGAGCCGGATGAGAATCTCCGTCGTGACGTGGCCGCCATCGTGGCGGCGGCCCCACGAACCGCGTTGCGGGCGCTCACCCGGCTGAGGATCCAGCTCCACCTCGGGCCGACCGTGGTGCTCTGCCAGACCGAGAACATCTCGGCCACCGGCATGTTGATCCGCACGGACCACGACTTCACGGTCGGCACCGAGGTCGCCTTCGAGCTGTCCCTCCCGGGCGAGGCCAAGCCGATCCGGGGCAAGGCCGAGGTGGTCCGCCAGACCCGTCAGAAGCGGGAGAAAGTGATTGGCGTCGGGGTCCGGTTCCGCTCGCTCTCGCCTGGCGACCAGGAACGTCTGACCACTCACCTCGGCCCGGTAGCGTAGGGCTCGCGGGCGTCCGCCATGGCGTTCACTCGCCTCCCGTTCCCCGAACTCGACTGGGTCGAGGGAGAGGCCACGGCCCTCGAGCGCAAGAAGACCCGCGAAGGGACGCCGGCCACGCTCCTCGAGTTCGCCGCCGGGTTCGCGGATCCGACCTGGTGCGTGCGGGGCCATGTCGGCCTCGTCCTTGCCGGCGCGGTGACCTTCGAACTCGAAGGGTCGACCGTGGTCATCGGTGAGGGTGAGGGGTTCCTCATCGACCCCGGCACGCGTCACCGCGCCCGCAACGACGGCAAGGAACCGGTCCGCCTGTTCATCGTTTCCCCTGCGTTTCCGGGGAACGGTGCCGAAGGGGGTTCCCGAATCGTGGCCGCCGGCGGCAGGCAGTGATATTCTGACTTCAAGCGACGTCGATGCTGCGGCCCCGGCAGAGTTCGCCCGAGATCGCCGGCAGGGCCAGGAGTGTCGGGCTGTGATGGCCGTCACAGTTCGGGCGGCGTGTAGAATCGATGGTAGGAAGGGGGGCGGGAGGCGGTGAAACGATGATCACCGGCAAGCGGGATGTCCTCTTTGTCGGCCTCGACACCGCGACCTACGAGCGGCTCACACAGAGTCTCAGCCTGGCGGCCTTTCGCACCGATTACATCTCAACAGCTCCCGGCGCCCTCGAGCTCATCTCCCTGCTGCCCTACGACGCCATGGTCGTGGCCTTCCCTCCGCCTGGGATGCCCACCGAGCGGTTCCTCGACTGGATCCGCAAGGAGGACTCCACCTGCCGTCACTCCGCCCTGGTCTTCCTGGCCGCGGACGGTGTCATGCCGGATGCGGAGGCCTTCCTCGGACAGGGCGCCAATCGGGTCCTGCCTCTCGACGCCCCGGCCGGGGTGCTCGGGGAGGTCCTCCCCGGACTGATCGATGTCGCCCCGCGGGTCGGGTTGCGCGCCCTCACCCGGCTCGAGGTGCCGTCGGATCTCGGCCTGAGCAAGGTGCTGTGCCAGACGGTCAACGTCTCGGCCAGCGGCATGCTGATTCGCATCGACGAGGACTACCCGATCGGCACGGTCGTGGATTTCGAGCTCTCGGTTCCCGGCGAGCAGGCACCGATCCGCGGCCGCGCAGAGGTCGTTCGCCACACCGTCAGGCGCAAGGAGCAGCTGCGCGGCGTCGGCCTGCGTTTCCGCTCCTTCCGCGGTGACGATGGCCACCGCTTCGCGGGCCACCTCAGCCAGATCGCCGTGTAGCGCGGGGGCGTGCTGCCTCCGATCGGGTGGATACCTGCAACCCGCGGGAGGGGTCGTACTTCAAAGGGCCGGCCGCATGCTGCGGGCGCACCGGTGGGAGTTCGCCCGGCGGGGTCGCCGTGGCCCGGCCCTGATGAAGCGATCGACCTACTGCACCTCGCCTGAGTTCGGGTCGACCATCAGGGAAGAGCAGTCCACCGCCTCGAAGTCGCGCCCCTTGACGTTACTCAGAGCGTGCAGGACATCGTTGTTCCAGCGCTCGTCGGGGACGCCCGAGAGGTACCAGTTGCTTCCGTTGTCCGCCAGGATCAGGCCGTACGTCTTGAGGGCGGTCAGGATCACCTGGACCTCGAGCGGGAAGCCGGAAATATCGACGGACGCCTTGAGCCGGAACCGCTGGCCCATCGGCGGCCGCGTCGGGTCGGTGCTGCTCGACGCAAAGTGGCGAGCCGGCCACACGTAGGCGCGACGGGTGAGGGCGGCGGTGAAGCGGATGGCGTGCTTGATCTCGCCGCGGGCCACCTCGTCGTAGCGCACCAGGCCAGGCAGGATGGGCAGTCCGGCCGCATCCGCGGAGGTCCAGCCCGCGGGCCGCAAGGCGTTCGAGGTGAAGTCGAACACCGCGCCCGAGCCGGCCAGCCAGCTCCCGTCCGTCTGGGGCCAGGCGTCGAACATCTCATACAGCGTGCAGGTGTCGTTGTCGAGGACGAGGACATGCCGATCGCCGGTGCCGTCCGGGCCCCCTTCGATCGGGGCATCGGCCGGAATCGGGTAGGGGCCGGGATCGCTCTCGTCCGCGTAGTCGAAGCTCACGGTCACGAACGGCTGAATGCCCGGCACGATCACGAAGGGGATCCCGATCGGCGACCCGTTCCACGTCCCCGACCCGAAGTCCGGGTGCAGTCCGGTGTCCGGTCCGATGGTGGCGATGTAGTCCGCGGAATGGGCGTCGACGGGCAGTGAGGCGACCGGGGCGTTCCAGATGTTGTTGGCGGGCTCGACCAGACAGCTCCCCAGCGTCGGTGTGGTCGGGGGATCGACGAGGGGAACCGAGAAGGTCGTGGCCAGCAGCACGGCCATCTGATCCCGGGCCACGCTGACCGTCGGGCAGAAGTTACCCGCCCCGCACCCCGCGGTGATGCCCTCTGCCGCCAGCTCCTCGATCCACGCCGCCGCCCAGAACGACGCCGGAACATCCGCGAAGACGGTCCCGGTGGCGGGCGGCGGAAGGTATCCGGCGCCGTGCTTGGCGGCGAGCAGGAAGACCGCCATCTGGGCTCGCGTCACCGCCGCGTCCGGACAGAACAGGCCCGCCCCGCAGCCAGCGGTGATGTCCTCCGCCGCCAGCTCCTCGATCCAGGCGGCCGACCAATACGACGCCGGCACGTCGGCGAACACCGCGCCGGTGGCGGCGGGCGGGACATAGCCGGCACCGTGTCTCCCGACCAACAGGAACACTGCCATCTGCGCGCGGCTGACATCCCCAGCCGGGCAATAGGCCGAAAACGGCTCGGTGGCACATCCCGCGGTGATGCCGGCGGTATGGATCGACTCGATCCAGCGCCACGCCCAGAAGTCGAACGGGACGTCACCGAACGTCGCTCTGGTCCAGGTCGTGGCGGCCGTGCGAGCCACCTCCGGGCCGCCTGCGTGCGCCAGGCCGGAGGGCGCGATCGCCACGACCAGTGCGAGGGTCGCGGAGGCACAGAGACGGGGGAGGCCGGTCATTGTCGTGCTCCCTCCCGGCAGCATCGAGGTGTTCCTCCTCGACGCTAGGACCCGACTCGGCCGGTCGTCTGTGCGCCCGCTCACCCGGCCACCGAGAGGGCCAGGCAGAGCTGCCCGAGGTAGTAGGCCGGCAGGCCCCAGGCCCGGTTGACGAACCCCCTGTGCACGAAGCGGTCGCGGGCGACCGAGAGGTCGGACAGGTAGAAGAGCACGGCACCGGCGACAATCCGGGTCGAGCCCGGCCTCGCCAGACCGACCGAGAGCGCCCCCCAGACCATCACGGTGATCACCGCCACGTAGGCCACCACCGGACCCCGCATCCTCCCCAGATGCGGGAGCAGCCAGCCGGTCGCCAGGACGCTCGCGGTCACAATCGGTACCGACCACACGATCGGCCAGGAGGCCGCCGGGCGCAGGGTATGGAACGCCACGATGTAGGCGACGTGGCCAAGCAGGAAGCTGGCCAGACCGGCGCCGAAGGCGCGCGGGAACATCAGCAGCACGTCGCCAGCCAGGCACAGGACGAGGGCGACCAGCACCCACGCGCCATAGGGATCGCCGGGCCGGAGCAGGACCCATCCGATCGCGAGAAACATGGCCGATGCCGCCGGCTTGGCCGCCAGCACCAGCCGTCGCCGGCCCCACCGCTCCCCGACCAGCAGCACGACCACGGCGACGACCATTCCGGCTACGAGGGCAGAGGTCACGCCCCAGGCGCTCATCTTTGGACATGATAGGACGACCGACCGGACCGCCGACCGACCGGCCTCCCGCCCGGCTCCCCGAGCCCGGCGTGCAGGCGACCGGCGAAGACGACCGGGAAACGCCCGCGGGGAAAGGGCGGCCCCCTCCGCTCAGCTCGCGTCCGGCGCTTCGGGGCCGGCGAGCGCGCCGAGCACGTCGCGATCCGGCTCCGAGAGATCGGCGAACTCCACGCCGACCTCCACTCCCCCACCCTCGGCGGCGGGCGCCTCATAGACGACCCGACCCCGGACGTGGACAACGTGGAGCTTGACCGCGATGAACAGTTCGACCTCGGAGCCCACGCCGACCGGATCCGGGTTCACAAAGGCGCACCCCCCCAATCCCATGTCGCGGGTCTTGGCGAAGCCCTCATCGCTGCCGGTCGTCAATCGCTTGACCAGCACCGCATTCTCGGAGGAGATGCGCGGGAACCTGCGTCGCTGCGTCGGGGGGTTGGGCATGGGTCCCTCGCGGCCGTCGTCCAGCTAATCTACCAGCCTTGACACTGCCGGTTCAAGCAGCCAGCCGGCGGGAGGCTCGCGACGGCAACCGGACCACCGCGGCCGTCGTACACTTCCAGGGTGCCGCTTCACGCGGCGAGGCGCGACGAAGGTGAGACCGGAAACCAGGGACAAGGTGCTGCACGTCTGGCGCGAGTGGGTGAGATCGCTCCTCCTCGTCCTCCTGATCGTGACCGCTTTCCGCTCCGCGATCGCCGACTGGAACGACGTGCCGACCGGATCGATGAAGCCGACCATCCTCGAGGGCGACCGGATCTTCGTCAACAAGCTCGCCTACGACCTCAAGCTGCCATTCACGACCGTCCACCTGGCCCAGTGGGGCGGCCCGCGCCGCGGCGACGTCGTGGTCCTGTTCTCCCCGCAGGACGGCACGCGCCTGGTCAAGCGGGTCGTCGGCCTGCCCGGTGACGTGATCGCGATGGTGAACGAGCGACTGGTCGTCAACGGCGAGGCGGCCGAGTACCAGCCGATGGACGACGCGCGTCTGCGGGAGCTGGGCGAGGTGGTCCGCGGCCGCATCGTCGCCCGCGAGCGGGTCGGAGCGAGAACCCACCCGATCATGATCACCCCCGGGATCGCCGCGATGCGCTCTTTTGGCCCGGTGACGGTCCCTGCCGGCGACTACTTCGTGCTCGGCGACAACCGGGACGAGAGCGGGGACTCCCGCTACTTCGGGTTCGTGCCGCGCGACCGGATCGCCGGACGCGCCCTCGCCGTCGCGGCCTCGGTGGATCCGACCCGCTACTTCCTGCCCCGGTTCGGACGGTTCTTCCAGGCCCTGCCGTAGCCGGGCGGGTGGTTTCCCATCCTGTCGGGCTGGCCGTGAGCCGCGCTCGCCATTTCGCGTCCGGGCTTGCTCCGGCCGCCGCTTCCCCCAGGGCTTTGCGCCCCGATGGTCTACAATCCCTGTCGAGCTTCTCGTGAGGAGGTCTGCCCGACCCGATGGACGTCCACTCCTTCTTCTCGCCGGCCGACGCCGCTGAAATCGAGAAGGCGGTCAAGTCCGCCGAGCTGACCACGTCCGGCGAGATCGTGCCCTACGCCGTCAACCAGTCTGATCACTACCACGAGGCGATGTGGAAGGCGTCCACGCTGGGTGCGCTGGCCGGCGCCCTCGGAGCGGCATTCGTCCACGAGGTCGCCTCCGTGTGGGGGTACGGCTGGCTCTGGCTGGCGCTCCCGACCGCGCTCGGTGCCGCCGTGGGCTACGTGCTGGCCACGCTGATCGTTCCGCTGCGGCGCTGGCTCGTGCCCGTCGAGGAACGGGAGCGGATGGTCCAGCTGCGCGCCGCGGCCGCCTTCCTCGAGCAAGAGGTCTTCAAGACACGAGACAGGACGGGCATCCTCGTCTTCGTCTCGATCTTCGAACGGCGCGTGGTGATCCTGGCCGACGCCGGGATCACCGCGCTCGTCGGCCAAGCCGAGTGGAACGCCATCGTCGATGAGATCGTGGTCGGCATCCGGAGCGGTGCCCCCGGCACCGCGCTCGCCCGAGCGATCGGGCGCTGCGGAGAACTCCTCAGGGACCGCCGCGTGACGCGCCGCGCCGACGACACCGACGAGCTCGCGGACAAGCTCCAGCTGCGCACGGAATGAGCGCCGCCATGGCGAGAAAGCTACGGCTCATGACGGCCACCGCGGTCGCGGCGCTCGCCTTCGCCTTCGCTACGGCAGCCTTCGACGTGCCCTACCTGGCGGGCCGGGTCAACGACTACGCCGGGATGCTCGACGATGGCACCCGCGGTCGCCTCGAGGCCAAGCTCGCCCAGCTCGAGAAGGCCACCGGCGACCAGGTCGTGGTCCTCACCATCGAGTCGCTCGGCGGCGAGCCCCTCGAGGACTACTCGATCAAGGTCGCCCAGACCTGGAAGCTCGGCCAGAAAGGGAAGGACAACGGGGTGCTCCTGTTGATCGCCAAGGACGACCGCAAGATGCGGCTCGAGGTCGGCTACGGTCTGGAGGCATCGCTCACCGACGCCCTCTCCAGTCGGATCCTCAACAACGTCGTTCGTCCCCGCTTCAAGGCCGGTGATTTCGCCGGCGGGATCGCGGCTGGCGTCGACGCCATCGTGGGCACGCTCGAGGGTCGCAATGTGGTACCAGCCGAGCCTCCCGCGAGCCCGGTCGGCGGCCAGAACATGCCGCTGCCGGCCCGCCTCCTGGGACTGCTCATCTTCTCGGTCGTGGTCGGCCTCTTCTCCCTGGTCGCCCTGTTCGGCAAAGGCTGCCAGTCCTGGTTCCTCTACGTCTTCCTCATGCCCTTCTACGCGGCCTTCCCGTTCGCCCTCCTCGGCCCCGCCGTCGGCTGGTTACCCATCGTCCTCTGGGTGGTTGGGTTCCCCATCCTCAGGCTCCTCCTCGGCCGCACCCCGTGGGGCAAGACCTTCCTCGCCGTGCACCCCGGTCTGGTGACTTTCGCCACCTCCTCCGGCCGGTCGTCGGGCGGCGGTTCCAGCTCGGGCGGGTTCTCCGGCGGAGGCGGCAGTTTCGGGGGCGGCGGGGCGTCGTCGGGCTGGTAGAGCGAGGCTCGAGGCCCCGGGGCGTGACGGGGGTTCAGTCCGGGTCGATGTCGGGCTGACCGCGCTCCCTCTTGAGGCGGGAACGGAGCTTCTTCGCCGCCACCCGCCGCTCCTTGGCCGCCTTCGGGACCCGCGTCGGTACCCGCGGTGCCTCCTCGACCAACGCGAGGCGGAGCAGCTCGACGAAGCGCTCGACGGCGGCCTGCCGGTTCGCGGACTGCGTGCGGAAGCGCTGGCTGGTCACCCGCAGGACGCCGTCCCGGCCGATCCTGCCCGCGAGCTTCTCGAGGAACCGGCGACGCAGCCGCTCGCCCAGGCTGGGTGAGGACGCCACATCGAACAGCAGGGTCACCTTGGTGCTGACCTTGTTGACGTTCTGGCCGCCGGGCCCACCGCTGCGTGAGGCGACGAAGCGCAGCTCGTCATCCGCAAGCGACAACCCGGGGGCAATCTCGATCATCGCGTTGATGATACGCCGTTGACACCCCGTCAACCGCGATGCTAGCGTCAGGCGCGATGTCCCTCCCGACCCGGATCCTGCTCGGACTGCTCGCGGGCGCCGTCGCCGGGGTCGCGCTCAACCTCCTCACCAGCGCCGGGCCGGGCACCCTCCGGTTCGTGGCCCTCGTGACCGAACCGATCGGGAAGATGTGGCTGTCGGCCCTGATCATGGTCGTGATTCCGCTCATCGTCTCGACCCTCTCCCTGGGCGTCGCGGGCCTCGGATCACTCAAGCGCCTGGGACGCATCGGCCTCATCACCCTGCTCAGCTTCCTCGGCCTGACGATGCTGTCCACCGTACTGGGTCTCACGGTGATGAACGCCGTGCGGCCCGGGCGGGGGCTCGACCCACTGGTGACCGCTCGGCTCATGGACACCTATCGCGGTCAGACCGAGGGCGCGATGGGCCTCTCGGAGAAGGCATTCGGCATCGACCTGCTGGTCAGGATCGTACCCCGCAACCCGGTCCAGGCCGCAGCCAGCGGCGACATGCTCGCCGTGATTTTCTTCTCGCTCATGCTCGGCGTGGCACTCGCCCTCCTCCCGGAAGAGAAGGCCGACCCGATGGTCCGCTTCCTGGACAGCCTCGGCCACGTGACCGTCACCATCATCGAGCTGGTCATGCGGGTCGCGCCGGTGGGCGTCTTCTGCCTGATCTTCAGCGTCACGGCCCGGTTCGGCTTCGAGCTGCTGATCAACCTCGCCAAGTTCGTCGTCACTGTGGTTAGCAGCCTGATCGTCTTCCAGTTCCTCGCCTACCCGCTGATCCTCAAGGTCGTCTCCCGCTGGAGCCCCTTCGAGTTCTTCCGCAAGATCAGGATCGTGATGCTGACAGCGTTTTCCACCTCGTCGAGCAACGCCACGCTCCCGACCACCATGCGGGTGGCCGAGGAGGAGCTCGGCATCCCCAGGGAGATCGCCGGGTTCGTCCTCCCTCTCGGTGCAACCATGAACATGAACGGCACGGCGCTCTTCGAAGGCGCGACCGTGCTCTTTCTCGCCCAGGTCTTCGGCGTCAAGCTCACCCTCGCGGCGCAGCTCATTGTGGTCCTCATGTCGGTCGTCACCGCGATCGGCGTCGCGGGGATCCCGGGGGGCTCGATCCCTCTCCTGATGATGGTCCTCGGCATGGTCGGGGTGCCGGTCGAGGGCATCGCCATCGTCCTCGGGGTGGACCGCATCCTCGACATGTGCCGGACCGTCCTCAACGTCACCGGGGACCTCGTCACGGCCACCATCGTGGCCCGCTTCGAGCAGGTCTCCCCGAGCAGCGGCGAGCTGGTCTCCGACTGAGCGGATCCCGGAGCCAGGTCCCGCCTGGCTCCCCTGATCGCCACGCGCCTCACCCGACCGCGGCGTCACTCTCGGGCAGCTTGAGCGCCCTTCGTCGCCGCACGCGCAGGCGTCGGCGGGTCGGCATCCATCATCTCCTCGGCAACCGCGTTGAACAGGAGCGGGAAGTCGGCCTCGGTCTGGCTTCTGAAGTACGGGGCGAAGGCGTACAGCACCGCCCGGCCCCGTCCCCGGCGGACCTCGACCACGGCTGCCCGCCGGCGGAGCCTCTCCTCGCCCCGGGCGTATCCGGAGAGCACCAGCGGCTCGTCGGGATAGCGGGCGGCGACCGTGCGTGCCGTCTCGCCGCCCGTCGGCCGAGTGGCGAAACCGACGCCATCGTCAACCATCGCTGCGACCCGGCCCGGCATCCCCCAGGACAGCGGTGAGCCCGGGTCCACCTCCACCTCGAGCATCGCCCCGGGCGAGTAGAACTGATCCCGCGTCAGACCCTTGAGTGCGTTGCTGACGGGCAGGTCGAGCGTATCTGCCAGCCACTCCGCGGACGCGCCGAACGCCAGCACTGTGCCTCCCGCCGCGAAGAAACGCCGGATCTGCTCCACGCCGTCCCGCCCGATGCCACGGCGGTACTCCGGCGGGGGCGGCACCGTCGTGAAACGCTCGCCTCCCTCGACCAGCCGCCTGCCCTCGACGGGGGGGAGCACGAGCACGTTCACTTTTCCGGAGAGATCGCCGGCCAGGGTGCGATTGGTCACGACCGCGACGCGGTACCCGGCACGTTCGAGCACGAAGCGCAGCCAGCCCGCGTCCTCCAGCCCCCAGTCGGGGTGGTAGACACCGACGGTCACGGCGTGGAGCGCGGTCGATGCCACCGGCAGCGCCTCGGTCATCACCGCCGTCACCCCGAGCTCGCGGGCGAGGGTGTCGACGGCCGTGCGGTCGACGCCGCGGACGGCGAACGACCCGGCCGCCATCGGCGTCGTGCCGACCGCGGTCGCCGACGTCAGGCGCGCCACTCTGCCTCCGGCCGCCAGCGCCCGGTTGGCGAGAGCGAAGCTCCCGACCTGTCCAGCCGGCAGCACCGCGACGTTCCCCTCGCCGGTGAGGCTGCCGGGCGTCCGATACGTGTCGGCGCCGAGCGGGACCAGCCGACCGATCGGCTTGCCAGCGTCGACCCGCACGACCGGGACGCCGAACGCGAGCGGCATCGACCAGGCGGTGATGTCGTAGGGCAGCAGGATGTCCGCCCCGGCGGCCGGCGAGATTTCTGGGTAGTGTTGGCGCTCCAGGACCTCGATGAGGTACTGGCGCAGCGGCTGAGCGGCGGGAAACACGACCGTGCCCACCGGATAGTCCACACCACCGGCGCGGACGCCGTCGGGCGCCACGAAACCCTCGACGCCGGCCTCGGCGAGCACCCCGACGAGGTGCGCGCGCCGACCGGGGTCGTCCCCTCCCGCCGGGACCAGGTACGCGTACGGCGCCTCGGTGCCGCCCTTCGCGACCGCCCCCGCCGCCATCGTGGCGACGTCGGCCAGCAGGTCGCCGCGGTGCGTCGAGGCGAACTCCACGAACGCGCCCATGACACCGAGTTGGTACGAGACCGCGTCCGCCAGGCCCCACTTTCCGCCCGGCCATGGGTTGGGAAAGTTGACCTGCTGGCGGTAGTCGACGAGGCCCTTGCCGCCGGCCCGCAGCTCGTTGGGATCGACCTCGATCGGTGTCGCGAGAGCGGCCCCGGCGGTCTCAGTGAGCACACCGAAGACGTTCTTCCACCAGCCGGTGTTGCGGGTGCCGCCGATCCAGTTGCCGTCGAACGTCCAGCCCGAGACCACGCCGGTCTTGCCCTGCTCCTCGAGGCGGAGCGCCATCAGCGTGCCGAGGTGGGACGTGACGCGCCACACCAGGGGGTTCACGTTTGGTGCGATCGGATCTGCGAACGGCGGCACAAACTGTCGTGGGCCGACCGGACCCATCTGGTGGAGGTCGAGGAACAGCTGCGGGTGCCAGTCGTGATACGCGAGACGGTTGAGCGCCCTGCTCTCGGGCTGGGTGAGGTAGACGAAGTCGCGGTTGTTGTCGTGGCCCGCGTAGCGATGGTAGAGCGCGGGCAGGTTCGAGCCTTCGTACGGCGTCCCCAGCCACGTGCGGTACCAGGTCACCACCGCGTCCTGGCCGTCGGGGTTGAGCGACGGCACGATGAGGACCACCACGTTCCGCAGCCAGCGCTCCTCCTCGCTGTCGGCCGCCGCCGCGGCCAGGCGATGCGCGAACAGCAGCGCCGCCTGGGGGCCCGCCACCTCGTTGCCGTGGATGCCGGCCGTGATCAGCGCGCACGACGGCGTCCGCGCGACGAGAGCCGCACGATCCCCCGCGGACAGGCCCCGGGGGTCGGCGAGTCTCGCCCAGGAGTCGCGCAGGTCGGCGATGCGCGCGAGGTTCTCCGGCGTCGAGATCGCCACGGCCAGCATCGAGCGGTTCTCGACCGTCGGGCCCATGCCGACCAGCGTGACCCGATCGCTCGCTTCCGCCAACGCGGTGAGATAGCGCGCCGTTTCGCCGTACGACGCGAGGACGCGGTCGGCGCCGACCTCGATGCCGAGTACCTCCTGCGGGCTGGGCACCGCCGCCCAGGTAGCGGTCGCGAGCACCGCCGCAGCCGCCTGCGCGAGAGCACCGCGCCAGCTCCTTCCCGTCCCGTTCATCGCCCCTCCACCGGGTGCCGTTGCCACGACGCGTCGCCGCAGTGTAGCCGCAAGCCCTCCGCCTGTCGCGCTCGGGAGCGACGACTCGCGGCCGCGCGCCGGCGCGGGATTGCCTCCCACGGCCGGCTGATATGCTCGCCCGGGTGCTCCCGTCCGCCGACGCTCGGGCCACGCGCCGGGCGAGGCGGTTGCAGGTGGGCACCCGGAAGCGAGGCAACGGGATGGAATCCGTCCACGGCAAGGTCGTCCTGATCACCGGCGGTTCCTCGGGCATCGGGGCGGCGCTGGGCCGCGAGCTCGCGAGCCGGGGGGCGGCGGTCGTCCTCGCGGCGCGGCGCCTCGACCGGCTCGCCGTCCTCCAGGACGAGCTCCGGGCGCAGGGACGAGAGGCCCTGGCGGTCGGCTGCGATGTGACCCGCGACGGGGACCTCGAGCACGCGGTCGCCGCCACCCTGGAGCGCTTCGGCCGTCTCGACGTGGCGGTGGCCAACGCCGGCTTCGGCGTTGCGGCGCGGCTCGAGAAGCTCACCCTGGCCGATTACCGCCGCCAGTTCGAGACCAACGTCTTCGGCGTCCTCCGCACCGCCTACGCCACTCTGGATGCGCTCAAGGCCAGCCGCGGGACGTTCGCGATCATGGGCAGCGTGGCTGCCTACCTCTCCGGCTGCGGCACCTCGCCGTACTGCATGAGCAAGGCGGCGGTGCGCGCCCTCGCCGGTTCCCTCGCCGCCGAGTGGGCACGCCACGGCATCGCCGTGGTGCTGCTGTCGCCGGGCTATGTCGAGAGCGAGATCCGCCAGGTCGACCAGGACGGCCGCCGCCAGACCGACCAGGGTGAATCGGTCCCCGGCTGGCTCCTGATGCCCACCGACCGGGCGGCCCGCGCGATGGCGACGGCCATCGTCAGGCGCCGGCGCGAGGCGGTCATCACCGGCCACGGCAAGCTCGCCGTGGCTCTCGCGAGGCTCAGCCCGGGACTGGTGGCCTGGGTGGTGAAGCGGGGAAGCCGCACGCGCGGCGACCGCGAGCCGCGCGCCGCGCAACCTCGCGCCTGAGGCCGGGTGACGGAGCGGCACATCCGGCGCCCCGGCGAGCCGTCACGCCTGGTGCGCTCTCCACGCCGCGAAGTAGCGGTCCACGCCGTCGACGAATCCGCCGTGCCGGGGCTGCCAGCCGAGCAGGCGCACGGCTTTCGAGGAGTCCACGTGCTGGGTGAAGGCCAGGGGCTCGGCCATCGGACCCATCGAGGCGACCGCCTCGGCGAGCGGGACCACGGTGATCCGCCCGCCGGCGCCGGCGGCGTGGCTGGCGGCGCGGGCACACTCGGCGACCGTGAAGCGGCTGCGGTCGGTGAGGTTGAACACCTCCCCTCCCCAGGGAGACTCGGCCGCGCGCAGGTACGCCTCGGCCAGGTCGCTGCGGTGGATCATCGCCCAGCGGTTGCCGCCATCCCCGATCACCCGGGCGGCTCCTGCCCGCACGGCGGAATCGAACCAGCCGCCGGTGAGGCCGCCGCGGCCGCCGTACACGCACCCGGGACGGAGGACGAGAGTGCGCAGCCCGCGGCGGTTGGCACCGAGCACGAGCTGCTCACCGTCGAGACGGGGCGCCATCATCGCCGGAAGGTTGAGCGCGGAGCTCTCGTCGGCCATGGCGTCGCCGGTGTCGCCGTAGACCCACACCCCGCTGGTGTAGATGAACAGCCGGGTGCGGCCCTTTTCGGCGCTGGCGAGGGCGGTCACGATCGTGGTCCGGTCGAGCTCCCACAGCTGTGCCGAGTACTCGACGGCACAGTGGATGAAGACCTCGCACTCCCGGGCGACGTCCTCGTAGGTCGACGGCCCGCCCATCGACCCGATCACGGGGTTGATCTCCATTGCGAGCAGACGCTTCGCCTTCTCCTCGGAGCGGACCAGACCGTAGACCTCGTGGCCGGCGCGCGAGCACGCCGCCGCCACCGCCGATCCGATGTACCCGTTGGCTCCCGTGACGAACATCCTCATGACGCCACCTCCCTGTGCCCTCGCCCTCCTCCCCCGTAACCACCCGTCACGACCGCTGCTTCCGGAGTGCCGGTCGTGGACCCTCCCGGTCGGTCCGGGGCGGAGCCCTCAACGTCCGCCGCGTCGTCCGGGTCCCCGGTGCTCCCCGCCCTTCCCGCGCGCCTTGCGCCGGATGGCGGCGTGAAGCGAGACGAACTGGCGGGAGAGCTTATGCCGCGGTGCCAGATGGACGAGGGGCCGGCACTCCTGGTGTGACTCCCGCACCTTGACCGACAGTGACAGAAAGGGTTTGAGCACGGGCAGACCCTCGGCCTCGAGCTCGTCCACCAGCTGCTGGGGGAGCAGCGCGCGCGACTGGAACTGGTTGACCACGATCCCCTCCACCTCGAGGTCGGGGTTGTGGTCCTCCTTCACCTCCCGGACGCTGTCGAGCAGGGTGTACAGCGAGCGCCGGGAGAAGTCGTCGCAGTCGAACGGGATCAGGCAGCGCTCCCCGGCGATCAGTGCGGACAGGGTGAAGAAGTTGAGTGCCGGGGGAGTGTCCAGCCACACTGCGTCGTAGCCGTCGATCGACTCGAGCAGGTCGCGCAGCTTGTAGATCTTGTGGTGGGACTCCAGGCGGGCGAGCAGGTCGTGCATCCCGGGATGGGCGGGCAGCACGTCGAGGAGCGGGAAGGGCGAGGGGTGGACGAACATCCTTGGCTCGTCCTTGAACAGCCGAAAGGCGAGTGTCTGCTCGAAGAACGTCGCCAGGTCCGGCCGCAGCCCCGCCTCTGCGCCGCCGAGCAGGTAGTGGGTCGAGTTGGCCTGCGGATCGAGGTCGACCACCAGCGTGCGCAGGCCCCGGCTCGCCGACACGGCGGCCAGGTTGCAGACGATGGTGGACTTCCCGACGCCGCCTTTCTGGTTGAAGACGACCCGTCGCATCGCTCGCCCTCCCGCGCCGCCCACGCTCGCTGCTCCCGCGTCCCGCCCGCGCGTCTGGTAGGCCACGCGGGGCCGCCGGACACGAATGGCACGGTCGATCACATCCAACCTATCACAGGTGCGCGGAACCCTCGCGGCTCAGGAAGGGAAGCCCACCGTGGCGAGGAGGCGCGCCGTCACCGGGACCGGCCGGCCGAGCTCGCGGGCCAACCGAAGCACGGCACCGCTGCGGAATTCGAGTGCCTTGGCGGTGCTCGCGCGCAGCCAGCCGAGCGGCTCGACGGCGCGCAGGAACGTGCCCCACCAGTCTGTCGAGGCGGACACGGCGAGGGCCTCCGCGCAGGTTTCCACGCTCTCCCGAAACAGGGCCTCCGCCTCCTCGCGCCGTGCCTCCAAGTACTCGCCCAACGACATCCCGTGGATCGCGAGCGGCAGGCCGACGACGCAGTTGAACCCCATCTTCTCGGCGTCGAGGCCGCGGAAGGCATCGTCCGCCGCGGTCTCGGCGGGGATCCCGCCACGGTCCAGCGCCGCGGCGATCACGCCCGCCACCGGACCGGAGAAAGGGCTCGGGCGCAGGGTACGGAAGAACTCCCCCTTGCTCGTGAACCACACCAGGCCCCGGGTGCACCCGTCCCAGCCCGCGAGCAGCGGCCGGATCCAGCCGTTCTGGACGAGGACGACCGACGCCGGGTCGCAACCTGCCAGCCGCGACAGAACCTCGGCCAGGGCCTCCTCACGGACGCACACGACCCGAAGCGGCTGCGGCTCCCGGTTCACCTCGGCCCAGCCTGCGCTCCTGGTCACACCGGTCCATGGGATTCCCGCGGCAGTGAGGGCGCTCGAGATCCGACGCCCGACCTCGCCCATGCCGATCACGACCGCTCGCTCGTAGGCCATGGCGTCATCATGCCGCCTCCCGGCGGGGCGGTAAAGCGCGCCGCGCTACCGGAAGCGGGTGAGGGTGATCTCGAGGCTGCGCGAGCACCGCGGCGTGCCGTTCCACTGGATCAGGATCGGACTCTGGTAGGTGCCGCGGACGATCCCGTGGTGGCTGTCCGAGACCAGCAGGCTGACCGACCGCTTGAGCCGCAGAAAGCGCGCGGCCGGCACGGCCATCATCTTGGCGAGCAGATTCTCGACCGCCGACTCGGAAATGCGCAGCGCGTCCATCACCTCGTTGAGCACGTGCACGACGTCGTACTTCGCGTAACCCCAGCTCTTCGCGGGGATGGCCCGCGGGTTGCGGAGCATCCGCCTGCCCTGCCGGGCCAGGAAGCGGAACGGGTCGTCGAGCACCTCGGCGAGGTCGTGCCGCATCAGCAGGGTCTCGAACTCGTTGACGGTCACGCCGGCATCGCGTTCGCCACCCGCCAGGGAGATGTCGATGCGGCCGTTGTCGATGCCGTGCCGCGCGCGCAGCTCCTCGGCCGCCGCGACCACGCCGACCCGCGGGTCGGCGAGGTTGACCGAGTCGATCGGATGCCGCGACACCGGCACCTCCAGGTGGATGCAGTCGACGGCGACCGCATCGGTGTAGGCCAGGACGCTCGTCCGCCGACGGCGCGCGACCCCGCCGTTGACCCCGTCGAGGTCCATGAAGTAGACGGGCTCCCCGGGTCGGATGGTGTAGGTCGCACAGTTGCGCAGCCCGGAGGCGATGAAGGCGAGGTGGGAATCGGCGTTGCGCGGCTCCACGCGGCGTTGCTCCTCGGAGAGCTCCGCGCGCTCCTCGAGACAATCATGGCGGTACTCGGCGTCGGCAGGGAAGAGGCTCTGGAACGCACGAATGAACGGATCCAGGCGGTCGCGGCCGCGCAGGCGCGCGACGAGGCTCTGCTCGAGGTAGCCCGCGGTGGTGTGAAACGAGCAGTACGCCGCTCGCCGGAAGCCGGCCAGCACATCCCCGAACTCCTCGCGCACACGTTGCCCGACGTCGATCGCGTCGTAGCGCGAGCGGGGCACAAGGTCGAGGGTGAGTTCAATCGGCCGCGCGGCCATTCGCATCCTCCCGGTCGCCGCTTCCTACTCCATTTTGGTGTCGCGACTCAGGATCATGATTCTCGTTGAAGCCTACTCTCCCTCAGGGCCGGAGTCAACCGCCGCCATCCGTTCGAGCCCCCGAATTCTCCTCCCCGGGAACGCGGTCGGGAACGGGTGCGCCGGCGACAGCGTTGAACTCTCTGGGGAGGCGCGCCGTCGTGCCTCCGGGTGATGCCTCGCCGGGGGTTCGACCGACGGTTGACGAGCCCGGCGGCGGCTGCGTCGTACGCTCGAGGCCGGCGCCGGGGCCCGGATGAGAATCCCCGGACTGATTGGAGGATTTCGCCATGAACCTCAACGTCACACCGGCCGAGCGGGAACTCCTGGAAGGGATGCTCGCCACGTCGCTGGGCACCCTGCGGGAGGAGGTCTACCACGCCGAGGAGGCGCGCTTCAAGGACGAGCTCAAGGCCGAAGAGGAGCAGGTCCGCACCCTGCTCGGCAAGGTGAAGGCGCTCGCCCCGGCGGCGTGACCCGGCCACGGGAGGTCGCGAGAGCGGACGGCGCGGCGGCGCACGGGGGGAAGGACCGCGTTTGACACGCTGTTTCCCCTCTGCCTAGACTCGGACGAGATGAAGAAGCAGGTGGTGGCGATGATGCTGGCGGGCGGCAGGGTGGACGAGCTCTCGGTCCTCACCGCCAAGCGGCCCAAGAGTGCGGTCCCGATCTGGGGGATGTACCGGTTCATCGACTTCGCGCTGTCCAACATGATGCACTCGGGGATCGACGTGGTCGGCGTGCTCGCCCAGTACCGCCCGTACTCCCTGTCGACCCACCTGGCCAACGGTGCGCCGTGGGACTACCTCGGGCGCACCCGGGAGCTCCGCATCCTCTCCCCTTACAAGGGCGCCACCGATTCCGACTGGTACAAGGGCACCGCCGACGCCGTCTACCAGAACCTGAACTTCATCCGCCGCTACGAGCCCGAGATGGTGCTCATCGCCTCCGGCGATCACGTCGTGTCCATGGACTACCGGCCGATGATCCGGCAGCACCTCGCCACTGGGGCCGATCTCACCATCGCGGTGAAGCGGGTCCCGCACGACATGGCGCCCAGCTTCGGCACCGCCGTCCTCGACCAGGCGGGCAGGGTGGTGGAGTACGAGGAGAAGGCGCGACGTCCGAAGAGCGACCTCGCCTCGCTGACCGTCTACGTCTTCCGGTTCTCCGTCCTCGCCGAGCGCCTCAGGGAGAACGCCGCCGAGGGGCGATCCCACCAGATCTACAGCGAGGTGATCCCGGCCATGGTCCGCAACGGAGCCGCGGTTCACGGCTACCTGTTCGAGGGTTACTGGCAGTACGCCCGCACCCTCGATGCCTACTACGCGGCGAACATGGACATCGTCGGCCCCGACGCACCCGACCTGGCGGCGTGGCAGGTCCGCACCAACCTCGAGGGAGATGGCGTCGGGGATCCTCCCCCTGCGCTCTTTCGGCGGCGCACGCAGGCGCGCGGAGCACTCATCGGACCGGCGGCAACGGTGGCCGGCACCATCGAGCGCAGCGTGATCTCGCCCGGCGTGGTCATTGCGCCCGGGGCGACGGTGCGCGACTCCGTCGTCATGCACTCCTGCCGGATCGAGCGGGGCGCAACGATCGACCGTGCGATCCTCGACAAGGGTGTCGTGGTCGGCGCGGGCGCCCGCGTGGGAGCCGGCGATCCGGCACCCAACGAGCGCCTGGCCGCCTCCCTCACCTGCGGCGTCACGGTGGTCGGCAAGGGCGCGCGCGTCCCCCCCGACTACGAGATCGGACGCAACTGCGTGATCGCGCCGGAGCTCGTCGAGACGGCCTTCCCCTCCGGCGCCACGCCGTCGGGATCGATGGTCGTGCCATGAGGCCGGCCCGCGACACCCTGGTCATGCTGCTCGCCGGCGGCGTCGGCAGCCGGCTGAACATCCTCGCCTCGCGGCGCGCCAAACCCGCCGTGCCGTTCGGCGGCGCCTATCGGATCATCGACTTCACCCTGTCCAACGTGATGCACTCGGGCCTCGAGCGGGTCGGCCTGCTCACCCAGTACAAGCCGTTCTCGCTCATGGACCACGTCGGCGGCGGCGAGGCGTGGGACATGATCGGCCGCGAACGCGGGATCAAGATCCTGCCGCCGCACACCGGCGAGGCGGAGTCCGACTGGTACAAGGGCACCGCCGACGCCATCTACCAGAACCTCTGGTTCGTGGAGGACTACCGGCCCGACAAGGTCCTCGTCCTCTCCGGCGACCACATCTACCGCATGGACTACGAGCGGATGATCGCCGCCCACGAGAGCTCCGGCGCCGACCTCACGATCGCCGCCATGCCGGTGCCCTGGGAGGAAACGCAGCGCTTCGGCGTGATGGTCGCCGACGGCGCGGGGTGGATCACCGAGTTCCAGGAGAAGGTCGCGGGCGCACGCTCGAACCTTGCGTCGATGGGGATCTACGTCTTCGACTACCGGGTGCTCACCGAGGAGCTGCGCGGTGTGGTCGGCTCCCGCACCGGGTTCGACTTCGGCCACGACGTGATCCCTGCCATGCTCGGACGCCGGAAACTACTGTGTTACCCGTTCGAGGGGTACTGGCGGGATGTCGGCACCATCAAGTCCTACCTCGACGCCAACATGGACTGCCTGGACCCGGCCTCCGGTCTCGACCTGGCGGCCTGGGAGCTGTGTACGAGCCCCGATGTGCGGGGCCGCGGTGACCGGCCCCCGCTCCGCCTCGGGTCCCGCGCCGTGGTGGTGAACTCCCTGGTGGCGCGCGGCTCGATCATCGAGGGCGAGGTGCGCAACAGCGTGGTCTTCCCCGGCGTGGTGGTCCGCAGGGGTGCCCGGCTGCGCGATGCCGTGGTCATGCAGGACGCGGTCCTCGAGACGGGTTGCCGTGTCGACTACGCGATCCTCGACAAGGAGGTGGTGGTCGGCTGCGATGCCGTGGTCGGCGAGGGCGACCCCACCGTGGCCAACCGCAAGTTCCCCACCCACCTGGAGTGCGGCATCACGGTGCTGGGCAAGCAGTGTTCGATCCCGCCCGGCATGGTGATCGGCAAGAACTGCCTGGTCTTCCCGGGGCTCGACCTCGCCCGCCACCGCGGCAAGCGGCTGGCCGACGGGGAGACCGCCACCGGCTGAGCTCGCGCTACCGGCCCGGCGCGCCCGCCGGCGCGGTCGGCCAGCCCAGTGACAGGTGGTCGAAGTTCAGCACCGCGTTCATCACCAGGGCGTAGCTGCCCGCCGTGGTGGCGCGCCACATCGGGTTGCACGCGAACAGCAGCACGTGCCCCTTGCCGCGCGGGGCGTCGACGACCACCGCCTTGCCGGCGATCTCGCCGGCGCCCTCGAGCATGCCCGAGAGCAGGATGCCGTCGGCCTCCTTGGCGAAGGCGAGGACCACCCGCGGGCGGTCCTGCGGCCGGGCGAGGTACGGCAGGGTGAAGAACGGCAAGTTCTCCGGGAGCTGGAACCCCTCCTCGCCGGGCGCCGGCGTGGGTCGCGGCGGTGTCGCCACGAACGGCCGACCCTGCGGGACGTCGGGATCGGTCGCGGACCCCCTGCCGCTGGCTCGCGCGGTTTCGCCACGCTCCCGCCGCGGTTCCTGGCCGATCTCGAACAGTGGGCCCCCCGCGTAGTACACGGGTATCCTCTCGCCATACCCGTACACGATCGGGCTGGTCGCGTCGTTGACGGACGTCTCGAGCAGCGAGCCGGGCGCCTTGAGCTTCTCCGCCTCGAGGACCTCGACGTTGCGGGCGAGGCCGTAGGTGATCGCCCAGCGCGCCGTGTCCTCCACGGTGATCAGCAGGCCGCCGTCGTCGACGAAGCGGGCGAGGTTGCGCACGCCGTCGAGGCCGAGGCCGGGCCGCATGTCATCGGTCTCGTCGACGCCGAGGTTCGGGGTGAGCTCGCTGCGCCGCCAGGGCAGCGCCGGGCCCGCGGGCAGCCCCTCGACGATGTCCTGCGCGCTCGCGCCGTCCGCCGGCGGGAAGATGACCACGTCGTAGCGCGCCCGCAGGTCGCTCTCGTGGGCCACGTCCTGGGTCGAGAGGTAGTCGTAGGGCACGCCCAGCTCCTCGAGGGCGAGCCGGTACCACCCCTCGGCCTGGGTCGAGAGCCAGGTGTGGAGCAGGGCGACGCGGGGCATGGCCAGGGCGTGGGTCTTCGCGACCGGCAGCCGTGCGAGGACCTCGACCGGAAGATCCAGCTTCGCGAGCGCGCGGCTGACCGCTTCGCGGTCGACGCCGTCGAGCGGGATCAGCACGGTCCCCGCCGGTCGCTGCTCCACCGCGTCCTCGCTCACCAGCATCCGCACCCCGGGGAGCTGCTCGCGGAGACGGACGAGGTCGGTGTCGGCGTGGTTGCGGACGACGAGCGCGGCTCCCGCGAGCGTCGCAGGCGGGCGCGGCGCCGGCCCGGCCCAGCGGTGCATGGGCACGTCGAGCACGGCCGGGTTGACGATCCGCGTCCACTCCAGGTTGCGGGCGTAGCCCAGCGTCCACCCGGTGTCGTCGTACACCCGCTCCTCGCCCCGCACGTACTGGGTGTCGAGCAGGGCATCGGCGAGCCGGCTGAACGGCTGGTCCATGCGGACGATGAAGCTCCCCGCCGGGAACGCCAGTGGCGTGTCGGCCGAGGTCCCCGCCTTCGCCTCGGCGGTGGCGGCCTGGTCGGGCGTCTTCGCGCGGCCCGCCCGGTCGGCGCCGGGCAGGGAGGCCGCGCTTCCCGCGGCCCCCGTCGGCGCGGGCTTCCCGGTTGCGGGCGGCCACCCGGCGGTGACGGTGAACGCGCGGTCCGCGACCTGGACCTCGATCCCCTGGCGGAGCAGCAGGGCCATCAGGTCGCGGAGCTGCCCGCGCCGCTCCTGGTCGCCCGCGAACACATAGGCGGCCGGCCCCTCGGTGCGCGCCTTGGCGACCGAGCGCTTGCCGAGCTCGAAGTAGAGCTCGAGGACGCGCTCGCGGTGGGCGGCGGTGTCGGCGAGGGCGAGCAGTGCACCGCTCTCCTGGTAGTTCACGTTGTCGCGCAGCGACCAGCGCACCTTGGGCAGCGGCGGGTTGGGGCGGAACCAGGCGCGGTCGGACATCCCGCGCACCACGCGGTCCTCGGTCGAGGGCACGTGGTTGCCGAAGGTCTCGTAGAAGCGGCCCAGGGAGTTGCGCCCCATGGCGAACCAGAACAGGTAGTTGGGCGCCCAGCCGTCGTAGAAGCCGTGCGTCCACACCCCCGGCAGCCCCTTCTCGGTGAGCCGCTGCACCTCGTTGTTGGCCATTCGCTCCCACTCGTCGACCATCAGGGGGTCGAGCCAGGCGTTGTACGGGCCGGTTCCCGAGGAGACGTAGAGGAACGGGATCGACTCGTGGAGGTCGTGCAGCACCTGCGGGCGCCAGTGCAGGTAGGTAGCGAGGACGTTGCGGGAGAGGGCGAGGGCGAGGCCGACGGCGTCGCGGTTGTTGTCGTGGGCGACGTAGTGGCCCCAGTAGACCAGCGGCAGGACACCGGCGTCGGGGTGTTGCTGGTACCAGCGGACGGCGTCGACCATCCTCTCCCGGCCGTCGACCTCGAGGACCGGCGTGATCAGCGTGATCACGTTCTCCCGGATCGACCGCACCAGCGGCGTGTCCTCGACCGCGAGCCGGTAGGCGAGCTCCATGAGCATCTCCGGGCTGCCGGTCTCCGGCGAGTGGAGGCCGCCGGTGAGGTAGTAAATCGGCTTCCCCCTGCCGATCAGCTCGCGAGCCTGCGCCTCGGTCAGCCCGCGGGGGTCGGCGAGGGCGCGGGTGATCGCCGTGTAGTCGTCGAGGGCGGCGATGGTCGCCTCGTCGGCGACCGCCACCGCGATCATCTCTCTTCCCTCCTCGGTGGTCCCGATGGAGAACACCTTGACCCGCGGTGAGGCCGCCGCGAGAGCCCGCATGTAGGCGTGGACGTCCCTCGCGTAGGTCAGGTGGTCGGCGGCACCGGCGATGTAGCCGTTCGCTCTGAGCGGCGTGGGGACGGTGGACGACGCCGGCAGGTGACCCACGAGGTCGGTGACGAACTGCGGCCCGGTGGTGAACTCATGGATCTGCCGGGTGTACTCGGCGTCCCACTCGGGGTGGGTCGCGGCGCTCTCGGGGCCGGCGGCCACCGCGAGTGTGGCGCCGAGCACGACACCGAGCGCGACCGGGAAAAAGCGGCCTGGGTTCCTCATGAAGCCTCCTCGACACGGCGACTCGGACTGCGCCGGGCATGGTAGCAACCCCGCAGGAGATTGCCGAGCGACGGCTCCGCCGGCAGGGTGGCCCCACCTGCTTCGCTCCGCAGCGCCGGTCGCGAGGACGCTAGGCCAGCACGCGCGCCGGCGGCTCTCCCCATAACGTGGTCATGACCTCCTGCCGGTAGGCGAAGATCCGCTCCACGTCGCGCCGCACGACCAGGCGGTGGGTCAGCGTGCCGCCGGGCACCGCATACTCGACGCGGTCGCGGCACATGGTCCCGTCGGGCGCCTCCTCGAACGTGTGCTCGTGGACCCAGCGCCGGTACGGCCCGCGGAGCTGCTCGTCGACGAACCGCCGCGGCGGGTCCCAGGCCGCGATCCGCGTCCGCCAGCGCAGCGGCACGCCGTGGAGGCGCAGCCGGTAGTCGATCAGCGTGCCGACCCGCATCTCGATCGGGTCGGGAGTGACCACCCGGAAGCGCACCCAGGGCGGGGTGAGGCGCTCGAGGTTGCGGGCATCGGCGAAGAACGGGAAGAGCCGCTCGCGCGGCACCGGGAGGAGGAGCTCGGCCGAATGGACGAAGAGCCTCACACGGCTGCCAACCGCTCGGCGGTGCGCCCGCTTCCCGGCACGACGGCGCGCTCCTGGTCCACTAGTCGGCGGTGATCTCCCGGCCGCGCGTCTCCGGCAGCAGGAACGCGAGCAGTGCGGCAAGGCCGAACGAGGCCGCCACCAGGTTGAATGCGAAGCCGAGGCCGTGCGCCACGGCGAGCGAGCCGACCGCAAAGGGGGCGATCGCCGAGACGCCGCGGCCCGCGTTGTAGGTGAGCCCCTGCGCCGTCGCCCGGATGCTGGTCGGGAACAGCTCGGCCGTGATCGCGCCGAAGCCGACGAAATAGCCGGTGCCGAAGAACGCCACCGGAGGGCCGAGCCAGAGCAGGGCGACGGGGTCGCGGACGGCCCCGTAGACGGGCACCAGGAGCGCGGCCACGACCAGGTAGCCGATGTAGGTCACGCGCCGTCCCAGCCGGTCGCTGATCACGCCGAACGTGACGTATCCGAGCCACATCCCCACCTGCATGAAGATCACCCAGGTCGAGGTCTTGACGATGTCGAGGCCCGCCCCTCCCCGCTCCACGGGCAGACCGAGGTAGCTCGGGATCCAGGTGAACAGCCCCCACCAGGCGAACATGGTCGCGGCGTTGACCACCGTGGCGACCACGACGTGGCGGCGCAGCCCGGGCGCGAACAGGCGCCGCAGCTCGCCGAAGCGCGCAACCGGCCGGGACTGACGGCTCGCCAGCCAGACCTCCGGCTCCCGCACCCGGCGCCGGATCCAAAAGGTGACGAGGGCCGGCAGCACGCCCACGAAGAAGACGCCCCGCCAGCCGTAGTGGGGCAGCACCAGCGCGGTCACCGCGGCGGCGACCGCGTACCCGACCGCCCACGCGCTCTGCATGACACCCAACGCCTTGCCGCGATGCTCGGACGGCCACGTCTCGGCCACCAGCGCGGCCCCGGTCGCCCACTCCCCACCCATGCCGAGGCCGAGCAGCACCCGAAACACCGCGAGCTGAACGACGTTCTGCGCCAGCCCACAGGCCGCCGTGAACACCGAGTACACCAGGATGCTCGCCATCAGCGCCCGCGTCCGGCCCAGCCGGTCCGCCACCACCCCGAAAATCACCCCGCCGACCGCCGACGCGATCAGGGTGAGCGAACCGAGCAGCCCCGCCGTGGCGGTGTCGATGGCGAGCTCGCGCATCAGGTAGGCGAGCACCATCGCGTAGAGCATGATGTCCATGCCGTCGAGCATCCAGCCGAGCGAGGCGGCGAGCAGCGCGCGCCGCTGGTCGGGTGTCGCCTCGACGAGGAAGCGGCTCACCGGGGCACCGCCTGCTCCACCCAGCCCTCGAGCTCGAGGAGCGCGGCGTGGGCCTCGGCCAGGGTCACGGGCCGGAAGCGGACCTCGTGACCGGGCAGGAGCTGGCCCGCCTTGGGCTGGTCCGCGGCGATCAGCGCCCCCAGCCGGGGGTAGCCGCCCACGGTGGGGCGGTCGGCCATGAGCATGATCGGTTGGCCGTCGGGCGGCAGCTGAATGGCACCCGGCGGCACCGGCTCGGAGAGCATCGCGCCGCCGCCACCGCTCAGGACCGGCCCCTCGAGTCGGTACCCCATGCGGTTGGAGCGCGGCCCGACCCGGTACCTGGCGGCGCTGAAGGCGCGCACCGCGCTCTCGGCGACGGGGCCGCCGGCCTCGGCGACAAAACGCAGCTCGAACGGCGGGTCATAGGCGCGCAGGATGCTAGGAAGGGCGTCGCGGCTGGGCCGGTCGCCCACGCCTCCCGCCGCCAGTCGCTGCCCGGCGCGCAGGGCGCCGCCGCTGACGCCGCCGAGCCCGGCCTCCAGGTCGGTGGCGGCCGCCCCGAGCACCTGAGGCACCGCCACGCCGCCGACCACCGCGAGGTAACAGCGCCCGCCCTGGCGCCGGCGGCCGAAGGTGAGCACCGCTCCGGCGCGCGCCGCGTACGCTCGCCAGAGCTCGAGCGGGACGCCGTCGAGGCTCGGCGACAGGTCGCCGCCCGCGAGCGCGAAGCGGGTCGGCGCGAGGAACTCGATTTCGGGACCGACGGCGGTGAGCTCGAGCGCCGGCGCACCGTCCGGGTTGCCGACCATGCGGTTCGCGATCCGCAGCGCGACCGGGTCCATGGCGCCCGACGGCGAGACGCCAAAGCGGCCCCGCCCCGGTCTGCCGAGGTCCTGCACGGTGGTGAGCAGACCCGCCCGGCGGATCGCGAGAGCCGCCATCAGGGCAGCCACGCCGCGAGCGGGGCGATCGCCACCCCCGCCTGCTCCAGGCCGCGCCGGACGCGCGAGGTGAAGGCGACCGCCTCGGGGTTGTCGCCGTGCACGCAGACGGTGTCGGCACGGACGGCGATCCACTCGCCGCCGCAGGCGCGCACCCGGCCTTCGGTGACCATCGCGAGCACCTGCGCCACGGCGGCCTCGGGCTCGGTCACCAGGGCGTCGGCGCGGCCGCGGGGCGTGAGCGATCCGTCCGCCTGATAGGTGCGGTCCGCGAACACCTCCGCCGCGAAGCGCACCCGTGCGTGCCGGGCGGCGCGCTCCAGCTCGCTGTCGGGCTGGCCGACGAAGATCAGGTCCGCCCGCGCGTCCCGGGTGGCCGCCACCAGCGCGTCGGCGAGCGCGCCGTCGCGCGCGGCCATGGTGTAGAGGGCGCCGTGCGGCTTGACGTGCTGGAGGCGGGCGCCGGCCGCGCGCACGAAGGCGTCGAGGGCGCCGATCTGGTAGAGGGTGAACTCGTAGGCCTCCTCGGGAGCCACCGCGATCGCCCGGCGGCCGAACCCCACGAGGTCGGGAAGGCCCGGATGGGCGCCGATCGCCACACCGCGCTCGCTCGCGAGGCGCACGGTCAGTCTCATGGTGCCGGGATCGGAGGCGTGGAATCCGCACGCCACGTTGGCCGAGGAGATGTGGGTCATGACCTCGTCGTCGCGCCCCATCGCCCACGCGCCGAAGCTCTCGCCGAGGTCGCAGTTGAGGTCCACCTGCACGCTCATGACGCTGCCCCTCCTTCCCGGTTGGCGAGCTCTACGAACCGCTCCCTGTCGATGGCCTCGAACCGCACGCGGTCCCCCGCCTGCACGAGGAACGGCTCGGTCCGTTCCGGGTCGAAGATCCGCAGCGGGGTGCGGCCGAGGATCCGCCAGCCTCCCGGGGAGTCCACCGGGTAAATGCCGGTCTGCCGACCGGCGATCGCCACCGACCCCGCCGGGACCTTCGCGCGCGGCGTCGCCAGGCGCTCGGTCGCGATCCGCCCGTCGACCTCCCCCATGTAGGGGAACCCCGGCTTGAACCCGAGCATGTAGACGAGGTACTCCCGGCCGGTGTGGCAGCCGACGACGTCGTCGACGGACAGGCCGTGGAGGTCCGCCACCTCGAGCAGGTCGGAGCCGGACTCGGGCCCGTACCACACCGGCACCACGAGGCATCGACCGGACTCCTCCCGGACCGCCGCGCTCTCGACCGTGGCCGAGACCCACGCCCGCACCTCCTCGGAGGAGGCGCGGAGCGGATCGTACTCGACGAGGATCGAGCCATACGCCGGCACCAGGTCCACCACCCACGCCCGCCGCGCGGCGTCAAGGGCGTCGAGACACCCGAGGACACGCGCGGCGAGCTCCGGGGAGAGCGCCGAACCCACCCTGAGCAGAAAGGCGCGGTCACCCGCCGGCGCGACGGTCACGGCAGTCATGGCACCCGATCCTCGCGTCGCACCTGGCACAGGCAGCCCCCGATCACGGCCGGGCCACGGTCCTAGCTCGTCCCGGCGGTCCCGCCGGACGGCCCGGCGGAGCCGATCATCGTGAGGGCGCGCTCCGTCCAGTCGCCGTCGCTCCGGAAGCCGATCTCGTCCACCCGCCACACCCCGCGGCCATCGAGCACCCAGAGACGGGGGATGCCCACCGTCGCGAGTTGCGTGCGGACGAAGTCGTGAGCGAAGAGCACCGGGAAGGTGTAGCCGTGCTCGTCCATGAACGGCCGGACCTTCCCCGGCTCCTCGTCGACGTTCATGGCGAGCAGCACCACATCGCCGCGCCCCTTGACCCGCTCCCACAGGTCCTGGAGGTGGGGCAGCTCCTGCCGGCACGGCGGGCACCAGGTCGCCCACACGCTGATGAATGCCACCTTTCCGGTGAGGTCGTCCGCCCGCCATGTGCGACCCTGGAGATCGGTGAGCTGGAACGGCGGCATCGTCTCGCCCACGCGGGTGTGGGGGATTGCGGCCGGCACCAGGCGTCCGAGGGTCGCCCTCACGACAGTGGAGGTCACGAACACGCCGGCCGCGAGTGCCGCCGCGAGGCCCAGCGCAACCCACACTGCGGTCCGTTTCCCGGTCATCGCCGCTCTCCTCCACAACCGCCGATCGCGACAGCGACCACGGTAGCATGCCGCTCCCGCTCGGCCCCGTTGCGACGCCCTCTCTGCACCGTTTGCCCTTCGGCCCCCGAGGGCCGATATTCGCGGTGAGGCGGGTCGCCCACCGGCCCGCCCGAGCTGGGGCCGCCGGGCTGCGCCGGAGACCCCGGGAGCGGAAAGGAGGCGTCACACCATGACCCGCACGAGGCTGGTCCCCCCCCTCGCCACCGTGCTGGTGCTCACTCTCCTCGCCTGCGGCGGCGGCAAGGTCACGCCGCCCGCCGACATGGTCGGCAGCTGGTCCGGTCAGGCCGACATCGCGTGCAGCTGGTGCACGCAGCGCGAGCTACCCGTCTCGCTCACCATCCAGGCCGACGGGACGGTGACCGGCAAGGTCGGCGACGCCGCCATCAGCAAGGGCTACCTGGGTCGCAACACGACGCCCCCCGCCAAGCGCACGGGCGCTCCCACGAAGTACATGATCGAGGGCGACCTCTCCGGTCCGATCATCGCCGCGCAGGGGATC
>JBLMXF010000058.1:0-2929 GCA_050257595.1 Acidobacteriota bacterium | reverse complement strand
CCGGCTTCGCGGTGTGCGGCTTCCCGGTCCCGGCGGTGGCCCGCCCGGCCGCTCCAGCCAACCTGATCGAGATCCTCCAGAGGCGGGAGGAAACCGCGGCTGCCGAAGTCTGGAGCAGGGCGCCCGGCGGAAATGCCGGGCTGTGCGTCATCGCGCCGACCTCGGCGCGGTACCGGGCATGGGCGGGAAGGGTAGAGGCCGAGCTTGGCGTGGAGTATCCGCTCCCCTGGGAGCGCAACGGAGAGCTTGCGCGTGGCCTAGTCGACTTCGGTCGTTTCAGTGCTCGCGAGGCCCTGGCGGAGATCCGAGCACGATCGTAAGTCCCGGTGGCGAGCCGCCTCGCCCGGCGTTGGCTGGGCTCGGCGCGCTGACCTCAATGCTCTGTCCATTGCCTTCCTTTGGCTTCCTCCCGCCCAACCGGTGTAGGTGGCAGGATACCCGTTGTCACTGCGTCGCACCGCCACCGGCGGCGCATGACGAGTCTCGCAGCTCCCGGGAGTCGAGCGACTCCCGGACCAGAGCCTCCGCTGGACACGCCCGCGGGACGGCCGATCCTCGTCGCCCGGGATGGGTGACCGTCTACAATCTGCCCTGGAGGGTCAATGCCCCGCGAGATCCGCTTCTTCAACACGTTGACCCGGCGCCTCGAGCCGTTCGCGCCGCTCGAGGGCGACCACGTCCGCATGTACACCTGCGGCCCCACGGTCTACAACTTCGCCCACATCGGGAACCTGCGGACGTTCCTGTTCGAGGACGTGCTCCGCCGAACGCTCCGGGCGTTCGGCTACCGCGTGACCCAGGTGATGAACCTCACCGACATCGATGACAAGACGATCGGCGGTGCAGCAGCGGAAGGGATCGGCCTGCGGGAGTTCACCGACCGTTACGTGAAGGCGTTCTTCGAGGACCTCGCGACCCTCGGAGTGGAAGCCGCGGAGCACTACCCGCGCGCGACGGACTACATCCCGCAGATGGTCGCGCTGGTCGAGCGCCTGAGGGATCGTGGCCACACCTACACGCAGGACGGATCGACGTACTTCCGGATCGCCTCGCTTCCGGGCTACGGAAAACTCTCCGGCACCGACCTCGAGCAGGTGAAGGGCGGGGTCCGCGTCGACGCCGACGAGTACGACAAGGAGGACGCCCGGGACTTCGTGCTGTGGAAGGCGCGCAAGCCGGGCGAGCCGTTCTGGGAGACGTCGCTGGGGCCGGGTCGGCCGGGGTGGCACCTCGAGTGCTCGACCATGGCGATGGGCCTGCTCGGGGCGAGCATCGACATCCACGCGGGCGGCGTCGACCTCATCTTCCCGCACCATGAGAACGAGATCGCGCAGAGCGAGGGAGCAACCGGCCAGGAGTTCGTCCATACCTGGCTCCACGCCGAGCACCTGGTCGTCGATGGCCAGAAGATGTCGAAGAGCCTCGGCAACTTCTTCACTCTGCGCGATCTTCTTGCGAAGGGGTTCTCGCCGCTGCCGATCCGCTACCTGCTCGTCTCGGTGCCCTATCGGCAGAAGCTCAACTTCACTCTCGACGGGTTGGCGGGAGCGACGGCGGCGGTCGAACGGATCGACAACACCCTCCGCCGCCTCCGGCACACGCCAGCCACCACCGGAGCCGGCGACCTCACCGAGGACGACGTCGAGACCTCTCTCACCGAGTTCGACCGCGCGCTCGCCGACGACCTCAACACCGCCCGTGCCCTGGCCGCCTTCCACACGCTGCTCACCAGGGTGAACCAGGCGCTCGACGGCGGTGGGATTTCCGCCCCCGTTCTGGGACGACTCGATGGAGTGCTGGCGCGGGTCGGCGCCACGCTCAACGTCCTCCCCGAGCAGGGCGCGGACGCCGGTGGGGACGCCGAGATCGAGGGTCTGATCGAGGCCCGCACCGCCGCCCGCAAGGCGCGGGATTTTGCCCGCGCGGACGCCGTCCGCGCCGAGCTAACCGCGCGCGGGATCGTCCTCGAGGACACCCCGCACGGCACGATCTGGCGACGCTCGCGCTAGGCCCGACCGGCGCCCCGGAGCGGGTCACCCGGGCAGGGGATGCGGCTATCATCGGAGGACAGGGAGGCGGCCATGAGCGTGCGAGCCAGGTGGGTTTCCTTCGCGCTGGCGTCGGGAGTCCTCGCCGGCTGCACCGTCAATCCGGTCACGGGACGGAACCAGCTCGACCTGCTCGGCGAGAGCCAGGAGATCGAGATGGGTGCGAGCCTCTATCCGCAGGCAGTCCAGGGCTCCCTCGGGCCGCTCAACGACCCGACCGCACAGGCGGAAGTGACGCGAGTCGGGAACTTGCTCGCCGCGGTCAGTCATCGCCCCGCGCTGCCCTTCCAGTTCACTGCCGTGAACGACCCGGAGGTGAACGCGTTCGCCCTTCCGGGCGGGAAGATCTGCATCACCCGCGGCCTCCTTTCGCGCCTGGACTCGGAGGACGGGATGGCCGCCGTCCTCGGCCACGAGATCGGTCACGTCACGGCGCGTCACGCGGTCGCGGCGTACAACCGCCAGCTGCTGGCCGGCGTGGTCGCCCTCGGGGCAGGTGTCTACGTGGCCACCTCGGACTCCGAGTACCGCGGCCTGGTCGGGCTCGGCGCCGTGCTCGGCTCGCAGCTCATGCTGGCGAAGTACTCCCGGGACCAGGAACGGCAGAGCGACGACCTCGGTCTCGCCTACGCGGTCAAGGCCGGATACTCGCCGCGCGGGATGATCGAGACCCAGAAGGTGCTGCTCGACCTGCAGAAGAGACAACCGTCGGTGGTCGAACGGCTGTTCGCGTCCCACCCGATGTCGGCCGAGCGTCTGGTCACCGCGGAGCGACAGGTGGCCGCCCTCCCCGCGGACGTCCGCGCCCGGCCGCTCGACGAGGCGCACTTCCGGAACATCTTCGCCGGGGTGATCAACGAGCGCCCGGCGTGGGACAGGGC
>JBLMXF010000057.1:0-87385 GCA_050257595.1 Acidobacteriota bacterium | reverse complement strand
ATCCGTCGGTCCCGATCGACGTTTCCGGAGTGGGAACGACGGTGTCCCGCCGGGTGCGGCGATCGTGCCTTCGGGTGTCTCTCGTCTGGGGTTACGTGATCCGGCCCCGCGAGGGGCCACGGCACGGATCAGCGTGCCCGGGAGGGGAGAGAGGCGAGCAGCGTGCGGGCGCGCTCGAGGTCGCGGGTATAGCCGGGCCGGCTCTGGAG
Organism: Acidobacteriota bacterium; assembly: GCA_050257595.1. Lineage (GTDB taxonomy): Bacteria > Acidobacteriota > Thermoanaerobaculia > Thermoanaerobaculales > Thermoanaerobaculaceae > JBLMXF01. Next base: position 87,176 of record JBLMXF010000057.1, on the reverse strand, counting down.
CGCTGCGGTCGCGGCGACGAGCTGCTCGCGCGCGCGCGGTCGTTCTCCATGGGCGATCAGCGCCCGGGCGAGGTCGAGCTGGGCGAGGCCGACCCGCGGGTCGGTCGGCGGCATCTTGGCCGACAGCAGCGTGACCGCGCGCGCGAGGTCGACGGCCGCCTCGGCGGCGCGCCCCTGCGCGAGGCGCAGCTCGCCGAGGACGACGAGGACCTCCCCCTGGCGCGGGTGATCGGGCGGGAAGGCCCGCTCGAAGCGGGGGAGGAGCGGCGTGAGCAGGCGGTCGGCCTCGTCGAGACGCCCCAGGCCCACCAGCGCCTGGGCGAGGTTCTTGGCGGCCACCAGCAGCTGGGGATGGCCCTCGCTCAGGACCTTGCGTTGCAGCGCCAGGGCCTCGCGCAGCACCGGCTCGGCCGCGGTGGGGCCCCCCCGCCGCAGCAGCACGACGCCCAGGTTCCCGGTCGCGAGGGCCACGCCGACGTGGCCCGGCCCGACGGCAACGGTCCAGATCGCAATCGCCTCGCGGAAGTCCTTCTCCGCCTCGTCCCAGTCCCCGCACGCATAGGCCACGCTGGCGAGGTTGTTGAGCGCCACCGCGAGGTCGGGGTGCTGGGGCCCGAGGACCCTGCGCCGGATCGCCACCTCCTCGCGCGACAGGCGCAGCGCCTCGTCGAGCTCGCCGCGCCGGAGCTTGAGCTGTGCGGCACCGTCGAGCGCCTCCGCGAGCGTCGGGTCGGCGTCGCCGAGGCGGGCGCGCAGCGCCGGCACGAGGGCGTCGTAGATCGGCTCGGCCTGGTCGTAGCGGCCCTGGTCGGAGAGGAACACCGCGAGCGCCTGCCGCGCCGACAGGGTGGCGGGATGGTCGGGGCCGTCGACCTGCTCGTGGACGAGGATCGCCTTGCGCAGCAGCGGCTCGGCGTCGGCGGCCTTGCCGGCCTTGAACAGCGCGAGGCCGAGGTTGCGCAGGTCGGTCGCGGCCTGCGAGCTGGCGTCGCCGAACGTGGCCTGGTCGGCGGCCAGCGCCTGCCGGTGGAGCCCGGCCGCCTCGTCGTAGCGGCCGAGGTCGCTGACGATCGAGGCGAGCGAGGAGAGCGACGCCGCCACGGTCGGGTGGTGGGGACCGTAGAGCCCGCGTTCGACCTCCACCACCCGACGCTCGGTGCGCTCGGCGCCGGCGTAGTCGCCGCGTCCCCACTGGAGCAGCGCCCAGCGCTCGAGCGCCGCGGCGGTCGCCGGGTGCCGCTCGCCGTGGCGGGCGCGCGCCTCGGCGAGGGAACGGGAGAGCAGCGGCGCGGCGCGGTCGTAGGCGCCCAGCTTGCGGTACAGGTCACCGACGATCCCGGTCAGCTCGGTCCTCACCTCGGGCTCCCCGGCGAGACCCCGGTCGAGCCGTCGGGCGCCCGACTCGACGACCTCGAGGGCGGTGACCTGCCGCCCGTGGGCCGACGCGGTCGGGTCCGACTGGGTGAAGATGTCGAGGAGAAAATCGGTCACGGCCCGTGCCCGGCTCGCCTCGCGGTCGGCGGCGCGCGCTTGCCAGATCGCGGTCGCGGTGGTGGCGACCAGAGCCGTGGCCGCCAGCGCCGTCGCGGCCACGCCCACACGGTGGCGCGCCACGAACCGGCGCGTCCGGTACGCCGCGGTGGAGCGATGCGCCCGCACCGTCCGCCCGTCCGACCAGCGCCGGAGGTCGTCGGCGAGCCCCTCCGCCGAGGCGTAACGCGCTGACGGGTCGTGGGCCATGGCCCGGCTGACGATCGCGTCGAGGTCGCCGGCGAGCTGGCGGCGGAGGGCCGTCAGGGAGATGCCGCGCCGGCGCGCGAGCTCCTCGGGGACGTCGTCGGGGCCGGTGGCCGCGCGAGCGAGGGCCCTGACCAGCGACGGCGGCTCCCCGCCGACGGGCCCGCTGAGGTGGGCGTCAGCGTCGCCCTCCGCCCGCGGCCGGCGGCCGCAGAGCAGCTCGAAGAGCACGGCCCCGAGCGCGTAGACGTCGGTGGCGGTCGTGATCGCGCCGCCGGTGAGCTGCTCGGGGGCCGCGTACGCCGGCGTCAGGGGCGTGACGCCGGCTTCGCCGATGGTGAGGTCGGCATCGCTGGAGAGCAGCTTGGCGATGCCGAAGTCGAGGAGCTTCACCCGGCCCTCGCCGTCGACGAGGATGTTCCCCGGCTTGAGATCGCGGTGCACGACGAGGTTGGCGTGGGCGTGCTGCACCGCCGTGCACACGTCGGCGAGCAGCCGCACCCGCGCGGAGACGCCGAGCGTGCGGCTGTCGCAGAAGGTGGTGATCGGCTCGCCGGTGACGTGCTCCATGGCGAAGAAGGGGCGGCCGTCGGCCGTGACGCCGCCGTCGAGCAGGGTCGCGATGTTGGGGTGGACGAGGCGGGCGAGGATCTGGCGCTCGCGGTCGAAGCGGGCCACGATCGCGTCGGAGTCCATGCCGCGCTTGAGCAGTTTGACGGCGACGCGCTGCTCGAAGCCGCCCTCGACCCGCTCGCCGAGGTGGACGACGCCCATCCCGCCGCGGCCGATCTCCCGCACCAGGCGGTAGGGCCCCACCCGCATCCCCTCGGCGGCCTGGCTGTCCTGGTCTCCCGCCTCGGGCTCGCCCGACAGCACGGCGAAAGGCTCGGAGAGGAAGTCGCCGGCCCGGGCGTCGGCGGCGAGCAGGCTCTGGACCTCGTCGTGCAGGACAGGATCGCGCGCGCCGACCTCGGCGAGCCGCGCCGCGCGCCGCGCGCCGTCCAGCTCGAGAAGCTCGTCGAGCAGGGCCGCCGCCTGCCGCCAGCGCTGCGTGTCCAGGCCGGTCATGAGGCGGCCTCCAGCTCGCGGTAGAGGAAGGCTCGGGCGGCGCGCCAGTCGCGCTTGACGGTGCGCGGCGACACCTCGAGCGCCTGGGCGACCTCGTCGACCGACAGGCCGGCGAAGACGCGCAGCTCGACGATCTGACCCATGCGCGGGTCGAGGACCGCGAGCTTTCCGAGCGCGGCGTCGACGCCGAGGACGAGCGTGGGCTCGGCGGTGGTGGAGAGCGCGGCGTCATCGAGCTCGGCGGCCACGGCGCCTCCGCCCCGCTTGGCGGCGTTGCCACGGCGGGCGGCGTCGACCAGGATCTGGCGCATGGCGCGGGCCGCGAGCGAGAAGAAGTGAGCGCGCGAGCTGGCCGAGACGCGGCTCGCGTCGATGAGCTTGACGTACGCCTCGTGGACGAGCTCCGTGGTGGTGAGGTCGTGGCCGTACCCGGCGCGCCGCTGGCCGCGCGCGAGACGGCGAAGCTCGTCGTAGACGAGTCTGAACACCTCGTCGGCAGCCTCGCGCCGGCCATCGCTCCACGCGATCAACAGCTCGGTGATCTCCCCACTCACGACGCCATCCCCAGTTTGGCCAAGCATAGCTCAGGTGGAGTGGAATGGGAGACCCGGCGGGAGCGCCCGGACAGCCCTTGGCCTCAGCGCGAGGCGAGCAGCTCGAGGGCGGCGAGGGAGAGGACGGTCGCTCCCCCGGCGATCGTGGGCTCCGCGTCCGGGTAGAACTCGGGCGAGTGCAGCCCCGGCAGCGGGACGCCGGCGCGGTGCGCGTGCTCCAGACGGTCCGGCGCGGTCGCGCCGAGCCACATGAGCACCGCCGGGACGCCGGCGCGCCCGTAGTTGCTGAAGTCCTCGGCGGCCATGATCGGGCGCTGCGCAACTACCCGCTCGTCGCCGAGCGAGCGGCGGAAGGCGCCGGCCAGCCGGACGGCGAGCGCCGCATCGTTCGTGGTCGACGGGGTGCCCTCGGAGACCGTGACCTCGGGCGGTTTCGGCGCGCCCGCCGCCTCCGCCTCCGCCCGGGCGATCCGCCGGATCCCGCCGAGCAGGCGCTGGCGGACCTCCTCGCGGTAGGCGCGGACGGTCATCTCGAGGTGGGCCAGGTCGGGGATGATGTTGTGCTTGCTCCCGGCGTGGAAGGCGCCGACGGTGACCACGGCGGGGTCGAAGGGGTCGTTCTCGCGGGAGACCAGGGTCTGGACGGCGAGGACGAAGCGGGAAGCCATTACGATCGGGTCGACCGTGGCCTGGGGCTGGGCGCCGTGGCCGCCGCGACCGAAGAAGGTGACGTCCACCGAGTCCGCGGAGGCCGCCACCGGACCAGGTGAGATCGCCACCACTCCGGCCGGGAGGTCGGGCATGTCGTGCAGCGCGACCGCGAAGTCGGGGCGGGGGAAGCGGGTGTACAGGCCGTCGGCGAGCATCGCCGCGGAGCCCGCGCCGAGCTCCTCGGCGGGCTGGCCGATCATCACGACTGTGCCGCGCCAGTCGTCCTTGAGGTCCGCGAGGACGGTCGCGGCGCCGAGCCACGAGGTCATGTGGATGTCGTGCCCGCACGCGTGCATCACCGGCACCGGCTCGCCGCCCGGGCCGCGTCCCGTCGCGTGGCTGGCGTACGGCAGTCCGGTCTTCTCCTCCACCGGGAGCGCGTCGAGGTCGGTGCGCAGCAGGACGGTCGGTCCCTCGCCGTTGCGCAGCACCGCGACGATCCCGGTGCGGCCGACGCCCTCGGTCACCTCGAAGCCGAGCGCGCGCATCCGTGCGGCGAGCCGGGCCGCCGTGGCGCTCTCCTGGAACGACAGCTCCGGGCTGGAGTGCAGCTCCCGGTAGAGCGCGACCAGCCGGGGCGTGGCGGCGGTGACCTCGCGGGCGACCGCGGCACCGCGCTCGTCGGCGGGCACGGCGTGGGCGAGCGCGACCGAAACGAGCACGGCGGCGGCGAGCGGTGCGATCCTCATGGCGGTGTCCCCGCCGCCGATCGTACACCTGGGCACGGCCGCTCGCGCCGATCCCGAGAGGTCATCGCGGGGGCTCGTGCCACAGAGACCGCTCTCAGCGAACGGCCGGCAACGCGGTGATCGACTCACGCGCAACCTTGCGTCCGCGAGCGACGTACCCTGTGGCGGGGGAGTCACGACCATGCTGAAGACGCTGCGTGCGGTCAGGTTCCTGTTCATGGGTCCGCTCATCCTGGCCATGCTCGTGGTCATCAACCTGATGACGTCGCCGGGGCACTGGTGGGTGCAGTGGGCTGCCCTCGGGATCGGCATCGCGTGGGTGATCAGCCTGATGCGCGTGCTCTGGGCGCTCGTCGTGGTGGGCGGCGTGGCCGCGCTGATCGCCCACCTGCGCCAGGCCCCCGCCCGGCGCTGAGGCTCTACCCTGCCCGGGCATCCGTGTTCAAGCCCAGGGAGCCATGCGACCGTCGTCCTCGCTCCTGAGAGGTCGTGCCACCCCGCCCGGGCCGCACCGCGCTAGACTGCGACAGCCGATCGCTCCCATGCGCGGTGCCGCCGATGAGACGCTTCCACCTCTTCGAGTTTCACGACCTGGCGATCTGCCCGCCGTCGTGGCGAGCGATGCTCACCGACATTCTGAGCTTCTTCGCGCTCCGCTTTCGGGTGTTCGGGCCCATCGTCCCGCGCTTGACGCGGGTCGCGCGGGAGCTCGGCGCCCCGCGTCTTGTCGATCTCTGCTCGGGCTCCGGGGGACCGGCCGTCGCCGTCGCCGGCGAGCTCGCCGCGGCCGGGGAGATGCCCCTGTCCATCGTGCTGACCGACAAGTTCCCGAACCGTGAGGCGTTCCGGCGCGCGGTCGACGCCGCCGGGCCATGCCTGTCCTATGTCCTGACGGCGGTCGACGCGACCAGCGTCCCTCCCGAGCTGTCCGGACTGCGCACGCTCTTCGCGTCGTTCCACCACTTCGAGCCGGCGACGGCGCGGGCGATCCTGGCCGACGCCGTGGAGACGTCGCAAGGCATCGGGATCTTCGAGTACACCGAGCGCAACCTCTGGATCTGGGGCCTCCCCATCGTGCTCATCCCCGCCTTCGCCTGGTTCGCGACCCCGTTCCTCCGGCCGGTGAGCTGGCGGCGGCTGCTGTGGACCTACCTCGTACCCGTCATCCCCCTGATCGCGATGTGGGACGGGCTGGTGTCGTGCCTGCGCACCTACACGGTCGACGAACTGCGCGCGCTCACCGAGTTCCCGGGCGCCGCGGGGTACCGTTGGGAGATCGGGCGCATCCGCTCGTTGGGTGCGTGTCGCGTCACCTACCTGCTCGGACAGCCGCTGGCGACTGCCGCCATGTCCAACTGTCCGCCCGCCGATTGTGAAGGACGCCGACCGGGCAGACCACCTGTGTCGTAGCTGCCCCAAGAGGGTCGGCCGAACTCACCACGCTGGCGGCCGGAGACGGCGGAGTGACGAGGGCGCGTCCGCCGGACGCGCCCGCTGATACCGCCGCTGAGCGGGGATCAGAGCGTTTCGCTGGGTGGCACGGGTGACGCCGGCGGCGCGGGAGCCTTGGGCGGCTTCGGTGGTTTGGGAGGCGCCGGCGGCGGCGGTGCCCCGGGCGGGGTGCTCCAGTGGCCGGCCCGCCGCTCCGGCATCTGGACCGCGAGCGCCATCCTCTGCTTCTTGCGCACGACGTCGAGGGTGAGCTTGTCGCCCGGCTCGTAGGAGCGCAGGATACGCAGCGCCTGCGCCGGGGAGGACGGCTCGCGGTCGCCGATCTTGACGATCACGTCTCCGCTCTTGAGCTGCAGGCTCCCATCGCGCGGGGCGCGCACCACCAGGATGCCGTCCTTGGTGCCGAAGTACTCGGCGAGGTCGGGATCGAGCGTGGCCAGCTCCATATCGAGCCAGCCGCCCGGGATCCTCAACACCTTGAGGTTGACGTCGCGTTCCACCTCCCCGGTGAGGTCCTCCATCCCTTCGGGGATCTCGACGTGGACGTCAGGCTCGTCCATCCACTTGAACACGCCGGCGCCGAGCGACCGGGCGGTCAGGGTGACACTTCTGGCCTCGTTGCCCCGGCGGTACTCGACGTTCACCTTCTGGCCATCCTCGAGGTCCCCCGCGGCCTCGATCAGCGCGAGGCCGGGCGATGACTCGTCGGCCTCGGCGTCGCTGCGAGGCGCGGTGAGCGGTTTGCCGTCGATCTTGGTGATGATGTCGCCGGCGCGCAGGCCCGCCTCGTCGGCCGGCCCTCCCGGCGTGACCGCGGTGAGCACGGCGCCGACGGCGTCGGTCTTCGGGTCGGCCTGGGTCTCGACCACCATGCCCAGCCGCGCCTTGCGGCCGAAGTAGACGCTGTAGGCGCGCGCCTGCTCCCTGGCCTGGCGGCCCTGAGTCTCGGCCATCTTGTGGGCAGCCTCCTGGAGCCTGCGCTGCGCGTCGCGCATCTGCCGTTCGGCGTCGCGCATCTGCCGTTCGGCGTCGCGCAGGCTCTGCTCCCTGGCCTTCTCGTCGACCGCGGTTGGTGTCTTCTCGTCCGCCGGCTGCGCTGCTGCCGGGACCACAACCGGGCCCGCGAGCGCCACCGCCAGGATCGCGTTCAACATCGTGCGTGTCTTCATGGCTCCCTCCGTTGCTGGTTCAGCCGGCTCACAGGCCGGCGTAGGCGGCGCGAGTGCGGTGGACGTCCACCAGGGCGTCCAGCAGGCGGACCCGTTCGCTCCACAGGTTGAGTGTCTGGTCGTCCGGTGTGTCGCGACGCGGAGCCGACGCCAGGCGAGCGTCGACCACCGCGAGGCGGTCCTCGAGCTCGGCGACCATGTTGGCCTCGAGGCCGGTCATGACACGGTCGCCGCGCTGGAAGCGGCGGAGCTGGACCTCGAGCTGCTCCGACTCCGCCACCAGCGCGTGTGCCTCCCGCGCGGCACGGGCCTCGCGGACCGTCTCGATGGTTCCGCGCACGCCGGCGACCACGGTGATCACCGCGGCAAGCGCGGCCGCCGCCCACCCCACGCGCAGCCAGCGACGTCGCGCTGCCTCGACCTGGGCGCCGTCGACGACCGTTCGCCACAGGTCGCGCCCGGGTCCCTCCTGCGGCAGGGTGCGCAGCGCGTCGCGGATCTCCTTGAGCCTCTCCAGCTCGCGTGCGCACGCCGGGCACTGCTCGACGTGGGCGGCCGTCGCGGGGAGCGACGCGCCGTCGCGCAGCTCCAGCAGCTCGCTCAGGCTTGCGTGCATGATCGTGCGTCCCCTCCCGGCGCGAGCAGCGCGCGCAGGCGCAAGTGTGCTCGTGCCAGCTGCGACTTGGAGAAGCTCGCGCTCTTCCCCATCAAGGTCGCGATCTCGTCGTGGGTGTACCCCTCGACGTCGTGCAGCCAGACCACCGCGCGGGCGGTGGCCGACATCTCCGCCAGCGCCGCCTCGAGATCGACGCGCTCGGGGACCCGGCTGGGATGCGGCGGATGAGAGGCGTGACCGTCGCCGTCCCCGATCGCGTCGTCGAGCGGCTCGTCCTCGGGCCGCACCCGCTGCCGGCGCAGCCGCATCAACGCCTTGCTCGCGGTCACGCGGCGCAGCCAGGCACCCAGCGGCCCGTCGCCGCGGTACGAGCGGATGCTGCGGATGACCTCGAGGAAGGTCTCCTGCAGGACGTCCTCGGCATCATGGCCGTTGCCGAGGAGACGGCGGGCGAGGTTGAACACCGGCGTCTCGAATGCGCGGAAGACGTCCTCGAGCGCCGCAAGGTCCCCCTTCCGGGCCCGTGCGACTGTCACCTCGTCGACCTCGGCGGCGAAGGCATGGCTCATCGTCGTCACCCTTGATGCCGGCGCCGCCGAAACCGTCGCACGGTGACCCGGGGACCCGGGAGTCGGAACCGGTGGCGGGGCTGGGGTATATACGATCGTACCCCCGGCCGGGATTGCGGCCCGCCAGGCCATGCCTCCCGGGCCGGCCGCCCGCGGCGCATGACCGGGCGCGGCGTTCGAGTCGTGTGCCATCACTTCCGATGATGCCCGCCGGCGCCGGAGCGTCGCACGCCCTCGGGTTTGACCGCGGGTGGCGCGGGGTGCATCATCCCCCGACCACCCGCGGCTGCCTCGCCCGCGCGGGGGGCGGGAGAGACCATGGCCACTCGCACCGATGCCCAGCCGCTGCGGCCGTATTTCCGTTGGCTCGTGCTCGCCATCATGAGCCTGATCTGCTTCGCGCAGTACTACATCTACGACTCGATCACGCCGCTCGGCACGCTGATCAAGAGTCAGCTGGGCTTCTCCGGCGCCGACTACGGTCTGCTCTTCTCCTTCTACGCGGTGGCCAACGTCTTCTTCTTCATGCTCCTGCTCGCCGGTGTCCTGGTCGACAAGCTGGGCCTGAAGGTGTCAGGGATCCTCTACGGCTTCCTGTGCTTCCTGGGCGCTGCGCTGACCGCGCTGGGGGCGTGGAAGGGGCTGCCGGGGCTGCTCGGACCGGGCTATGGCTGGCTGCACACGGCGTTCTTCCCGCAGGCCTCGCCCGAGCTGAAGATCATGCTGCTGGGTCGGATGGTCTACGGCGTCGGCGCCGAGGCCATCCTGGTGGTCAACAACAAGGTCCTGGCGCGGTGGTTCAAGGGCAAGGAGCTCGCCTTCGCCTATGGGATGAACCTCACCATCATGCGGCTCGGCACCTTCCTCGCCCTCAACCTGCAGGCGCCGATCGCCGAGGCGTGGGGGCTGCGCGCCTCCCTGTGGTTCGCGGCGGCGCTGATGGGCGCCGGCTTCCTCACCTACTTCATCTACCTCGGGCTGGAGAGAGCGGCGCGTGACCGCGTCGGTGCCCCGGGGACTACCGAGAGCGGGGGCGTGGCGCCCGAGGAGAAGTTCGTGCTCAAGGAGGCGTTCTCGTTCGACGCCTCGTTCTGGTTCATCACGCTGCTGTGCGTGACCTTCTACTCGGCGGTGTTCCCCTTCCAGTCGTACGCACCGGACATCCTCGTGCAGAAGTTCGGCTACTCGGTCACCGCGGCCGGCCACTACACGTCGGCGCTCATCTTCGGCACCATGATCTTCACGCCCATTCTCGGGTGGTTCGTCGATCATCGGGGCAAGCGCGCGACCATGATGATCTTCGGCGCGCTGCTGCTGATCCCCTCGCACCTGCTCCTCGGCTACACCCACTTCCCGCCCGTCGTGCCGATCTTCTTCGTCGGGATCGCACTGTCGCTCGTGCCCGCCGCGCTGTGGGCGGCGATCCCGATGATGGTGCCGGAGTCGCGGCTGGGAACGGCCTTCGGGGTGGTCGGCTACGTCCAGAACGTCGGCCTCATGCTGTTCCCCTACCTGGCCGGCAAGATCGCCGACGCGCACACCACCGTGGTCAACGGTGAGCAGGTCGTCGACTACACCTCGACGATGCTCATGTTCGTGGTCCTCGGGGTGTTCGGCTTCGTCTTCTCGCTGCTGCTCAAGTGGGCCGATGCCCACCGCAAGGCGGGCCAGAGCATCGAGTCGGTGATGCTCCACTGACGGCCGGAGCTCGGGTCCCGGGCGTCGGGGTCCGCGCGGCCGGCCGGAGGGCCGGGCTCGATCGCGCTGTTCCCGGCTGTCACACTTTCTCGGTATGTGGTCCGGGGCGCGCACGTGGCGCTTCTCCGCGCAGTCTTCAAGGTCCTCAATCTCCAGGATGTTACGAACATGGTACAGAGCTTGCCTCAGGATGCCATGACATCGGTGTGTCGCCAGGCGACGCGCCAGGGTTGCCAGCCCGGAGGAGGCTCATGGTGGAGCGGCGGGCCGTGCCGAGGGTCGAGCCGAAGCAGTCACTGGATGCCGAGGTCATGATGAACCAGCCGGCGCGCATCCTCGACATCTCCTCGCGTGGGGCGCAGATCGAGGTGGCCAGCTCGCTGCCTCCTTCGGGGCCGTGCGATCTGCGCATCCGGTTCGCGAACGGGCACTTCGCCGTCCACGCGACGGTCCGCCGCTGCCACGTGTCGGTGGTCGGCGCCGGCGCCGAGGATCCGCCCGGCATGCGGTTCCGGGCCGGTCTCGAGTTCGACGAGGTGGACCCCGAGTCGCTCGCCCGGCTGACCTCGAACGTCCTCTTCCACGCCCAGGCGTGAGCCCGGTCCGAGACCGGTTCCGCGTCCGTCGTGGAGGCAAGCGGCGGCGCGCGGCCGCCGGCCGGCCACTCGCCAGGCGCTCTCCCGACTTCCCAGCGACGGTCCGACCCGCCGGCGCATCACGCTCGAGGATGAGGGACGCGAATCTCCACCACGGTTGCCCTGCCCAGGGGTGGGTCTCCTGGGCCGCGAGCGCCGCCGCCGAGAACCCGCCGCGCGTCGGATGCGTATCTCTGTGTGCACCGGGTGAGCGGCCGGGACGGCGGCAGTCAGGGCAGGATGGAGTCGGAGATGAAGAGAATCCTCAGGCTGGCAGTGGTGGCGGTGGTTCTCGGAGGCGTCGGCTACGGGGTGGTGGCGGCGACCCGCGATGGCAAAGACGCGAAGAGCGCGTTCACGCTGATCAAGGTCGAGCGCGGCACCATCGTCGACAAGGCGCTCGCCACCGGGCAGATCGTGCCCGAGCAGGAGATCCAGGTGAAGTCCCAGATCTCCGGCATCGTCAAGGAGTGTTTCGCCGAGGTCGGCGACCAGGTGACGGCCGGCCAGCCGCTGTTCGCGATCATCCCGGATCCGACGCCGCTCGAGCTCAACGAGGTGGAGCGCGGCGTCCAGCTCGCCGAGGTCGCGTACGACCGGGCGGCCGCCGACTACCAGCGCAACAACGCCCTCGCCAAGGACGGGATCCTCTCGAAGGAGACGTTCGACGCCGCCAAGCAGTCGTTCGACCAGGCCAGGATCCAGCTCGACCTCGCGCGCGAGCGCCTCGCGCTGACCAAGGAAGGGAAGATCCAGCGCGCCAAGGGCGGCGTGGACTCCGTGATCCGGGCGCCGGCGTCGGGCACGGTGCTCAAGCGCCACGTCAACCCGGGCGACCCCGTGGTGCCGCTGACCACGTACCAGGCCGGCACGCCGCTGATGACGATGGCCGACATGGGGACGTTGATGTTCAAGGGGACGGTGGACGAGATCGACGTGGGCAAGCTGCGCGAGGGGATGCCGGTGCGGATCAAGATCGGCGCCCTTCCCGACGCCCGCGTCACCGGCCGCCTGACGCGGATCGCGCCGAAGGCGACGGAGAAAGAAGGCACCACGCTGTTCGACGTCGAGGCGGCGATCGAGAAGGCCGAGGGGATCACCCTCCGCGCCGGGTACTCGGCGAACGCCGACGTCATCATCCAGGAGAAGGCCGACGTCCTGCTCCTCCCCGAGCGCCTCGTGAGCTTCGAGAAGGAGAAGGCGTTCGTGGAGCTCCCCGCCGCCAAGGCGGACGCCCCCCCGGTCAAACGCGAGATCAAGACCGGCTTGTCGGACGGCATCAAGCTCGAGGTCGTGGCCGGCCTCGCCGAGGGCGATCAGGTGGTGCAGCGGCCTCCGAAGAAGATCGAGTAGCGGAGCGCCGGGGATGAACTGGAAGAACTACCTCCGCCAGTTCCTGCGCGACCTCAGGAGCCAGAAGCTGCGCGCGGCGCTGACGCTCTTCGGCCTCGTCTGGGGCACGACGGCGGTGACGCTGCTGCTCGCGTTCGGCGAGGGGCTGCAGGGGCGGATGATCAAGAACATCCGCGGGCTCGGCGAGAACATCGTGATCTGCTGGCCGTCGCGGACGTCGAAGCCTTGGGAGGGGCTGCCGCGCAACCGCAGGATCACCGTCAAGGACGAGGACATCACGGCGCTCAAGCGCGAGGTTCCGGGGATGACGGCGATCTCCGGCGAGTACAGCGCCGGGAACAAGAAATTCAAGGTCGGCCACAAGGTGATCGTCCCCGGCCTGACCGGCGCCAACCCGATGTTCGCGGCGATGCGCAACCTGATCCCGCAGCAGGGCGGGCGCTACGTGGACGACCTCGACATGGACGAGCGCCGGCGGGTCGTCTTCCTCGGCGACGCCCTCGCGCACGACCTCTTCGGCGACGCCGAGGCGGTCGGCCAGTACGTGAACGTCAACGGCATGCCGTTCCTCGTCGTCGGCGTCATGCAGGCGAAGGAGCAGGACTCCTCGTACCAGGGGCGCGACAAGGACCGGGCCTCGATCCCGGCGACGACGTTCCGCGCGATGTACGGCCAGCAGGAGTACGGCAACTTCGTCTTCCAGGTCGCCGACGCCGGCGAGGTCGGCGCCGCCAAGGACAAGGTGATCGCCACGTTGGCGAAGCTCCACCGCTTCGACCCGACCGACGCCGAGGCGGTGCGGATGTGGGACGTCACCGAGAACGAGAAGTTCATGCACACGTTCATGCTCGGGTTCCGCATCTTCCTCGGCGTGATGGGGGTGCTGACGCTGGTGGTCGGCGGGATCGGCGTCTCGAACATCATGAACGTCGTCGTCGAGGAGCGCACCAAGGAGATCGGAGTCAAGATGGCGCTCGGCGCCCGGCAGCGGATGATCGTCACGCAGTTCGTGTTCGAGACCCTGCTGTTGACCGTGATCGGCGGCGCGGTCGGATTCGCGATCTCGTGGGCGATCTGCGCGGTCTTCCCGGCCAAGTTCGACGAGTTCGTCGGGACGCCGGCGATCTCCCTCCAGGTGGGGGCCCTCACGGCCGGGCTCCTCGGGCTGATCGGCTTCCTCGCGGGGTACTTCCCGGCGCGCTCCGCGGCGCGCCTCAACCCGGTCGAGGCGTTGAGGCTGTAGCGATGGCCGCCCTTTCTCTCATCGTCCGCCTCTTCCGCGGCGCCGCCAAGATCCAGAGGAAGCGCATGATCCTGACGGTGACCGCGATCGCCTGGGGCACCGTCACGATCATCCTCCTGCTCTCGTTCGGGGAGGGGCTCAAGCGCAGCCTGGCGGCTGGCAGCCGCGGCCTCGGCGAGAACATCGTGATCATCTGGATGGGGGAGACCGAGAAGGCGTACGCGGGGTTGCCCGCCGGCCGGCCGATCCGCCTCGTGCCGGACGACGTCGACCTCGTCCTCGCGGGCGTCCCGGAGATCGCCTCGGCCGCGGGGGAGATGCACAACTGGAACGTGCAGCTCGTCAACGGGCGCACGGCCCTGAACAAGCGGGTGGTCGGGGTGCACCCGGCGTACGAGGAGCTGCGGACAAGCTATCCCCGGGCGGGCGGCCGCTACATCGACGAGCTGGACCAGAAGCTGAAGCGGCGGGTGGTGTTCCTGGGCGACGAGCTCGCCAAGGCCCTGTTCGGCGCCGGCGACCCGGTGGGGCAGACGCTGCTCGTCGCCGACACGCCGTTCACCGTGATCGGCGTCCTGCAGAAGAAGAAGCAAATGGGGATGTACGGCGGGCCGGACGCCGACCGCGCCACGATCCCGCTCTCGACGTTCGAAGCGATGTTCGGCCGCCGGACCCTCTCGAACCTCGTCTACCAGCCGACCAGAAACGCGCTCGCACCGGCGGCCAGGCGCCACCTCATGGAGGTCCTCGGCGCGAAGTACCGCTTCGACCCGGCGGACACCCGGGCGCTCCAGTTCTGGGACACGATCAGGGACGCCAAGATGATGAACGCCATCATGATCGGTCTCGAGGCGTTCCTCGGCGGGATCGGCGCGCTCACCCTGATCATCGGCGGGGTCGGCGTCGCCAACATCATGTTCGCGACGGTGACGCACCGGACGCGCGAGATCGGCGTCCAGATGGCGCTCGGCGCCCGTCGCCTCTACATCACGGGCTCGATCGTCCTCGAGTCGCTCGCCCTGACGTTCGCCGGCGGCGTCGTCGGGATCGGTCTGGGGGTGGCCATCGTACGGGTCCTTGCCGCGGTGCAGGCGCACGCCAAGAGCGAGGCGATGGAGATCCTCGGCACGCCGACGATCTCGCTCCCGATCGCGGTGGCGACGGTGACGCTGCTGGGCCTGATCGGGATGCTCGCGGGGTACTTCCCGGCGCGGCGCGCGGCCTCCATACAGCCGGCCGAGGCGCTGCGCTTCGAGTGAGGGGGTCGCCATGTTCGGCAACGGAACCAACGGGAAGAACGGCAAGGACAAGCCCAACGGCGCCGCCGACGGCGCGATCATCGCCCTGGCGGGGGTGCGCAAGGTCTACGACACCGGGGCCGTGAAGGTCGAGGCGCTGCGCAAGGTGGACCTCGCGATCAAGCGCAACGAGCTCGTCGCGATCGTGGGGCCGTCAGGGTCTGGCAAGTCCACGCTGATGAACATCATCGGCTGCCTCGACACCGCCACCGAGGGCTCCTACCGGCTCAAGGGCGAGGAGGTCGGCGGCTTCTCGATCGATCGGCTCGCCGAGGTGCGCAACCGGCGCATCGGCTTCGTCTTTCAGAATTTCAACCTGCTCCCCCAGCTCACCGCCTTCGAGAACGTCGAGCTGCCCCTGCTGTTTAAGGGCGCCTCGACCCGCGAGCGGCGCGAGCGCACCGAGGAGCTGCTCGGGCAGGTCGGGCTGGCGGACCGCATGGCGCACCGGCCGACCGAGCTCTCGGGCGGGCAGATGCAGCGGGTGGCGATCGCCCGCGCGCTGGCGTGCGAGCCGGACATCATCCTCGCCGACGAGCCCACCGGGAACCTCGACTCCGCGGCCGGGAAGGACATCATCCACCTCTTCACCGACCTGTGGGAGAAGGGGCACACGCTCGTCTTGATCACCCACGACCCGTCGATCGCGGCCCGCACCCGGCGCGTCGTGACGATGCAGGACGGCACCATCGTCATGGACGAGGCGGCCGCCGCCTGACGCCAGCTGCGCGCCCATCAGCGAACGCCACGATCAGGCGCCGGGCGTACACTTCCTCACAGTGAAGCACGGTGGGACGACGAAGCACCTTCGCCGGTGCGCTGGCGCACACGCCGTCGCCGACAGGAGCCGGCGGGATGGTGGCGGCCGGACGGGCTGAGGAGGCGGCTCATGGGGCCTTACGTGCTGGTGCTGCTGTTCGTCGGCATCGGGGCATTGTTCGCGACCCTGGGCTGGTCGCAGATCGTCTCCAACCGCAGGAAGCTCGCGACCTGGCTGCGCGTGGAGGGGACGGTCGTGGGCCTGGAGGAGCGGCCGGGCAGCAAGGGGATGACGCTGTACGCGCCGGTGTACCGCTTCTTCGCCGACGGCGAGCGCACGGCGACCTCGGCGGTCGCCGCCTCGCCGCCCGCCTACCAGGTCGGGGATCGTGTCAACCTCATCGTGAACCCCGTGAACGCCGGCGAGTCGGAAGTCATCGACAAGAACACGGCGATCTTCTCCTACGGCGCGCTGGCGGCGGGCGTGGTCTGTCTCGCGGTCGGTTTCCTGGTGCTCTGGCTGGTCGTCTCCGGTCAGATGCGCTGAGCCTGCGGCGGGGGGGCGGCGCAGGGACGGGAAGCCGCGAGTGACGGGATGCGTTACACATCGTGCATGATGTTCACCGAGACAGGAGGAAGACCATGAGAGTTCCTACCGCGTTGATCACCCGTGCACTCCTCACAGCGGTCGTCGCCGTGGTTGCCGCCGCGCCCGCTCTCGCCGATCTCGAGCTGCCGCGGCTCAGCCCGAACGCCACCGTCTCCCAGGTCGTGGGCGTCACCAACGTGACGATCACGTATAGCCGTCCCGGGGTGAAGGGCCGGGTCATCTGGGGCGGGCTGGTGCCGTACGGCGAGGTGTGGCGCACCGGGGCCAACGAGGCGACGACGATCACCTTCGGCAACGACGTGACGATCGACGGCCACGCTCTCCCCGCCGGTACCTACGCCTTGATGACCATCCCCGGTCCGGACCAGTGGACGGTGGTCTTCAACAAAGACGCCAAGCAGTGGGGGGCCTACCAGTACAAGGCCGAGCAGGACGCCCTGCGGATCACGGTCAAGCCGGAACCGGCGCCGTTCGCCGAGAGGATGACCTTCTCCTTCCCGGACACGACCTCCGACGCGACCGGGGTCGCGCTCACCTGGGACAAGCTGCGGGTCGGCTTCACGGTCAAGGTCGACACCGTCGGGCTGGTCACGGCGCAGGCCCGCACGGCGGTCGCCGCGGCGAAGCCCGACGACTGGCGCACGCCGCTGCGCGCCGCGACCTTCTGCCTGGACAACAACGTCGACCTGGCCGAGGCGCGGAGCTGGCTCGATCGCTCGCTGACCGTCAAGGAGACCATGCCCGGCCTCGCCGCCAAGGCGCGCTTCCTCGCCCTCGACGGCAAGAAGGCCGAGGCGATCGCGACGGCCAAGAAGGCGATCGCGGTCGGCAAGGCGGCGGACCCCAAGGCCGAGACCGGAGCGGTGGAGAAGCTCATCGCCGAGTGGGAGAAGCCCTAGCCTGCCTGGCCGACGGGGAGATTCGCGAACGACCCGCCGTGGCGGGTCGTTCGTGTTCCGGCCCCTGGGTTGCGGTCTACAGGGCGCCGAGCAGACGGGGGTGGCGCAGCAGCGCGAGGTTGACCAGCCGACTGGCGAGGGCGCCGTACGAGTAGCCGACCAGCTCGGCCGCCAGGGCGGTCGACGTGTCCGCCCCGAGGTCGGAGTTGGGGTTGATGTCGAGGACGAAGAAGGTGCCGTTCGTGAGGCGGACGTCGACCCGCGCGTAGTCGCGGCAGCCGACGGCACGATAGGCGTTGCACGCGGTCTGCTCGAGGACGCGGAGCTGGTCGCCGTCGAGGTCGGCCGGCAGCTTGAGCTCGATGAGGTCGTAGTGGCTCGACCCGGGCACGTGCTTGGAGTCGAACGTGCACAGGCGATCGTGGACGTCGGCGAAGGCCGCGAAGTCCATCTCCGCCGGAGGGAGCATCTGGAGCAGGCCGTTGCCCCACAGGGTGACGTGGAACTCGCGGCCATCGATGAACTCCTCGACGAGGGCGGGCTGCCGGTAGGTGGCGAGGACGTAGCCGATGCGCTCGCACAGGTCGTGCGGGTTGGTCACCACGGAGTCGCGCGTGACGCCGTACGAGCAGTGCTCGCGGGCCGGCTTGACGATGGCCGGGAAGCGGTCCCAGCCGTCGGGATCGGCGGATTCGAAGACGCGCCACGCGGGCGTCGGCACCCCGCGCGCGGCGAGCAGGTTCTTGACCGTCGGCTTGTCCCAGGCGAGCTCGATGGTCTCCGGGGGCGAGCCGGTGTAGGCGAAGCGCATCTGCTCGAGGGTGCGGGCGACCTCAGCTTCGCTGTGCGGCTGGCCCGGGAGGGCCTCGCACCCGTTGAAGACGATGAAGCGATCGGGATCGTAGCCGGTCAGACGGGTGGCGAGATCGTCGACGAAGATCGGCACGACATCGACGGAGTGCCCCTCGCCCAGCATCGCGGCCTCGAGCCGCTGCGCCCAAGCGAAAGCCTCGTCGATTTCGTGAGTCTCCCACGCCGGATCCACGTCGTGGATGAGAAGCACCGGCAAGTCGGTTCGCCAGTACGCTGCCACCGTCCTCCTGCTCGATCCCCGAGACCACCGGGTTTCGCCCGCGCGAGAGCCGTGTCCCTCCTTTGCTCAATACACGAGGTCGCTGTCCAGGTCAAGAGCACGGGCCTCTGGAAGCATCGCGACACCCCCGACTTCCGGTGTGTCGGAGAGGCGGGCGAGAGCTGCCGCGCCGCTTCTCAGGTCGTCCGGCTTGTCTGCCCGCGACCGAGCAGGGGGTAGAGCGCGAGCGCGCCGACGATCACCGCCGCGCAACCGACCACGTTGTACCAGAGGAACGACAGGCTCGTGAGCGCGTAGCAGGCGACGACCGCCGCCTCCGCGAGAACGGCCGCCACGAACACCGCCGTGCCGCTCGGACGGCGCCGGGAAAAGGCGAGCAGGAAGATGCCCAGGATGGTTCCGTAGAACAGCGACCCGAGGATGTTGACCGCCTCGACGAGAGAGCCGAGGCGGTTGGCAAACTCCGCGAACAGGACGGCAAACGCCCCCCAGAACACGGTCGCCAGCCGGGAGACGCGCACGAGGTGACGCTCGGAGGCGTCGGCCGCGACCAGGCGGCGGTAGATGTCGACCGCCGTCGTCGCGGCCAGGGCGTTGAGCTCCGCGGAGGTCGAGTTCATCGCCGCGGCGAAGACGGCCGCGAGGAGAAGGCCGACGAGACCCGCGGGGAGCTGGTGGAGGACGAAGGAGAGAAAGACGTAGTTGGTATCCGAAGGGTTGGCGCGCGGATCGGTGGCGGTGATCAGGCCGACCGCCTGCCGACGGACCGCGGTGGTCCGCGCGTCGGCCTCGGCCCACCCCTGCCGGGCGGTGACCTCGCGAGCGGGATCGCCGGCCTCAAAGGCGTCGGCGAGCTGCCGGGCGGCGGTCGCGCGCTGCTGCGTCGCGTCGGCGTACTCGGATTCGAGGGAGGTGAAGCGCTCGCCGGAGGCGGAGGCGCGGACGCGTGCTGCCTCCACCGGGTTGAAGAAGATCGGCGGGCGGACGAACTGGTAGAAGGCGAAGACGCTGGCCCCGATGAGCAGGACACCGAACTGCATCGGCACCTTGACGACGCCGTTGATGAGCAGCCCCATGCGGCTCTCGCCGATCGACCGCCCGGTCAGGTAGCGCTGGACCTGCGACTGGTCGGTGCCGAAGTAGGAGAGCGCGAGGAAGAAGCCGCCGATCAACCCGGACCACAGGGTGTAGCGGTCGGTCAGGCTGAACGACGCGTCGATGGCGTTGAGCCGTCCTGCCGCGCCCGCGACGTGGAGGGCATCGAGGTAGGAGACGCCGGGCGGGAGCGAGCGGATCAGCACCACCAGCGCGGCAGCCATCCCGACGAGGATCACCGCGGCCTGCAGCGTGTGCGTCCGGCTCACCGCCCGGGTTCCCCCCGAGGTCGTGTAGATCACCACCAGCCCGCCGATGATCGCGATGGTGAGACGGATGTCCCACCCGAGCATCACGGACAGGATGAGCGAGGGCGCGTAGATGGTCAGGCCGGCGGCGAGGCCGCGCTGGACGAGGAAGAGGGACGCCGTCAGGACGCGCGTCTTGAGATCGAAGCGGCCCTCGAGGAACTCGTAGGCCGTGAAGACCCGCAGCCGGTGGTAGAGCGGCACCGCGACGATCGACAGCACGATCATGGCGAGGGGCAAGCCGAGGTAGAACTGCACGAAGCGCATCCCGTCGGCGTACGCTTGCCCGGGCGTGGACAGGAAGGTGATCGCCGAGGCCTGGGTGGCCATGATGGAGAGCGCGACCGTGCCCCAACGCATCTCGCGCCCGGCGAGGAGGAAGCCGTCGATGGTCCGGCTCCGCCCGCCGCGCCACACGCCCCAGGCCACGATGAACGTGAGCCAGGACGCGAGCACGACCCAGTCGATCGGCCTCATGCGAATGCCCGGGTGAAGAGCCAGAACAGCGCGATCAGCCCGAGCAGGACGCCGCCCACGACGAGGTAGAGGAGGGTCCACGAGCCGCCGAACGGCGGGGGACCGTCGTCGACCGCCCGCGGCGGGTGCTGCTCAGGCACCGGGCCGGCCCGCGGCGAGGAGGTTCACGAACAGACGGATCGCACCCGGGTTGCCGGCCGGCAGCTGGCGGAAGAAGGCGAGCCCCGTGTAGAGGAAATGGCCCTTGCCGTAGGTCGCGGCGAGCAGTGCGCCCCGGGTCGCCTTCTCGCCCGGGTCGGCCATCGCGAGCGGGGCCTGGTAGCGGGGATCCCAGCTGTCCGGGAAGTACAGCCCGCGTTCCTGGACCCAGCCGTCGAAGTCGGCGGCAGTGATGGCGTTGGGCTCGGTCAGCACCAGGCAGGTGGGATCCGCGAAGGTGACGGGCGCGTTCTCGTCGGTCACCCGGTCGTGGGAGAGGTGGATCGGCCACGGCCCGAGACGGTCCGTCACGGTCTCGCGGCTGGTGTTGTACTGGACGACCAGCGTCCCGCCGGCGGCGACGTAGGCGAGCAGCCGGTCCTCGGCGGTGGCCAGGCGCGGGCGGGTGTTGTACGCCCTGATGCCGGTGACGATGGCGTCGAAGCCCGACAGGTCGCCGTTCTCGAGGACGTCGTCGGAGAGCAGGGTGACGTCGAAGCCGAGCTGGCGCAGGACCGCGGGTATCTCGTCGCCGGGTCCCATGACGTAGCCGACGCGCCGCACCGGCCGGCGCACATCGACGCGCACCAGGGTGGCTACCGCAGGGGGCAGGAGGAGGCGGGGCGGGATGTAGGGGTGGTCGACGGCAATCACGCCGCGGGCGGGCGTCGGGCGGTCACCGTCGAGCAGCACGCGCAGCGCGCCCGAGGCTGCTCCGTTGGTCGGGGTGAGCGTCCAGCGCAGCTGCGACTCCTCGCCGGCTTGGCCGGGCTCCAGGCTGATCGCCCCGGGGTCGGCCGTCCACCCCATCGGCAGCGCGAGCGAGATCACGGCTCCGGCACCGTCGCGGTGACGGCGCGCGACCGCACGCACCGGGCGGGGGGACACGTCGGGAAAGAGGAGGACGGGAGACTCGAGGTTGACGGTGACCGGCGGGACCACGGCGAGCTCCTGCACGCGCTCGCCCTCGACCGGATCGGTGGAGCGGTACACCGCGGGGACGGTGTAGGTGAGGTCGTGTGTGCCGAGGCGGAGGACGAAGGTGGCCGACACGGCGGGCGGGTTGCGCGGCGCACCGACCTCGGGCTGCGGGGGTTCTGTGTAGACTCCCTCGCTGCGCGTCCCGGCGAGCCAGTACGGCTGGCTGAGCGGCGCGTCGGTCGGCATGGTGATGGTGGTCTGCGCGGTAACCGGCTGGTTGTCGGGCAGCGCGGCATCCGCCAGCGCCACCGTGGCGCCGTACGGCAGCTCGACGCGTGTCAGGCGCAGCGGCAGCGCAGACCGGTTGATGGCGGTGATCGTGAGGGGCATGGTCCCCCCCGGCGTGACCTCCGGTGCGGCGGCGCCGAGGTCGAGCCAGAGGCCGGCACAGTCGGCGATGACCTCGACGAGCGCCTGCCGCTTGACGGTCACCCAGGGGTCGGCGGGGAGCCGGTCGATGAGGTCGAGCGCGGCGAGCAGATCGGGGACGGCGGCGGCGGGATCATCGTCGCGGTACGAGGCGCGCGCGCGCGCCAGGGCGGCACCCACCGTCTCGCCCCCCGGGACCCGCCGCCAGGAGGTGTCGATCCCGTCGAACAGATCGCTCTTGGCGGTCTCGCCAGCGACCGGCGCGAAGAGGTTGGGCAGTGTGCCGCGCCGGGGTGACGATCCGAACCCCTGGCTCTTGTGCATGCTGCGCGCGATCGCCGCGAGCTCCGCGTAGGAGCGGCCGAGCAGAGGGTCGTACGCCCCGAGGTCGACGCTCAACAGCGAGCCGTCGGGAGGTGAGCCGGCCTGACCGGGACGACGCCAGGCGTTCCACAGCAGACGCGTGGCCTGCCAGGGCCGGACCCAGCGCAACTGGTCCGGGAACATGGTCGGATCGGCAGCGGCGGTGAACGCCTCGCCGGCGAGGATCGCCGACGCGGTGTGATGGCCGTGTCCGCCCTCGCCGTCGGTCGGGAAACGCGTGATGATGACGTCGGGCCGGAACCAGCGGATGATCCACACGACGTCGGCGAGCACCGCATCGTGGCCCCAGATCCGGAACGTCTCCGCGGGTCCCTTCGAGTAACCGAAGTCCACCGCCCGGGTGAAGAACTGGTGGGCGCCGTCGATCCGCCGCGCCGCGAGGAGCTCCTCGGTACGCAGCACTCCGAGTGCCTCGCCCTGCTCGGTGCCGACGAGGTTCTGGCCGCCGTCGCCGCGGGTCAACGAGAGGTACGCGGTGCGCATCTTGCGCCCCTTGGCGAGGTAGGCGAGCAGCGCCGTGTTCTCGTCGTCGGGGTGCGCCCCGATGTAGAGCACGCTGCCCAGCACCGACAGCTTCTCGATGGCGAGGCGGAGCGCGGCGGCGTCCGGCTGGCTCGGGCCCTGAGCGGTGACCGCCGCGGCGACACAAAGCGCGAGCCCCGCGATGGCGGCCCGTCTGATCTCACCGCTGTTCCTCATCACGATCTCCCTCCCCGGCCGACCCCGAGGAGCGCTCGGCGGTGCCGCGCGCGACGCGCTCCCCGCTCCCGGTCGGCCCTACCTCAGCACCCTGCAAGGGCCGCCCCGACAGCCCTATTCCGTCGCCGCCCCGGAGACCCGATGCACGTTCTCCTACGCAGCGCAGCTCCGTCGGGTTCCGCACCCCGCGCCGGGGCCCGGGGGATGCGGACGAGGCGGCTCGCGATAGTATCGCCCGGAGGACCACCTCCGGCATCACCGGCGAGGAAGGGGGAGGCGTGAGCGAAGGAACGCGGCGAGAGACGGCACTGATCACCGGGGCGTCGAGCGGGATCGGGCGCGAGCTCGCCCGGCTCTTCGCCCGGGATGGGTCGAGCCTCGTCCTGCTCGCGCGGAGCCGCCCGCGGCTCGACACGCTGGCCGATGAGCTGCGCTCGAGCCGCGGGATCGCCGTGACCGTGCTCGCCGAGGATCTCGCGGATGGTGGGTCGCCGGAGAGGATCGCGCGGTCGCTGCGCGATGGAGGGCTCGCGGTCGACGTTCTGGTCAACAACGCAGGCTTCGGCAGCTACGGGCCGTTCCTCGACGGCGACCCGCGCGCCACCCTCGAGCTCCTGCAGGTGAACATCGCGGCGCTCGTCCATCTCACCCGCCTGATCTGCCCCGACATGGTGGTGCGGCGCGCGGGGCGCGTCCTCAACCTGGCCTCCACCGCGGCGTTCCAACCCGGTCCGCTGATGGCGGTCTACTACGCCTCGAAAGCGTTCGTGCTGTCGTTCTCCGAGGCGCTGGCGAACGAGCTGGCCGGCTCCGGTGTCACGGTCACGGCGCTGTGCCCCGGCCCCACCCGCTCGGAGTTCCAGCAACGCGCCGGGATGGCGGGCTCTCGCCTGGTCAGCGGCCTGCTGCCGATGATGGACAGCGCCGCGGTCGCCCGCGCCGGCTACCGCGGCATGCGGCGCGGCAGGACGCTGGTCATTCCCGGCATGGTCAACCGGCTGGGCGCGTTCGCCGTCCGCCTGGCACCCCGCCGGCTGGTCACGGCGCTCGCGCGCCGCCTCCAGGAACGCACGGACTGACGACGAGGAGGGTGACGTGAGATCGCTGACCCGGTATCTCACATTCAACGTTCCGGCCCGGATGGAGTTCGTCAACATCACCCGGGAGGTCGAGACGGCGGTTCGCGAGAGCGAGGTCCGCGAGGGGCTCTGCCTGGTCAACGCGATGCACATCACGGCCAGCGTGTTCATCAACGACGACGAGCCCGGCCTCCACGAGGACTACAAGCGCTGGCTCGAGCAGCTCGCTCCCTACGACCCGTCGGCCCGGCGCTACCACCATAACCGCACCGGGGAGGACAACGGCGACGCGCATCACAAGCGCCAGATCATGGGACGCGAGGTGGTCGTCGCGATCACCGCCGGCGCGCTCGACCTCGGCCCCTGGGAACGGATCTTCTACGGGGAGTTCGACGGCCACCGCCCGAAGCGGGTGCTGATCAAGATCATCGGCGAGTGACGCACGTCGGGGCCGCTCCGACCCGGAAGAAGGACCGCACGGCCGTCTCCCCCTGCCGGGGTGCGCTCACAGCACGGTCGCGGCGACCACACGGTTGCGCCCCTCGCGCTTCGCGCGGTAGAGCGCGCGGTCGGCGGTGGTGAGCAGCTCCTCGGCATCACGGCCGGGCCCGGGCCGCCGGGTCGCGACGCCCAGGCTGATGGTGACCACATCGGCGGCCGTGGAGGCCGGGTGCGGGATGGCGAGCGCCTCGACGCTGGCGCGGATCTTCTCGGCCACCGTCTCGGCGCCGTCCTCCGGCGTGGCGACCAACAGGACGACGAATTCCTCGCCGCCGTAGCGGGCCGCGAGGTCGGCGGGCCGGGATGCGTGCACGGCGATGGCAGCGGCCACCCGGCGCAGGCACTCGTCGCCCTGCTGATGGCCGAGCGCGTCGTTGTACGACTTGAAGAAATCGATGTCGATCATGATCAACGAGAGCGGGGTGGCCTCGCGGAGGGCACGCAACCACTCGCGACCGAAGTGGTCGTGGAAGACCCGGTAGTTGGCGACACCGGTGAGGCCATCGACCGAGGCGAGGCGCTCGAGACGGCGGTTGGCCTCGGCGAGTTGCTCGGTCCGCTTGCTGGCGAGCCGCTCGAGCTCGGTGTTTCGGCGGCGGATGGTGCGGGTCCGCCAGTGCGCGATGGTGGCGGCGGTGCCTGTGACGACCGCGACGACGCCGAGGACGGCCAGCGTTCCGAGCCGCCAGGGCACGACCACGGAGAAGGCGAAGCTCGCGGGGCGCACGCTGCGTTGGCCGGAGGTGGCGATTGCCTGCACCTGGAACTCGTACCTCCCCGGCAGCAGGTTGGTGAAGCGCACGCTGGATTGGCGGTTGGGCTCGGACCAGCGCTCGTCGTGGCCGAGGAGGCGCCACACGAAGCGCGTCCTCTCCTCCGCGAGAAAGGTCGGCGAGCTGAACGCGAAGGAGAGCGCCTTGACCGGGAAGGCGAGCCGC
The DNA here is from genome assembly GCA_050257595.1 of Acidobacteriota bacterium. Classification (GTDB taxonomy): domain Bacteria; phylum Acidobacteriota; class Thermoanaerobaculia; order Thermoanaerobaculales; family Thermoanaerobaculaceae; genus JBLMXF01. Next base: position 61,994 of record JBLMXF010000057.1, on the reverse strand, counting down.
TCACCGGCGACGACCGTTCGCTCGTCGACGTCGGTGGCCGCGAGGATGAGGACGTCCGGAGGAGGGGGCGGCCGCCGCGGGGCGGTCAGGTCGACGATGGTGACCCCGCCGGCCATGCCGACCCACAGCCGTCGGTGATCATCGATCGCGAGACAGTTCTCGGCCGTGGTCGTGGCCCCGATCAGGCCGGTGGCCTGATCGAGCCGCTCGCTGACCTGGCCATGCTCGATGCGCAGCACCTCGTAGGTGGTGGCGAGCCAGAACGCGGCGCCGTCCGCAATCATCGCGACGATGTAGAGATCGTGGAGCTCGCGGTTGACGGCCTCGACCGGCGCGGCGCGGCCGCCGTTCAGACGGTACAGGCCACGGTCGGTGCCGACCAGCACCCCCGCGGCATCCGCGAGCACCACCCGACACACGCTGCTCGGCAGTCCGTCGACCTTGTCCAGCCGGTGGAGTTCGCCCTGGTTCCAGCGCAGAAGGCCCCGCCCGTCGGTGCCGGTCCACACGGTTCCGTCGGCCTCGCTGGCCACGCCCCGCGCCTCGCCGAGAGACTCGCCGCCCACCGTGGTGAAGGCCTCGATGTCGGTCGGCCGCCGCAGGCGGTCGTCCCAGCGGAAACGGACCAGGCCGTGCTGCGCGCTCGCCCAGATCCGACCGTCGCGGTCGCGACTCAGCGCGTAGACGGGATCGCGGCCGGCCTCGGGAAGGTCCGGGAACGGCCGTGCGCCGTCGCGGGAGATCTCGACCAACCCGTGCGTGGTGCCGGCGAGCACGCCGCCGCCGGGGAGGGACAGCAAGGCCCAGACGGCGGGATCGACCGGTCGACCCCGGTCGGGATCGACCCGCTGCAGGCCCGTCGCAGCCACCAGGGTGGCGCCGGAGGAGTGGCCGACCCACATGCCGCCGGTCGTCTCCCGGGCAAAGGCGAGCACCATGGCGCCGATCTCCGGCAGGCGGGTGGGGTAGGAGCGCATGGCGAAGTCGAAGATCTTGACCAGGCCATCCGCGGTGGCCAGCCAGACGACGCCGTCGCGGTCGACCATGGCGTGGTCCACGGTGTCGGAGGGCAACCCTTCGCTGGTGGTGATGAAGTGCGGCTCCGCGCCGCGTCGCAGCAGCACGACGCCCCGAGCGGGTGTGTAGACGATCAGCTCGGCGCCGCGGGCGACGGCGCCGGAGGGGTTGAGGTCGGGCGGGAGCCGCCAGCCGGGATCGGGAACGAACCTCTCACCCTCCAGACGCGCGATCCCGTGCTTCTGGAGGAGCAGCACGCCGCCATCGATGGGCACCACGGCGGTCACCCGCCCCCCGCCCTCGGGGACGGTGAAACTGTCGGCCGAGCCGCCCGCGTGCCACCGCATCACGCGCCCGGCCGTGCAGGCCCACACCGACTCCGAACCGGCCGGACCGAACGCCACCAGGGCGCCGGTCCCGGTGCCGGGCGACACGTTCCAGCGCGTGACGGTCCCTCCCCGGGTGCGGAGCAGTGACTCGCCGTCGGTGAGCCACACCGAGCCTCCGCCGGCAGCCAGCAGCTCGCGGTCCGTCTGCATCCGGGGGAGCGCAGGCTCCGGCGCGACCACGGGCGCGCCGAAGGGACCGGCGAGCGCCTCGACCCGGGCCGGACCCTCCTGGGTCAGCACCCAGATCGACCCGTCCGCGGCCTCACCGATGGTGTACACGGAGTCGTGGGGTAGGCCATCCCGGGAGGTCAGGTTGACGAACTCGCCGCCGTCGTATCGTCCCAGGCCGTAGGACGATCCGATCCAGAGCAGGCCGCGGCTGTCCTGGAAGACCGTGAACAGCTGGGGGTACTTGAGTCCGTCGGAGACCGAGTAGACCCGCATGGCGGGCTGCTGGGCGGTCGCGGTGGCGACCGCGATGAGCGCCGGCAGGGCGAGGCGCGCCAGACGGCTCGCCGCCGCGCCCCGGCCTGGTCGCGCCGTCGGCTCTCCAGCGCACGCACTCACGCCTCGATCATACCCTTGCAGGACGGAGCCCTCGGCCGAGGACGGGAGACCGCGTGCGCGGTCGACCGCGGTCCGCAACCGTCAGGCATCACGGCGGTGGTGGCGACGACCGCCGGGCGAGGCGCCACTGGCGCAGGACCTCGTAAAGGGCGATGGCGACCGCGGTGGACAGGTTGAGCGAGCGCAGGCGGGTGTCCGCCATCGGGATGCACACCAGCCGGTCGGTGTGCGCCGCGCGGATGTCATCGGGGAGGCCGCCGCTCTCGCGACCGAAGACGAGGGCGACGCGCTCGGGGAACGAGACGTCCCACAGCTCGCGGGGGGCCTCCGCGGAGAAGAAGAACGGTTCCCCCAGCGCGGCCAGCGCGGCCTCGCACGCGTCCCACTCCGGCCACACCATGGGCTGCACGCGCGGCCAGTAGTCGAGGCCGGCACGCCGGACCTCGCGCTCGTCGAGGGAGAAGCCGAGCGGGCGCACGAGGTGGAGCTGGGCGTCGGCCGCCAGGCAGGTGCGGCCCGCGTTGCCGGTGTTCCAGTGGATTTCCGGGTGGACCAGGATGACGTGGAGGCGGGCTTGCCCCTGGGCGTGCGCCATGACGTCATTATCCCCCTTCGGTCTCTGCTTGAAGAGGCAAAGTACTTGACAGTGTAGTCCCCCTGGGATAGGTTGTGGCCGTGGGACGCAAAGCAGCCGTCAGCCCTCGCGGTCAGTCCACCTCCTCACTGCACGAGCGGGCGATGGACAACCTCCGCTTCATCCGCGACACGATGGTGGGCGCGACGGCGTTCACCGCCGTGCCGGGGTGGGGCGGGGTGGGCATGGGGGCCGTCGCTCTGGGCGCCGCTGTGGTCGCGAGCCGCCAGACGAGCCTCTCGCGATGGCTGTCGGTGTGGCTGGTCGCGGCCGTTCTTGCCTCCGGAACCGGCTTGGCAACCATGATCCACAAGGCCCGCCGTGCCCGGGTTCCGCTCCTCTCCGGGGCGGGTCGGAGGTTCGCCCTGGCCTTCGCGCCACCGCTGCTGGCCGGTGCGGCGCTGACCCTCGCGCTCGTCCGGGAAGGGGCCACACGCCCGCTCCCGGGCGCGTGGCTGCTGCTTTACGGGAGCGCGGTGACCGGTGCTGGTGCCTTCTCGGTGCGGGCCGTGCCGGTCATGGGTGTGTGCTTCCTGGCCCTCGGGGTCGCCGCCCTAGTGGCGCCCGAGTCATGGGCCGACGGGCTCCTCGCGCTCGGGTTCGGAGGCCTCCACCTCACCTTCGGCGTCTTCATCGCGCGGAGGCACGGTGGCTAGGGGACGTGCCGCGGCCGGGCGGCGGGCGTCTGCGGCCGATGGCGCGCCGGTCTTTTCGGTGGTGTCGGGTTTGGCCCGAGGCACTGACGTGGACCGGCTCGTCCACGAGCGCACCCGCCTGGCGATTCTCACCAGCCTGGCGGTCAACCCCGCGCTCTCCTTCAACGAGATCAAGAGGCTGACCGGGGCGACCGACGGAAACCTGTCGGTCCATGCGCGCAAGCTCGAGGAGGGAGGACTCGTGACCTGCCACAAGGGCTTCGATGGCCGGGTGCCGCGCACCGAGTTCCGCCTCACGCCCCGCGGGCGGCGGGCCCTGGAACGGTACCTCGATCACATGGAGGCGGTGATCCGCGCGGTTCGGGAGGGCTGATCTTCTTTGTCTGTCGACTTTGTCCTGCAAAGTGAATTTCTCGCGGCTCGCGCGCCGCTCACCGGCGGTGGGGGGAGTGGATGGACGGGTACGACGTCGTCGTGATCGGGGCCGGGCTCGCCGGCCTGGAGTGCGCCCGGGGCCTGGGCGAGGCCGGGGCGCGTGTCCTGCTCGCCGACCGGAGGCTCGACCTGGCCCGCTCTGTGCGGACGACGGGCATCTTCGTCCGCCGCACCCTCGAGGACTTCGACCTGCCGGAGGGGTGCCTGGGCCCGCCGATCCGGCGGGTCACATTGTACTCACCCTCCCGCCGCGGCCTGGTGGTGGAGAGCCGCCGGGACGAGTTCCGCATCGCACGCATGGCCGAGCTCTACCGGCGCCGGCTGGAGGCGTGCCGACGGGCGGGTGTCGCATGGGCCCCGGGAACGGTCTACAGAGGTGGAGGGCCGGAGCGTGGAGGCGTCACGGTGGAGCTCCACGGGCCGGGCAGCGGGCGGACCGTGCATGCGAGATTGATCGTCGGCGCCGACGGCACCCGATCGCTGGTGGCGCGGGACCTCGGCCTCGACGTCAACCGGGAGTGGATCGTCGCCGTCGAGGACGTGTTCCGCGGCGGTCCGGGCGCGCGCCCTCCGGGCCTCCACTGCGTGTTCGACCCGCGGCTCGCGCCCGGCTACATCGCCTGGGTGGCGGACGACGGCGAGGAGATCCACGTCGGCGTCGGTGGATACGCCGCAAGGTTCGATCCGGTGCAGGCTCTGGCGGCGTTCGAGGCCTCCCGGCCGGCGGACGTCGACCTCACCCGAGCGCCCTGGCGCGAGCGCCGTGGCGGTCACATCCCGGTGGGCGGAGTGCTGCGTCGGATCGCCTGCCCGTACGGCGTTCTGGTGGGCGACGCAGCCGGTGCGGTGTCGCCGCTCACGGCGGGCGGTCTCGACCCCTGCCTGCGGCTCTCGCGGCTGGCGGTGCGGGTGATCGCCGACCTGCTCGGCAGCGGTGACGCCGGCGCTCTCGCTGCCCATGCCGGCCACCGCTTTCGCGCGCGCTTCACCTCGCGCCTGTGGATGCGCCGCCTGGCGACCGCCGTCCGCTCACCGTGGCTTGCCGAGCTGGCCTGCGCCGCGCTGCGCAGCGGACCCCTTCGCGCTCTCGCGGCGCACGTCTTCTTCGGGGATGGATCGTTCCCCGACGCACGCCCGGAGCCGGTGCGCGAGCCGGTTGGCTGAGGTCCCGCGCGGCTCTGCTACCCTCGCGCGCCAGGAGGTCCGCGCCCATGTTCTCTGGCTCCCGGCTCCCCGCGTTGCTCGTCGTCCTCATGGTCGCGGCTGCCGCAGCCGAGGGCGCGCCGGTCGTGGCCGCACGTGTTCCCGACGCCTGGCTGACGCCGGCCGAGCGGAGTGGGTATGCGGCGACCCCGGACCTCGCGGCGACCGTGGCGTTCCTGCGCAAGGTGGAGACCGCCGCACCGTTCATCAGGGTGACCTCGTTCGGGACCTCGCCGGCGGGCCGCGACATGCCGCTGGTCATCGTGTCCAAGGAGCGGGCCTTCACGCCCGCTTCTGCCGGCGCGCTCGGCAAGCCGGTGGTGCTGATCCAGAGCGGGATCCACGCCGGCGAGATCGACGGCAAGGATGCCTGCCTCGCGCTCCTGCGCGACCTCGCCCTCGGACGCGACGCCGCGCTGCTCGACGCGGCCACCGTGCTGATCGTGCCGATCTACAACGTCGACGGCCACGAGCGGGTGTCGCCGTTCAACCGGCCCAACCAGGACGGTCCCCGTGACGGCATGGGTTTCCGCACCACGGCCGACGGCCTCGACCTCAACCGCGATTACCTCAAGCTGTCGAGCCCGGAGTCCCGCGCGCTCGTCGCGCTGTTCAACCGCTGGCGCCCGCACCTCCACGTCGACGTCCACGTCACCGACGGCGTCGACCACGACTGGGTGTTAACCTACGCGTGGGCCGAGGCACCGCAGGCGCCCGCCTCCGTCGACGGCTGGCTGAGGTCACACCTGCCGGGCCCGCTGGCGGCCACCGAGCGGGCCGGCTTCCGCTGCGGGCCCTACGTCGATCTGCTCGATCGCAACGACCCGGCCAAGGGGTTCAGCTCGCTGGTCGGCGGGGCGCGCTACTCGACCGGCTACTTCCCTCTCCGTAACCGCCCCTCGCTTCTGATCGAGATGCACTCCTACAAGCCCTACCGGCAGCGCGTCGAGGCGGTCCACGTCTTCCTCGCCGCACTGCTCGCGGAGATCGGGCGCGACCCGCGCGCGCTGCGCGCGGCGGTGGCCGAGGCGGAGTCCCGCGAGGTGGGGATCGGTGGTGCCGACGCGCCCCCGTCGGAGACGGTGCTGCGCTGGGCCGACGGCCCGGCCGACACCATCGAGTTTCCCGTCTACGCCTACCGCAGCGAGATCTCCCTGGTCACGGGCGCTCCCCTGCTCCGCTACCAGCGCGGGGACGTCCACGCTCTCCGGGTCCCCTGGATCCACCGCGTCACGCCTGCACTGACGACGGCACGGCCGCGTGGCTACCTGGTGCTGCCCGGGTGGCCGCAGATCTCCTCCCGCCTGGCCGGCCACGGCCTGGTCGTGCGCCGGCTGGCCGCGCCCGCCGACCTCGAGGTCGACAGCCTGTGGGCGAACGACGCGAAGTTCGCCGCCCGCCCGTACCAGGGGTTGACACCGGTGGAGGCCAGCATCGCGCACCGGCCGCTGCGCCGCCATTTTCCGGCCGGGACGTTGTGGGTACCCGCGGATCAGCCCGACTTCGAGGTCGCCGTCCAGCTCCTCGAGCCCGAGAGCCCGGAGTCACTGTTCGCCTGGGGCATGCTGACCACGGTCCTCGAAGGCAAGGAGTACATGGACGGTCGCGTCCTCGAGGGCAGGGTGACCGAGATGCTCGCGGACCCGGCGGTGCGGGACGCGTGGGAGAAGGCGCTGGCCGACCCTGCCTTCGCGGCCGACGCCGGTGCGCGCAGCCGGTGGTGGTACCGGCGCACACCGTCGTACCGTGTTCAGGAGGTCGGCCTCCTGCCGATCTTCCGGATGATGACGACACCCGCGCTCACGACCGGGTCATGGCCGGCGGCGCCGGAGGCCGGCGCGCCGCCCCGCTGACCACCCGGTGTCAGCGCGCGAGCACCAGACCAGCCGCGAGCAGGGCGTTGGTGGCCAGGTTCCAGGTCACGTTGGCGGCGAGCGCCGGGACCGGGACCGGTCGGCCGGTGTCACCGAACGCCCAGCCGAGCGGCCTGACCAGCAGCAGGGAAGGGAGGACCGCGAGCGCGGCGTGGAGAGGCAGCACCCGCATCGCCACCGCGACCAGGATGGCGGTGGGGACGGCAATGGCGGCACCGGCATAGACGCGGGCCGCAGCGCGCCGTCCGAGGCGGAGGACGAGGTTGCGCCGGCCCCCCAGACGATCGGGCCGCTCGTCGGGGAACTCGTTGAGGAGGAGGAGGTCGAAGGTCATGAAGAACGCCGGGACCGCGGCCGCGAAGGCGCCGGGGCCGGGTGCGCCTCCCTGGACGAGGGCGCTCCCCCACACCGGCAACGCCCCGAGGCCGAGGCCGGCGACGAGCTCCCCCACGCCGGCACGGGCGAAGACGTCGGTGTAGAGCAGGATGGCGACGGCGCCGGCAGCGAGAACGGGGACAAGGATCCAGCCCACCTGAGTCACGAACCAGACCCCGATGGCCAGAGCGACGGCGCACGCGAGCAGGCCGAAGATCGTCGCGGTGCGCAGCGACATGGCCTGGCCGGGAAGGGTGCCGCTGCCTCCCGAAAAGGGCGTGCGCTCGGTGTGGAGGTCGATCCCGGTCCTCATGTCGGATGCCTCATTGAGCACGTTGACGCCGACGTGGGCGGCCACCAGGCCGAGGACCGCCAGGGCCGTGCGCGGCCAGCTGAACACCCCCCCGAAGGCCGCGGCTGCGGCACCGGCCGCCACCAGGGTGACCGGGAGCAGCAGAAAGGGGGCGCGCGCCACGCCGAGGTACGCCCGGAGCGTCGCCATGCCTAGCTCGCCGGGCCGCGACCCGGGCCCGGCCCGCTCGCGACGACGAGCGGTGGACGGCGGGCGAACCACGGCCGCGCGCTCTCGAGCTGGCCGGCGATCCGGAAGAGGAGGTCCTCCTCGCCGAAGCGCGCGGCGAACTGCGCGCCGATCGGCAGGCCCTCCCGGTTCCACCACAGTGGTACCGACATCGCGGGCTGACCGGTCTGGTTGAACAGCATGGTGTTCGCGGTCGCCTCGAAGGCCTCGCCGGCCATCTCGTCGAGGGCACGGGCGAGGAGGGCGCGAGAGGGAGCGGCGGTGAGAACCCGCATGGTCAGGCGCTGCACCGAGGTCGGGGCGAGCGCGCCGATACGGGCGGGGGGGTGGGCGAGGGTCGGCGTGAGGAGGAGATCATGCCCCTCGAAGAACGCGGCCACCGAACGCCGCACCGTGTGAAGGTGGTCGATGGCGGCCTGGTACTCACTGGCCGGCATGTGCCGTCCGATCACGCCGAGGAACCAGGTCTCACGCTCGAAGCCGTCCGGCGTCGGCAGGCGTCCCATGATCTCGCCCGCGAGCTCGATCGCACGCGCCGTGTTGACGGCGACCACCGCAAGGTAGGCGCGGCGCAACGGGGCCTTGTCCAGCGTGGGCGCCGCCTCGGTGACGAGGTGGCCGAGCGATTCGCACAGTCGCGCCGCGTCCTCGACCGCCGCGCGGCAGTCGGGGTGAGTGGTCTCGCCGAACAGCGAAGCAGTGGTGAACGCAATCCGGCGGCGGCCGGGGTCGGTACCGACCTCGGCAAGGTAAGGTTTCGCCGGAGGCGGTGCGAAGTACGGCGCGCCCAGGTCGGGACCGCAGGTGGCGTCGAGGAGGGCGGCCGAGTCGCGCACCGAACGTGTGAGGGCGTGCTCCTGGACCATCCCGCACCAGCTCTCGCCGAAGTCGGGACCGAGCGGGTTGCGGCCGCGGCTGGGCTTGAGGCCGAACACCCCGCAGCACGAGGCGGGGATGCGGATCGACCCGCCCCCGTCGCCGCCGTGAGCGAGCGGGACCATCCCGACGGCGACCGCGGCCGCGGAGCCGCCGCTCGAACCCCCCGGGGTGTGATCGAGCTGCCAGGGGTTCCGGGTGGGTCCGTGCAACACCGGCTCGGTGACGCCGAGGATGCCGAGTTCGGGGGTGTTGGTCTTGCCGACGATGATCAGGCCGGCGCGCCGGTGGCGGGCGACCAGCTCGCTGTCGTGGTCGGGCACATGGGACGCGAGGAAACGGCACGACGAGGTGAGCGGCTCGCCCACGCACGCCGCCAGCAGATCCTTGAGGAGAAAGGGAACCCCGGCGAAGGGGCCGTCCGCAATCACAGCGGCCGCAGCGCGCCGCGCCGACGCGAACATCTCGTGGACCACGGCGTTGACCGCGCCGTTGCGTTCCTCGATCCTCGCGATCGCCGCCTCGAGCACTTCGCGGGCCGTCACCTCGCGCCGTCGGATGAGCTCCGCGAGGCCGAGACCGTCGTACGACTCGTAGTCCGGAAGAGGGCTCATGGGGGGCTCCGTTGCGAGCAGCCTAGCAGTGCGACCGGAGCTTGCCAAACCGGTGCCCGCCGCTCACCGCGCGGGTGCCGTGAGCAGGCGGTGCCAGGTGTCGCGCTCGAGGAAGCTTCCAGCCACGTTGGCCTCCATCTCCTCGAACATCGCCAGCGGCACGGCGAAGGTCACGAGCTCCCGCCCGAGCTGGGCGGCCACGTAGGCGCGGGCGGAGATGTCCATCAGACCGACCACCGCACGAGGCCGCGGCCGGCGCGCCTCGCGATAGGCGAGCAGACCGATCGACTGGCAGCCGGCGGCGAACGGGATGATCACGTTCTCGTTGTCGTCGCGGGCGTAGTTGGCGAGCACGACGAGGGCGGCGAGACGGTCCGGGTCGACCAGGAAGATGATGATCTCCGGCCGCTCGCCGTCGGCGACCTGGGAGAGCGGTTTGAACACCACGTAGCGCGCGGGCACCTCGGTGATCGGCAGCGCGGTCACGAAGGCGCGGGCCTGCTCGGCGCTCTTCAGGTACCGCTCGCCGTGGACGAAGGAGGCGAATGATTCCTTGCGGAACCCCGGCCGGACGGTGTCGGCGGCCGTGCGGCCCTCCGCCCAGGAGTCGTTCCCGTCGGCGAGGAAGCGATAGAAGCACTCGATGCCGCCCGGCCAGTTCTCGTACTGGTTGCCGAACCCGAGTCCGGTGCCGCCCCCGAGACAGCCGAAGGAGCGCCGATCGGCGACCGCCGGCGTGCCCCGGGCGGCGCTGGCGAGCAGCCACATCACGCACCCCCAGCGCCCCTCGGCAAACGCCTTGGCGGGGTGGGGGGCCTGGTCGGTGAGAAGCAGCGCCACCGGCTCGAACGGCGGACGGATGGCTTTCGCGATCGCGCTGTCCATGCCCTGTCCTCCCTGCGACGGCTCCGGGACCGGCCATCCTCACCCGCCTGCCGCGCCCCCCGCGAGCAGCTCCTGCCCGTGCCTCTCGACCACGCGCCAGAAGTCGCCGAGCCGACCCTGGCCGAGGACCGCGAGCTCCGGTCGGGGCCGCGGCGCAGCCGGATCCGCGATCCAGTATGCCGCCATCCCCATGGTCACGGTCGGCTCGATGTCCCACCCCCAGTCGTCGCCGACCATCAGGCACTCGGCCGGCGCCCGCCCGAGAGCCGCGAGGATCTCGCGGTAGTACGCCGGATGGCTCTTGGTGGCGTGGGTGTCCTCGTAGGTGGTGACGAGCGCGTAGGGGAACTCCCGCTCCGGCACCCCGGCCCACTCGAGACGCTGGGCGATGGCGGTGCGGGGAAAGAGCGGGTTGGTGGCGATCGCCACCTGGAGATCGTGGTCGAACGCCCAGCGCACGATCTCGCGCGCCTCGGGGAGGCGGCGGGCGAGGACACGCAGGGCGGGGAAGGCCTCGGCGTAGAACCGTTCGAGCACGGGCTCGAGCTCGGCGCGCTCGACGCCCAGGGCGGGGTAGAAGTGGGCGGCGAACGTCTCCTGGTTGGTCGGCCCGCTGCCGTCGTTCCCGTCCATCGCCCGGGTGGCGCGCAACAGCTCGGCGATCAGGCGCTCGGGCGGGACATGGCCGGCCACGTAGCGGGTGAGGGCCTGGAAGTACGCCGGGATGAACGTCGCCATCGGGTTGACGAGCAACGTGTCATCGAGGTCGAGCAGGAGCGCTCGCAGCGGCGCCCGCGCGCTCACGCCTCCCCCGCGGTGAACACCTCGACCCGGCCGATCGCGCGGTAGTCGGTGAGCGGGTCGACCACGAGCCCGTGCCGGCGGCCGAGATCGAGGGTGTAGACGCGGTCGTCGTCGGTGCGCACCGGCTCGCCATGGGGGTCGAAGACGTGGTTCCCGGCGCCCGCGAAGCGCTCGCCGGGCGACTCCGATGCCGCGACGCAGCAACCCATCACGAAGACCCCGTTCTCGATCGCACGGGCGCGCAGGAGCGTGCGCCACACGTGGTCCCGCCGCCACGGCCACCACGCGACCGCGACCAGCGTGTCGCAGCGGGCCTCGAGGGCGAGGGCGCGGGCCTGCTCGGGGAAACGGACATCGTTGCAGGTGAGCAGGCCGACCCGGAGGTTGCCGAGGTCGACCGCGGCGTAGCGGTCCCCCTCGGCCCACAGCTCGCGCTCGCCGTTCGGCGCGAAGAGGTGCACCTTGTCGTAGCGGGCGACCTCGCGGCCGCCGCGCCAGACGGTCGCCCGGTTGCGGCCCTCCTCGGTAAAGGAGCCGAACAGGAACGCGGCGGCAGGGTGGCGGCCGGAGCTGTCGGCGCAGGCGGCGCGGACGCGGGCGGGATCGATCGTCCGCGTGTAGCCGTGGAGGAAGCTCTCCGGAAAGACCACGAGCCCGGCACCCGCCGCCACCGCCTCGTCGCACGCCTCGCCCAGGCGGCGGAGGTTGGTCTCGGCGTCGAGGCAGACCCAGCGCGCGAGGTAGACCTTCATGGCGAGAGGCTAGCACGCGCTGGGCTATCCTCTCCCCAGGAGGCCCCGTCATGTTCAAGAGGATCGAGATCGGACCGCCGCGCCGCGAGCTGTTCGCGGAGGCCACCCCCCTCGGACTGGTCTGCCTCGCCATCGGGTGCGCAGCACTCACCCCGATCGCCTTCGGTGCCCACCTCACGCCGGCGGGTCTGCGCACCGCGGCCGTCTACTGCCTGTTGTTCGGCGCCGGCGGCCAGTTCCTCTCCGGAGTGATGAGCTTCGCCAACCACAACCTCTACGGCGGCACCCTGTTCACCGCCTTCGCCTTCAACTGGGTGGTCAACTGGTGGGTGCTCGACGCGCTCGCGCGCGGCATCGCTCCGGACGCCGGGATCGTGCTCGCCGCCGAGGTGTGCTTCCTGATCATCTTCCTGGCCTTCACCTACGGTTTCGGCTTCTACTCGCTCCTGCTCTTCCTCTTCCTCGTCGACATCGACCTGCTGTACATGTGCCGAATCGCCGCGAGCGTGTTCGCGACGCGCGCCCTGACCGTGCCGATCGCGCTGTGCACGGTGGGACTGGGCGCGCTCTCCCTGTGGATCGCCTTCGCGCTCCTGATCAATCCCACCGCCGGCCGGCCGGTGTTCCGCCTCGCCGGCCCGATCTTCGCCGCCCGGGCACGGTTGCCGTTCGACGCCTCGACGCGGCGCGCCCTCCTCGCCACCCTCTACGCCCACTGGCAGGAGCACGCCTTCACCCCTGTTCCAGTCGCCGAGCTGGAGCGGGCCGTCGCCGGCGCGAGGACCCCCGCGCGGGTCGCCGCGGAACTCGCGTACCTGGCGGAGCTCGGCGGCGTCTCGCTGGCTCCGGCCGAGGCCGGATCGGCGGCCGGCGCGACGGCGCGCCTGACCGCGGCCGGCATCGACTTCTACGAGCAGGCCGTGCTCGGCAAGGACAGCTTCGCCTGAGCGGGCGGGGCGAGAGAGGAGGTCATCATGGTGCTCACGGCGGTGATCCTCGCGGCGGGACCACTCCTGGCTCAGGCCACGCCACTGCCCATCTCGGCACCGTCGCCGGACGTGGAGCGCGCCAAGGCGGCGGCGCGCGCCTTGACCACGGAGCTGATGGGCCGCCTGACGCGGGAGCTGGCGGCGGGAGGACCGACCCAGGCGGTCCGGGTGTGCTCCGAGGTCGCCCAGGAGATCGCCCGCGCGCACTCGACCGACGGGGTGACGGTGCGGCGGGTGAGCGTGAAGTGGCGCAACCCCGCGGACCGGCCGGACGCCTACGAGGCCGAGCAGCTCGCGAGGTTCGAGGCCGCCCACCGGGCCGGCCAGCCGCTCGCCGACCTCGTGCAGTGGGTCGAGGTCGGCTCGACGCGCACGCTGCGCCTCCTGCGCCCGATCGTCGTCGGCAAGGCGTGTCTCGCCTGCCACGGGGAGCCGGCGGCGCTCGACCCGGCGGTGCGGAAGCTCCTGGCCGAGCGCTACCCGAACGACCACGCGACCGGTTACCGCGAAGGGGACTTTCGGGGCGCGGTGTCGGTGTCGGTGACCGAGGCCGGACCGCACTGACGACGCCACGCCACGCGAAGGGCCCCGCACGTGCGGGGCCCTCCGGCGACTCAAGCGGGGAAACGCTCTACGGCGTCCCGAACGAGATCGTCCCATTCTCCACGGTGTAGCTGGTGAGGGTGAACAGCCTGGCGAGTGAGGCAGGGTCGTCGTAGTAGTTGTTCGTCACCTCGCTCGAGGGGATGTGGTAGTAGGTCGCACGCAGCTGGTCGGCAGAGGCCTCGATGACCACCCCGCCGTGGACCTCGAGGGCGTCGTCGACGATGCGGGCGGCAGAGACCGCGGGATCGAGCGAGGAGGCGAGCAGCAGGGTCCCGAGGTTGTCGAGCAGGTCGTTGATCCCCGGGACGCGGCTCAGCAGGGGATCAGCGGCGACCATGTCGCGCACCTCGTCGGCGAGCGTCTGCGAGGTCACCGCAGTGCCGGTGAACTCGAACAGGCCGTCGCCGTGGTCGCTGACGAACGAGGAGTGGATATCTCCCGAGATCAGCACCGCGCCCGGGATGGTCTTCAGGAGGCCGACGATCTCCGCCCGCTTGTGGGGAAAACCGTCCCACTGGTCGGCGTCGATGAGCAGGCGGGTGCGGAGCTGGTCGGGGAACCCCGGCGGCAGCAGCGGCGCGATCAGCGGGCTGGTGAAGTCGAGGATCATCGGCGTCATCGACACCGAGCTGGCGTACACCTTCCAGGTCGCGGTGCTGGCCGACAGCGTTTGCCTGATCCACGCCTCCTGGGCGGCGCCGTAGACGTCCTCGCTGGCGCCTCCGGTCACGGCGTACCTGAAGCCCGAGTAGAGATCGAAGGTGTCCTTGACCAGGACGTAGCGCGACCCCGTCGAGGTGTAGAGGTCGCGCTTGCCGAGGTAGAGGACCGAGAGTCCGCGGTCGAACGTTGCCAGAGCCGCCTCGTCGAACGGCGGGGTCATCTCCGCGCCCGCGAAGAGGGCGTTGAGGTAGGTGGCCGAGAGGTTGCCGGCGACCAGCGCCGACGCGCGTTGGGCGGCCTGCTCGGGGGTGAGGAAGGAGTTCTCGGCGGCGACGAGCTGGGTCACGATCGCGGTCGCGACCGCCTGGAGCGCCGGGTCGAGGTCGACGTCGACGTAAGGGTCGAGGCTGGCGCTGATCCCATCGTAGGTCGGCTCGCCGAGTACCCCCAGGAGCGTCGTCTTGTCCATCAGGATCGTCCCCGGGAAGGCGTCCTCGGGGACCACCACGTCGGGGCGGAACGACCGGTAGTCGGTGAGCATGAGATCGAGGTTGGCACCGAAGTGGAGCTCCTGGTAAATATGGGCGTTCGGGTAGAGCATCGTGTCGTCGATGGCGAGGGTGCCGTCGGCGCCGAGCCCGGGTGTGATCGGCATGTACTCGAAGAAGGCCTGCTCCGCGTTGCGCCTGCGCACCGGGTCGGCCTCGTCCTTGCGCTTGTCGAAATAGGCCGCGACGTCGCCGTGGCAGTCGTTGGAGTACTCGTGGTCGTCCCAGGTCGCCACCATCGGGAACGTCTCGTGGAGCTGCTGGAGCATAGGGTCGGAGCGATAGGTCGCGTACAGGTAGCGGTAGTTGTCCAGGCTGCCGGCGGCGTAGTAAGCGATCCCCGCGGTGGAGAGCTGGATCGCGCCGGGGTCGGTGAAGGTGAGCCGGCGCCCCGGCGTGGGGTGCTGGAAGCCGGGTTGGCCGGCGGTTTCGTAGATGTAGTCGCCGATGAAGACGACGAAGTCGATGTCGTCGCGGTGGTCGAGGAGGAGCTTGGCGTAGATGTTGTAGTAGTTGCCCTCCCAGTCCTGGCAGCTGAAGAAGGCGAAGCGCACCGGTCGGGTGTCGGCGGGATCGGGTGCGGTCTTCGTGGTCCCCAGCCGCGACAGGTAGAAGACGCCGTCCTTGACGTAGACGAAGAAGTACAGGTAGGAGGTCCGGGGTGCGAGGCCGCCGACCTGGACCTTCACGCAGTGGTCGTACTGCGCCTGAGCGGTGACGACCTGGTTGTAGACCACGTGATTGAAGAAGGGATCCTGCGTCACGATCAGGCGGACCGGCACGTCCTGGTCGGCAAGGTCGGGATCGAGCACGCGCGTCCATAGCACGACGCTGTCCGGGCGGGGATCGCCGGAGGCGATCGACTGGGGGAAGAACCGTGTGCCGAGCGCGGTTCCCGGGACCTCGGCCTGCCCGGTGACGACCGGGACGAACTGTTCGCGGATCTGCCGGTCGCCAATCTCGCGGTTGAGCCGCTCCCGGACGCGATCGGGCGGGGCCGGCGGCCTCGCCAGGGCGCCCGTCGTCCACGCGAGCAGCAGTCCGCAGGTGAGGGTGAGCAACACTCGGTGCCGCATGACACTCCTCCTTTCGCTACCTTCTGCCGTCGCACTCGGCCTGCCCGCCAAGCCCCGACGAGGTCAGAGATGACCCCGGTGGGCGCGGACCGACCGCTGCGACCTCTTCCGCTGTAGGTTGTCGCTTCATCACTCTAGACCTGGTCTGGCGGGGACGCAACCGGAGCCTCGCTGCCGGCGTACGCCGCGCAGGTTGGAGCCGGAAGACCGTGACGGAGACCGGCGTGATGTCCCGTCGTCTCAGGGGGTTTTCCCCGTTTTGAGCCGTGGCGAGCCCCGGTCCAGCTCGCCTGTGGGAGCCCGCTCCTCTGCGGTCTTCGCCTCGAGGCCCACGATGAGTTCTTCCTCGAAGCGATAGGCGGAGCCGGTCGCGAAGTCGGTGACCATCCCGGCCACCGGGATCCCCACACCGCCCCAGAGCGATTCCTCGAGGCCGCCGAACCACCCGCCGTGACCGGCGAGGGAGTACCCGAGCGCCATGCCGGCGGGGATGAGCGCCCAGTTCGCCCACACGGCGCCGGAGCGCTCGCGGTGCAACGCGGCATCGACCGGCTTGAACCCGTCCTTCTCGATGTGAACGGTCACCTGCTGCACCGTCCGGGGCACGCGGAGCTCGCCGGGGGTGATCGTCGACTGCCCCATCGCCTCCGCCCTCGCCCCCGGCGGGACCGTCACGATCCGGACGTGTTGGTGCGTCCCGTTGAAGACCGAGGCACATCCCCCGGCGGCAATCGAGAGCACGGCGCACAGCAGTGAAGCGATCCGTGGTGGGGTCTCCTGTTTCATGGTGTCCTCCTCATTGGCGCGAGCTGCGAACGCGTTCGTGGCAGGCTCCTAGTTGTTCAGGCAGGCGACCAGATCCTGAGCGCAAAGCACCAGGATCCCGACCGCCGCCACGCCGTAGACGACGTTCTCGGCTGCCTTCCCGGCGCTGCTCATGACGACCGAGATGCGCACGTTCGCGCCGCGGGCCATGTCGAACTCCTGCGCGCCCGTAGATCCCAGGGGGTGACGGCCGCCCTGAGCGTCCACCCAGGAACGTACGAGCAGTCGATATCGGCCCTCCTCGACGGCCGAGATCATCCAGGCCGGCTCGGACGCCCAGTGCAGGGGCCGCTCGTTGCCCTGGTCATCGAGGGCGAACAGCTCGGTCAGGATCGGGCGGCGCGTCAGGACGTCGCGACGCCGGTCGCCCGGCGTCTCGTACACGCGCACCTCGAGGGTACCGGTCTCGTACCGCGCCAGCGTGCTGGGAGCCGTCTCCAGTCGGATCGCCACGCACCCCTGCGCGAGGGTGCAGGCGAGACCGGCCGCCAGAAGCCCGCGAAGGTGTCCGGAACGCTGCTCCGCCCGGGCACGGCCGCTCTCGGCCTCGTTTCGCCCCCGCCCGCGCCGATCGGACCGCCTCACGCCAGGAAGGACGCGGGGAGGGACCACCGCCGCGACGGCGAAGCCCACCAGGACAGCGGCGATCACCACCATGCCAGGGTCCATGTCATGCCCCCTTTCTCACCGTGCAAGGTGGGATGCCGTCTGCCGTTGGGTGTGAAGGACAGGAAACGTCGGCATCATGGTTCGGCAACGTGACGGTGAGGGGGTCGAGGCGCGCCGCTTGCCGTCCCCCGGGAGTGCTCCTAGACTGGACACGGAATTCCCATGACCCCTGCGGTCCCACGTGAGAGGTTTCAGGTCGGCGACCTGCTCCTCGATGTCGATGGCCATCTCCTGTCCCGCAGCGGGGAGTTGGTGCCACTCCCGCCCAAGACCTTCGAGCTGTTCGTTGAGCTGGTGCGGCGTGCGCCCGGCGTGGTGCGGCGGCAGGAGCTGATCGACACCGTCTGGCCCAAGGAGTTCGTCAACGATGAGGCGCTCACGCAGCGTGTCATGCTCCTGCGCCGGGCGCTCGGCGACGACCCCAAAGCGCCGCGCTACATCGCGTCGGTGCCGCGCTGGGGCTATCGCCTTGCGGCTCCGGTCGAGCGCCTCGCCGACGAGGTTCCTGTCGTGAGATCCGGGCAACCCGGCTCGGCCGTGGCCGGAGACACCCCGCCGCCCGGCGCCACCATGGGCTCCGCCGGGGCGGTGTCGAGCAGCAGCGATGTGCTCCGCTCCGTCCTCTCCGTCACTCGCCGCCGGCTTCGCATCCTCGCGGTGCTGCTCGTCGCGCTCGCCGCCGCGCTCCTGTTCATCTCGTGGCGGATGATCGGGTGGGGTGGGGGGCGCACGATCACCTCGCTGGCCGTCCTGCCGTTCACGAGCGCCGGCGACACCCGCGACGTCGAGTACCTGAGCGCGGGGTTGAGCGAAAGCCTGGCCAGCGCGTTGCGGCCGTTGCCTCCTCTGCGGAAGGTGATCGCGAGCAGCACCATGGCTCACTTCGCCGCGCCCGGCGTGGACCCGCGGCAGGTGGGGAGGGAGCTCGACGTCGAGGCCGTTCTCACCGGCCACGTCATCCAGCACGGGGCGACGCTGACCCTCAACACCGAGTTGGTCAGCGTGAGCAACGGCCGCCAGCTGTGGGGTGGTCACTACGTGCGGACGATGGCAGATCTCGTCGCGGTGCAGGAGGAGATCCGCGACGACATGGTCCGCGCCCTGCGGCTGCGGCTGAGCGGTGAAGAGCGGGAGCGGCTGTCCTCCCGCGACACCTCGAGCCCGGCCGCCTATCAGCTCTACCTCAAGGGCCGCTTCTTCTGGAACAAACGTACGCCGCAGGGGTTCGACGACGCCATCGCCTGTTTCCAGGGCGCCATCGACGAGGATCCGGGCTATGCCCTGGCCTGGGTCGGCCTGGCGGACTGCTACGCCTTGCTGGGCTCTCCCGAGATGGGCATCGCGGTACCGCGCGAGGTGTTCCCGAAGGCGCGGGCAGCAGCGGAGCGGGCCCTGGAATTCAACGACGCCCTCGCCGAAGCACATGCCTCCCTCGGTCTGGTCAGGTGGTTGTTCGCCTGGGACCGGCGCGGCGCCGAGCGGGAGTTGCGCCGCGCCATCGAGCTCAACCCCGGCTACGCCTCGGCCCACCAGTGGTACGCGGAGCTCCTCGCCCAGGACGGCCGGTGGGCTGAGGCCGACAGCGAGATCCGCCGCGCCCAGGAGCTCGATCCTCTCTCGCTGGTGATCGGCGCGGATCTCGGCCTTTTCGAGTACTACCGGCGCCAGTACGACGTGGCGGTGGATGACTACCGGGCGGTCCTCGCCATGGAACCTGGTTTCGTCCAGGGTCGCCTGGGACTGGCCCTGACCTATGTTCAGCTTGAGCGTTGCGGGGACGCTCTCCGCGAACTCGAGGAGGCGCACCGGCGGGAGCCCGACAGCCTCCCGGTCGAAGCCACGTTGGGCTTCGCGCTCGCGAGGTGCGGCCGACCGACCGAGGCCGAGCGGATCGCCGACGAGCTCACCGAGGTCGATCGGCAGTCCCTGCGGGCCGCGTATGCCGTCGCCGGGGTGTGGGTCGGGCTGGCCGACCGCGACCGTGCCTTCGTGTGGCTCGACCGGGCGCGGGAAGAGCGCTCCGGCCTACTCGGCTCTCTCAGGGCCGACCCGGCGTTCGACCCCATCCGCTCGGACCCGCGTTTCCCAGCGCTCCTCAAACGGGTTGGGCTGGAGCCTTGAGGGGGCGCGTGGGGACCCGGCGGCCGTGACCTCACCGCCGACGGCTCGGTCCGGTGGTCCGGCCTTGCCCGACCCCAAAGGCCGGCCTAGACTGTCGGCACAGGAGGACAAGATGAGAAGGGGAATCATTGTCGGGATCGTGGCCGCGTTCGCGGTCGGCGTCGTGACCGGTCTGGTGGCGAGCACCGCGAAGGCGGACAAGAGCCTGTTCGAGAACGTCGGGCCCCGCGAGGCGGCGGCCAACCTGCTCGGGGTGGCGCAGCTCCAGGCCGGGAAGGGGAGCTGGGAGAACATCGGGGTCGCGCGGGTGTACTACCTGATGGGCGAGAAGGACCACGCGCGCGAGATCCTCGACCGGGTGATGAAGGGTAAGCTCAAGGAGTCCGACTGGATGCGGATCGGCCGCCTGTACGCCGAGGCCAACGAGTGGCCGCAGGCGAAGGAGGCGTTCGACAAGGCGATCGAGGCCGAGCCGAAGGACGGCGGCAACCTCGCCGAGGTGGGGGCCTGGTACAACCTCCACGGCGACCGCGCCCATGCCGAGGAGCTCTTCGGTCGCGCGTTCGGACGCAAGGACGACGACGTGTGGGTGACGGCCAACGTCGCGGGCTCGTACGTCGGCGTCAAGCCGGAATGACCGGAGGGGGCGGGGCGATGGACCGCTCTCGGCCGCCGTCGCGAGGCGCGGGCCGGAAGACGGCCGCGATCGGGAGTCGCGAGACCATCGCCGACTTCCTGGGACAGCGCCGGGTGGCCATCGTCGGCGTGTCACGCGACGAGCGGGCGTTCAGCCGGGCGGTCATGCGCGAGCTCCAGAAGCGCGGCTATGACATCGTCCCGGTTCACCCGGTGGCGGACGAGATCGCGGGCCTGCCCGTCTTCCGGCGGGTTCAGGAAATCGCCCCGCCCGCACAGGCGGTCCTGGTCATGACCGCCGCCGAGCGCAGCGCGGCGGTGGTCCGCGACTGCCTGGCCGCGGGCGTCCGCCGGGTGTGGCTCCACCGGGGAGGTGGCGCGGGAGCCGTGAGCGAGGAAGCCGTGGCGCTGTGCACGGAGGCGGATGTCGAGCTGGTGGCGGGGTACTGCCCGCTGATGTTCCTCCCCCGCGCCGGCCTGCCCCATGCCCTCCACGGCGCGGTGCTCCGCCTGCTCGGGCGGTACCCGCAGTGAGGCTCGGGACGGCGCCCCCGAAGGGATGAGCTGCCGGCTGGAGGGTGCATGGGTGACGGGTTGCGGGAGACTCGCCTGAGGGGCGAGCGGATCTACGACGGGCAGGTGGTCAAGGTGGACGTGGACCGGGTGCGCTTCGCCGACGGCGGCGAGGCGGTCCGCGAGGTGGTCCGGCACCCGGGAGCCGTCGTGGTGGTGCCGCTCCTCGGCAACCGGCGTGTGGTGCTCGAGCGGCAGTACCGCTATCCGGTCGCGGCCGAGCTGATCGAGCTGCCGGCCGGCAAGCTCGACGCCGGCGAGGCGCCGGAGGCGTGCGCCCGTCGCGAGCTGCGCGAGGAGACCGGCCTCGAGGCCGCCCACTGGCGGCACCTGGCGACCTTCTTCTCGGCACCCGGATTCTGCGACGAGGTGATGCACTGTTTCCTGGCCACCGGAGTCGAGCCGGCCGGCGCCGGCGTGGATCGCGACGTCGACGAGCGGATCGAGGTGCTCATGGTGCCGTTCGAGCACGCCCTCGGCATGGTCGAGCGGGGCGAGATCCGGGATGCCAAGAGCATCACCGGGCTGCTGCTGGCAGCCCGGTGGCTCGACGCCCATGGGTGACGGCGGGGCGCGTCACTGCGCCGCGCCGGCCGCCTCGCTCTCTCGCTGCTTGGCGACCTCGGCGTGGACCTTGACCATGTCGAGGTTCCGGACCTGGCGGATGAGGTCGTCGAGCGCATCCGCCGGCAGCATGCCGGGCTGGGAGTAGAGCAGCACCTTCTCCCGGAACACCATCAGGGTGGGGATGGAGCGGATCCCGAAGGAACCGGCCAGCTCGGTCTGGTCCTCGGTGTCGCAGGAGGCGAAGGCGAGGTCGGTGTTGGCCTCGGCCGCGGCCTCGAAGATCGGCTTGAAGGAGCGGCACGGGCCGCACCAGCTCGCCCAGAAGTCGATCAGGACGATGTCGTTGTTCTCGATCGTCTCGTTGAAGTTGTCGATGGTCAACTGCTTGACGGCCATGGGTCCTCCATTCTGGGGGGCCTCGTTGTCGGACTGCCCCGGGGCAACCGAGTCAATTACTCGATTACCATTCAGTAATATATCACCCGGGAGCAGGTTTGGCAACCCCGCCTACTGGAAGAGCGCCTCCAGGCTCTGGTACTGCGTGTGAAGGGCAGTGACGGCGGCCTCGATCGGCTCCCACTGACCCAACCGGGTGGCCTCGTGAAATGACGCCGTGTCCCGACACAGCTGCGCGATTCCCTCGTGGAGCGCTGCCCGCCGAGGAGCGAACCTCGCCGGCACCTCGGCTACCGAGAGCGCCTGGCAACGGATCGCGAGTTCCGCGGCGGCCGCCTGCACGGGCCCGAGCCGGCGGGCCGGCAGGTCGTGATGGAAGATCCGGTACAGCACGACGTGGTAAGCGTCGAGCTCCTTCATCACCGGGCGGACCAAGCGGACGAGCGCCTCGTAACGGGCGTGGAGGAGCTCCACGGCAGCGAGCATCGCCTGCCCGTCGTCGGCGGAAACCGCCGCGCGGTAGCGGGCCGCGGCCTCCGCCAAACCGGCCACTCCCTTGTCCCAGGCCGGGCGCTTGTCGCGCAGGATGCCGGGGAGTTCGGCCTGCTCGACCGCCCGCACATGCTCCTCGACCCTGGGCAGGAGCTCCCGGATCCGGGCGAGGTCCCGGTTCGGCCAGGCCTGGTGCCAGAGCGGGTAGATCACCTCGTGGAAGGCCACGAGGGCGGGCACCTCTGCGCTGAGTTCACCGGGAGGGGCGGTGGGGAGCGGGGGCGCCGCCGCGGTGCTTGCGGCCGCGAGGAGCGAGCAGGCGAGAAGCGCGATGGACACGAAACCTCCCTTGCCGACCGGGTCCGGCGCGCCGGCTCTCGCGTGACCCGATCGTGACCGAAACCTACCATGAGGGTCCGGTTCTGTCCAAGACGGGTCACGAGGTATCATCGCCGCCGCCCGCGCCCGTCCGCCGCCAGGGATGGCCCCGGCGGCGACGCGCTCGCGCCCCGGCACATCCCGCGACCGGAAGGAACGGGCGGGTGCCGGTCGACCCAAGGAGGGTGTCTTGGACGGTCTGATCTACCTCGATAACGCCGCGACGTCGTTCCCCAAGCCCGAGGAGGTCCACGTCTTCATGGGGACCTTCTACCGCACCTGCGGGGTGAACCCTGGTCGATCGGGGTGCGACATGGCGCTCCAGGCCGAGGAGATGATCGCGGGGACGCGGCGCAAGCTCACGGCACTGTTCAACCCCGGTGTCAGGACGGGCGCGGCCAAAGACCCCAACCGCCTGGTCTTCACCTCCAACGCGACCCACAGCCTCAACCTCATCCTCAAGGGCACGCTCGCTCCCGGCGACCATGTGGTCACCACGTGGATGGAGCACAACTCCGTGATCCGGCCGGTGAATCACCTCGTCAAGCAGGGGGTCGAGGCGACCTTCGTCAGGCCCGATGGCGACGGCTACGTCGACCCAGAGGAGATTCGCCGCTCGATCCGGCCGACCACCCGCTTGGTGATCGTCAACCACGGCTCCAACGTGTGCGGCGCGGTGCAGGACATCCGCGCCGTCGGGGCAGTGTGCCGCGACGCCGGCGTGCCGTTCGCGGTGGACACCGCCCAGACCGCCGGTGTCATTCCGATCGACATGGCCGCCTGCCACGTCAGCTTCCTCGCCTTCACCGGGCACAAGAGCCTGTTCGGCCCGACCGGCACCGGTGGCATCTGCGTCGCCGACGACGCCGAGATCGCGAGCACGATGTGGGGGGGCACTGGGGTCAAGTCGGCGTATCCGTACCACCTCGAGGAGTACCCCTACCGCCTCGAGGCCGGCACCTTGAACGTCCTCGGCATCGCCGGCCTCTCGGCGGGCCAGGACTGGATCCAGACCCGAGGGCTCGAGGCCATCCGCCGCCACGAGCTCGAGCTCCTCGAGCTGCTCGAGGACGGCCTGCGCGAGATCCGCGGCGTGCGCTTGTTCGGCGCCGGTCACTACGACCGCCGGGTGCCGACCTGCTCGATCACCGTCGACGGTTTCGATCCGTCCGACATCGGCACCATCCTGGACGTGGACGCCAACGTGCTGACGCGGACCGGCCTGCAATGCGCCCCGCTGGTCCACGAGCACTTTGGCACCGCACCGAGCGGCACCGTGCGCTTCTCGATCGGACCGTTCAACACGCGTGACCAGATCGTGGCCACGGTGCACGCGGTTGCGGAGGTCGCGTCGCGTCGAAACTGAGCCTCAGAGTGTGACGCTACAATCCGCTCCGATGCCGCTGCCGCCCGTCCGGAGAGGGACCGCCGGGCACGACCTCCTGCTCGGGCGGCTGTTGTCCCGCGTGTGGGTCCTCTTCCTCCTCGGCCTGGCGATCGGCGTCGTGATGGTGGTGCGCAGCCAGGTCGGCGGGGACCAGCTCGACATGCTGGCGCGCGGCTGGCTGTTCGCGCGGGGCGAGTGGCTGCAGTACGGGATGACCACCTCGGCGAACGGGAAGAGCCCGGGAGGCATGATCGCGTTGCTCGCCGGGCTGCCGCTGCTCGTCTGGCGGGACTATCGCTCGCCGGCGCTGTTCATTCTCCTCGCCCACGCCCTCGCGTTCGGTCTCCTCGACCGCACCGTCAGGCGGATCGTCACCCCACCCGAGCGCCTCCTGTTCGCGCTGCTCTACTGGCTGGGGCCGTGGCAACTGACGTTCGCCGGGTTTGTGTGGAATCCCAACTGGATCGCCGTGCTCAGCGCGGTCCACCTGTGGAGCGCTTATGTCCAGCGCACGCGCGCCGGCTTCTGGGCGTCATTCGTTCACGTCCTCGCCCTCGGAGTGTTTGTCCAGATCCACGCCTCCGTGGTGATCCTCATCGTCGCCTCGGTGGCGCTGCTCCTCCTCAGGTGCGTGCGCGTGCACTGGGGTGGCGTGGCGGCTGCCGGGCTGATCAGCGCCGCCATGCTCGTGCCCTGGGTGATGGTCGTGGCGGCGGAGCCCGCCCTGCTGCCCGGCGGGAAGGGGTTCCTTTTCCGCGGCCTGGTCCTGGTTTATCCCATGCTCCGTGGTGCCTTCTACTGGACGCGACTGGCTTCGCTCCAGCTCGATGCCCGGATGACGAGCTACGACTTCACGGCCCTGGTTGGCGATGCCAACCGCTGGCTGGCACCGTCGCTTCACGCCGTCGCGCTGGCCATCGGCGTCGCGAGCCTCGTCGTTCCTCTGCTTGCCGGCGTCTGGCTGGTGCGGCGGGGCTGGCGGTGGCGGCGCACGCTGCGGTCACCCGTGGGGGCGCGCGCCTGGCTCACGCGCTACGTCGTGGTGGTTCTGGTCGGTGCGGTGACCTCGTTCGCGGTCTCGCCCACCACCATCATGACCTGGCAGTGCTTTCCGGTGTTGCCGTCGGCCGTGCTGGCGGTCGTCCTGTGGGCTGGCGTCATGCTGCGCGCCGGCCATGCGCGCGTGGTGAGGCGGCTCGCCCCTTGGTGGCTCGCCGCCGAACTGGCGCTCCTGGTTGCGGCCGGTACTGGAGCCCCGATGTTCCGTCGTGGCGGGGCAGACTCGGAAGGCCTCAGGCTCCAGCGCGACCACCCGATGTTCCGCGAGCTCGGACTGCTCGACCGCACGGGGATCAGCATCGACCCGGCCAGCGACTGGATGCCGGATGTCCTCCGGCACAACCCCGCGCAGGGCCGCTGACAGACGGCCACCGGGGTCAGTTCCGCCTCCCTGCGTGGTCTCGTGCGACCGAGCAGGCTAGCGTGATCGCAGGGCGGTGACCTCCGAGCCGAGGTAACGCCGTGTCTCGGCGGCGGCGACACCGGAGAGCGCGAGCAGGGAGATCAGGTTCGGCACCGCCATGAGACCGTTGGCGATGTCCGCGAACGACCACACCACCGGGAGCGTCGCCACCGAGCCGACCATCACGGCGGCGACCCACAGCACTCGGTAGGGCGCGATCGCCCGCTCGCCGAAAAGGTACTCGGCCGCCTTCTCCCCGTAGTAGGACCACCCCAGGATGGTGGAGAAGACGAAGGTCAGCAACCCGAAGGTGAGCACGGTCGGCCCGATGTAGGGGATGTCCGCGAACGCGGCCTTGGTGAGGGCCGCACCTTGCAGGCCGTTCGTCCACTCCCCCGAGTTGACCAGCACGAGGCCGGTCATGGCGCACACCACGACCGTGTCCCAGAATGTTCCCGTCGAGGAGACCAGCGCCTGCCGCACCGGGTTGGTGGTCTGCGCCGCCGCCGCCACGATCGGCGCGGACCCCAACCCGGACTCGTTGGAGAACAGCCCGCGGGCGACGCCGAAGCGGATCGCCTCGCGCACCCCTGCGCCGAGGAAGCCGCCGACCGCCGCCTGTCCCGTGAAGGCGCTCGTGAAGATCAGGGCCGCCGTAGCCGGGATGGAGTGGGCGTTGATCAGCAGGAGGACGGCGCACCCCAGGACGTAGAGCGCCGCCATCGCAGGCACCAGGCGCTCGCACACCTTCGCGATGCTGTGGATGCCACCGAGGATGACCACGGCGGTCAGGAAGGTGAGGACCAGACCGGTCCACCATGGCGAGATCTTGAAGGTCTCGTTGACCAGCGACGAGATCGAGTTGGCCTGGACCATGCACCCGATGCCGAACGCCGCCACGGCCGTGAACGCCGCGAACAGGATGCCGAGCCAGCGGACCTTGAGGCCGCGCTCGAGCACGTACATCGGGCCGCCCGCCATCAGTCCGCGACTCGTGGTGACTCGGTACTTGACCGACAGCACGGCCTCCGCGTACTTGGTCGCGATGCCGAACACGCCAGTCAGCCACATCCACAGCACGGCGCCCGGCCCGCCGGCGGCGATCGCCGTGGCCACGCCGACGATGTTGCCCGTGCCGATGGTGGCCGCCAGCGCGGTCGTGAGGGCGGCGAAGTGGCTGACGTCGCCGGCGCCCTCGGGGGCGCGCTGGAGCGAGAGCCGGATCGCCTTGCCGAGGTAGCGCTGGATGAAGCCCAGCCGGACCGTGAGGAAGAGATGGGTGCCGAAGAGGAGGATGAGCAGGGGAGGGCCCCAGACCACGTCGCTGATCGCGCCGAGCAGCCGTTCCAGCGCCTGCATCACTGTCCTCCTCGAGCCGCCGACGACAGGGAGTCGCCGTGAAGAGTAGCAGAGGGACGCCAAGGCGGGACGCCGGAGTCGCGCTCCGCGCTCGCGGGGGAGCTCAGCCGCTCGTGGCGGAGCGCCAGCGTTCGCGGTAGCCGCGCCACACCGCGTCCGGGTCGAGGCGGAGCGCCCGGGCGTAGGCCATCACGAAGCCGCGCAGGTAGACCTCGACGGGAAAGCTGGAGAAGGCCTCGGCCTCGATGTCCTCGAGCTGGCGCAGGCCGATGCGGGTGCGGTCGGCAATCGTACGCAGCGCGACACCGCGTTGCTCGCGGATCACGCGCAGCGCCTGGCCGGTGATGACGGCGGGCAGAGACGGGCGCTCCTGCTCCTGGCGCGGTCCTCCCCCAGGAGCGGGGCGTGCGGCGGGGCTGGCGGCTGCGGCCTCGCCTGACCCGAGATCGGCGGCGACCGCCTCGTAGGCGGCTCGTAGCCGCTCGAGCAGGGCAGGCTGCTCCTCGGGCTCGACCAGCGAGTAGAGCGGCAGCACACCGGGCGCGAGCAGCTCGGAGAGGGTCTCCCAGGCGTGCTTCAGCTCCTCCGAGGTGACGCCCGGCCCGACGCCGAGGAGCTCGTAGTCGGTCGGGGTGGCGCGCGTCATGCCTGCTCCTCGCGGGCCGGGAGAGGCAGCCCGAGCAGGCGCTGGACGATCGTCGCCAGCTCGGTCTCGAAGGGACGGCCGAGCTGATCGAAGAGGAAAGGCTGTCGCGAGCGCACCGCCCGCCAGACCTGGTCGTCGTAGCGCAGATGCCCGAGGTAGCCGAGGTGGACCCCGAACAGGCGTTCGACCGCGGCGGCGATCCCTTCCCCGAGGCGGAGGTCGGGCGTCTCCCGCACCTGGTTGACCACGAGAAGCGGCCGGAACCCGGCGATCTGCCGGGCGGCCGCGGCGCCGGCCTCGGGATCGCGCAGCGAGACGGCGGCGACCAGCTCGGCGGCGGTCAGGGGCAGACCCGTCCGCTCGCGGACGACCTCCTGCACGATCTCGCGCATCGACACCACGCCGTCGGCCATGCGGAGCTTGCGCAGGAACGCCGCCTTGATGAAGCGGTACGCGTTCTCCACCGAGGTCGGTTCGGGAATGGCAACGAGGATGCCGTGATGCGCGAGCAGGAAGAAGTCGACGATGTTGAAGTGCGTGCCGGCACCCAGGTCGAGGACGACGGTGTCCGCCGCGAGCCGGCCGAGCGCACGCATGAGCCGGAGCTTCTGCTGATGCATCGGGTTGGCCACTTGGATGGCATTGCGGGCTCCCGAGATCAGGCCGAGACCGGTGACCGGTGTCCTCACCACCAGCTCGTCGAGGGTAGCGGCGCGGCGGAGAACGAAGTCCGACAGTGTCTCCTTCGGGTAGGAGACGCCGAGGAGACTGTGGAGGTTCGCGCCGCCGAGATCGCAGTCGACCAGGACCACTCGGTGGCCGAGCCGGGCGAGCTCGATGCCGATCCCGGCGGCGAGCACGCTCTTGCCGATGCCGCCCTTGCCGCCACCGATGGCGACCAGCCGGGGCACGGCAGGCGTGGCGATGGCGGGCTCTCGCTCGGCCGGAGTGCCAAGCGGGCCGCGCTCCGCGCCGGGTCCATCCTCGACCGTGGCGAATCTCGGTTCGGGCCAGCGAGCGCTGGGACGGGGACCTCGCCCTCCGCGCGGTGGCGGGAAGGCACCTTCGGATCGGCATGAGTCGATGCGCACGGTCTCCTGCGTTCGCTCGCCCGCTCTCCGTTCGCCAGGGACCTGCGGAGCTCCGGACGTGCGCGCAATCATGAGTCACACGACGAGAGAGGGTCAAGCGTGCGGCGGGCCGTCGCGGGGCCGAAAGGGCCAGGCACGGGGGTGCGTGCCGGGTCATGCCTCGGGCTCAGCCTTGTGGCGCGACGAGGAGCCGGTCCGTTCGGCCCGGTGCCACCGGACGATCAGGGCCGCTGCGCCGTCATCCAGTGGAGAAGCTGGGGGAGCAGCCCGCGCGGTGCGTTCTCGCCGAGGTCGGTGTCGGCGGGGAAGCCGAGATGGCCCGCTCCCGCGACACGGGAGACCCGCAGGCGTGCTGAGGCACCCTGCAGCCAGGGCTCGCTCGCCGCTTCGGGGACCATCGGATCGTCCCCGGCGACCACCAAGAGAGCCGGCACCGCAAGCCCCGGGAGCAGCGGTCCGGCGCTGGCACGGCTGTAGTAGTCGGTGGCTCCGGCGAACCCGTGGCGAGGCGCGACGATGCGCTCGTCCCACTCGCGGATGAAGCGGATCCGGCGCGCCTCCTCGCCGGCCACGGGGAGCCGCCGCCGGGCCGCGACCGGCGCGTACATGCGCGCGAGCCTCGTCAGCAGGTAGCGTCGGTACAGGGCCATCGCCGGGCGGTCCAGGTGGGTCGCCCCGGCGTCCAGGTCGAGCGGCGCACACACCGCGGCCACCGAGGCGAGACGCCCATCAGGCTGCTCGCAGGCGTAGCGCAGCGCGAGGTGGCCGCCGAGCGAGTAGCCGAGGATGTGGATGGAGGAAAACGCCACCAGCGCGGCGTCGGCCACGGCCGCGCGCAGGTCGGCGGTCAGTCCGGCATGGTAGAAGTCCTCCCCGCTCCCGTCGGCACCGCGCAGGTTGAGGCGCAGGCAGGCCAGCCCAAGCCGGTCCACGGCGCGGGCGGCGATGCGCACGTACCCGCTCTCGGCCGAGCCGCCGAGACCGTGGACCACGACGACGAGCGCGGTTGCGTCGTGAGGAACGCGGATGCGGCCGGTCAGGGCGACGGTCCCGAAGTGGTCCTCGGCCATGGCTGTCGACCAGGGTCGGGCCGGAGGCGCGGCGGGCAGCCGGACCGCGAAACCGACGGTCGGCAGGATCGACCTCAGGTGACCGCGCAGCGACACGGCGGAATTCTCCCACGCACCGGAGGCATGGTCGCGGGAACGCTACAATCGCGCCGTCACATGCCCAACGATCGGGGTGACGGGTGGCGACCCCCGGGAAGGAGTGGGTCATGGGTCGGGTCGTACGAGGTGCCGGGCGGGGCGAGAGCGTGTCGTCGCTGCGCAGGCGTGTGCGCCGCCTCGCGGCGGTCGCCGAGGCCAGCACGGTGGTCCACTCCACCCTCGACCTCAAGGTGGTCGCCGACTACGTGGTTGGCATCGCGACGCGGCTGATCCGGGCGGAGCGGGGCAGCCTGTTCCTCGTCGATCGCAGCCGCGGCGTCCTCACCTCCCTGGTCGCGCAGGGGGTCGAGGGTGACCGCATCGAGCTGGGCATCGGCGAGGGGATCGTCGGCACGGTGGCTGCCACCGGCGACGCGATCATCATCGCGGAGCCTTATCGCGACCTCCGCTTCGACCCCACCGTGGACCTCGCGACCGGGTTTCGCACCCGCTCGCTGCTCACGGTGCCGGTGCGCGATCGCGACGGGGAGCTGGTTGCCGTCCTGCAGCTGCTCAATCACCGGGGACGCGGCTTCTCGCGGGAGGATGTCGCGTTCCTCGCCGAGCTCGGTGTGCCGTTCGCCATCGCCCTGGCGACCGCCGGCATGCACCGCGAGATCGTGGCCCAGGAACGGGCGCGCGAGGAGCTTCGGGTCGCCGCCGACATCCAACGCACCCTCCTGCCCCAGGACTTCTCAGGGATCGCGGGCCTCGACGTGGTCGTCCATTTCCGACCGTCGTTCGAGGTCGGGGGAGACTACTACGACCTCATCCCGACGCAGCGGGGCACCGCCTGGCTGGTGGTCGCGGACATCTCCGGCAAGGGGGTGGCCGCCGGCCTGGTCGCCTCCAACGTGCAGTCATTCCTGTGGAGCCGCAAGGCCGATCCCCGCCCGCTCGACGCCATCGTCGGCGACGGCAACGAGCTCCTCCACCACCTCACCCGCGGCCGCAAGTACGCGACGTTGGTGATCGCCGAGTGGGAGGAGACGAGCCGCACGCTGAGCTGGGTGAACGCCGGCCACCCCCCGATCCTGCTGCGCCAGGACGGGAGGATCCGTCGGCTGGGTGCGACCGGCGGGCCGATCGGCCTGCTCCCCGGCCTCGTCTACACGACGGAGTCGGTGCGTCTGAACGCCGGGGACCTGTTCCTGCTGTGCACCGACGGCGTGCTCGAAGCTGGGGTGGAGGCCGACCTCGAGGAGTTCGGCATGGAGCGCACCGAGGCTTGCATGATCGGCGTCGGCAGTCCCGCGCAGCTCGTCGACGAGGTGTCCGCCGCGGTCGACGACTACCTCGGGGCGCACCGGCCCCACGACGACATCACCCTCCTTGCCGCCCGCTGCCTCGCCTAGGCGAGGAGTCTCACGAGGTTCTTCGTGACAGGAGTGGTCCATCCGAGCCACTTCCGGCATGCTGTTGGTGGCGAAACCGGCAGCAGGGAAGGAGGAAAGGATGGACCTGCACCAGAGTGCCCGAAGCTGTCCTGCGAGTCGAGCGTTGTTGGTGGAGCGGGTGACGAGGGAGGGGTGGACGGTGCGCGAGGCCGCCGCGCGGCTGCTCGCCCCCTACCTGTGAGCCGCGCTGCGGGCGCGACGAACTGCCGGTCGAGGGCGGCCGGAGTTCCAGTCGTGGCTCTCGGCGTCGCCGGTCGCGGCGCGCCGTCTATTCGATGTGGGCGGTGATCCGTGCGAGGGTGAGATCGACGCCGGCGACAAACGACGCGGGCTCGGGCAGGAGGCTGAGCACGAGATAGCCGTCGCGGGGGAAGTCGAAGAAGAAGCCGGGGTGGACGGCCACGCGGTCGCGCTCGAGCAGCTCGAGGGCAAGCTCCTCCTCGCCGACCACGGCCGGAAAGCGCACCACGACGCTCCAGCCGCCGCCGGGTGCGACCAGCTCGAGAGCCGGGCAGGATGTAACGCGCGAGGCGAGGCTGGCGAGGTTGGTGCGGCAGCGCTCGAGGATCGCCTCGCGCACGCGCGCGCCCTCCGCGAGCAGAGCGGGCAGGGCGAGCTGCACCGGCGTCGCCACCGACAGGAAGGTGTCGCCGACAAACTCGAGACGCAGGAGAGCCGGGCGGATGAGATCAGGGGGACCCGAGGCGACGATCCAGGCGAGCTTGAGCTGCGGGAGACCGACGCTCTTGGAGAGGCCGCCGAGCGTGAAGGTCAGCGCGCCAGGCGTGCTCGCGAAGCTGTGCCGGCTGCCGGGTCCGCCCGCGAGCGGGTAGTCGAGGAACACCTCGTCGGCGATCAGCGCCCAGCCGCGACGGGCGCACAGTGCTTCGAGGAGCGCCGCGTCCTCGGGGTGGACGTACGACCCTGTCGGGTTGTTGGGGTGGACGACGATGACGGCGCGCACCGAGTCGTCGGCCCGATCGAGCTCGTCGGGATCGAGGCGCCAGCCGTGGTCGGCGTCGAGCCGGTAGGCGAGGGGACGGACACCCTCGACGCGGGCGAGGTGCTCGAAGAGCGGGTACGACGGCGTCGGCACCAGCACCGCCTCGCCCGGAGCGCACAGCAGCTTGAACAGGAACGCGTACGCCTCGCTCGTCGAGGCGGTGAGCACCACCCGCTCCGGGTCTACCGCGGTCCAGTGCCGCGCGTAGTCGCGCGCCACGGCCTGGCGAGCCCCCTCCAGCCCGCGCGGGTCGGGGCGGTAGACCAGACCCTCGGGACTACCGAGCAGCTGCAGCAGGTCGGGTGGGTAGGGCAACCCGCAGACCGTCGGGTTCGTGACGGTGAGGTCGAAGCGGACGGCGTGGCGCTCGCGGGCCTGCGCGAGGCGGTTGGGCAGGTAGTCAGCGGGAAGGCGCGGAGAGAACATCGCCGGGCATTGTGGCACGCCGGAGACAGCTGACGGTCCACGGCTCGGGGCTCCTTCGACCCTTGACCTCCGACTTTTGACAGGTCGGATCGGTGGGTTTTTCAGTTGGGCATTGGGGGAGGCTGTGAGCTGTCGACTGTCGACTCGCCCATACGGCTGCTAGAATCGCCGCGCTGCAGTGGAGGTCGTCATGAAGGAGTTGCTGTCCAAGCAGACCCAGGAGTACCAGGCCCGCGCTCGCGAGGTGGCCGAGAAGTCCGTCCGCCCGATCGCCGCCGAGCTCGACCGCACCGGCGAGTATCCGTGGAGCGTGATCCAGGCCCTGCGCGACGTCGACCTGATGGGGATCTGGATCCCCAAGGAGTACGGCGGCCACGGCGCCGGCATTCTGGACCTGTGCGTGGTGGTCGAGGAGCTCTCCCGCGCCTGCGGTGGCATGGGCGTCGCCTACGCCGTCAACGCCCTCGGTAGCTTTCCGATCATGCTGGGCGGCACCGAGGAGCAGAAGAGGAAGTACCTGCCGCCGATCACCACCGGTGAGAAACTGATCGCGTTCGGCCTCTCCGAGAAGTGGTCGGGCTCGGATGCCGGCTCGCTGATCGCCAAGGCAACGAGGGACGGCGACCAGTACGTGATCAACGGCGAGAAGAAGTGGAACACCAACGGCGGCGCGGCGTCGATCTACTCCGTCTATGCCTCGACCAGCCCCGACCGCGGGACCCGCGGAGTCTCGGCGTTCGTCGTGGAGAAGGACACCCCGGGCTTCGAGATCGGCAAGCGCGAGGACACCATGGGGATCCGCTGCGTGCCGGTCCACGAGCTCCACTTCCGCGACTGCCGCGTGCCCGCGGCCAACCTGCTCGGCGGCAAGGAGGGGATCGGCTTCGCCAACGCCATGATGACCCTGGACCGCGCCCGCCCCGGGGTCGCCTCGCAGGCCGTCGGCCTTGCCCAGGGGGCGTTCGAGTGGGCGGTCCGCTACGCCTCCGAGCGGCAGCAGTTCGGCCAGTCGGTGATGTCGTTCCAGGCCAACCAGTTCACCCTGTCCGACATGGCCATCCAGATCGAGGCGGCGCGACAGCTGGTCTACACCGCGGCGCGCGCCATCGACGCCGGCCTGCCCAACGTGTCGAAGCTGGCGGCGATGAGCAAGGTGTTCGCCACCGACACCGCGATGAAGGTGACCACCGACGCAGTGCAGCTGTTCGGCGGCTACGGCTACTGTCGCGACTACCCGATCGAGAAGTACATGCGCGACGCCAAGATCACCCAGATCTACGAGGGCACCAATCAGATTCAGCGGGTGGTCATCGGGCGCGCCCTCACCCGTGAGGCCGACCAGATCGCCGGCCATCTCGCAGTGAAGGTGGAGCACTTCCCGAAGAGTTAGGTGACGGTGGTCCCGACGTACGTGTCGCGACTTGCGTGCGTGCCGCGGCGTCGGGTGAGGATTCGTCCGCAGCGTGCGTGAGGACGGCGTGCACGACGAACCTCTCCGGCGCCGGCCCGATGTAGGCGAACGGATAGCAGGTGAGCAGCGTGAGCGTCGGCTCCGGGGTGGGGCGGATGACGTCGAGATCGTCGGGCGACACCACCCGCGTTCCGACCACGCGATAGTCGGACGTGCCCAACGGCCGGATGACCACGATCAGGTCGCCCGGTCGGACGTGCGCGAGCGGCCGGAAGAAGCTGTCGCGATGGGCGGCCAGCGCCGCGTTGCCCTTCTGCCCCGGCAGTGCCGTGCCGGGCACGTGGCCGACGGCGACAAGGAGCGTGCCGTCGTCGACACCCTCGAGCACGATCGCGGAGAGGTGGAGACGGGGGATGAGGATCCGCCCGACCAGGCGACGGTGCACCGGGCGATGCGCTCCCCGGGGGTGAGTGCCCTCCCTCGCCTGCGCAGGTCCGGAGACCGCAGCGGAGCGCGACGCCGCGTGCGAACCGCCGGTTCCGGCGTGGCTCCTGCGTTCCACCCGCTGGTCGAGACGCCAGCCTTCGTAGGCTTCCACGGCGCTGCGCTCGGCACGCGCCAGGACCCAGGTGCCGATTAGGGCGCTGCCGGCGAGCAGGAGCGCGAGTTCCAGCCCACGGAGCGCGCGAGCGAGCGGTCTCCGGCGGCTCTGTCGCCGCCGGAGATCGCCGGTCATGGGCATTTCAGCCGAGCCGGATCGCCCGCACGACTCCGGCGCCAGCCAGCGAGACCAGCCCGAGCAGGCCGATCAGCGGGAGGTCCGACGCCGTCTTGGGCAGGTGGCCGGTGCGGGTGGCAGGTGGCGCCGCGGCGGCCGGGTGGGTCATCGCGTGGTGTGCCGGCGGTGCGGGGGCCGGCGCGGGCGCCTGCCCGGTCTCGACCGGCGGCGCCGTGACGGGGGCCGGGGCGGCCGTCGACGCGACGCGGGTGGCCGACTTCGCCTTCGTCGAGTGGGCGATCCTGGTCACGCGAGCGGGCTGCCCGTTGGCCTCGGGGAGGTACCAGAGGTCGACCTCGTCCCCCTTGGCGAAGTCAAGGGGTCGCTCGGTCTCCGCGGTGATCGCGAAGTGCTGCAGGCCGGCGTCGGTCCCAAGCACGATCTCGTCGGGGGTCTTCATCTCGACGGTCCCGGTCGTCTGGCGCTCCGCCGAGGCGGAGGCCTGGGTGGCGCTCCCAGCGGAGGTGGACTGAGCGACGGCGAACGCGGCAGACAGCGACACTACAGCACTGCACAGCGAAAGGGTGGAGTATCTCATCTCGACTCTCCTTTTCCCTCCGGTCGCCTCGTGGGCGACGGAGCAGCGGTCGAGATGCACGGTCCGACGACCTGAACCTCTCCTGAAGGTTGATTGGCCGCGGCCGTCTCGCCGGGTCCTCGGGGAGAGGCAGGCAACCCACCCTCGTGCCTTCGCTCTCTTCCCGGTGGCTGCCCCCGGCGGGGGTCGCGCCGGACATCCCGCGGCGGCGATGCGCCGTGGGACAAGAACCGCGATCCGCAGGGTCAACCGGGCCGGCGACCTCGGCCATTCCCGCGCCGCCGGGTAGCGCGGTGCCAGAGGTCACCCGGGCGGCGGATCTCACTGCGTCTGAGCCTTGCGGCCTGAGGAAGCCCGGCAGTCCGGTTCGCCAGAAAAGAGGAGAGGGGTCGGATGACCCCTCGAAGAGAAGTTGGTGGAGGCGGGGGGAATCGAACCCCCGTCCGAAGGACCTGTCCCGCCGGTATCTCCGTGTGCAGCCCCGGTTTGCTCTCGTCGTGGTGGCTGGGCGGGGCTCCCGACCATCACGACCAGCCTGGCGTGATCTCGACCGGCGAAGCCAGGCGCGACACCGATCCAGCCTGCTTTGCGTCGCCGTGATCAGGTCCGCAGGCGGGGGCCGGCGATCACGACGTGACTGCTAGTTAAGCAGCCAGTGCCAGTTCAGAGTTGGCAGGTGTGTGTTTCCGCCTGTTTTACGTGGCGACGGACCACGACACGCTGCCGGCGGCCCAACTGTCCCCCGTCGAACCCGGTACGCCCCCAGTCGACGGCTCTCCATCAATGTACACGCTCCCGGGGCAGTTCGCCAGCCGCTGCCCTCGCCGCAGCCATGCACCGGTGCGCCGTCCGTCGCACAAGTCCCGCCGTGCTTGACGAACCAATCCCGTAAGCGTAGGTTGTGTCGCCATGGGGGAGCTGGAGCCGATCTGCGTAGTGGTGACATCGGTCGGCACCGAGCAGCAGGCCGTGGAAATCTCGGAGGAGTTGGTGGCCAGGTCGCTGGCGACCTGTGTCAACGTGCTGCCCTGCCTGCGCTCGATCTACCGGTGGAAGGGCAAGATCTGCACGGACAGCGAGTACCTGCTCCTGATCAAGACGAGGCACGCGCTCTTCCCGGCGGTCTCGGAGGCGATTCGGGAGCTCCACTCCTACGAACTCCCGGAGATCGTCGAGTTCGCCGTCGGCAGCGCGGAGCCAAACTTCCACCGCTGGGTGGTGGAGATGGCCACCGGTATTCCGGACGCCGAACTCGAGCCCGAGGCCGAGCCCTCGTTCGACTGAGCCAACCAGAACCGACGGTTCGGTGTGGTTGCCGCGCGGCCGGCGCGGGCGCCGGTGACACGTCACGGGTCGGAGCAGGCGCCGCGCGCGAGCGTGCGAACCCTCGACTCGCACGGGTCGTGATGGCCGGAAGATGCGGTCCCCACGAGGCTTTTCCGGTTGCCGTCGCTTGTGAAGCGGCGTACACTGGAACGGTGCGGAAGACTCGTCGTGACCGGGAGGGTCAGTGAAATGAGACACCTACGCGTCATCGCCGGTGTGCTGCTGTGGCTGGCGCCGTCGTTGCTGCTGGCGCAGGCGCAGGGGCGGGTCAAGGGCACCGTGACGGACACCGAGGGCAAGCCGATCGCGGACGCCAAGGTGATCCTCACGTGCCCGGCGATTCCGAGCTACAAGAAGGAGATGTCGACCGACAAGAACGGCATCTTCTCCACCCTGATCGTCGACGCGACCAAGAACTACATGTTCCACATCGAGGCGCCCGGCTTTCAGACCATCGAGCAGCTCAACAAGCCGCTGATCGGCGGGCAGACCCTGGAGCTCTCCTTCAAGCTGAGTAGTATCAAGCAGCTCGAGGAGGCAGCGGAGCCTCCCGGCGTGCGCGCGTTGCGCGAGGGCCGGGACCTCCTCGATGCCGGCAACAAGGCGGGGGCCCAGGCCAAGTTCGAGGAGGCCGTCAAAGCGGACCCCAAGCTCTACCTCGGCTGGCTCCAGCTGGCGGTCCTCCATCTCGAGAATGGCCAGGCCGCCGATGCGCTGGCGGCGGCCGAAAAGTGCCTCGCCGCGTCACCCGACTTCAGCTCCTGCCTGGCCGCCGCGGCCAACGCCGCCAAGGCGAAGGGCGACATGGTCCTGTTCGACAAGTACATGGAAGCCTACAAGAAGACCAACCCGAGCGATCCCGCCGTGCTGTACAACGAGGCCGTCGAGTACCTCAACAAGAACGATGATGCGAAGGCCAAGCCGCTGCTCGAGCAGACCCTCCAGGCCGACGAGAACTATCCGGACGCGCTGTTCCAGCTCGGCATGATCTACGTGCGCGCGGGAGACAACGCCAAGGCCAAGGAGCTCCTGCAGAAGTTCCTCCAGGTCGCGCCCAACCACAAGGACGCGCCGACCGCCAAGGAAATGCTCAAGTATCTGTAGGGCGGGGTCCGGGACCCGGGAACGAGGGACGATCCGACATGCGGCGGCCTGGCAGGGCCGTCACCCGTGTGACTGACTGATCTCCTGCGACGCTTCGGGGAGGGCTGCCAGAGGCGCGCACCGGGTCGAGCTCCAACTCCCTGGGAATGGGTTCTTTTAGAACTACACTTCCTGGCCGGACCCCGGACCCCGGACCCCGGACCCCGGACCCCGGACCCCGGACCCCGGACCCCGGACCCCGACCTCACTCCGGCACGTCGAACGGCGTCTGCTCGCGGACCTCGTCGACCCGGTTGCCGTCGCCGACGAGGACGACCCGCGCTCGATGGTGGGGGATCTCCTCGCGGTCGAGCGTGCAGTACGCCGCGACGATCACGAGGTCACCGACCCGGGCGAGATGCGCGGCGGCACCGTTGATGCCGATCTCGCCGCCGCCGGGCGGCCCGGGGATGCAGTAGGTGGTGAAACGGGCACCGCTGGTGATGTCGTAAACGTCCACCTGCTCGAGCGGGAGGAGGTCCGCGGCGGCGAGGAGGTCGCGATCGATGGTGATCGAGCCGACGTAGTTCGGGTCGGAGCGCGTCACGCAGGCGCGGTGGATCTTGGCGCGCAGGAACGGTCGCAGCATCACAGAACCTCCGCGAGAACGTTGTCGATCAACCGGGTGGGGCCGACGTGCACGGCCAGCGCGAGGAGAACGCGGGCCGCAACCACGTCCACCGGTGCCAGCGTGTCGGGGTCGACCGCGGCGGCGTACTGGAGGCGTGCCAGCGGCTCTTCGGCCACCGCGCGGATGAGCAGCGCCTCGAGGGCGGCGCCCCGCCTCTCGCCGCCGTGGACCGCGGCCTCGGCGCGGGCGAGGGCGCGATGAAGGGCGGTGGCCGCCTTCCGCTCCTCGGGGTCGAGATAGGCGTTGCGCGACGACATCGCGAGGCCGTCGTCCTCCCGCACCGTCGGGGCGACGACGACCTTCACCGGCATGTCGAGGTCGCTCGTCATCCGGCGGACGATCGTCGCCTGCTGCCAGTCCTTGGCGCCGAAGACCGCGACGTGGGGTTGGACGATGTTGAGCAGCTTGGCGACCACCAGGGCCACACCGGCGAAGTGGCCGGGCCGCTGGGCGCCGCACAGGCCGGCGGCGAGCTCGGGCACGTCGATGCGGGTGGCACTGGGTCGAGGGTAGACCTCCTTGGCGGTCGGCGCGAAGAGCAGCGCGACACCCTCGGCTGCCAGCCGCTCGCGGTCGCGTTCGAGGGTGCGCGGGTAACGATCGATGTCCTCGCCGGGTCCGAACTGCGTCGGGTTGACGAAAATGCTCGTCCAGACCTCGTCGGCCAGGGTGCGGGCGTGGCGGACGATGGAGAGATGGCCATCGTGGAGCGCGCCCATGGTGGGTACGAAGGCGAGACGGCGCCCATGGCGCGCGAGCTCGTCGCGCCGCGAGCGAACGGCGACCTTGGTAGTCACGAGGAGCATGTCACTCCCTCCGCCGGCGCCGCGCGAGCGCACGTGCGAGACCGGGAGGGTCGGGATAGGACTCCTCCGCGGCCGGGTACCGACCGGCCCGGACATCGGCTCCGAAGCGCGCGAGTGCATCCCGGATCACCGTCGCGAGATCGGCGTAGCGGCGCACGAAACGCGGCAAGGGACCGGCGGAGAGGCCGAGAAGATCGGCGAACACGAGCACCTGCCCGTCGCAACCCGGCCCGGCGCCGATGCCGATGGTCGGGATGCGCAGGTCGCGGGTGATCGCCGCGCCCAAGGCGGGGGGAATGGCCTCGAGGACGAGGAGAAAGGCGCCGGCCTCCTGCAGCTCGGCGGCGGCCCGGTGGAGCGACTCGGCGTCCCCGCGACCCCTCCCCTGCACCCGATAGCCACCGAACCGGTGGACCGACTGCGGCGTGAGGCCGAGGTGGGCCACCACCGGGATGCCTGCGGCGGTGATCGCCGCGACCTCGGCCGGCCGCGGCCCCTCGAGCTTGACCGCCCGTGCCTCGCCTTCGGCGGCCAGGCGGCAGGCATTAGCGACCGCGTCGGCGACGGAGACCTGGTAGCTCCCGAAGGGCATGTCGGCGACGAGCAGGGCGCGCCTCACGCCGCGCGCGGCGGCACGCGTGTGGTGGATCATCTCGCCGACGGTCATCGACAGGGTGTCGGGGCGGCCGAGCGTCGCCATGGCCAGCGAGTCTCCGACCAGAACGATGTCCACGCCGGCGGCGTCGGCCAGGCGGGCCGAGGGCTCGTCGACTGCGGTCACCATGACGAGCCTGTGGTGACCCTTGCTGGCGAGGATGTCGGGGACGGTGACCAGGCCCACACCCGGTGCCGGCGACGGCGCAGGGGCGGTCACCCGCCCCCGCGGCGCCGCGGGCGTCGGCCGGTGTCCCCGACCCTTTGACCTGCGACCCCTGACGACTCCTTGGCTGGGCTCCATCGGTCCCTCCGGGCCGACGGATCCGGTTCGGGCAACGTCGCCCTCACCGAGGATGGGCGCGTGCCCGGCATGCGTGGCGGGCCCCGGCGTGTCTCAAGACCCGTCTCGGTCCGCTAGCCGGATCCGAGCGGTACGTACACCTGCGTCCCCTTGCGGGTCCGCGTGATCTGCTGCACCAGGTTGGCGAAGTCCTCCTGGTTCCTGACGAAATCGATCTCGTCGGTGTTGACGACGAGCAGAGGTGTCTCGGCGTACCGGTAGAAGAACGCGTTGTACGCGTCCTTGAGCCGGCGCAGGTACTCCGGGTCGATCCCGCGTTCGAACTCCCGGCCGCGCAGCTTGATCCTCCTCACGCAGGTCTCGATGCTCGCCTCCAGGTAGATGACCAGATCCGGTCGGGGGAGCTGGGGCGTGAGGAGCTGAAAAAGGCGATCGTAGAGCCGGAACTCCTCGTCGTTGAGGTTCAGACGCGCGAAGATCCGGTCCTTGGCCATCGTGTAGTCAGCCACGACCAGCCGGGTGAACAGCTCGGTCTGGGCGATCTCCATGTGCTGCTGATGGCGGGAGAGGAGGAAGAAGATCTGGACCTGGAACGCTGCCCCCGAGCGGCCGCGATAGAACGGCTCGAGGAAGGGGTTCTGGACGTCCTCGAGGACCTTCACGCCCTCGTAGCGCGACGCCAGAAGCTCGACCAGCGATGTCTTCCCCACCCCGATCGGCCCTTCGACCGCGATGTGACGGGCTCCGAGGGTCACCTCATCCATGCTCGCAGCATCATAGCAAGGCAATCGACGGTGCGGTCCGGCGGGGACGAGCGAAACCAGCGCTGACCGCTATCTCCCTCCGGACGGTCGGTACTGGAGACCTCAACGCGAACCGGCGCGCCCGAGACGATGCGCCATCTCGAGACGTCGCCGGCCGGCCTCCCGGAACCTCCTCACGAGGCCGAATCCCTCGTCCGTGTAGAGACGGATCGCCGCGTGGTTGGAGACATCCACTTCCAGCGTGAGCCAGCGAGTATGGGCCGCCCGCGCGCGGGCGAGCGCGTCGCGCAGCAGGAAACGGCCCAGGCCTCGGTGCCGGTGCGCCGGGTGGACCGCAATCGAGGCCAATGAGGCCACCGGCGGCCAGAGGAGGAGCACGACGGCCGCGATCAGGGCACCCTGACGCTCCGCCACGAGAGTGGTCCAGCCCGGCTCGACGACGGCCTCCCACCACTCTGCTGCCGACCAGGCGCGTGTACCGAAGCACTCTCGGTCCAGACCCACGAGCGGGTGGAAGTCGTGACCGAGGGCGGTGCGCAGTGAAATCCCCGGCGGGGTGTCAACGTCGCCGACCCCCGCCAAGTTCCTTTTACACCTCATGGTGCCGCCCCCATCGCATCACACCCCAGCTGGTGACAGAAAAGCTTACCACCCGGCCCGGGCAGCCTTCCCGAAGCTGAAACATAATTCATTCACAACAAGTCATTTAACGCATTCACTCTGGGTGGCACGCGGCTCGCTCCCGCTCGCTTCGGGAGGTGATCACCGTGAATGAGCCCTAGCACCGAGGCCAGCCAAGATAACGCGATCCATCCATCCCGAGCCTCACGAAATCGATGCCGAAAGGAGCCTGCACCATGAGAGCACGGACGATCCTGACTCTGGCCCTGGCGGCGGCACTCGCGGGAGAGGCCGTCGGCCTCGCCGCCGGCGTCGCGCCGAAGGTCAACGTCAACACCGCCACGGTCCAGCAGCTCCAGCTGCTGCCGCGGGTGGGCCCGGCGCTCGCCCAGCGGATGGTCGACTTCCGCACCGCCAACGGCGCCTTCAAGACCCCCGAGGAGGTGATGCGGGTGAAAGGGGTGGGCGAGAAGAGCTTCGCGCTCCTCAAGCCCTACCTCACGGTGGAGGGAGACACCACGCTCAAGGAGAAGGTGCGGTCGCCGCGCGCGGCGAAGCGGGCGGCACCGGCCCCGGACCCGCAGCACTGAGGGCTGCGCGACCGGAAAACCAGACAGTACGACAGCGAGACATGTGGTGCGGACGGAATGCGGGGGCGGTCGTGGGGCCGCCCCCGCGAACTTTCGAGGAGGTTGTCATGCCCAACGAACGTGGTGCGACGCTGGTCGAGATCATGGTCGGTGTGTGGCTGCTGGCCTTGCTGCTGGCGGTAGCGACCGCGGAACTGTTCCACCTCCGGCGGACCGTGGACCTCCGCCGCCTCGGCCGCCAGATCATCGCGGACACCCTGCAGTGCCGCATCGCGGCGCTCACGACGGCGCGGCGGGTCGGTCTGATCTTCGCCGTGGAGTCGAACAAGTGGTTCTACTGCGTGGTCGAGGACCGCGACGGCGATGGGGTGTCGCGCAGGGACTACCAGCGTGGCGTGGATCGCCCGATCTCCCCGCGGCGGTGGGTCGAGTTCCTCAGCGGTGGGACGCGGCTCGGCGTCCCGGAGGGTTGGAACGTGCCCGATCCGTCGGGCCGTGGCACCCTGCCCCCCGACGATGGCCTGCGGCTGGGCGACGCAGCCATCATCAGCTTCAGCCCGCAGGCGCACGCCACACCCTCGTCGGTGTACTTCAATGACGGCCGCCAGCGCATGCTCGCGGTGCGCATCGCCGGGCGTGACGGGCGGGTGCGGCTGCTCGAATGGCATCGCGGGTGGCCGCGCTGGCAGGAGG
This sequence comes from Acidobacteriota bacterium, assembly GCA_050257595.1. Lineage (GTDB taxonomy): Bacteria > Acidobacteriota > Thermoanaerobaculia > Thermoanaerobaculales > Thermoanaerobaculaceae > JBLMXF01. Next base: position 19,595 of record JBLMXF010000057.1, on the reverse strand, counting down.
TCCACTACTGAACCGGCGTCGCGCCGCGTGACCGGTTCGGGACGGTGTCCACCGCGCTCCACCGCTTCTGCTGTCGGGGGATCGGCTCACGACGCGTGGAGGGGGTACACGCCGCCGGGGAGCAGCAGGGCATCGGCGAGCGTCGTGCCGACCGGTACCCGGACCGGCCCGGCGGCCACGCAACGCTCCAGGCGCGTGCCCGGCCCCAGCGAGGCTCCCGCGGTGATCACGCTGCCGGCCAGGCGGGCACCGCCGCCGACCGTGCAGGCCGCGCCCACGGCGCTCGTGTCGAGCACCGCGGAGGGATCGACGGTCGCCGCCGGGTGGATCCAGCTCCTCTCCCCGAGGAGCTCGACGACGAGATCGCGATAGCCGGCAGGTGTCCCGGCCTCCCGCCAGCGGCCGGCGACGACGGCGGCTCGCAGCGCGCCCCTTCGCCGCAGCTCGTCCCAGACCCGCCCGATCTCTGCCGGCGGAGACGGCAAGCTCCGCAGCACGACCGCGCCGACGCGCTGCCAGCCCGTGAACAGGAATCGCTCTTGGCCCCCGGCCCTGCCCGGCACCACGACGGCCGTCACCCGGCCGCGCGGATCGAGCGTCAACGAGCTCCAGCGCGTCGGGTCCGGGTGGGGCAGCACGGCGAGCACGATCTCGTCCTCGTCGCCCTCGAGGACGGGCGACAGGTCAAGCTCGGTGTAGATGTCGGCGTTGGCCGCCAGGACCGGACCGTCGCCGAGCAAGGGCCGGGCCGCCGAGATCCCCCCGGCGCTCCCGAGCAGTTCGGGCTCCCACGAGAAGATCGGGTCGACCCCGGGGGGCCTGGCACTCCGGACGGCGGCCGCGACGTCCTCCGGGTGGCGGTGCAGGTTGATGACGACCGTCCGGCACCCGCTCGCGCCGAGCAGCTGGAGCGAGGATGCGAGCAGGGGATGGCCGAGCACCTCGAGGGCGGGCTTCGGGATCCAGCTCGAGAGCGGCTCCATCCGTTCGCCCCGACCCGCGGCGAGCAACATGCCGTTCACGGGAACACCATGTCGACCGGAGCCTCGGGATGGGCGGTGCGGTACTCGGCCCAGAGATCGACGTAGGAGCCGCGGGCTGCCGCGCCCGGGTCGAGGCCGAGCGAGCGGGCGAGCTCGGGCAGGAACTCGCCGTCGCCCTCGAGCTCGACGAACTGTCCCATCGGGGTCTGATCGAGCGTGACCGTGACGGCCGCCAGCTTCCACACCTCGCGACGTTTCTGGTACCGCCGTGCCGGGACCAGGCCGAGCGCCGCGAGGATGGCCGTCACCGCGGCTCCGTCTGCAACCCCGCTTTCCAGCTCCGTGCGGGTCTTGACCCCGTCGGCGTACTGGGCGGGGCCCTTGAAGGTGAGCAGCCAGACGTCGCCGAATCGGCGCAGGCGTACGAGGCGACCGCTCGCACGCAACGAACCAGTGGGGTCGTCGAACACCCAGTTGTCCTCGAAGGTGAGGGGCGTGACTAAGCTGCCACCCCGCGAGGCGAGTTTTGCCCGCAGCGTATCCAGGTCGACGACGGCGAGCTTGATCTCCTGCTCGAGGGCCACCGACACCTCCTCGGTGAAGTATAGGGACGTGAGAAGGTGCCGGGGCGCCGGCGGGCTACACTGCATCGATGCGTGCCGTCGTGTTCGGAACCGCGGGCCACATCGACCACGGCAAGACCTCGCTGGTCAAGGCGTTGACGGGCGTCGACTGTGACCGCCTCGGGGAGGAGAAACGTCGCGGCATCACGCTCGTGCTGGGCTTCGCACCGCTTGCGGACCCGGACGGCGAGCTGGAGATCTCGTTCATCGATGTGCCTGGCCACGAGCGGCTCGTCCACACCATGATCGCGGGCGCCGGCGGCATCGACCGGGCGCTGCTGGTCATCGCCGCCGACGAGGGCGTGATGCCGCAGACCCGCGAGCACCTCGACATCCTCGCCCTGCTCGGCGTGCACGGGGGGGTCGTCGCGCTCAACAAGGCCGATCTCCTGGACGACGAGCTCCTCGCGGTCCGCCGCGGAGAAGTGAGCGCCGCACTGGCCGGCGGGCCGTTGGACGATGCCCCGATCGTCCCCTGTTCGGCGGTCTCCGGGCTCGGGATCGAGCACCTGCGCGAGGAAGTCCTGGCGTGTGCCCGGCACGTCATGCGCGAGCGGGACGCAGGCCGCCCGTTCCGGCTCTCGGCTGATCGCGTGTTCACCCTGCCCGGCGCGGGCACGGTGGTGACCGGGACCGCCCACTGGGGTACGGTCAAGGCTGCCGACGAGCTGACCGCCCTGCCCTCGGGACGGCGGGTGCGGGTGCGCGGCCTCCAGGTCCACGGCCACAACCGCGACGAGGCGGTGACCGGCGAGCGGGTGGCGATGCGGCTCGCCGGGGCGAGCGTGGAGGAGATTCCCCGCGGCGAGCAGCTGCTCGGTAAGGGGCCGTGGCGGGCCAGCGACCGGCTCGCGGTGCACGTCCGGTTGCTGGGCGGAGCGGAGCCGCTCGCCGAAGGGCAGGAGGTCTGGCTGCACATCCTCGCCGCCCGGGTGCTGGCGCGGGTCGTCCGGATCGAGCCGGACGGCGTGGGACCAGGGGGACAGGGCGTGGTGATCGTGAGGCTCGCGCACGGGGTCTTCGCGGCGCCCGGCGACCGGGTGATCCTGCGACGCGTGTCGCCGGCCCGCACTCTGGGAGGAGGCACGGTCCGTGACACCCACCCGCCCCGCCTGCGCCGGAGCGAGGCCGCCCAGCTCCCGTCGTTGCCGGATCCCGTCGCCGACCGCCTCGCCGCGCTGGCCCGGTGGATCAGGGAGGCGGGCCCCAACGGTGTGACCGTGGACGAGGTGGCCGCACGGCTGGGCTTCTCCTCGACGGTCCTCGAGGCGGACCTCGGACGGCTGGTCGCGGGCGGCGCCGTGACGGCCGTCAGAGGGCGCCCAGCCGTGCTGATCGACTCGGGAGAGGTGGCCGCCGTCGAGAAGGCCGCGCGCGCGCTGCTCGAGGCCGCGGGTGCCACCGGTGTCCCGCTCGCCGAACTGACCTCACGCGTGTTGCCCGACGGTGCCGCGCCTCTACGAGACTTCTATCTCGAGGTTTTCCGCCGCTCCGGCGTCCTGCGCGAGAGCGCCGGACGAGCCGTGGCGGGTGGCGTGGGCCCGATCGAGGACGAACTGACCGCTCGCGTGGAGGCGCTCTACCGGGAGGCGGGTCTCGATGCCCCTTCGCCGGAGGAGGCCGCGGCCCGGCTCGGCGCCCGGCCGAAGGTGGTCGAGGGGCTGGTCCGCGCCCTCATCGATCACCGGCGGCTGGCGAGGGTCGGAGGCAAGTGGGTGCTGCACCGCGAGCTCCTCGACGAGATCGCCCGCTCGGTGCGGGATTGGGGTGTCGAGGCGTTCGATGTCGGCCAGTTCAAGGCCCGCTTCGCTCTCACCCGCAAGCTGGCCATCCCGATCCTGGAGTGGCTCGACGGCGAGCGCGTTACTCGGAGGGAGGGCGAGCGGCGTCGGGTGCTGCGGAACCGCGGGGGTACGAACTCCGCGGGATGATGCGCAGGGCATCCGAGTCGAAGCCGTTGATCGACACCTCGACCTCCCCGTCGAGTGTGGTCCACGCGGCCACCGGTGCGCTGCCGCGCCTTCCCGGCTGGAACGTCCACTCGCCGAGCGAGGCCAGGAGCCACGGGCGCAGTCCGTCCGGGCAGGAGAGGAAGACGACTCGGGTGCATCGCCCCTGAGGGCTGACCTCGACGAGAATCCGGACTTTCTGGAGCCAGGTTCGGCTGTCGAGCCGGGCGCGGAAGCGCTTGGGAGCCGGGGCCTGGTCGACCTGCTCGACCGGCGTGGCGGGGAGAGCAAGATCGCGGACATCGGGCGCCGGCGGGCTGCTCTCGTCGGCGACCGGCGGATCGACCGGGGTTGGCGGTACCGCGAGCAGGCGGGCGACCCGACCTTCCTTGATGCGGCCTGCGAGCTCGGTGGAAAAGGTGACCCACGTCGGGGTGCTCTGGCCGACCTGTCGGGCCGGCGTGAAATCCGTCTCCATGACCGTCTGCTGGAGCTCGGCGCTCATTCCCGGGAGCGGCAACCGGGTGAAGACCACGCGGCGACACGCGCCAGCGGCGTCGATGTAGGCCGCACCCTGAACCTCGACCCTGGCGTTGAACTTCTCCCGCAAGGGGGTGGCGGCGTAGGTCGGCGGCGAGGAGAGCGGGGCGGCAAAAGGGTTCGTCGCCGGTACGGCCGGGAGCTCGATGGGAACCGCGATCGGGAGGTCGACGCGCAGCTCCCACGGTTTTTGGGCCAGGGCCGGAGCCGCCGCGAGGAGCATGAGGGCCACCGCCGGGCGCATGCGGCTATCTTACTCCTTGGCGTCCGCCCACGACGTGCCGACGCCGATGTCCACCTTGAGCGGGACGCGCAACGGGACAACGGTCTCCATCACCGATCGGGCCAGGTCGCGCAGGTGATCCACCGCCTCGCTCGCCACCTCGAGGATGAGCTCGTCGTGGACCTGGAGGAGCAGTGCCGCGGGCAGCCTGCGTTCGGCGAGCTCCGCCGCGAGACGGATCATGGCGAGCTTGATGAGGTCGGCGGCCGTGCCCTGGACCGGCGCGTTGATCGCCATCCGCTCGGCGTTGCCCCGGACCTGAGCGTTGCGGGCGTCGAGGCCGGCGATGCGGCGGATCCGCCCGAACAGCGTCGACACCATGCCGGTCTTCCGCGCGCTCTCCTTGGTGGCCTCGAGGAATTCGCGGACTCGCGGCATGCGCTCGAAGTAGGCATCGACGATGGCTTGCGCCTCGGCGTTGCCGACACCCAGGTCGCGGGCCAGGGAAAACGTGCTCATCCCATAGACGAGGCCGAAGTTGATGGTCTTGGCGGCGCGCCGGTGTTCGGCCGAGACCAGCTCCGGGGCGAGGCCGAAAACGAGCGACGCGGTCGCGCGGTGGATGTCCTCGCCAGCCGCGAAGGCCAGCTCGAGCGAGGGATCCTCGGAGAGGTGAGCGAGGACCCGGAGCTCGACCTGCGAGTAATCGGCCGCCAGGAGCACGTGGCCGGGGTCGGCAACGAAGGCGCGCCGTACCTCGCGGCCGAGTTCGGTGCGGATCGGGATGTTCTGGAGGTTGGGATCCGATGAGGAGAGGCGGCCGGTGGCAGCGACGGCCTGATTGAAACGGGTGTGGACCCGGCCATCGGCCGCGACCTGGCGGGGGAGGGCGTCGACGTAGGTGGATTTCAGTTTGGCCTGCTCCCGATAGTCGAGCAGCAGCGCCGGCAGCCGATGGCCGCGCGCCGCCAGTTCGGCGAGCACGTCGGCGTCGGTGGAGGGCAGGCGGGTCTTGCTCGTCTTGCGCAGGACGGGAAGGCCGCGAACGGTGAACAGGACATGGGCGAGCTGTTGCGGCGAGTTGAGGTTGAAGGGCTCGCCGGCCTCGTCGTGAATCTCGCGTTCGAGCTCGGCGAGCGACGCTTCCAGACGGCGGGACAGGCCGGCCAGCGCCCCGGTGTCGAGGCGGATGCCACGCCGCTCCATGGCCTCGAGGACCGGCACCAGCGGTCGCTCGAGGTCGCGATAGACGCGCTCGAGCCCGGCGGCCGCGATGTGTTCGACGAGCGCCGGCGCGGCTCGGGTCACCGCCTCGGCCTGCGCCGCGGGGTCGTCCCGCGGGATCGGGCCGGCGACGCCCACCCGGCCGCACACGCTGACCAGATCAACCGGATCGCCGGGAGCGAGCAGGTAGCCGGCCAGCATGGTGTCGTCCGCACTGCCGGCCGGTTCGGCACCGCTGTCGCGGACCGCGGCGAGCAGCGCCTTGGCGTCGTGACACCAGATCCTGCCGAGGTGCGGCGCGAGGAGCGCGGCGAGAGCGGCAGGCTCGCCTGAGCCCTGCAGACAGCCCCCCCCGTCGCACACGGCGAGGCTCCCACCCGACAGGGCGACGGCGCACCGCTCCCCGGCGGCCAGCCTAGCCGCCAGTGCGGCGAGGTCCCCCGTCTCGACCGCCACGGTGGCGGTTGTCGGCCCGGTGCCCTCCTCTGCGAGCTCGCCGAGGAGGGAGGTGAAACCTAGGCGACGGTAGAAGCCGGCCAGCTCGGCGCGGCTCGGGGACCGAACCGCGAACTGGCCGGGCTCGACGCCCAACTCGAGGTCGGTGCGGATCCTGACCAGCTCGCGGGAGAGCTCGACGTCGGCCCGGTGCTGTCCAAGGGCGGTGCGCGCCCGTGGCGGTGTGATCTCGTCAAAGTGGGCATAGACCTCGGCGACACTCCCCCAGCGACGGATCAGCTCGCGCGCCCCTTTCTCGCCGATCCCCCGGCAGCCCGGCACGTTGTCGGAGCTGTCGCCCATGATGGCGAGGACCTCGGCGACCTGGGAGGGCGGGACACCGAATACCTCCTCGACGCCCCGCTCGTCGAGCATCCGCTCGAGGCGGGTGTGCCACATCTTCACCGAGGGGTCGCGGACCAGCTGCATGAGGTCCTTGTCGGTCGACGCGATGACGACCTCGAAACCGGCCTCGGCGCCGTCACGGGCGAGCGTGCCGATGATGTCATCGGCCTCGACGTCCTCCTGCTGGAGGACGGCGACGCCGAGGAGCCGGAGCGCCTCGAGGGCGAGCGGGATCTGGGCCTCGAGGTCGTCCGGCATGGCCGGGCGCTGCGCCTTGTAGCGCTCGTCCATGCGGGTCCGGAAGGTCTCACGGCCGCTGTCGAACGCGACGGCCACGTGCGTGGGCCGGAGGTCGCGGAGGAGCTTGTGCTGCATGAGGAGGAACCCGAAGGCGGCGCCCGTGGGGGTGCCGTCCGGGGCGGTCAGTGGCGCGCGGATGGCGTAGAACGCCCGGTAGAGGTTGGAGTGGCCGTCAACCAGGAGCAACCGGTGCATGCGCCACCCTACCATGCGGCCCCAGCCCCGAGCCTTGAGCCTGGAGTACCCTGCCGTGGTGATCGCCAACGCGCCTCTCGCCCGTGCGCTCTTCGACTTGGCCGAAAGCCACCCGCCGGGGGAGGAGCGCCTCGCCCTCCTGCGCGCCGCGTACGCGGTCTTCGACCACCCGACCGAACTGGGCCGGCAACGACGCCTGCCCGCCACCGTCCCGCTCGAGACGTTGCCGGTCGTCGCCATGCTCCGCTCGGCGCTCTCCGCCGATGCGCTGTCGGCCGCGGTGGAGCGTCTGGCAGGGCCGCACCGCAGCCAAAATGGACACACGCGCGAGGGCTTCCTCGCCGCCGCCGAGGTGCGGGTGGTCCTTGCCGGCGAAGGCCCCGATCCCCGGCATCTGCGCGGCGCCGTTCACTGGCACACCCGGGCGTCCGACGGGGCAGCGACTCTCGATGCGATGGCGCGAGCCTGCCAGCGCCGGGGGGCGTCGTGGGCGGTGGTGAGCGACCACAGCCGGGGGCTGGCCTGCGTCAACGGTCTCGACAGCGAGGGCGTGGCGCTCCAGCGACGCGCGGTGGAGTCGTGGAACCGCCGGCATGGCGACGAGGTCACCCTCGTCCAGGGCCTCGAGGCCGAGATCCTGGCGGACGGCCGACTCGACCTGCCGCGCCCCGCGCGTTCGGGGATCATGGTGATCGCGGCGGTGCACACCGAGCTCGGCGACCGCCGCGACCAGACCGCGCGGCTCTGCCGTGCCCTCGAGGAGCCCGGCGTGTGGGCGCTCGCCCACCCGCGGGGGAGGATGTTCGCGCGACGCGGGGGGGTCCGGGCAAACTGGGAGGTCGTCTTCCAGACCGCCGCCGCCACCGGCGTACTGGTAGAGATCAACGGGTTTCCGCGGCGCCAGGATCCCGACCCGCCGCTGCTCCGGATCGCCCGGGAGAGCGGGTGTCGCTTCCTGCTGGCGTCCGATGCCCACCACCCACGCCACCTCGACTTCGACACCTGGGCGCTCGCACTCGCCCGCCTCGCCGACATCCCGCAGGACGCCATCATCAATTTCCAGCCCCTGGACAGCCTGCGCTGAGCGTGGGGACGGACCGGCGCGCGGTCCCGCCGGCGGTGACGGCGGGCGTGCCGGCTGCGCCTACTCCAGGCCGGCGAACAGGTCGGTCGAGATGTAGCGCTCGGAGGTCGACGGCACGACGAAAACCACGAGCTTGCCGGCGTTCTCGGGGCGGGAGGCGACCTGGACGGCGGCATGACAGGCGGCCCCCGAGGAGATCCCGGCCAGGATGCCCTCCTCGCGAGCCATTCGGCGCGCCATGACGAACGCCTCGTCGTTGGTCACCTGGACGACCTCGTCGATCACCTGGGTGTCGAGGTTGGCGGGGATGAAGCCCGCGCCGAGCCCCTGGATCTTGTGCGGGCCGGGCGGGCCTCCGGAGATCACCGCTGAGTGCGTGGGCTCCACGGCGACCATCCGTGTCGCGGGGCGGCGGGCCTTCCACACATGGCCTACCCCGGTGAGGGTGCCGCCGGTGCCGACACCGGCGACGAAGATGTCCATGCCGCCGTCGGTGTCGCGCCACAGCTCCTCGGCGGTGGTGCGCTCGTGGACGGCCGGGTTGGCCGGGTTCTCGAACTGCTGTGGGATCACCGCGTTGGGAATCTCGTCGACGAGCTCGAAGGCACGCCGGATCGCGCCCTTCATCCCAGTGGATGCGGGGGTGAGGACAAGCTCGGCGCCGAGCAAGCGGAGCACCTTGCGGCGTTCGATCGACATCGACTCGGGCATGGTGAGGATGCACCGGTAGCCCTTGGCCGCCGCCACCATGGCCAGCGCGATCCCGGTGTTGCCCGAGGTCGGTTCGACGAGGACCGAGACGCCGGGCGTGAGTCGCCCGTCTGCCTCCATCGCCTCGACCATGGCAACGCCGATGCGATCCTTCACCGAGTGGGCGGGATTGAAGAACTCCAGCTTGGCGACCACCGTGGCGACCGCGCCGGTGGTCACCCGGTTGAGCCGGACCAGAGGTGTGTTGCCGATCAACTGCGTGACGTCGTTGGCGATTCGCATGGGTGACCTCCTAGATCACGAAGTCGGGGTGCATTGCCTGCTCGCGCTCGACGCGCAGGAGCGAGGCCAGCGTGAGGGAACGGAGTACGCGGGCTCGCCCTTCGGCGAGGGAGGCGACCAGCCAGCGGACGGCCGGTCCACCCACCTCGCTCGGCCGCGACGAGGGCAGGAGGGTGGCGAGTTCGATGGTCTCCGGTGGACGCGCAAGGCGGACCCCGCCGCCGGGACCGCGGACGGCGGCGACCACACCCGCACGCGAGAGCCCGGCGAGGAGGCGCGCGAGAAAGGCCTCGGGCACGCCTCGCCGCCGCGCCACCGAGGTGGCCGTGAGTGGCCGTGGGTACGCCGCCGCAAGTTCGAGCAGCGCCTCCAGGCGATAAGCCTCCGTACTATTCATGAGTAACATGATCGTCTTTATCTGACATGTTGTCAAGGGGTACCCGAGCGCTGGGGATGGACGCGGTCGGCTCCTGCGCCCGAACGTGGCCGGGCACGCTGCCTTCTGCCCTGCATCCGGGACCGCGCGGCAGGCCGACGTGGGCCGTCGAGGAGGCTCTGTGCTGGCTCGGGGTGGCGGCTCGGACACGGTCCCGGACACCCGCCATGGAGGGAGGGCTGCCACGAGGGGATGCCGGTCGAGGACACCGGCACCGCGAGCATGATCATCGGGGCGACTGGAAGCTCCCGTCGTTGCGAGGCGTCACCTGCGGTCGGCCTCGCAAGCGATGTCATGGGCACCCTGCAAATGCCGGCTGTTCGTCATCACGTGGCAACCATCAGACAATGCATGAGGCAGTCTGACGGGAACATGAAGCCCTCGTGAGTCGGCGTACAATGTGCCGTCGAGGAGGTCGCGATGGGCTTTCTGGAAGAACTTCCCGCGCGGGCGAGGGCGGTGGCGGGTCGGGTCGTGCTCGTCGAGGGTGAGGACCCCCGCGTCATCGAGGCAGCCGAAACGCTGCGCGGCGACGAGATCGCCGCCGTGACGTTGCTCTGCGCGGCGGCGAAACAAGGCGAGGCCCACACGGCCCTGCGCCGTCGAGGCGTGGAGGTGGTCGACCCGGACACCGACGCTCGGCGCGCCGAACTGGTCAACCGGCTGCATGACCGTCGGGCTGCCAAGGGGTGGACGCGCGAGCAGGCCAGCGAGGCGCTGCGCGACCCCCTCTACTTCGCGTCGATGCTGGTCGCCACGGGCGTGTGCGACGCCTCGATCGGCGGTGCGGTACGCACCACCGCCGACACAGTACGCGCCGCGCTCCACTCGATCGGGGTGGCACCCGGGATGAAGACCGTGTCGTCGTCGTTCATCATGGCACATCCGGACCCCCGCTGGGGTGAGAACGGCCTGCTGGGCTTCGCCGACTGCGCGGTGCTGCCGGATCCCGATCCCGAGCAGCTCGCGGACGTCGCGATCGGCGCCGCCGCCACCTTCCATGCGGTGGTCGGGGCATCTCCCCGTGTCGCCCTGTTGTCGTTCTCGACCAAGGGGTCCGCCGACCATCCCGACGTCGACAAGGTACGTCAGGCCGGGGCCATCCTCTCGGCCCGCAAGGTGAGATTCTCCTTCGACTTCGAGCTTCAGGCCGACGCTGCGCTGCTGGCCAGCGTGGGCCGGCGCAAGGCGCCGGGGTCGAGCGTCGCCGGCCGTGCCAACGTGCTCGTGTTCCCCGACCTCGATGCTGGTAACATCGGCTACAAGTTGACCGAACGACTCGGTGGTGCGCGCGCGCTCGGGCCGCTCTTGCAGGGGCTGGCCAGGCCAGCCAACGACCTCTCCCGGGGCTGTTCGGCGCGCGACGTGGTGGAAACCGCCTGCCTCTCGCTCCTCCAGGCCAGCCTGATCAAAGGGGCGCGCGCGTGAGGGTGCTGATCGTCGGGAGTGGGGCGCGGGAGCACGCGCTCGCGTGGAAGCTGTCGCGGGCCGAGGGGCTCGACGAGCTCTACGCCGCGCCCGGCAACCCCGGGATCGCCGCGGTCGCCACCTGCGTGCCGATCCCGGCCGACGCCACCGCCGAGCTCGCCGAGTTTGCGGCCTCGCTGCGGATTGACCTCACGGTGGTGGGTCCCGAGCTTCCTCTCGTTCTCGGCATCGCCGACGAGTTCTCGCGGCGGGGACTGGCGCTGTGCGGACCGAGCCGCATGGCCGCCGAGCTGGAGGGGAGCAAGGTCTTCACCAAGGAGTTCTGCCTTCGCCACGGGATTCCCACCGGTCGGGCGAAGGTGGTCGGCACCCGCGACGAGGCGGCGGCGGCAGTACGAGAGATCGGTCTGCCCGTGGTGTTCAAGGCCGATGGCTTGGCCGCGGGCAAGGGTGTGGTGGTGTGTCACTCCACGCCGGAGGTGGACCGCGCGATGGTGCGCTTCTTCGAGGAGCGTGCCTTCGGCACCGCGGGCGAACGGGTGCTGATCGAGGAGTGCCTGAGCGGCGACGAGGTGTCGTTCATGGTGATCGCTGACGGCACCACTGCGCTCCCGCTCGCGTCGGCCCGGGACTACAAGCGGCTCGAGGACGGGGATCGCGGGCCCAACACGGGCGGCATGGGCTCCTTCTCGCCGGCACCTCTGGCTCCCCAGCTCGCGGGCCGGGTGATGAGGGAGATCGTCCGTCCCACACTGGCAGGCATGGCCCAGGAGGGTCGCCCGTATCGCGGCATCCTGTACGCAGGGCTGATGCTGACGTCCGAGGGCCCCAGGCTCCTCGAGTTCAACTGCCGCTTGGGCGACCCCGAGGCCCAGGCCGTGATCCCGAGGATCGAGGACGACCTGTTCCCCTTCCTGCGGGCCGCCGCCCAGGGTGCGCTCGGCGGCCTGCGGATCTCCTGGAAGAAAGAGGCGTGCGCCTGCGTCGTGGCGGCGGCCGACGGCTACCCGGGTTCGCCGCGGCGCGGCGACGCGATCGGCGGGCTCGCCGACGCCCTTGCCCTGCCCGGAGTGCTCGTGTTCCACGCCGGGACCGCGGTGCAGGAGGGCCGGCTGGTGACGGCGGGTGGACGGGTGCTGTCCGTTGTCGGGCGGGGTGCGGGCGTGACCGAGGCGGTCGGCGCGGCGTACCAGGCGATGGGACAGGTGCACTTCGACGGGATGCAGTTCCGCCGCGATATCGGGGGGGGATGACGTGCCGAAGTCGGTGATGATTCTGATCGGTTCTCCGCGCGACTGGGAGGTGGTCAAGGCCGCCGCCTCCGAGCTCGACGCTCTCGGCGTCTCGTGGCAGGCGCACGTCGCGTCCGCCCACCGCTCGCTGGAACGCACCCTCGAGCTGGTGCACGAAGGTGAAGCCGGCGGTGTCGAGGTCTTCATCTGTGCCGCCGGGATGGCTGCGCATCTCGCCGGCGTGGTCGCGGCGGCCACGGTCCGGCCGGTGATCGGTGTGCCGCTCCAGGGCGGTCTGGTCGACGGCCTCGACGCCCTCCTCTCGACGGTCCAGATGCCGGGCGGGATCCCGGTGGCCACGGTCGCGGTTGGCAGGGCCGGGGCGCGCAACGCCGCCGTCCTGACGGCCGAGATCCTGGCGCTCCATGACCGGGCGCTGGCCGACCGACTGCGTGCCGCTCGGACGGCGCAAGCCGAGGCCGTGGCCGCGGCCGACGCTGCCCTCGCGCGAGAGGACGGTGGCCGATGAACGTGCAGGTGTGTCCAGTCGTCGACGAACCGCGCCGTCGGCTCATCCGGCTGTGCTTCACCCCTGACCTGCCGGGTCAGGTCTGTACCGTGGCGGACGCGGTTTCGGTCGAGGAGGGGATGTGGTGCGTGGTGGCCACCCCGGACGGTGAGCGCGTGGGCCAGGTCGAAACCTTCCGCGTGCCGGTCCTGCCGACATGCTGCGCGCGAGCCGTGGGAACGGTCGTTCGGGCGGCCAGCGAGGCGGACGTCGAGCGGACCCGAGAGCTGGTGCACCTGGAGCGGGACGCGCTCAGCTTCTGCCGCGTGCGTGCGGCAGAACTCGGCTTGGCGATGCGGCCGGTGACCGCCATCGTGCCCCTCGACCGCGACGTCCTGATCGTCACCTTCGCGGCCGAGGAACGGGTCGACTTCCGCGAACTCCTCCGTGACCTCGGTCGGCGCACGAGGAGGCGGGTCGAGTTGCGTCAGATCGGGGTGCGCGACCAGGCGAGGGCGAGCGGCGGCTGGGGACCATGCGGCCGGACGCTGTGCTGCTCGACGTTCATGGCGCGCTTCGCGTCGGTCACGATCCGGATGGCCAAAGCGCAGAACCTGTCGCTCTCACCCTCGCGGATCTCAGGCATGTGCGGGCGTCTGATGTGCTGCCTGGCCCACGAGGCACCCGAGGCTGCGGCGCGGTCTCCGCGTCAGGACGCCCCCCGGTAAACTTTCCTCCGCCGTCATCCGTAGCCTGTGTCGACGGCCCATCCGGTGCTATAGTGGGTGGAGTTGATGGTCCTGACATGAGTGAGTCCGGTCGCGGTGGGGGCGATTCCCTCACGACTCGTCGTCTGATCCGACCCTCGATTTCCGAGGTCACTGATCGCACGTCGATGCGGACGATGATGCACCGCAAGCAGGCGCCACCAGAGCAGACCAACGCCGAGAACTACTACTTCCTCAAGCAGATGCAGAACAAGACGGCGATGGTCGTGATGCTCGACGACGGCTCCGAGCTGCACGGCTGGATCGAGTGGTACGACAAGGACTGCATCAAGCTCAACCGGACCGACGGCCCCAACCTGATGATCTACAAGCACTCCATCCGCTTTATGTTCAAGGAAGAGGAGTTGCGCCAGCGTCGGCGTCGTCCCCGGGAGTAGCGGAGAGGGATCCCGAAGACAGAAGGGCCTCGCACAGCTCGAGCGGTGTGAGGAGGCGACGCTGGCCGAAGGCGTCGGCGGGGAAAGCGCGCAGGACGTGAAGTGCGCGGCGGGCGACGTACGCGAAATTGTCGCGCACCTGCAGGGACGCGCCGTCGCGATGCATGGCGTTGAGGAGCTCGAGCTGTTCGAGGAGAGCGCCCTCGGGATCGAGCGAGGCCAGATAGTCGACGGCGCGGCGGGGGGTGGGGCGGGGGGCCAGGCCGAGCGAGGCTTCGAGGCTGGCGAGCTCCTCGCGGACCGGATCCCGCGCTTCTGGACCTCGCGCCTCCGTCCCGATCACCACCGGTCGGCGGCGACAGTTCGCCTGATGGACCTGATCCGACGCCACGATCCAGCCAAGGTTGTGGATGGTGAGGTGGGCCGAGACGTCGCGCTGGAGCGAGCGCACGAACGGCGAGACGGCGGTCTCAAACGACTCCCTCACCCCGTCGAACATGTTGAGAACGTAGAAGACCCCGAAGGATGCGACGTTCTCGGCGAGCGCCTGGACTAGCCCGACGTCTCCGAAGGCCTCGAGGAGCTCCTTGAGGAAGGCGTCGAGGTTGGCGATGCGGTCGTCGTAGGCGTCCTCGACCTGGTCGAGGAGGGCGTTGATGGTGCGCAGCTGGTGGGTGGTCCGGAACTCGCTGGCGAGCGGCCCCTCGGTCGCGAAAATCAGCCGCAACTTGCGGAAGAGCAGCGACTTCACGATGTCGGCGGCGGCCATCGTCGCCGCCGGATGGTGCGGCGTGAAGACGAGGATGCCGGAGTTCGAGTGGGGCAGGAAGTCGAGGACGTTCGAGTCCATGCCGGCGCGCAGGTCGATCACCGCGTAGGTCACTGGCAGGGCGTTGATCGCGCGCATGAGGCGAAAGCGGTGGGATTCGGAGAGATTGGTGAACTCCTCCATGGCGTGGGTGGGCGCGGCGACGAAGGTGAAGTCGCGAAACCGGCCATGGGGGTCGAGCGAGGGCGGGAGCGGGGTCAGACATCGCTCGAGAGGCTCGGCGCGCCGGAAGAAATGATAGAGGTCGCGTTCGACCGGGGCGTCGATCGTGTTGCGGATCGAGGAGGTGCCGGGGTCGAGGTCGATCAGCGCAGTGGGGGCGACACGGGAGAGCACGAGGGCGAAGTTGGTGGCGAAGGTGCTCTTGCCGACGCCACCCTTACCCGAGGCGACCGGGAAGATTCGGCGCACGGTCATGGAGTGGTCTGTTGGAGCAACGCTTCGACGCGGGCACACACCACGTCGAGAGCGACCGCGTTGAACCCGCCCTCGGGGATGATCAGGTCGGCCCAGCGTTTGGACGGCTCGACGAACTCGAGGTGCATGGGGCGGACGGTTTCGAGGTACTGCGACACCACGCTCTCCACGCTGCGTCCGCGCTCGCTGATATCACGCCGCAGGCGGCGGATGAAGCGGAGGTCGGCGTCCGTGTCGACGAAGATCTTGATGTCGAAAACGGTGCGCATCGCGGGCTCCGCGAAGATCAGGATCCCCTCGACGAGAACGACCCGCCGGGGCTCCACGCGCCGGGTGTGGACGGTCCGCACATGCCGGGTGAAGTCATAGACCGGTACCTCGACCGCGTGACCGCCCCTGAGGCGCCGGATATGCTCGATGAGAAGCTCGCTCTCGAGGGCGTCGGGGTGGTCGAAGTTGTGATGCAGGAGGACGTGGTCGGCGGCGCCGTGGAGGTCGCGGTAGTAGCTGTCATGTTGCAGGAAGGCGATCCGCTCGGCACCGATCCGGGACACGATGGCGTCGGCCACGGTGGTCTTGCCCGACCCCGTGCCGCCCGCGACGCCCACCACGACAACGTCGTCCATCGTCGAACCTCAATTCCCCGCGCCATCGCCTGACGGCCGGCGATCCCGGATCGCTCCGCCGGTCGGTGCGCGGTCATCATACCTTGCGGCGGGGCCGCCGGACCGGCCGGCACGCCGGAGCCGACCGGAACGTATACCCTACCGGCAATGTCGAAGAGTCGTGCCGTCATGCTCCTGATCGCGACCGCGGCGACCTGGGGTGCCACATTCCCGGTGGTCAAAGCCGCCCTCGCCGATTGCGGACCCCTCACCTTTCTGGCGCTCCGGTTCGGTGCCGCGGGCGTGCTCGTGCTGCCGCTCGTCGGCTCCGGATGGGGTCACCGCGGGGAACGCCGGGCCGCCTTGTGCGGAGTGGCGCTGTTCGCCGGCTACACCCTGCAGACCTGGGGGCTGGCGACCACCACCCCGGCTCGTTCGGCCTTCATCACCGCGCTCGCCGTGGTCCTCGTGCCGCTGGTCGAGCCGGCGGTGGGGATCGCGCGGCCGGGGGCGCCGGTCTGGCTGGGGGCGCTTCTCACGTGTGTCGGCCTCGCCATCCTCCTGCGCCCGGAAGCGAGGCCGCTCACTCTCGGAGATCTCCTCACGGTGGGGTGTGCCCTGGCGTTTGCGGCACATGTGCTGCTCCTGCAGTGGACCGTCCGGGTAATCGCTCCGGCGCGGGCGAGCGCGATCCAGGTCGTGGTCACGGCCGCGATCGCGGTGCCGGTGGCGGGGATCGAACGGTGGCGGTTCGTCCCCACGGCCCGGCTCGGGGCCGCAATCGTCCTCTGCGCCGTCCTCGCCACGGTGTTCGCGTTCTGGGCGATGACGGCGGTGCAGCAGGTGCTCTCGGCCTCGGTCACCGCGATCGTCCTCGCCTTCGAGCCGGTGGCGGCGGCCGTGGTCTCGGTTGCGCTCGGTCAGGATCCCCTGACCTTGTCCCTCCTTGGCGGTGGCGGGCTGGTGGTCGCGGGCGTGGTCCTGGCGACCGCTCGCCCCGGCGCCCGGGTCACCGCAACGTTCCCGCCAGCCGCCGACTGATCTCCGCCACCGCCGCCCGGGCATGGAGCCGGCCGTTCTCGATGAACACCTCGCCGGTCCGCTCGCCGAACCCGGCCGAGCCGATCACGAAGAGGCCGGGAACCGTGGTTTCAAACGTGGTGGGGTCGAGCACGACGCTGCCGTCCGGCCGCACCATGGCGCCGGCCGACCGCGCAAGGGAGGCGTCCGCAACGAAGCCGACGAGGAGCAGCACCGCGTGTGCCGGCAGCTCGCTGCGTGTCGCGCCCTGCCGGACCGTCACCTTCGTGTCGTCGATCGCCTCGACGGTGGCGCCGAACAATGCCGCGATGCTGCCCTCCCGGATCCGGTTTTCGAGGTCGGGGCGCACCCAGTACTTGACGGTGGAGCGGACGGTCTCGCCCCGGATCGCCATGGTGACTTCCGCTCCGGCGCGCCAGAGCTCGAGCGCCGCCTCGGCGGCGCTGTTGCCGGCCCCGACGATGACCACCTTGCGGCGCCAGTAGGGGTGGGGCTCGCGGTAGTAGTGGCTGACGTGGGGGAGCCCCTCACCCGGGATGCCGAGCAGGCGCGGGGACTGGTAGTAGCCGGTGGCGATCACCACGTTCCGGCATGTGAGCGCGGCCTCTCTGGCGGCGTCTCGGGTGACGACCCTGAAGGTGCCGCCGCGGTGCTCGACGCGTACGACCTCGATGTGGGTCCGGACGTCGAGACCCTCCCGTTCCGCCACCTTGCGGTAGTAGTCGAGAGCCTCCCGGCGAGTCGCCTTCGGCCCGAGCGAGACCAGCGGGTGGTCGCCGATCTCGAGCAGCTCGTTGGTGGTGAAGAAGACCATGTTGACCGGGTAGTCGACCACCGAGGCCGCGAGCGGGCCGCGGTCCCACACCCGGGCGACCAGCCCGGCGCGGGACGCGCGGATGGCGGCCTCGAGGCCCACCGGTCCTGCCCCGACGACGCCGATGTCGATGATGTCCGCCACGACGCTCACCGTATCACCTCCGACCCGGGGACAACCGGATCGAACGTCAATCCCTTCCGTGTCCCCGGGTGGTGAAGGCCGGCCGACCGCCGGACGAGGGAGAGGATTCGGGCAGCACACCACCCGGAGTGTCGGACTTGACAAACCCGGCGCGCGAGCGTATCGTATGAATGTCATAATGAACTATTACACAGACTGATCCCCATGGCCATCGCCTTCCGTCTTGACACGGCCTCCGGTGTGCCGTTCTACCGCCAGATCATCGATCTGATCCTCGGTGGTATCGCCACCGGCGCGGTGATGCCCGGGGATCAGCTTCCCACTGTTCGGGCGCTCGCCGTGGAGCTCAAGGTCAACCTCAACACGGTGGCGAAGGCGTACAAGGAACTGGAGATCCGTGGCGCTCTCAGCACTCAACAGGGCTCCGGAACGTTCGTGGCGCCGGTGCACGTGACGCGGGACGAGCTCGAGCAGCGCCGGCAGACCGTCCAGTTCGCCGACGAGCTGGCCGCCCGCGCAGCGGCCTTGGGGTTGTCACTCGAGGCGGTTATCGCGGAGCTCCGCGAACGCCTGGAGGCCCAGCGGTGAGCGTGGTGTTGCGTGTGGTCGCCGTCCTGCTGCTCGCGGGCGGCGTGGTCGCCGAGGTCTCCGGAGTGGTCTCCGCTCCAGGCGTGGCGTTGATTCTGGGCCTGTGTCTGGCCACCTACACCTGGTTCCTGGCGACCGCCCGCTGTGCTCCGAGGCCGCCACAGGGGAGGACGCGATGATTCCCATCATCCCGGTGTCCAAGAAGAGGGAGAAGGAAGACAAGCCAACCCAGGAATCGGGATCGCCGGCGACCGGCCGTCCGGGAAGCGCTGGCCGTCGTGTCGTCAACGGCGTCTCGGCGACCGCCGCCGCGATCGTGTGGGCGGCCGGAGCGATCGGCGCGGTGGTTCTTGACGAGGGCCTGCATCGCTCGGAGCTGATCCCTCTGGTGCTTCTCCCCGCCGTGATCCTAGGCTTCTACCTGATGTTCGCGATCAAGGTGGTCGATCAGTGGGAAAAGGCGGTGATCCTCCGGTTCGGCAGGTACCGCGGCCTGCGAGGGCCCGGAGTCTTCTGGGTCATCCCGGTGGTGGACGTTCTCTCGCACCTCGTCGACCAGCGGGTGCGCGCCACCGATGTGACGGCGGAGTCGGCGCTGACCCGCGACACGGTCCCCGTCAACGTCGACGCCATCGTGTTCTGGCTCGTGTGGGATGCGGAGAAGGCGATCCTCGAGGTGCAGTCATACTTCGACGCGATCTTCCTCGCCTCCCAGACCGGGTTGCGCGAGGCCATCGGGCGACACGACCTGGCGGAGATGATCACCGAGCGCGAGAAGCTCGGCCAGGAACTGGCCAGGATCCTTGACGAGAAGACCAACCCGTGGGGGATCACCATCCAGTCGGTGGAGATCCGTGACGTGCGCATCCCCTCCGAGCTCGAAGATGCCATGTCGCGGCGCGCGCAGGCGGAGCGCGAGCGGCAGGCGCGCATCATCCTGGGCACCGCCGAGACCGAGATCGCCGCCCTCTTCGCCCAGGCTTCGGAGCACTACCGGACGAACCCGGTTGCCATGCACCTGCGCGCGATGAACATGCTCTACGAGGCGATCAAGGAAAAGGGCTCCATGGTCATCGTGCCGTCCTCGGCCGTCGAGACGATGGGACTCGGCGGGCTGCTGGGGACGGCGTCGCTCGGCGGGCAGAAGGTCTAGTTCCCGAAGACCGTTTTCGTAGGACGCCTGACACGCGGTCTACGGTCTGCGGTCTGCGGTCTACGGTCTGCGGTCTGCGGTCTGCGGTCTACGGTCTACGGTCTACGGTCTACGTGTTGAGCCGCATATGTTCGACTTCGATCAGCAGCGAACGCGGGCGGAAGAGCCGAAGCTGGCGCACATCGCGATCGCGGGCACCGCAGGCACCGTCGTGCTCTTCGTGATGGCGGTCACGCCCGACCCGGCCAGCCGGTACGGCGCGGTCGCCCTGCACCTGCTCG
>JBLMXF010000056.1:0-107930 GCA_050257595.1 Acidobacteriota bacterium | reverse complement strand
CATCGCCGAGGAGACCGACAACTGGGGCCAGGGCTACTTCGTGTACGACTCCAAGAAGGCGGGCGCGGTCACCGTCTCGCACCTGCGCTTCGGGCCCAAGCCGATCCGCTCGCACTACCTGGTCAACCGCGCCAACTTCGTCGCCTGCCATCAGTACAGCTTCGTCGACAAGTACGAGATGCTCGACTACGCGGCCAAGGGCGGAACCTTCCTGCTCAACTCGCCGTTCGGCCCCGACGAGGTGTGGGACCAGCTCCCGCGCGAGATGCAGCAGCAGCTCATCGACAGGAAGCTGAAGTTCTTCGTGATCGACGCCTACAAGGTGGCCAAGGACACCGGCATGGGCGTGCGCATCAACACCATCATGCAGACCTGCTTCTTCGCCATCTCCGGCGTCCTGCCCCGCGACGAGGCGATCGAGCAGATCAAGAAGGCGATCAAGAAGACCTACGGCAAGAAGGGCGAGGAGGTGGTGAAGAAGAACTTCGCCGCCGTCGACCACACGCTCGCCCATCTCTACGAGGTGAAGCTCCCGGCGAAGGTCACCACGACGCGCCCGATGCCGCCGACGGTTTCCGAGCAGGCCCCCGACTTCGTCAAGCGGGTCACGGCCGTGATGATGTCCGGCAAGGGCGACCTGCTGCCGGTCTCGGCGTTCCCCGTCGACGGCACCTGGCCGATGGCCACCACGAAGTGGGAGAAGCGCAACATCGCCCTCGAGATCCCGGTGTGGGACGAGGCGATCTGCATCCAGTGCAACAAGTGTGCGCTGGTCTGCCCGCACGCCGCGATCCGCGCCAAGGTGTACGACCCGGAGCTGCTCGGCGGAGCACCCGCGACGTTCAAGTCGATCGACTTCAAGGCGGCCGAGTTCAAGGGCAAGAAGTACACCATCCAGGTCGCCCCGGAGGACTGCACCGGTTGCACCCTGTGCGTGATGATCTGCCCGGCCAAGGACAAGTCCAACCCCAAGCACAAGGCGATCGACATGCACCCGCAGATGCCGCTGCGCGAGAGCGAGCGGGACAACTACGCGTTCTTCCTCGACCTCCCGGAGATCGACCGCACCACGGTGAAGGTCGACGTCAAGGGCTCGCAGTTCCTCGAGCCGCTGTTCGAGTACTCGGGCGCCTGCGCCGGGTGCGGCGAGACGCCGTACATCAAGCTGCTCACCCAGCTGTTCGGCGACCGCGCACTGATCGGCAACGCCACCGGCTGCTCCTCGATCTACGGCGGCAACCTGCCGACGACCCCCTACGCGGTCAACCGCGACGGCCGCGGCCCGGCGTGGAACAACTCGCTGTTCGAGGACACCGCCGAGTTCACCTTCGGCTTCCGGCTCTCGATCGACAAGCACGCCGACCTGGCCCGGCTGCTCCTCCAGCAGCTCTCGCCGCAGCTCGGCGAGAACCTGGTCCGCGGCCTGCTCGAGGCGCAACAGTCCGACGAGGTCGGGATCGTCGCGCAGCGCCAGCGCGTCGCGGCCCTGCGCGAGAAGCTCGCCGGGATCAAGAACGCGGAGGCGCGCCGTCTCGAGCTGATCGCCGACTACCTGGTCAAGAAGAGCGTGTGGGCGGTGGGCGGTGACGGCTGGGCGTACGACATCGGCTACGGCGGCCTCGACCACGTCCTCGCCCAGGGGCGTGACGTCAACCTGCTGGTGCTCGACACCGAGGTCTACTCGAACACCGGCGGCCAGGCCTCGAAGGCCACCCCGATGGGCGCCGCCGCCAAGTTCGCGATGGCCGGCAAGAACACGCCGAAGAAGGACCTCGGCATGATCGCCATGACCTACGGCAACGTCTACGTGGCGCGGGTCGCGTTCGGCGCCAAGGACAACCAGACGGTGCGGGCGTTCCAGGAGGCCGACTCCTACCCCGGCACCTCGATCATCGTTGCGTACAGCCACTGCATCGCGCACGGCTACGACCTCGCCTACGGGCCCGAGCAGCAGCGGCTCGCGGTGGAGAGTGGCTACTGGCCGCTGTACCGCTGGGACCCCCGCCGGATCGCGCGCGGCGAGAGCCCGCTCAAGATGGACTCCGCGCCCGGCAAGATCGACCTCGAGAAGTACGTCCTCAACGAGACCCGCTACCGCATGGTCGAGCAGCTCTACCCGGCCAACTTCCGCAACCTGATGGAGCGGGCCAAGCGCGAGGTGAACAACCGATTCATCGCCTACGAGCACCTGGCCAAGCTGGCGATGCCCAAGCCCGAGCCGGCAGCGAGCGAGGGAGCCGAGCCCGCGACCGAGCCACACGAGAACTAGAAGGGGGGAGACCATGGACCTGTCCACGACCTACCTCGGCCTCAAGCTGGCACACCCGGTCATGCCCGGAGCCTCGCCGCTGGTGGACGATCTCGACACCGTCAAGCAGCTCGAGGACGCGGGAGCCTCCGCGATCGTCATGCACTCCCTCTTCGAGGAACAGATCACCAACGAGCAGCTCGGCCAGCTCTACAACGTCGAGATGCACGAGGACTCCTTCGCCGAGGCGCTCTCGTACTTCCCGCGCCCGGAGGAGTACGCCCTCAGGCCGGACCGCTACCTCGAGCAGATCCGCAAGATCAAGCAGACCGTGGGCGTGCCGGTGATCGGCTCGCTCAACGGCACGACCGTGTCGGGGTGGCTCGACCACGCACGCCACATCGAACAGGCGGGCGCCGACGCCCTCGAGCTCAACGTCTACTACCTGGCGACCAACACCTGGGAGACCAGCGACCAGGTCGAGCACCGGACCCTCGACATCGTGCGGGTCGTCAAGGAGGCGGTGCGCATCCCGGTCGCCGTCAAGCTGTCGCCGTACTTCTCCTCGATGGCGCACTTCGCCAAGCAGCTCAGCGAGGCCGGCGCGGACGGTCTGGTCATGTTCAACCGCTTCTACCAGCCCGACATCGACATCGAGGCGCTGGAAGTGGTGCCGCGGCTGCAGCTCTCGCACTCCCCCACCCTGTTGCTCCGCCTGCGCTGGCTGGCGATCGTCTACGGGCACGTGAAGTCCTCGCTCGCCGTCAGCGGCGGCGTGCACACCCACCTCGACGCGATCAAGGCGGTGATGGCAGGAGCCGGCGCCGTGCAGATGGTCTCGGCGTTGCTCGACAACGGGCCCGCACAGCTGACGACGGTGGTCGACGGCATGGCGCGCTGGCTCGAGGAGCACGAGTACGAGTCCCTCACGCAGGCGCTGGGGTCGATGAGCCACCAGAGCTGCCCGAACCCGCAGGCTCTCGAGCGCGCCAACTACATGAAGATCCTCCAGAGCTGGCGGACGCAGCACTGAGGCTCGCGACCTGAGACCCGGGGCCTAGGGGGGACGAACCAGAGCGGCCACGGCTCCTTCTTCGATTTCCGTCAGGCCGGGAGCCTCGAGCCGCAGGCGCGTCCTCCCCGTGCTACCCTCCGATGCGGAGGGGGGATGGAGACGGTTTCGCACGTCATCGGGACCTACCACGAGGTCGCCCTCAAGGGCGGCAACCGCCCCTTCTTCGAGCGTACCCTGGCACGCAACGTACGCACCGCTCTCGCGGGCTTACCGGTCGACGAGATCACCGTCCCCTCCCGCGTCGTGATCCGGTTCGCACGACCGATCCCTTGGGACTCGGTCAAGCAGCGGCTGGAGAGCGTCTTCGGTCTCAACGCGCTGATCCCGGTCGCCCGCGCCGGCACCACGTACGAGCAGCTCGAGGGGTGGATGGAGGCCAACCTCTCAGCGCTGCACGGTGAGACCTTCGGAGTCCGCTGCAAGCGGGGCGACAAGCGGTTTCCCCTCAACTCCCAACAGGTGGCGGCACGACTCGGCCGCCTGATCGGGGAGCGGACCGGCATGCGGGTCGACCTCGAGCGGCCGGAGGTGTGGGTCCAGGTCCTGATCCAGACCGACGGCATCTACGTCTACCGACAGCGCTACCCAGGTCCGGGCGGCCTCCCGGTCGGCACGTCGGGGCGGGTGCTGGTGCTGCTCTCCGGGGGGATCGACTCCCCCGTCGCCGCCTACCTGGCCATGAAGCGCGGCACGAAGGCGCACTTCGTGCACTTCCACTCCGGGCCCTACACCCCGGAGGCCTCGGTCCGCAAGGCCGAGGAGATCGTCCGCATCCTCAATCGCCACCAGGGCCCTTCGCGGCTCGTGGTCGCGCCCTTCGGCGAGCTCCAGCAGGAGATCGTGGCGACCTGCCCCGAGAAGCTCCGGGTCGTGCTCTACCGGCGGATGATGCTGCGCGTGGCCGAGCGGGTCGCCCGGCGGATGCGCTGCCAGGCGCTGGTGACCGGTGAGTCGCTCAACCAGGTCGCCTCGCAGACGCTGGAGAACCTGGCGGCGATCGACCGGGTCGCCCACCTCCCGGTGCTGCGACCGCTGGTCAGCCTCGACAAGCAGGAGATCATCGCCCTGGCCGAGCGGGCCGGGACCTACGAGCTGTCGATCATGCCGCAGCAGGACTGCTGCTCGTTCCTGCAACCCCTCCACCCCGCCACCCGGACCACGCACATGGCGTGCGCGGCCGCCGAGGGCGCTCTCGACGTCGAGGGCTGGGCGCGCCGGGTGCAGGAGGGTGCGGAGATCCGGCCGGTCGACCCGACGCCCTGGCCTGCACCGCCGGCCGCGGCGGTCCCGGAGGACGAGGCATGCCCCGTTCGCTGAGCCGGAAGGAGTTGCTCCATGGGCTGCTCTCGTTCGTCCGGGAAGCCGGCGAGCGCACCCTCGGGGAAGCAGGTCCCGACCCCGCCCGGCTGCTGCGGCCGCCGGGGGCGCTGCTCCCCGATTCCGCCTACCTCGACGCCTGCACGGGTTGCGAGAAGTGCGTCGCGGTCTGCCCCCCGGGTGCGATCTTCATGGCCGACGTGCAGCACCGGGACGAGCCACGGCGGGTCGCCGTCGTGCTCGCCGCGCGGGAGCCCTGCCGCGTGTGCACCGAGGTACCCTGCGCCGCCGCGTGCCCGGAGCCGGCCCTCGCCGGTCCCCTCTCGCCGCGGCAGGTCCGGATCGGCGTCGCCCAGGTCAACCCCACGCTGTGCCGGCCGTTCCGCGGCGAGGAGTGCGACCTGTGCGTTCGCTTCTGCCCGTTCCCCGGGGAGGCGATCCGGCTGATCGGAACCAAACCGGTGGTGATCCCGGAGGCGTGCACCGGCTGTGGCATGTGCGAGGCCGCCTGCCCCGAGCGGCCGCGCGCGATCAGGGTGGTGCCGGAGCGCGACCTGATCCCGGGCGTCCGTCTGCCGAAGATACTGCCCTGGCGGCGCTGATCCCGCGCCACGGCGGCGCGACGCACACCTCTCACCTCGCCGGGCACGGCCCATCAGGAGGCGTTGCCAGTGTCTACTTGGCCGCGAGCCCCGCGGCCTTGATGTCGGCCAGGACCTCGGCGGCGTGCTTTGCGGGGCTGACGTCGCCGTAGGCGCGGATGATCTTGCCGTCAGCACCGACGAGGTAGGAGATCCGGCGGGCCCACAGACGGCTCGGGGAGTCGGCGGCTCCGACCTCCACCGCCAGCTTGTGGTCCGTGTCAGAGAGCAGGTCAAACGGGAACTTGTACTTGGCCTTGAACTCCGCGTTCTTCTCGGGGCTGTCGAAGGAGACACCGAGGATCTCGACGCCGTCCTGCTTGAAGGCCGCGAAGTTGTCACGCAGCGTGCACCCTTCGGTGGTGCACCCGGGCGTCATCGCCTTAGGGTAGAAGTACAGCAGATAGGGCTTGCCCTTGAGGTCGGCGGAAGAGACGCGCTTGCCGGCCTGGTCCTGGAGCTCCCAGGTCGGGAAGGTCTCACCGGGCTTGAGCATCCCGCCCGCGAACGCCGCCGAGGCGGCGAGCAGGGCGGCCAGCGACAGAGGAAGCAGCTTCATGGCATCACCTCCGCTGGCGTCCAACCCGTCCCTGCGAGCGGCGATTCCCGCCGCAGGAGATCCCGACCGAGCTCCCGGGGCTCGCCGCGACCCACCGACGTCGGGGCGGTCCGCCGTCAGGCGCCGAACTTGGCGACCTTCCCCGCGGCGGCCAGCGCCTCGGCGAGCAGGAAGCGCAGAGGCATCCGTCCGAGGGCACCGCCGACGCAGGCCAGTTCCGAGAAGCCGGTGACGGCGTCGCGGAACACCCGGCCCGGCGACCACAGGAGTGCGGGGACCGGGTGCCAGGAGTGCGCCTTGTGCGCGACCGGCGTGGAGTGGTCGGCGGTCACCACCGCCACCTCGAAGCCGGCCGCGAGGAGCTCGGGGAGGAGGCCGTCCACTTCCTCGATGACGGCGCGCTTGCGCTCGAAGTCGCCATCCTCGCCGGCCTTGTCGGTGTACTTGACGTGGACGAAGAAGAAGTCGTGGCCCGCCAGGTTTGCCGTCACGGCCGCCGGGAAGTCGGCCAGCCCGGGAGGCGCTGCCGGCATGTCCATCCCGACCAGGCGGGCGAGGCCCCGGTACATCGGGTAGGTCGCGATGCACACCGGCCGCAGGCGGAAGCGCTCGGCCAGCGAGGGGATGTGCGGCAACGAGTCGAAACCGCGCAGGAGGATGCCGTTGGCCTTCCCCTCCCCGGCCAACACGCGCCGGGACGCACGCAGGAACTCATCGACGACCCGCGCGGTCGGCTCGGCGGCGGCGTCGAGCGCCTCGACGGGCAGCGGCGGGACACCCGTGCGCTGGGGATCGGTGTCCGCGAGGCGATGGCCGAGTCCCTCGCCGCGCACGATCAGCGCCCCGCGATGCTCGGCTTCCGTCTCGACGAACACCTCACACCCGGCTGGCGGCGCGATCCCCCGCAACATTGCGACCAGCCGCCGGTTCTCCTCGGTGGAGATGCGCCCGGCACGGCGGTCGCTGACGTGGCCGTCACGGTCGAGGGTGCAGAAGTTGAAGCGCGCCGCCACGTCGCCCGGGCGCAGGGGAAAGTCGATCCCGACCGCCGACAGCACGCCGCGGCCGATCTCGTACTCGGTGGGATCGTAGCCGAACAGGCCGAGGTGCCCGGGGCCGGAGCCCGGCGTGATGCCGGGCCCAACGGGGTCGAAACGCCCGCAACACCCCTCCGCTGCCAGCCGGTCGAGGGCTGGTTTGTGGGCCGCGGACAGCGGCGTCAGGCCGTCCCCGTCCCGCGGCAGGTCGCCGAGCCCGTCCATGACCAGGAACAGGATCCTGCCGTCGCTCTGCTCCGCCTGACGCTCGACGATCCGCATCGGGTCCATGCCATCCCTCCCGAGAGTGCCAGGATACGCGTTCCGCGCTCGCCCGCGGTCACTCCCCGGCGGCGGCTCGCCGCCGTGTCGCCAGGACCCACCGCGCGGCCGGCTCGAAACGATAGCGGGAGAGGTCGATGCGCCCATCAAGGCTGAACGCCACCCCCTCGGCCTCGAGGAGGGCGCGCTGGAAGCCGAGGGGGAGATCGCCGCGCCGATCGGTCGAGCAGCGGCCGGCGGCGTTCACCACGCGCTGCCACGGCACGTCTTCCGGACAGGAGTGCATGGCCCATCCGACCGCCTTCGGCGACAGCCGGCTACCGAGCAACGTGGAGATCTGGCCGTACGTCATCACCCGGCCCCGGGGAATCCGCCGTACGACCTCCCACACGGCCTGCCAGGCGTTCGCCCGCCGCCCCTGGACCTCGCCGTGGACGCGCCCGGGCTGCGGCCTCGCGCCGGAGGGGCCACGCGCCACGGCTACACCTCGGACCAGCGGAAGCACGTCACGAGGTGGTCGTTGACCAACCCGCAGGCTTGCATGAAGGCATAGCAGATGGTCGGGCCGACGAAGGTGAAACCTCGACGCAAGAGCTCCTTGCTCATCGCCTCCGCCGCCGGCGAGCGGGCCGGAACCTGTGCGATCGATCGCCACCGGTTGCGCACGGGCCGTCCGTCCACGAACCGCCACACGAAGGCGTCAAAGGACCCGCACTCCTCCTGGACCTCGAGGAAGGCGCGCGCGTTGCGCACCGCCGACCCGACCTTGGCGCGGTTGCGGACGATCCCCGGGTCGGCCAGCAGCGACGCGACCTTGCGGTCGCCGTACCTGGCCACCTTGGCCGGGTCGAAGCCGTCGAACGACTTGCGGTAGGCCTCGCGCTTGCGCAGGATGGTGATCCACGACAATCCGGCCTGCGCCCCGTCAAGGACGAGCGCCTCGAAGAAGCGGCGGTCGTCGTGAATGGGAACGCCCCATTCGCGGTCGTGGTACTCGACGTAGAGCGGATCGTCTCCCGGCCATGGGCAACGGTTCACCCCGGCACCTCCGGCCGCCGAGCCTACCACGCCTAGTGTGATGCGGCCGCCGGCTCGAGACGAAGGACGGCGACAGCGGCAGCCGCGACGGCGTCGCGGCTCCACGGCATCCTGTGCGCCCGGCCCGCGAGCCAGTCGCGAGCCTGGTCGGCGACATGGCGGGACAAGGGATGGCCGGACTGCCCCAGCGGGAGCGTGAAGACGCTGCGGTCCCAGTCCGAGAGATCGGCGACGAAGCGGAGCGACGGCAGGGCGTTGACCCCGAAACCCTCACCCTGCGCGCGGTAGCCGGTCGCATCGATCGACCGGGGATCGCCGCCGACCCCGAACGGGCCCTGGTCGAACAACCGACCTACCAGGGGAACGCCGTCGAAGGGGTGGCGGAAGAGGAGCACGTGCCGGCTCCCCCACGTCCCGCCTGCGGCCCGCGTCTCGGCGGTGGTCAGGGAGGCGGCGACGACCGCGCCGGGCGTCTCGACCGCCGGCGTGCCGACGTCGTCCCACCACGCCGGGTCGAGGGTGCCGGCGAGAAGACGGAGGAGATCGTCACCGTCCAGGGGCGTGCGGGAGAGGCCACCGGCGCTCGCCTCGTCGCCGCCAATGCGGCGCGTGAGGTCGCGGAGAAATTCGGCCCAGAGCAGCGCGTCGCGGCTGTCGGCGCTCATGCGACCGTCCCAGGCGAGCAGGCGATGCGCCGCGGGTGAGCCGATGGCGCGCAGGGTCGGCGCCAGGGCGCGGATGAGGGCGAGCGCCTGCGGGTCGCGGTCGTCCATCTGCAGTCGCTGGCAGGCGGCGACGTCCCACTCCCTGCGCGCGTCCAGCGAGGCCCGGATGGAGCGCACGCGCCAGGGCGAGGCGAACTCGCCCGGGATCGGCGGCGAGGCGAAGTCGCCCTCGGAATAGGGGTCGTGGTTCGCGGTGGCAAGGAATCCGGCGGCGGGATCCTGGATCGCCGGGTCGGCCGCTGCCGACGCCAGTCCCTGCCAGTTCCAGGCCGGGTCCCAACCGGGCGCCGGCAGCCGTCCCGCCCCCCGCCCACGGATCGGCACCCGGCCGATCACCTGCCAGCGGATATGGCCCTCCCGATCGGCGCACACCATGTTGAGCGCGGGCGGGTCGGCGGTGTCGAAGGCGGCAACGGCCTCGCTCACCGAACGAGCCGTGTCGAGCCGGAGGAATCCCGCTAGCGCCGAACGGCCGAGCAGCGCCGTCCACGCCAGTGCCTCGGCCTCGCCCACCTGCTCGCGGACGACCGGGCCGTGCGTGGAGATCTTGACCACCACCTCCGCGGGCGAGCCGCCCCGCACCGCGATGCCCTCGCGGCGGATCTCGAGCGGAACGTAGCGGTCGCCGACCAGCTCACGCTCCCCGCTCCCGTCGAGCCGGAGGCGAAAGAGGTCCTGGTCGTCGAGCATGAACATGGTCATGCCCCACGCAATGTCCCCGTTGTGCCCGATCAGCACGCCGGGCGCGCCCGGCACCGACGCGCCGGCGACCGCCAGGCCGGGTGCCTCGAGATGGACCTCGTACCAGGTGGACGGGTTGGCGACCCCGAGGTGAGGGTCGTTGGCGAGCAGGGCGGCACCGGTGGAGGTCCGGGCCGGCGCGATCGCCCAGTTGTTCGAGCCGAGCGCCGGCTGGCGCGAACCGAGCTCGACAGAGGCTGGACCCGAACCGAGGGCGGCGAGGTCCGCTGGAATCCAGTCCCGCGCCTGGTCCTCGCTCCACCCCCACAAGCCCACGGCGCGCGGGCGGCCCAGGGACCGGAGTTCGGCGAACCGGCGGCGTTCCTCGCTCGCTGCATCGGTGAGGTCGTCGGCGAGGACGAGGCCGACACCGACGGTGTCCGCCGCCCGCCAGGGCGGAATCTCGCCGCGCACGAGGAGGAGCTCGGGGGCCAGTCCCGTCGGTCCACGCTGACTGAGCGCGGCGTTGACGCCGGCGGCATAGGCTTCGAGGACGTCGCGGGTCTCGCCGTCGAGCTCGGCGGTCTGCCGAGCCGCGGTCGCCGCCAGGTTCAGCCGCCGGGCGCGAAGGTCGGCCGGCAGCGCCGCACGCCCGAGCAACGCCGCGAGCGTCCCGCTGGCCAGCCGCCTGGTGAGCTCCATCTGGAAGAACCGCTCCCGGGCGTGGAGGTAGCCCTCGAGAAAGAAGGCGTCGCGGGGAGTGGCCGCACGCACATGAGGGACGCCCGCGCCGTCGATGGCGATCTCTGCCGGGCCGTGCAGCCCGGTCAGATGGAGCTCGCCGGCGGATGGCTGCCACAACGAGTCGCGCACGGCGACAAGTCCGGCGACCATCGCCACCGCGACGATGCCCGCCGCAGCTCCCCCGCCCCACACGCCCCAGCGCACCACTCGGCCTCGCGCCATGGTCACACTCCCGAACCGATGCTACGCTACCCTCCCGCCGTTCCGGGGGACTCCTTGGCGGCGCCAGGGGGCGGTCCGGCCGGCCCGGGCGGGCGATGGAGCTTGCGTGTCGCCTCTCGGACAACTCGACCTCGACGCCGGCAGCCGTGTCCTGGTGGTTGCACCGCACCCCGACGACGAGAGCCTGGTGACCGGTGGCCTGCTCCTGCGTGCGCTTCGCGCGGGAGCCGTGGTCCACGTCGCCTACTTCACCGACGGCGAGAACAATCCCTGGGCCCAGCGCGCCTTCGAGAGGCGATGGCGGGTCGGCCCCGGTGACCGGGCCCGCTTCGGCGAGCTGCGCCGGAGCGAGGCATTGGCGGCGCTCGCCGAGCTCGGGGTCAGCCCCGACGCCGTGACCTTCCTGCGCTGGCCCGACCAGGGCGTCACCGACATCCTCCGGCGGGCGGACGAGACGCCGCTGTCGTCGCTGGCGGCGGTCTTTTCCTCCTTCCGGCCCACCGTCGTGGTCGGACCCTCGGTGGCGGACCTGCATCCCGATCACAGCGCCGTGGCGGTGCTCGTCCGCCTCGCGCTCGCTCGCCGCACCGATGTCCGGCACCTCGAGGCGGCCGTCCACCACCCGGATCTGCGCCAACTCGGACGAGGCGCGCTCCTCATCGCGAGCACAGCCGAGGAACGGGAACACAAGCTCGCGGCGGTTCTCCACCATCAGTCGCAGATGATGTGGCGGCGCGGCTGGCTGCGCGCCTTCGTCGACCGCGACGAAGCGTTCTGGGACGCGACGGGTGCCGTGGCCGTCGCCCACCCGGTGTGCCAGGTCGGGCAGACCGAGGGTGTCCTCGTCGTCGCGGTTCGCTCCGCCCCCAGGCTGCGCGCCTGCGGCCGGCGGCGCCTCCTGATCGTCGGCCACGACGCGGCAGGCCACCTCGCCTGCCTGGCGGCCGACCTGCCGGTGCTGTCGGGAAGCGCCCCGGTCATCACCGCCGGAAGCAGCCCGAGGGTCGGGCTGGCGCACTATCGAGGCGGACCCAGGCGCGGGGCGGTCCGGATCGAGGGCGCTCCGGTCGTGGGGTTCGAGCCCCTGTTCGTCAAGGTGGAGCGCCGCTTCGGCTTCTTCGACGAGGCGGGCTGGGCCCCGTTGCCGCTCCCCTCCGCCACCGCGCGGCCAGCGCGCGTGTAGACTGGGTTCGGAGTTTCCGACCGGGGTCCCGGGCGGCGATTCCGGTGAGTCTGCCGGCCCGGCCCTCCCGCGGAGCGGAGGGCACGCCAGGACCCGGCCGACCGCGAGCGACATGCGACCGAGACGAAGCCCCAGACCCGTGCGACCCCGCCAGCTCCAGCAGGGTGCGCCCCGGCTGGCCATCGGCCCCTTGCGGCGCCGCGCTCGGGTCGCGCGCATCCTGTCCACCCTCCACCGCGTCGCCGAGGCCCTCGAGAACGCGAGCGATCCCGAGGCGGCGATGTGGGCGGCATTGGTCGGACTGACGGCCGGCGAAGGGTTGGGGCTGAATCGAGCCTTTCTCGTCCTGCTGGACCGCGACGGCGCCCGGGGCTGGTTCGGCGTCGGGCCGCGGACCGGCAGCGAGGCGGCGGCTGTCTGGTCTTCGATCCGCGAGCAGCCGATCGGCCCGATGGAGGCACTTCGCCAGCCGGACCGCGCGGTGATCGCGGCCGAGCGTGCCCGCCACAGCGAGCTGCTCGAGCGGCTCGGTCACCCGCTCTCCCCGGGCTGCACGACATGGCGCCGCGCCTTCGTCGCCCGGCCGGGGCATCCCAACGAGTGCGTGCGCCACTGGCTCTCCGCCCTCGAGTCGGAGGCGCTGCTCGTGGTGCCCATGGCCGGACCTGACGGTCCGACGGGCGCTCTGGTCGCCGACAACTTCGTCACCCGCGCACCCATCTCGAGCGCGGTGATCGAGGGTGCCCAGACCGTCGCCCTGGCCCTGCAGGCCGCGCTGGAGAGGACGCGGTTGGTCTCCGACCTTGAGGTGGAGCACCGCCGCCGGGTCGTCGCCGAGCACGCCACCACCATGCTGGAGACCGCGAGGACACTGGCCCACGACCTCAAGAACCCGCTGGCCCTGGCCGGCGGCCTCGCGCGCGAGACGCTCGCCGCTCCCCCAGCGCACGGGAGTGTGCTCTCCGCCCGCCTCGCGAGCATCGCGGCGGCGATCCAACGCACTGAGGAGCGCCTGTCGGAGCTTGCCGAGCGCCTGGCCAGCCGGGCCATCAGAGTGGACGTGGCCCCGCTCGACGTCGGCGCCGTGGTGGACAAGATCGTCGCGTCCTTCCGGCCGCTCGCCGAGAGCCGCGGGATCCGCCTCCAGTTCTACCGTCCGGCCCGAGAGGTGGAGGCCATGGCCGAGCCCTCGCTGCTCGAACGCTGCATCGAGAACCTCGCGGGCAATGGTCTCAACGCCCTGCGTGAGAGCCGGGTCTGCTCTCCGATCGTGCGGGTCGCCATCTTCACGGGCGCCGAGACGGTCCGGATCGAGGTCGCGGACAACGGTCCGCCGTTGCCGCCGCAGTTGCGCCACGACCCGTTCTCCGGGCACCTCGCGGGTCACCGGGCGGGTGCAGGCCTCGGGCTGGTCTCGGTTCGGCGGCTCGCCGACGCCATGGGGGGAGATGTGGAGTACGATGAAAAGGAGCCGGGGTGGGTGCGCTTCACCGTGGTCCTGAGGAGGCCGCCATGAAGGGCCCGTGCGTGCTGTTCGTCGACGACGAGGAAGGGCTGCTCGAGCTCTACCGCGCCTCGTTCTCCCGCGATGGGTACGATGTCGTCACGGTCGCCAACCTCGACGCCGCCAAGGCCACCCTCACCACCGGGCAGGTGGACATCGTGGTGCTCGACATCCGCCTCGCCGAGGGTTCTGGCCTGGCTCTCCTGCGCGAGATCAAGGCCTCGAACCCCCGCTTGCCGGTGGTCCTCTCGACCGCCTACGCGCGGTACCAGGACGACTTCTCGGCCTGGCTGGCGGATGCCTACGTGGTGAAGTCCTCCGACCTGGCCGAGCTCAAGCACACGGTGCACAGGTGCCTGCAGCACACGACGTGATCCCGCTGGTGATGGCCGGCGGGTTCGGCACCCGGATCCGGCCTCTCTCGGCCAACCGCCCCAAACCGTTGCTGCCGGTGGTCAATCGGTCGATCCTGGCCCGCATGCTGGCGAGCCTGGTGCGTTCCGGCTTCGGCGAGGCGGTGCTCCTGACCTATTACGAGTCTGGCGCAATCAGGTCCGCCTTCGGCGACGGGGCCTCGTCCGGCCTGCGCCTGCACTACCTGGTTGCCGACCGGGACCACGGGACCGCAGGGGCGGTCGCGCGCGGCGCCGCTCTCCGCCCGGCCGACACCTATCTGGCAGTGTCGTCGGATATCGTGTGCGACTTCGACCTCGCCGGGATCGTCGAGGCTCACCGTCGGAGTGGTTCACGGGCAAGTGTGGTCGCGACTCGCGTCTCCAACCCCCTTCAGCTCGGTATCCTCATCCTCGACGAAACCGGTCGGGTCCGACGGTTCGTCGAGAAGCCGAGTTGGGGCGAGGTGTTCTCCGATACGGCCAACGCCGGTATCTTCGTGCTCTCGCACGAGGCGATCGACCTCATCCCCAAAGAGGAGCCGACGGACTTCGCCCACGACTTCTTCCCCCGCCTCCTCGCCCAGGGTGTCGAGCTCCACGGCGTCCTGGCCGAGGGCTACTGGCGTGACGTCGGCGATCCGGACGCGTACCTCGACGTGCACCGCGACTTCTTCGACCGCCGCCTGCACCTCGACCCGCCCGGCGTCAGCCGGATGTCTCCCGGCTGCTCCCTCTGGCTCGAAGGGCCCTCCACGATCGACCCGTCGGCCGAGCTGCGCGGGACCGTTGTCATCGGGCCCGGCTGCACGGTAGGTCCCGGTGCCCGCCTCGAGGATGTCGTGATCGGGCCGGGCACGCGGATCGCCGCGCGGGCCGACCTCCGCCGCGTGGTGACCTGGGAAGAGGTGGAGGTCGGGCCGGGGTCCCGGATCGAGGGCGCCGTGCTCGCGAGCCGGGTCCAGATCGGGCAGGCCGCCACCGTCGAGACCGGGGCGATCATCGCCGACGGCTCGGTCCTCGGCCGCGACACGCGGGTCAAGGAAGGCGTCCGGATCTGGCCGGGCAAGACCGTCGAGGACCACGCCGTGGTGCACGCCAACCTGGTCCACGCCGACCGCTGGCGCACCTCGACCTTCGACGAGGGGGCGGTCACCGGCCTCACCAACCTCGAGCTCACCCCGGAGGTCGCCGCACGGCTCGGTGCGGCGTATGGCACGCTGCTGCCGCAGGGCAGTACCGTCCTCTCGGTCCGCGACGCGCACCCTGCCTCACGCATGCTCCGCCGCGCCTTCGTCGGCGGCGTGGGCTCTGCCGGGCTCAACATGATCGACCTCGGCCTCCTCCCGGTCCCGGTGATGCGGTATCGGCTGGAGGCATTGCGGGAGGTAGGCGGCGTCTCGTTCCACCAGGTCCCCCTGGTCCGCGGGTTCACCTCGATCCACTTCTTCGACGGCTGTGGACTGGACATCTCGACCAGCTTCGCCAAGTCGGTCGAGCGCGTGTTCCTCAGGGAGGAGTTCCGTCGCGTCCAGCACGAGGAGGTCGGCGTCATCCTCGACCAGCCCGGCATCCTCCAGACCTACGCCGACGCCTACCTGGCCGCCCTCGACCTCGACCTCCTGCGCCGACGTCGCTTCAGCCTGGTCGTCGACTACGCCAACTCTCCGGCCGTGGTCGTGCTGCCGCGCCTGCTCGCCGAGCTCGGATGCGAGGTGGTGACCCTCAACGCCCAGACGGAGGGCAGCCGCGAGGCCTTGCTGCCCGAGGAGATCGCCCTCGCGCACCGGCGTCTGGCGACGATCGTTCGTTCGCTTGAAGCGGACCTCGGGGTGTGGCTCGGACCCACCTCGGAGAACCTGGTCCTGATCGGCCGCCGCGGCGAGGTGTGGAGCGGCCTCGATGTCACGGCGCTGCTGATCGCCGCGGTCGTGGCCGGCGCCGCAGCCCCGTCCGACGTGGTCCTGCCGCCGTTCGCGCCGTCCACCTTCGAGCTCGCCCTGCGCTCCGCCGGCCATCGCGTCCGACCGACGCTTGCGACGCCTCGCGCCCTTACCGAGGCAAGCCGCCGCCCCGGGGTCCTGCTCGCCACCGGGGGTGAGGGCGACTGGATCTTCCCGGCGTTTCACCACGCGCCCGATGCCCTGTTCGGGATCGGGCGCTTCCTGGAGCTCGTGGCCCGGTCCGACCGGTCTCTGGACGAGCTTTCGGCCGACGCCCCCCCCGTCCCCGTGGCGAGCGTGGAGGTGTCCTGCCCGAGCGAGCGGAAAGGTGAGGTGATGCGCCGCTTCTCCGAGGCGTTCCGGGGCCGCGAGCTGTCGTTCCTCGAAGGCGTCAAGGTCGCTCTCGACGGCGGCTGGGTGCTGCTGCGACCGGACCGCACATCACCCCGCCTCCGGTTCCACGCCGAGGCAGCAACCCGAGAGCGCGCCGCCGAGTTGCTCGCCGCCCACCTCGACCTCGTCGAGGGCCTGGTGCGGGGGGAGGCGTAGGCCATGGCTCGGCTCACCTTTCTCTGGCACCTCCACCAGCCGCTCTACCGGACCTCCGACGGCGTCGTGCACGCGCCGTGGGTCCTACTCCACGCGGCCGGTGAGTACTTCACGCTCGTCCACGCTCTGCGGGAGAGCGGCTGGGCCGGCCACGTGCTCAACCTTACGCCCGTGCTCCTCGACCAGCTCGTCGCCTACCGCGACGGCACCGCGCGCGACCCCGTCCTCACCGCGCTCCGCACCCCGGCGCGGGAGCTCTCCCGCGAGGACCGCCAGCTGCTGGCGGGCTGGGTACAGCACCTTCACCCGCAGCAGCGCGGGCGCTACGAGCGGCTCGAGGAGCTCGCGGCGCGGGCGGCCGGAGCGACTCCTGAGGACTTCGACCACCTGTTCACCGCGCAGGACATCAACGATCTCCAGGTCCTGCTCGTGCTCGCCTACGCCAAGCCCAATCTGCGCTGGGAGCCGGAGCTGGCCGAGATCGCGACACGGTCGGGAGGTTTCCCAGAGGCCGCCCGGTCGACTGCGGCAACCTGGCTCGCCGCCTGTCCGGGACGGCTACTGGAGGCCTACCGGGAGCTCGGCAGCCGACCGGGAATCGAGATCTCGACCTCGCCCTGGGGTCACCCCATCGTGCCGCTCCTGATCGACACGGCTGTGGCGAGCGAGAGCCGGGGCACGCGCCCGGCTCCAACCTGGCCCGCCTTCGCGTCCCGCGAGGATGCGGCGCTGCAGATCGACGAGGGGCTCGCCTTCGCGCGCTCGCTGGGGTTCTCGCCGCAGGGGTGCTGGCCGCCCGAGGGTGCGGTCTCGGCTGCCGCCGTCGAGCTCTTCGGCGAGCTCGGGGCGACCTGGCTCGCGACCGACGAGGGGATCCTCGCCGCTTCCCTCGGGCACCCCGTGACCGGCGAGACCGGGTTCGAGGACGAGCTGTTCAGGCCGTGGCGGCTCGGCGGGCGCGGCCCTTCGCTGTTCTTCCGCCACCGCCGGCTGTCCGACTTCATCTCGTTCCAGACGGCGCGGTACCAGGACGAGGAAGCCGCGGCGCTGCAACTCGCCAGAGAGCTCCGCCAGCTCGGCAACCGGGCACGCCCGGACGCGGGCATCCTGCTCGCCCTGGACGGTGAGAACCCGTGGACGGCCTTGCCGGGCGGAGGCGCTCGCTTCCTCACGGTGCTCGCGCGGGAGCTCGAGGACGTCGCCCAGCTCGAGCCCGTCACCCTGGCGCAACGGGTCACTGACGAGCGCCACGGCACCCTGGAGCGACTGCACCCGGGCTCGTGGATCGGCTCCTCGT
Source organism: Acidobacteriota bacterium (assembly GCA_050257595.1). GTDB lineage: Bacteria > Acidobacteriota > Thermoanaerobaculia > Thermoanaerobaculales > Thermoanaerobaculaceae > JBLMXF01. The sequence goes on along the minus strand of JBLMXF010000056.1, from coordinate 90,493 downwards.
TCGCCACCTGGATCGGCCACCCCGAGAAGAACCGCGGCTGGGAGCTGCTGGGGACGGTCAGAGGGCTACTCGGCCGGCCGCGGAGCCGCTCGTGGCTGGCTGCCGAGGGGAGCGACTGGTGGTGGTGGCTGGGCGATGACAACCCCACCCCGCTGGCCCGCCTCTACGACGAGCTTCTCCGTGCCCATCTCGCCGACGCCTGCGCCGCCGCCGGGATGGACTCGCCGGCCGACCTGACCGCTCCCGTTCGAGCGGAATCGGTCGCGCTGATCGTGCCACTGTCCAGGGAGTGGCCGTCACCGACACTCGACGGCCGCCCGACGACGTTTTTCGAGTGGGCGGTCGCGGTCTGGGCGGAGGCGCCGGCCCACCACCGCCGTCTCGGCCGCGTCGCGCTGCGCGCCGACGCCGACCACCTCTGGCTCCGGGTCGAGGCTCAGCGGCCTGGCGCGAGTGTCGCGCCGCTCGTGGTCACCGTGGTGACGGAACACGGGCGGAGCAGCCTCGCGCTGCCGCGGGACCTGCCCGCGAACTGCTCCGTGGGTACGGTCCTCGAGGCCGTGTTGCCGCTTCCCGAGACCGGCGCGCTCTTCGCCCTGGAGCACCTGGGCGAACGCATGCCCGCCGACGGCTTCTGGCGGCTCGAATACCAGGAAGTGGACGAGCCGTGAAGGTCCCCACGCGCCGGTCACGGCGGCTCGCCTGCTCGGGCGTGCGTGGTCCGGGGTGGCAGCGATCTGCTACCTTTCCGGAACTGCCCCGGCGTACGATGCCGCGTCGTGACGGCTCACCGCCGACTCCGGGCCCGGTCATGATGCGAGAGGAGTGAGGCATGTCCGAGCTGCGCTTCGATCCCATCCGCCGCCGCTGGGCGATCATCGCCACCGAGCGCCGGTTCCGGCCGCACGAGTTCAAGCGCCCCAGCCCCGAGGCCCCGGGCGACATCGGTGCCTGTCCCTTCGAGTACGGCAACGAGCGCACGACCCCTCCGGAGATCTTCGCCATTCCGGCCCGGCCGCGCCAGGCCAACGGACCTGACTGGCAGGTACGGGTCGTGCCCAATAAGTTTCCCGCCCTGGGCATCGAGGGCGAGCTCAACCGCGAGGCGGTGGGGATCTTCGACCGCGTGAGCGGGATCGGCGCCCACGAGGTCATCATCGAGACGCCCGACCACCATCGCACAATGGCCGATCTCAACGTCGAGGAGATCACCGCGGTCCTCCGGGCGTGGCGGGAGCGGCTCAACGACCTGCGCCGCGACATCCGCATCCGCTACGTCCTGCTGTTCAAGAACCAGGGGCGCGAGGCGGGCGCCTCCCTGTTCCACCCCCATTCCCAGCTGATCGCGACGCCGATCATTCCCACCGTCGTCGTCCAGGAGCTCAACGTGGCGCGCGAGCACTGGGGCCACAAGGAGCGCTGCGTCTTCTGCGACCTCATCCAGCAGGAGCGCTCCCTCGGCGACCGGATCGCCCTCGAGACGGAGCGCTTCATCCTCCTCGAGCCGTTCGCATCCTCGTTCCCGTTCGAGACCTGGCTGCTGCCCAAGGTCCACTCGCACGACTTCGCCTTGTGCAACGACCAGTTGCTCGCAGATCTGTCGCGGGTGATCCGCGACTTCCTCAGGAGGATCCGCGCGCTGCTCGCCGACCCGCCGTACAACTTCATCCTCCACACGGCCCCCAGTCCTCACCCGAGGCCGGGCCAGCCTCAGTACTGGAGCACCATCGAGTACGACTTCCACTGGCACATCGAGTTCGTCCCGCGCATCACGCGAATCGCCGGTTTCGAGTGGGGCTCGGGCTACGCCATCAACCCGACGCCGCCCGAGGAGGCGGCACGCTTCCTCCGCGACGTCGTCGTCGAGGAGGAGGGCTGACGGCCGTCGCGCTGCGCCTGGGCGGACGCGCCGGGGATCGGGGCGCGGTCCAGAGGGGAGTCGAGCCATGAGTCTGCGCATTGCCCACGTCGCCTCCGAGGTGGTCCCCTTCTCCAAGACCGGCGGCCTGGCCGACGTCGTGGGAGCCCTCCCACCCGCGCTCGCCGCGCTCGGCCACCGGGTCACTGTGGTCGCGCCTGCCCACCGGTCAGCCATGGCCGAGGCGGTCCCCGGCGCGCGGGTCGGCGAGTTGACGGCGCTCGGGATGCGCGCGGGCGTTCATCTCGTCGAGCACGAGGGCGTCGATGTGCTCCTCCTCGACTGTCCCCAATTGTTCGTCAGGCCTGCCCTCTACTCCCTGCCCGACGGCGACTTCCCCGACAACCCGATCCGCTTCGCGTTCTTCGCGCGCGCCGCACTGGCTGCGGTCGCCGCCCGAGGCGGTGCCGACGTCGTGCACGTTCACGACTGGCAGGCCGCGCTCGCGCCTCTGTTGCTCGCGACCGAGTTCGCCCAGCGGGACGCGCTGCCGGACGCACGGTCCGTGATCACCATCCACAACCTCGCGTACCAGGGGGTCTTTCGTCCCTGGGTCCTGGACGCCTGCGAGCTGCCGGCGCGCCTCTTCACCATCGACCTGCTGGAGTTCTACGGACAGGTCAACTTCCTCAAGGGCGGGCTGGCCGCCGCCGATGCCGTCACTACGGTGTCTCCCACCTACGCCCGGGAGATCCTCACACCCGAGTTCGGTTGCGGCCTGGAGGGCGTCCTCGCCACCAGGAGAGGTGCCCTGACCGGCATCGTGAACGGTCTCGACCTCCGGGTCTGGGATCCGCGGCGCGACGCCGCGCTGCCCAGGCCGTTCAGCGCGACGGACGCCGCAGCCGGCAAGCAGGCGGCCCGCGAGGCGCTGGCCGCGGAGGTGCAGCTCGCCCCTGGCGACCGTCCGATCGCCGGCATGGTCTCGAGGTTGGCGGAGCAGAAGGGCGCCGACGTGGTGGCGGCGGCCGTCGACCAGGTCGTCGCCCTCGGCTACGACCTCGTCATCCTCGGCACCGGAGAGCGGCGTTTCGAGGAGACGCTCCAGGCGGCCGAGGTTGCGCACCCAGGTCACGTCCGGGTCGTGCGGCGCTTCGACGAGCGTCTGGCCCACCTCATCTACGCCGGCAGCGCCGTCTTCCTCATGCCGTCACGCTACGAGCCCTGCGGGCTCGGCCAGATGATCGCAATGCGCTACGGGACCATGCCCGTCGTCACCTCGACCGGTGGCCTGGCCGACACGGTCGTCGACGCCGACCGAACCGACGGCACGGGAATCGTGTTCGCGGACCTGTCGCCGTCTTCGCTCGTGACCGCCCTCGAGCGTGCGCGCCGCGTGCTCGACACCCCGCGACGGCTGCGCGAAATCCGCAGCAACGCGATGGGACGAGACTTCTCCTGGGACGCTTCGGCACGACGCTACGCGGAGCTCTACGCCGCGCTGGCGCCGGGGGCTTGAGGCTCGGGACCTGAAGTCAGTCGCATCGTGCAGGCACACCTCAAGCTCCAGGCCGTAGGCCCCAAGGCCGTTGAATCCCCTCGCTCAGCTCTCCTCGACCCGCTTCTTGCCGAACAACCATGCAACCAGGACGCCGAGGAGGTAGAGGGCGATCATCGGGAAGGCGAAGACGCTCTGAGTGGCCACGTCAGGCGTCGGCGTGATGATCGCGGCAATGATGAAGATGATGAGCACGGCGTAGCGGAACTGACGGAGCAGGAAGCGGTGAGTGACGATGCCCAGGCGGGCCAGGAAGAGGATCAGCACGGGCAGCTCGAACACCAGCCCGAGGCCGAGGATGATCTTGCTCGCCATCGAGAAGTACTCGTTGACCGTGATCACCTGCCGGAAGTCCGATCCGACCTGGAGAAGGAAACGGCACACCATGGGGAACGCGACCGCGTAGCCGAAGTACCCACCGGCCACGAAGAACAAGGTCGTGAACACGATGAACGGGATGGCCACCCGTCGCTCGTCGCGGTACAGCCCCGGCGCGATGAACAGCCACAGCTGGTGGAGGATCACCGGGGACGCCACGAAGATCCCCGCCAGCAGGGCGACCTTGATGTACAGCATGAACGGATCGACCAGGCCCGTGAAGGCGAGCTTGTCGCCGGCCGGGAGAAACTGGGTCAGCGGCCGCGAGAGCCAGGCGAAGATCGGTTTGGCGAAGTACCAGCACGACAAGAACCCCACGGTGATCGCCAGCAGGGACCACATGATGCGCCGGCGAAGCTCCTCCAGGTGCTCGAGCAGCGTCATCCTGGGGAGCTCGTCCTCCCGCTCGTCGCCGCGTTCCCGGACTGACTCCGCCATCGCCTACTTGGGTTCCACCGGGGCGGACCGCGGCGGGTCCGCACTGTCGGACGGCGGCTTCGACTCGGCCGGCACCGCGTCTCCTGGGGCCGACAGCGCCTTGGCATCTGCCGGGACCGTGGAGGTCGCCTCGCGAACCTCCGTCCGCACCTGGCGGAGCTCGTCCGCCGCCACTTCTTCCTCCAGCGAGCGCTTGAGGTCGTTGGACGCCCGCTTGAACTCGCCCAGCGCCTTGCCGAGGCTTCGTCCGATGTCGGGTAGCTTCTTCGGCCCGAACAGGAGGAGCGCGATGACGAAGATCAGGATCAGCTCCGGAACGCCAATGGACCCGAACATCGTGGCCCTCCCGCCGTCCCCCGCGACGGCCCGACTCGCGTGAGTATACTCGCACGGCCTGTGATAGAGTCTTTCCCCCAAGGGGGTTCGATGCGCCTTCCCAAAGCGGTTCTGGCGGTCGCCGTCATCGGGCTCGGCGCCCTCGCCGGCGCGCTCGCCGGTGAGCGCAGTCAGGGCGAGTTCAGCCGCGCCGACACCTTTCTCAGCCAGTACACCGATGTCCTCCGGCTGGTCGTCGACAACGCCCCCAGGAAGGTCGAGACCGACGACCTGGTCTACGCCAGCATCGACGGCATGCTGGCCCTGCTCGACCCCCATACCAACTTCCTACGGCCCGACGCGTTCGCCAACATGCGCGAGCGCCAGCAGGGCTCCTTCCACGGTATCGGCGTGATCATCTCCCTGCGCGGGGGCAAGATCACCGTCATCACGCCAATCGAAGGCACCCCCGCGGCGCGCCTCGGTCTGCGGGCCGGCGACGTCATCGACGCCATCGACGGTCATCCCACAGAGGGGCTCAACCTCGACGACGTCGCCCGGCGACTGCGCGGACCGGAGGGCACGACGGTCAAGGTGACGATCTCCAGGCCAGGGATCTCGCAGCCCCTGGAGATGAACATCGAGCGGGCGAAGGTGCCGACAGACTCGGTCCGCTACGCGTTCATGCTCGGGAAGGACACCGCCTACATCCGCATCGGCGACTTCACCCACACGACCGGCAGCGAGTTCCAGAAGGCGCTCAAGCGACTCATGGACCAGGGCGCCACCCGGCTGCTGCTCGATCTTCGTGACAACCCAGGCGGCATCGTCGACTCCGCGGTAGAGGTCGTCGGAACCGTCCTCCAGCCCGGCCAACAGGTCTTCTCGACCAAGGGCCGCACCGCCGACTCCTTCCAGGACTACCGGGCCGCCCGCGACGGCCTCCACTTCTCCGGCCCGGTGGTGGTCCTCGTCAACCGCGGCACCGCTTCGGCCGCCGAGATCGTGGCCGGTGCCATCCAGGACCACGACCGCGGCCTCCTGGTCGGCGAGGTCACCTTCGGCAAGGGGGTCGTGCAGACGATCTACCCGGTCCGCGACGCGGGCCTCGCCCTGACCACCGCCAAGTACTACACCCCTTCCGGGCGTTGCATCCAGCGCGATTTCGACTCGTACTTCACCTACGTCCGCCACGTGGAGGAGGACGATGGACAGGCCGCTCCCGGACCGGCGAACGGCAAGCTCCCCGTCGGGCCGGCCTTCCTCACTGACTCCGGTCGCAAGGTGTACGGCGGCGGCGGGATCGTGCCGGACGACGACGTCAAGCTCTCGCAGTACTCTGAGCGTCTGGTGCGCATCATCGCCAACTCCGGCTTCTTCCAGTTTGCCGTCGGCTACCTGGCGAACCAACCGGACAAGGCGAAGGCGGCCCAGGCCTTCGCCGTCACGCCGGCGGTGGTGAGCAGCTTCCGGGATCTCGTGATCTCCAAGAAGTGGCTGAACCCGAAGGAGATCGACGAGGCCTTGGCGGACCCGACAGACAGGCGGGACATCGAGATCAACCTGCGGTCCGAGGTGCTCAACGCGGGTGTGGGGCTGACGGCAGGCTACCGCGTGCTCTCGAACTCCGACGAGCAGGTCCAGGCCGCGCTCAAGCTGTTCGACCAGGCGGCCAAGCTCCAGGCCCAGGCCAGGCCCGCGCACCCGCTCTCTGCGGCCCGGTAGCAGCGGGGTACACGGGACGAGGACTCAGGGTTTCTGCCGATCCCGGCCGAGTGCCGCTCCCACGACCGGGAGCGCCTTGCGGCGGTCGAAGAGCAGCATGGTGCGCGCGTTGCACTCGTGGGTGCAGCGGCACAGTCGCTCGTGCTTGCCGGCCACGAAGGCCCGCGCCGCCTCGCTCTCCCTGATCCTCGCGAAGTCGTAGCCCACGTCGCGCACGTTGCCGAGCTTATCCTCGATCAGCTCACAGCCGTACACGTCGCCGACCTCGGACATCACGTACTCGCGCTCGCCAGCGAGGCAGAACCCCTCGAACTCGCCGCCCCGGGCCTGGCGCGCGATGTACTCGAAGCGCTGCCGGTTGATCTCCTGGCGCGCCCGAGCCCGGACGCCCCGCCATCCCGACTGCTCGGCCGCGTCACCCGTGTAGCGCTGGTCGAGCCAGCGCGAGAGCCGCTCATAGCGGTCGATGTCGAGACCCTCGGCGAGGGTGCGGTCGAGCGGGTTGCCGCGGATCAGGATCAGCGAGTGGAAGGTCGGCCGGACCTCGCGGTGGATGAACTCGCACAGCGCCTCAGCATCGTCCTGGTTCTCGCGCATGAACACGGTGTTGACCCCGGCCGTCAGGTTGGGGTGCCGCGCCGTGCGCTCGACCATCGCCCGGAGCGTGGCCATGGCACGCTCCCACAGTCCGGGCACCCGGCGCACACGGTCGTGGAACTCCCCCATGCCGTCGAGCGACACGGTGATCCCGAGGTGGAGGTCGGGCGAGATCGCGCAGATACGGTCGACCATCTCGCCGATACGGCTGGCGCTGAACCCGTTGGTGGGGATCGAGACGGTGAAGAACCGGCACTGTTCGAAGTACGCCGCGATGATCTCCGGCAGGTCCCGGCGCAGAAACGGCTCGCCGCCGGAGAACAGCAGGAGGCGGATCGGCGGCAACGTGCGGACGAGGCGCTGGATCTCGTCGAGCGTGAGCTCGTTGTTGTGCTGGTTAATCGGGTAGAAGCAGTGGCGGCACTTGGCGTTGCACGTCGAGGTCACGAAGTGCGTCCACTGGGCGATCGCCGGACCGGGGAGCACCCAGTCGCGGGCCAGCCCGAGGGCCTGGCGCAGGCGAAGGCGACTAGTCGGCACGGGCCGCACCGCTCACGATCTCCACCCCGCGGCCGGCGTCGGCTCGGGCGTGGAAGAAACCGACGATCCGGGCCGTCTCGCCGGCCACCAGCCAGGGGAAGAGAGCGAGCGCCCTGACCGCGAGTCCGGCTCGCACCATGCGGAGCAGGACGATCCACAGGTGCGGGTAGAGCAGGAGCAACACCGGGAAACGGAACAGAATCCGGCCGGGACGATCGAGGTGACGGCGCGTCCAGTACAACGTGCGCCCCATGTCCACCTGGCGCTCCCAGAAGCGCCGCCGGTCGAGGCGCTCGTGCTTGTGGACGATGCGGATCCTGGGCTCGTACCAGACCTTGCCGCCCCGCGCCTGGACGGCGAGCGCGAAAAAGGTGTCCTCGCCCCAGTTGATCGCCGGGAAGCGGGACTCCCCGACGGCGCGTCGCCGGTAGGCCACCGCCATGGTGGGGTAGGTCCCGCACGCCTTGGCGCGCGGCGACATCCACTCCGAGTGGCTGAGGAAATAGTCGAGGTCGCCCCACAGCCCGGGGCGTCCGTTGACGATCCGGCCACCGACCGCGACCACGTCAGGGTCGGCCGCCATGGCCTCCTGGACGAGCGCCAGCCAGTCCGGAGCGATCTCCACGTCGGCATCCAGGAAGGCGAGGACATCGCCGCGCGCCACCTCGATGCCCCGGTTGCGGGCACCGCCGGCGTTGCCCCGGCTCGCGAGTCGCTCGACCCGGGCCCCGGCCGCCGCAGCGACCGCGGCCGAATCGTCGGTCGAGGCGTCGTCGACCACGATGACCTCGAGCGGAGGCACGCTCTGCGCCAGAGCGGTGCGTACTGCCGCGCCGATTGTCCCCGCCGAGTTCCGACAGGGGATGACCACGCTTGCCTGGATCGCCGTGTTCGCCATGCGTCTCGCGCCGGCGGACCGGGCGTCACTCCCGGCCCGCAGTGAGCGGCGGGGGGTAAGGCTAGCACAGCCTCCACGCGCCTCCCTGCTCGGGTCCGGACGCGGAGATCGATGTGTTCCGCCACTGCTGAGCAGCAACCTGGCGTCGCCTGTCCGTATTCCTCATCCGGCGCCGCCGCGCGACCGGCTAGAATGCTCCGGGCCCGCGTCTGGAGGTGTCATGAAGACGATCATCGAGCCGTTCCGCATCAAGGTGGTGGAGCCGATCCGCATGACTGACCCGGAAGAGCGCAAGGCACTGATCCGCAAGGCTGGCTACAACCCCTTCCGCCTGCGCGCCGAGGAGGTCCTCATCGACCTCCTCACCGACTCCGGCACCGGGGCCATGAGCACCCACCAGTGGGCCGGCGTCATGGAGGGCGACGAGTCGTACGCCGGCGCGCGGAGTTTCTTCCACTTCGAGGACGCGGTGCGGGGGATCTTCGGCCACCGTCACGTCATCCCGACCCACCAGGGGCGGGCCAGCGAGCGGCTGCTCTGCCGGGCGGTGGTCGCTCAGGGCCACGTGATCCCCGGCAACACGCACTTCGACACCACGCGCGCGAACATCGAGGACGCTCATGGCGAGGCGCTCGACATCCCCGTCGCCGAGGCGCGCGACCCCGACGACTTGCACCCGTTCAAGGGGAACATCGACCTGGAGCGGCTCGAGCACACCCTGAAGACGCTGGGGCCCGACCGTGTCCCATTCGTGCTCATCACCGTGACCAACAACTCGGGCGGCGGGCAGCCGGTCAGCATGGCCAACCTGCGCGGGGCCCGTGCCCTGTGCGACCGCTTTGGCGTGCCCCTCCTGCTCGACGCCGCGCGATTCGCCGAGAACGCCTACTTCATCAAGCTGCGCGAGGAGGGATATGCCGGCCGCTCGCCGCGTGAGATCGCCCAAGAGATGTTCGCGCTCTCCGACGGCGCCGTGATGAGCATGAAGAAGGACGCGTTCGGCAACATCGGCGGCGTGATCTCCCTCAACTCCGACGCCTGGGCGGAGAAGATCCGGACCCTCCTCATCCTCACCGAGGGGTTCGTCACCTATGGCGGACTCGCCGGCCGCGACCTCGAGGCGCTGGCGATCGGCATCAACGAGATCCTGGACGAAGAGTACCTGCGCTACCGCATCGCCTCCACGGCCTATGTCGGCAAGCACCTCGACGCGTGCGGCGTGCCCCTGCTCAAGCCCTTCGGCGGCCACGCCATCTACCTCAACGGCCGCCGCTTCTGCGACCACCTGCGTGACGAGCAGCTGCCGGGCTGGTCGCTGTCGGTGGCGCTCTACGAGCAGTCCGGCGTCCGCGCCTGTGAAATCGGCAACGTGATGTTCGGCCGTCGCGACCCCGACGGCGGGGAGTGGCAGTGGCCGGCTCTCGACCTCGTCAGGCTGGCCATTCCCCGCCGCGTCTACACCCAGAGCCACATGGACTACGTCGTGGAGGGGATCGACGAGCTGCACCGCAAGCGCCGATCGATCCGCGGTCTGCGCTTCGTCAGTCGGCCGCCGGTGCTGCCTCATTTCTCGGCGTCGTTCGAGCACGTGTAGCGGCAGGGCTCCGAAATGAGGGCGGCGGCGGCAACCGGGCCGCGGCGTGCTGCCTCCCCAGACACGCGGCCGAGGGCCGCCGGACGTCTGCCGGAGCGAAAGGCTCGCAGCCAAGATCTCCACTCTGCCGAGAAGAGCGGGATCGAAGGCGCGCGAGCGCGTTGCCGCCGTTGGGCCTATCGCAAAGGGCGCGAGGTGGCCGCAGCGGAGTGTAGCCAGAGGCTACATGAGCATGCGAGCCGCCGAAGCGCAACGCAGCGAGAGGTCCGACGCCGGCGGTGCCGGCGAAGCGCTACAGGGGTTTGGCGTAGATCCTGTAGGTCTTGGTCAGCTCCGCGTCCATCAGCCTCACCGTGCGCTTGGTCAGCTCGTTGTCCTCGAGGATCCAGGAGTACTCACACCACTGGTATCCGGCGTCCAGGGCGGCCTGCAACCCCTCGTAGAACATCACGGCCTCGACGCCCCGCAGCCGGTACTGCTCCTTGACCCCCATCGTGATCAGCCGCAGCCCGACTTTGCGCCGACCGATCAGCTGCGCCCTGATCAGCCGGATGGGGTTCCACAGCACGCCGTCGAGCGCGGCGAGAGCCGGGTTGACGTCGGGGAGAGCCAGCAGAAAGCCCGCGGGATCGTCACCGAAGAACGCCACCCTCAGGAGCGGCGCGTCGACCAACGGCTTGAGGTCCTTGGCCAGCCAGTCGAACTCCGCCTCGCTGACCGGCACGAAACCCCAGTTCTTCTCCCACGCCTTGTTGTAGATGTCGCGGATGATCTGGACCTCGCGCCGGAACTCCTTGAGGTCGACCGCCCTGGTGCGGAGATCGGGCTCGCGCCGGCGGTCTCGGTCCGAGAAGCGCTTGAGGCGCTCGAGCGACTTGGCGTGGACCGGCGATGAATAGGCGAAGAGGTCCTTGGCTTTGGCCAGTCCCGCACCCTCCAGAAGCTCGGCGTAGCGCGGAGGGTTGTAGGTCATCATCACGCAGGGCGGCGTGTCGAAGCCGTCCACGAGCAACCCCGCCTCATAGTTCGTCGACGGGTTGACCGGGCCGGCGATGGTGTCGCAGCCCCTCTCCCTGACCCAGTCGACGGCGGCTTCGAGCAGCGCCTGGGCGGCTACCGCGTCGTCCTCGCACTCGAAGAACCCGAAGAAGCCCCACGCGTCTTTGTGGTAGGTGTTGTGGGCACGGTTGACGATCGCGGCGATCCGTCCGACTACTCGCGTCCCGCGTGAGGCCAGGAAGAGCTCGCGATCGGCGGCGCCGTTTGCGTAGAACGGGTGCTTGCGGTCGAGGTAGCCGCGTACTTGGCGCTTGAGGGGAGGGACCCAACAGGGATCGCCCGCGTAGAGTCGCCAGGGGAGATCGACGAAACGCGAGAGATCGCGAGCCGAGGTGATGGGCGCGACCTGCAGCGGAGCCTGACTCACGTGATCAACCCGACCTCTCGGCCCACCTTCGCGAAGGCGTCGAGGGCCCGGTCGAGGTGCTCGCGGCAGTGCGTCGCCATGTACGAGGTCCGCAACAGCGCGCGGCCCGGCGGGACCGCAGGAGTGATCACGGGGTTGACGTAGACTCCCTCCTCCTGAAGACGGTGCGCCATCACGAAGGCGGCGCGATCCTCGCCCACGACCACCGGGATCACCGGGGTCGCGGACTCCCCGGTGTTGAAGCCCAGCGAGTGGAAGTTCTCGGCCATGTACCGGGTGTTCTCCCAGAGCTGGTGCCGGCGTTCCGGCTCGCGTTCGATGATGTCGAGAGCCTTGAGCACCGCCGCCACCGAGGCAGGGGGCGCCGCCGCCGAGAACATCAGCGTGCGTGCCCGGTGCTTGATCCAGTTGATCACCCGCTCCTCGCCGACCACGAAGCCGCCGACCGACGCCAGCGATTTGGAGAACGTTCCCATGGTCAGATCGACCTTGGCCTCGAGGCCGAAATGCTCGGCGGTCCCGCGGCCGAGGTTGCCGAGGACCCCGATGCCGTGGGCGTCGTCCACCATCACGCGGCAGCCGTGCTGGCCGGCCAGCTCGACGATCCGCGGCAGGTTGACGATGTCTCCCTCCATCGAGAAGACACCATCGACGATCACGATCCCGGGCCTCGAGTGGTCACGGAGCTCCAGGCGGTGCTGGAGATCGTCCATGTCGTTGTGCTCGAACCTGACCATCGAGCCGAAGCCCAGCCGGGCCCCGTCGATGATGCACGCATGATCGAGCTTGTCGAGGTAGACGATGTCACCCCGCTCGACGAGGCACGAGATGACGCCGAGGTTGACCTGGAAACCGGTCGAGAACGTGACTGCCGCCGGCTTGTCCATGAAGCGCGCGAGGCGCTCCTCGAGCTCGATGTGGATGTCGAGCGTGCCATTGAGGAATCGCGACCCCGCGCAACCGGTCCCGTACTTCCTGACCGCCGCGCAGGCGGCGTCCTTGACCTCGGGGTGATTCGTGAGGCCCAGGTAGTTGTTGGACCCCAGCATCACGACGTCCTTGCCATCCATCGTCACGATTGGGTCCTGGGCGGAAGAGATCTTCCGAAAATAGGGGTAAAGCCCTGCGTCCTTGACGGCCTCGACGTCATGAAAGTCGTAGCACTTTTGAAAGATGTCCACTCGCCCTCCGGGCCCTTGTCCGGCTCGCTCCACGAGCGGGCATGTTAGCACGCAGGAGTGGCGGGACGGAGCCGGCCGCGCCTCGCGGGAGGCAGCCAGCCTTGAGCGCGGTACCACTCCCAGGTCGCGGCCGCAGCCTGTGCGAAAGGTACGAAACCCGGCACGCCGAGGGCCTCGAGAGAGTCGGCCGTGCGCGCGGTCCAGTGCCTGGCGAGCAGCTCGGTCGCCTTGTCCGACGTCATCGCCACCGAGCGGAAGCCGACCCGGTGGAGCGCGTCTCCCACCCGACCTGCAGCACGGACCAGGATTGGCGGCAGGGCGATACGGCGGCAGCGGACGCCACCGGACTCCGCGAGCACGCGCACGAGCTCGCTCAGCTCGAACGGCTCCGGCTCACCAAGGTGGAAGACGCTCCCCGAAGGACCAAGGACTGCCGCCAGCACCGCCCGCACAACGTCGCTCACGTACGCAATGGTGATGAAGCGATCCCCCGCGGGCAGCGGCACGAGGCCCCGCGAGGCCAGCTTGAAGAACTGGAATACGTCGATGTCCCGAGGCCCGAAGATCGCCGGCGGGCGCAGGATGACCCACTCCCCGCGGCCGGCGCGGACGGCAGCTTCGCCGGCGAGCTTCGAGCGGCCGTAGGCCGAGATCGGCGCCGGGTCCTCCTCCGGCCCGCGCCCCTCGCGCGAGGCGCTCGGCCCGGCGGCGGCGAGCGACGAGACATGGATCAAACGGGCGTTCGGGGCGTGCACCCGCCACGCCTCTACCAGCGTTGCCGTTCCCACCCGGTTGGCGCGGTCGAAGGCGGCCGGGCTCGAGGCGCGGACCAACCCCGCCAAGTGGAAGACGCTCGTGGAGCCCCTCACGAGGCGGGCGAGAGCCTCGCGATCCTCGAGGTCCCCAGGCACGATCTCCACGCGGTCAACCCAGCTCGCATCGACGCGCGCGGGGTCACGGACCAGCACCCGTGGACGCAGGCCGGCGGCGATCAGGGCCCCGGTCAGGTGCCATCCGACGAAGCCGGTGGCACCGGTGACGGCGACCGGCTCGGCGATCTCCCGCCGGAACCTCGCGAACTCCCCGGGTGTGAGGCCCTCCGGGAGCCTGCCCCAGACCCGCTCACTCACCCGCCGGCTCCCTCACCGTACTCGGCCCAGGTGGTAGGGGTCTCCCACACCCTCACCCACACCACGCTGACCCCATCGGGAACGCGATAGACAGCGCCGCCCTCGGAGGTCACCTCCACTCCCGGTCGAAAGGCCGCGCGCACCCTCTCGAACAGCCGGCGCGCCAGGACCTCGGCGGTCGGATCGCCCTCTTCGATGATCACCACGCGTTCCGCGAAGGGCGCGAAGCTCTCCATTTGCGGATCGTCGGCCGCAAGCAGCATGGCGTGGTCAAGCGTGTCGAGTTCGCGGCGGACGACGTCCTTGAGCGCCTTGTAGTCGCACACCATGTCGTTCTCGTCGAGACGGTCGGAGCACACGGCGACCTCGATCTGATAGGTGTGGCCGTGCGGGAAGCGGCACAGCTCGGGGTGCTTGGCGAGCCGGTGGCCGGCGTCGATCACGAATCTCTTGGCGATGCGGAACCGCCCCATGGCTCCCCCTTGCCTCACTGCCGGCCGTGAGTGTACCCGACCGCGATCGCACCGCGAGGCCGGTCACGCCCCCGCCGACGGGTGGGTCAGTACTCGACGAGAGAGCGCATCGCGGCGAGGATGCCGTCGGGGTTGGGCAGGATCACGTCCTCCAGAAGCGGGGCGTACGCGACGAAGGTGTCCTTCGCGCCCACCCGCCGCACCGGCGCGTCGAGCCAGGGGAACAGCTCGTCGGCGATCCGGGCCGCGATCTCCGCGCCGTAGCCGAACGAGATGCAGTCCTCGTGGACGACCAGCGCCCTGCCCGTCCTCCTCACCGACTCGGCGATCGCCTCCCAGTCGTAGGGCGAGAGCGAGCGCAGGTCGAGCACCTCGGCCCGGGCACCCGATTCCTCCTCGAGGCGCTTGGCAGCCTGGAGCGAGCGCACCACGGTCGCGCCGTAGGTGACCACGGTGAGGTCCTGGCCCGCGCGGGCCGTTGCCGCCTTGCCGAACGGGATCGTGAAATCCGGCCCGGGGTACGGCCCCTTGTTGTGCGTCTGGCGGTAGAGGTGTTTGTGCTCGAGGAAGATCACCGGATCGTCGGCGCGGATGGCGGTGCGCAGGAGGCCGTTGGCGTCGAGGGCGTTCGAGGGCATCACGACGCGCAGCCCCGGGATGTGTGTGAACAGCACCTCGCCAGACTGCGAGTGATAGGGGCCGCCGCCCTTCAGGTAGCCACCGACCGGGACCCGGACCACGACCGGCGCCGACCACTGCCCGCCCGACCGCCAGCGGATGACCGGCAGCTCGTCGCGCAGCTGCATGTAGGCCGGCCAGATGTAGTCGAAGAACTGGATCTCGACCACCGGTTTGAGCCCGCGCATCGCCATGCCCACCGCGCGCCCGATGATGTTGGCCTCGGCGAGCGGAGAGTTGAACACCCGCCGCCCCCCGAACAGCCTTTGCAGGCCGTGGGTGACCTTGAACACGCCGCCCTTGCCCTTGACCTCGTCGAGCACGCTTTCCCGCGACGCATCGGCGACATCCTCGCCGAATACGACGATCCTCTCGTCCCTCGCCATCTCGTCCCGCAGGCAGGCGTTGAGCAGGTCGACGACCGTCTTGGGGGAGGCGTCCGTGACGGCGGGCTCGGACGCGAACGAGGCGGACGTCGGGTCGACATCGGGCGAGTAAATGAAATCCGCCCAGGTCTCCGGGCGCGGCTGGGGCTGCTGGACCGCGCGGTCGGCGGCCTCGTTCACCTCGGCCTGGACGGCGGCCTCGACGGCGTCGAGCTCGGCCTGGCTGACACCCAAGTGCTGGCGCAGGAGGTCCGCGGTCCGTGCGATCGGGTCGCGCCGCGCCTCGTCCCCGCGCTCGGCCGCAGTCTTGTACAGCCGTTCGTCGTCCGACAGCGAGTGCGAGTAGGGTCGGACCACGTGGGCGTGGACCAGGACGGGTCCGGCCCCGGAGCGAATCCGGGCGATCACGGTCGCCATCACCCGGTACGATTCCACGTAGTCACAGCCATCGACCTCGACCACCTCGAGGTCGGGGAACCCCCGCAGCAGCGCGGAGATCGACCCTCCGGCGGTCTGGACGTCCACCGGCACCGAGATGGCGTAGCCGTTGTCCTCGATCACGTAGAGGACGGGCAGGCGCAGGTTGCACGCAGTGTTGAGCGATTCCCAGAACTCGCCCTCCGAAGTCGTGCCCTCGCCCAGCGACACCCAGACGACCTCACCCGGGGCGGCCGGCGCGAGATCGGGCCGCGTGGCGAGGCCCGAGAGGTAGCGGCCTGCCTCCGCGAACCCCACCCCCTGCAGACACTGCATCCCGGTGGGTGATGACGACGTGGGAAAGTGCAGCCGCCGGTCGCCGAAGTGGCTGGGCATCTGGCGGCCGCGGGAGTCTGCGCCGGCCTCGGCACCGACGCTGGCGAGGAACATGTCGTACGGCGTGGCCCCGAGGGCGAGCGCCAGGGCCCGGTCCCGGTAGTAAGTGAAGAACCAGTCGCGCTGCACGTCGAGATGGCGGGCGGCGGCGACCAGGATCGCCTCATGGCCGGCGCCGCTGATCTGGAAGAACGCGAGGTTCTGCTGCTTGAGCTGGATCTCCTTGTCGTCGACCCGCCGCGAGAGCAGCATCAGCCGGTACGCCTCCAGGACGTCCTGACGGGAGAGGGCCTCCACCGCGTCGGTTGTCGTCTCCGCCATCAAGCTCCTCCTCGCCGAAGCTCCCGGCCGCCACTCCTTGCCGCCCCGTCGGTGGGCCGACCCGCAGGCGCTACATTGTAACGAATCGCATCTTCATCTCGCCCCATTCCGGTCACTTGCTCCCGGCCAATCCGGGACCGAGCTTTACTTGGGAGCACAGCGGCGTCAGCATAATGGTGAGGTGACCATGTTCAAGCACATCGCGATCGGCCTGGACGGTTCGCTGCACGCCGCGGCGGCGGAGGAGTTCGGCCTTGCCCTCGCTGCGCGCGTCGGCGCCTCGCTGCGCGGGGTCCACGTCATCGACGTGACCTTCCTCGAGGGTGCCTTCATCACGGACATCTCCGGGGCCATGGGCTTCGAGCCTTTCCTCAACCTCCAGGCCCAGACCCGTTCCACCCTGGAAGAGCTCGCCAGACTCCTGCAGGCGCGCTTCGAGGAGAAGTGCTCTGCGGCGGGTCTGGCCGGCGAGTTCCAGGTCGAGCGGACGAGCGTGGTCAACGGGCTGCTCGCGACCGCCAGGCTGGCCGACCTCTTCGTCGTCGGCCAGCGCGGAGTCAATGCACGCCTCCACGAGAACATGCTCGGCCCGGTGCCGGGTGCTCTGCTGCGCCGCTCGCCCATCCCCGTGCTGGTCGTCCCGGAGGGCGGCGCGCTGCCGAGGCGACCCATCGTGGCATACGACGGCAGCCCGAAGGCGGTCAGGGCGCTTCACCTCGCCGCCGAGCTGTGCCAGGTCCTTGCACTCCCGCTGACGGTCCTGACAGTCGACGAGGACCCCGAACGCGGGAGGTCGCGACTCGCGGAAGCGACACACTACCTCTCACCTTTCGACCTCCGGGTCGAGACCATCCACGAGCGGGGCGAGGCCGTCGAGGAGATCGTCCTCGCGCACCTCGAGCCGGGAGACCTCGACCTCCTGTGCCTCGGTGCACACGGGCACAACCGGATCGTCGAGCTCGTCCTCGGCTCCACCAGCGAGTTTCTCGCCCGCCGTTCCCCGGTTGCGGTCCTGTGCGCCACCAGGCCATGAGCGGCCGGCTCCGACCCCAAGACGCGGGGCATCGGCCGCGACCCCCGGTGACCGTGGAGCGTCCTGCCGCGAGCGTCGGCGCAGGGTGCTCGTACCAGCCTGTTCCGGGAGCGTACGATGAGTGAGCTCGAGCACGCTGCGTTGGTCGCCGTCCGTGACTGCCTCGGTCTCCAGGCCCAGGAGACGCTGCTGATCGTCTCCGACCCACCGCTGGCCGGCCTCGCCCACCTGCTGGCCGAGGCGGCGCGGGGCCTCGCACGCGAGGTCGTAACCATCGAGTACGCCGTGCGCGCGCTCAACGGCCAGGAGCCGCCGCCGCCGGTCGCATCCGCCATGGCCGGAGCCGACGCCGTACTCGCCGTCACCACCCGTTCGATCACCCACACCGCCGCCCGACGAGCGGCAACGTCGGCCGGCGCGCGTGTCGCCACCATGCCTGGCATCACCGAGGAGTGCCTGGTCCGCACGATGAACGCCGACTATCGAGCGATCGCGCTCCGCACGAGGAATGTGGTCGCCAAGCTGACGCGCGCGAACGTGGCACGGGTCACGACCACGGCCGGGACGGACATCACGCTCCCGATCGCCGGCATCGAGGGGATCGCGTCGACCGGCCTGATCCTCGAGCCGGGTCAATGGGGGAACCTCCCCTCCGGGGAGGCGTACCTACGACCCGACGAGGGACGCTCGGAGGGCGTCATCGTCGTGGATGGATCGCTGGCCGGCATCGGGACGCTCGACTCGCCGATCCGGATCGAGGTCGCGCAGGGTCGCGCTGTCCGCGTCGATGGCGGCCCCCAGGCCAGCCAGTTCGCGGCTCAGCTCGACGCGGTCGGGCCGGAGGCGCGCAACGTCGCAGAGCTCGGCGTCGGTACCAACGACCGCGCGATCCTCACCGGTCAGATCCTCGAGGACGAGAAGATCCTCGGGACGGTGCATATCGCGTTCGGCAACAACGCCTCGATGGGGGGTACCGTGACCGTCCCCTTCCACGTTGACGGCATCATCCTCCGTCCGACCCTCGAACTGGATGGCGAGGTCGTGCTGCGCGAAGGTCGACCGCTGTTCTAAGGCTCGGGGTCTGGGGCTTGGGGGAGATGCGGAAGCCCTGGAGCGCAGCGCTCACGGTGGCGGGCAGAGCGCAACCCGCCGTTCCCCGCCTGGCCTCAGGCCTTGCTCAGTCCGCGGATCAGGGCCGCGTCTGCGGGCGGGGTCGCCAGCCCGGCAAGCTCGCGCTGATCGACCCACCTGACCTCCTGGCCCTGCAGTCCGCGGGGAACCCCCAGCCGAATGCTGGCCGAGTAGAAGAGCAGCAGGATCTCCCGTCCCGGCTCCCGATGCCACGCGAAGGTCAGCGGCTCGCCGATCTCGACCGCCACGCCCAACTCCTCGTCGAGCTCGCGCGCGAGGGCCTCCTCCGGTGTCTCGCCGTCCTCCACTCCCCCGCCCGGGAACTCCCACAGGCCAGCCAGATGCTGCCCGGGCGCACGTTGCGCCATCAGCACCCGCCCGTCAGCCGCCTGGACGACCGCGGCAACGACCAGGCGCCGGTCAGGGCCGCTTCGCCCCATCGTCGGGCCTGGGCGCGGAGGGCGTGGTCTTTTCCGCGCCGCTCAGCACCTGCCGGATTGCGGGATCGAGCGCCTCGATCTTGGCGGTCGGGCGGCGCTCGGCGATCAGCTTGGCGACGGCCCCGCCGATCTCCCGCTGGGTCAGGAACTCCTTCAGCCTCGGCTTGACCTCGTCCAGGCTATAGGAGCCCGGGCCACGTTGCTCTTCAACCTTGATCAGGTGATACCCGATCTGACTCCTCACCACCGGGCTCACCTGCCCGGGTTTGAGCGCGAAGGCCGCCGCGTCCAGCTCCGGGAGGAGCAGGCCCTTGTACACCCAGCCGAGATCGCCACCCTCCGCTTTGGAGGGGTCGTCGGAGACCTCGGCCGCGACCTTGGCGAAATCCTCACCCGCGGCGATCCGCTTGGCCGCCGCCTCCACGGCCGCCTTCGCGGCCGTCCAGCCCTCCTCGCCCTGCGCGGCGGTGACCTGCTTGAGGATCACGCGTACCCTGAGCTGCTCGGGATGTTTGAAGTCGTCCGGGTGGCCCTTGAAGTAAGCCTGGATCTGGTCCTCGGTCGGCACCAGCTTGGGAGCGAGCTGCTCCTGGACGTAGCGCCCCACCAGCAGGCGGGCGCGCTCCATCACGATCAGGTCGGCCTCGGTGAACCCGAAGCTCGTCCCCAGCTTGGCAAGCGCCTCCGCGCCACCGACCCTCGCGCGCTGCTGCTCGAGTCCGGCCTGGACCTGGGCGTCGGTCACGTTGATCCCGGCCTGCCGGGCCGCCTCGACCAGGAGTGCGCGGCCGACGAGCTGGTCAACGGCATGCCGGACCGCGACCGCCGGTTCCAGCTGCTGGCCCTTCGCCTGCTCCTGAGCCGCCGCCTTCGCCAGCTCGAACTCCGGCCGGGAGATGTCGATCCCGTCCACGCGCAGGACGGTCTCGGACGGCGGCGCCGCGCCGGCCACCGCCGCCGTGCACGCCATCACCATTCCCAATACAGTCGTCAGCTTCATCACGTCCTCCCTGCTGCTCTGCGCCGCGCCGTCTCCGGCTACACCCCTGCGGGCCGCCGGTCCGTCCTCCTACCGTTCCTCGGCCTTGACCCGGTTCCACAGCTCGTCGAGTTCGGTCAATTGGAGCGAGCTCAACTGCACGCCTCGCGCGCTTGCGAGGGCTTCCATCGCCGAGAAACGGCGAGTGAACTTGTCGTTCGCCAGCTGGAGCGCGGCTTCGGGGTCGACGCCGATCTGTCGGGCCAGGTTCGCCATCACGAAGAGCACGTCGCCGAGCTCCTCACGGACGCGTGTCAGGGCGGCGCCGTCGCACCCGGCCCGCAGCTCGACGCGCAACTCCCGAACCTCTTCCTCGAGCTTGTCAACCACGTCGTCGACCCTCTCCCAGTCGAAGCCCAGCGCCGCGGCCTTCTCTGTGATCCGCAAGGCTTTCAGCAGCGCCGGGAGATGCCGGGGAACACCCGCCAGCGCTCCCTCGCCGTTCCGCTCGCCCTGCTTGATCGCCTCCCAGTTGCGGACCACCTCGTCCGCATCCGCCACCGCGACCTCGCCGAACACATGGGGATGTCTGCGGACCATCTTGGCGTGCGCCGCCCAGCAGGCGTCGGCCGCGTCGAACCACCCGTTCTCCCGCGCGATCTGGGCAGCAAAAACGATCTGGAAAAGGAGGTCTCCCAGTTCACCTGCGAGGAGGTGCGGGTCCTCCGACGTGATCGCGTCGACGACCTCGTAGGCCTCCTCGATGATGTAGGTCTTGAGGCTCTCCAGCGTCTGCTCGCGATCCCATGGGCAGCCGTCGGGCGCGCGTAGTCGCGCCGACAGCTCGATCAGGGCATCGAACGGGTGGGACCCCACCATGGGGGCGAAGTATACATGCAGGAAAGTGGGGCAATCGGCACGCTTGTGAGCCCGTGCGGAAGTGCGTAAGATTAGGCGAGAGACAGGTCGAGGAGGGTTGGGTGAGCGAGGAGATCAAGGGCGGCAAGGTCAAGGTGATCGACCGCCGCTGGTTCAACGCCGATGGCGAGCCACGGGACGACCCTCCGGCAGCTGTCGAAGCTCCCCGGCCGGCGGCCGTCGCCGAGCCGCCGACGGCGCCGGCGCCGCCAGAGGAACCCGCTCCGGCGCCCTCTCCACCGGAGCTCGAGAAACCCGTTCGCCTTCCGCAACGGGCCCTGCTCGACCTGGTCGACTTCCTCTCGCAGTACGCCATGGCTTTTCTGAGCGGACAGGTGCAGGGCCTCGACCGTGACCCCGCGGCCGCGAGGCTGTTCATCGACCTTCTGGCGGAGGTGCAGAGGCGGACCAGGGACCAGCTCTCGCTTCAGGAAACCAAGGTGCTGGACGATGTCCTCTTCCAGCTTCGTGCGTACTACATCACTCCTCGTTAGCGCGATCGTTCTCGCCGTCGCGGCTATCGCCTCGGGCGCGACGCCCGTGGACTACGGGCATACGGGCGACGTCGAGCAGGCGTGGATCCGCGTTGCCGAGGCCGCCAACCAGGACGATGAAGCGCTGCTCAAGGATCGGACCGACGATCTGCTCAAGGCCGCGGCAACCTATGACATCAATCGACTGACGCCGATGGCCCTCGCGCTCGTCGTCCGCTCCCGCGCCCTACAACCCGGCGAGGCCAGGACGGTCCTCGACCAGGCCGCACGGTTGGATCCGGGGAGTCCCGAGGTGTGGCTCTTCCTGGCCAGCGCGAATCTCCGCGCGGGGGCGGTCGTTCGGGCCCTCTCCTGCCTCGCGCGCGGTGTGAGGAACCTGGCGCGAGACGACCGCCTCCGCCATGTGGTGCGGTCGAGCCTGGTGCTCAGCCTGCTCCTTGCCTTCGGGGTGGTCCTCGCGGTTTGGAGCCTGGTCGCGATCCGTCGGGTCCTGCCGAGGTTGTGGCACGATCTTCTCGAGCTGGGCGCTTTCTGGCGACTGGGACCGAACCGCTACGTACTCGCGATCCTCCTCCTCGGTCTCCCCGCGTTCGCCGGAGGCGACCCCTTCTGGCTGGTCCTGTGGGTGTTCACGCTGGCCTGGGCATACCTGGGGTCGGGCGCGAAAGTGGTCGGCATCGTCACACTCGGCTTCGTGGGCGTCGCCCCGACCCTCACGGAGTGGGCGTACCGCGCGCTCACTCATCCACCAAACGCTCTCCACCAGGCAGCGGCGGCGCTCGAGGAGCACCGCTACGCCCCGGCACTGCTCGACGAGCTCTCCGCTCTCTCGGATGTGTTCGGCGCCGACCCATCGTTTCATCTCCTCGAGGGCGACTGCTTCCGGCAGTTCGGCCTGCTCGACCCGGCGGCGCAAGCCTATCGTGAGGGTCTGGCGGCCGCCCCGACCGATGCCGCACTCGCCTTCGGGCTCGGCACGGTCCAGTACCTCGAGGGAGACTTCAACGCGGCGCTGCACTCCTTCCAGATTGCCCGCGATGGCGGCTTCGATCCGCTCATCGTCAACTTCAACCTGTCGCTGACGCTGGCGCAAACTTACCACTTTCGCGAGAGCGACGAGGCGATCGCCGCGGCGCGCGCCGCTGGCGAAAGCCGTCTGCGGTCCCTGACCAGGGGATCCGAGCAGCACCAGCTGCTCCTGCCCGCGTTCACGCAGGCCGACGTCACCACGCTGTTGAAGCGCCAGGACGCGATGCTTCTGATCAACCGGGGGCTCCTGCCGCCGCCGTTGCTCCGGGAGCGTACGTCGATGAGCGCCCAGACGGTTGGCGCCGTGGTCGCCCTTATCGTGGCCATTCTCCACTTTCTGATCCGCCAGCGTTTCACAGGCTTCGCCGCCGCGTGCGTGAAGTGTGGTCGGCCGTTCTGTCGGCGCTGCAAGCTCTCCGAGGAGAGTCAGAGCTACTGCAGCCAGTGCATCAACATATTTCTGAAAAAGGACATGGTAGCCATTGACACGCAGGTGGCAAAGCGCAGGCAACTGGCCCGACACCAGGCGGTGCGACGGATCGAGAGCCGGGTTCAGGATCTCCTCGTCCCGGGCCTAGGCATGTTCTTCGCGGGAAGCGCCGCCCTCGGGTCGGCGCTCGCCCTGATCGCGACCGTGGCAGCGGCGCTTGGGCTGGTATGGCTGCCCCGGTTCGTGGGCCCGACACTGATGGGTGTCTCGCTCTGGCCTCTCCAGACCTTGTGCGTCTTGGCGTGGGTCGCGGCCGAGGTGGCGGCGCAGCTCGCCCCGGTGGAGCGGAGGTAGGGAGATGGCCCTGGAAGGGACGCTGCGCGACTTCTCGCTGGCCGACATCTTCCAGCTCATCGGGCTGCAGCGGAAGACCGGCGTGCTGACGCTGCGCTGCCCCGAGGACGTGGTGACGATCTCGTTCCTCGAGGGCCGCGTCGTCGGTGCCGACTCGCTTAACAAGCGCCTGGAAGACCGGCTGGGGCAGGTCCTCCTCAGAACCTCCAGCCTCACGCAGGACGACCTCGAGAGGGCCCTCAAGGTCCAGATGGAGACCCTCGAGCGCCTCGGGCACATCTTGCTGCGGCTCAAGCTGCTTTCCCGGGACGGCCTGAAGGATGCCCTCGAACAGCAGATCCTGCAGATCATCTACCGTGTCTTCCGCTGGCAGGACGGCGACTACCACTTCTCCCAGGAGACCAGCATCGACTACGACCAGGAGCTGGTCACTCCCATGGGAGCGGAGAGCATCCTCATGGAAGGCGCGAGGATGCTCGACGAGTGGCCGATTATCGAGAAGCGCATCCCGCATCGGGGGATCGTCTTCGTCCGCACCGCCGCGGCCGACCGGGTTGAGCCGACCAGCGAGGAGGACGTCGAGGCGGTCGAGGAGTTCGAGTTCGACATCGATCTCGGGCCCAGCCAGCCCACGCCTCCGGGCAAGATCCGCGTCTCCCCGCTGGAGGCGGAGGTCCTCGACCTGCTCGATGGACACGCGACCGTGGACGACATCGTCCGCCAGAGTACGGGCGGGGAGTTCGAGACCTGCAAGGCGCTGTACAACCTGGTCACTCGGTCTCTGATCCGGGAGGCGACCCGTGAGGAGCTGGCCGCGGCTCGCGCAGCGGGCAGCAGCCCCACGCGTTCCGACGCTCCCCGCCCGGGCACCCTACCCTGGCTCGCCCTCGCGCTGGTCCCGTTGTTCGTCGTCTCGGCCTTCCTCGCTCCGCGCAATCCCCTCAACCCCCTGCTCGGGCCCGGGCCGAGGCTCGCCTCGCGCCTGCCCTCCGCGATCTCATGGGCCCGCATGTGGGGTGTCTGGGAGGCGTTGCAGGCGAGCGCCACGCTGACCGGCAGCTACCCGGACACGCTCAGCGAGATCGCGCACGAAGGATTCATCCCCGCGAGCGGCCTCCACGACCCGTGGGATCGCCCGTATCGCTATGTCCTGCGCGAGCAATCGGTCCTGCTGGGAGGCAGCAACGCCGTCGGTTCGCCTGATCCGAACCTGCTGCTCGTGAGACACTTGGCCTCGGCTACTCGGGACACTGGCGGCGGCCCCGGAGCGACCCTCCTCGAGCCTTGACAATGTTGTACTCAGGTCTTATGCTGCTTGGGTGGAGTTGACCTGAGGAGGGTTGCATCAATGTCAAAGATCATCGGCATCGACCTCGGCACCACCAACTCGGTGGTCGCGTTCATGGAAGCCGGAAAGCCCGTCGTTATCGCAAACCAAGAGGGCTCCCGCACGACGCCATCGGTGGTGGCCTTCGCCAAGAATGGTGAGCGGCTGGTCGGCCAGGTGGCCAAGCGGCAGGCAATCACCAACCCCGAAAACACGATCTTCTCCATCAAGCGGTTCATGGGTCACCGCTACGACGAGGTGACCCGCGAGATCAAGATGTTCCCCTTCAAGGTGGTGCGCGGCGAGAACGACACCGCGCGCGTCCAGGTCGAGGGCAAGCTCTTTTCTCCGCCGGAGATCTCGGCGATGGTGCTGCAGAAGCTCAAGGCGGCAGCCGAGGACTACCTGGGCGAGAAGATCGAGAAAGCCGTGATCACGGTCCCCGCCTACTTCAACGACGCACAGCGACAGGCCACCAAGGACGCGGGCCAGATCGCCGGCCTCGAGGTGGTCCGGCTCGTCAACGAACCGACCGCGGCGGCGCTGGCGTACGGCCTCGACAAGAAGAAGGACGAGACCATTGCGGTCTACGACTTCGGCGGCGGTACCTTCGACATCTCGATTCTCGAGGTCGGCCAGGGCGTCGTCGAGGTGAAGTCGACCAACGGCGACACGCATCTCGGCGGCGATGACATCGACCAGCGCCTGATCGAGTGGCTGAGCGACGAGTTCCGTCGCGATCAGGGTATCGACCTGTCCAAGGACCGCATGGCTCTCCAGCGGCTCAAGGAAGCGGCGGAGAAGGCCAAGTGCGAGCTGTCGTCGGTCCAGGAGACCGAGATCAACCTCCCCTTCGTGACCGCCGATGCCTCCGGTCCCAAGCACCTCAACATCAAGCTGACTCGCGCCAAGTTTGAGCAGCTCGTGGAAGATCTCTTCCAGAAGACTGTCGAGCCCTGCCGGCAAGCACTCAAGGACGCCGGCCTCGAGGCGAAGAGCGTCGACGAGGTGGTGCTGGTCGGCGGGTCGACCCGGATCCCGCGGGTGCAGAAACTGGTCCAGGAGTTCTTCGGCAAGGAACCACACAAGGGGGTCAACCCGGACGAGGTGGTCGCGGTCGGCGCCGCGATCCAGGCCGGCGTCCTCGCCGGTGAGGTCCGTGACCTGCTGCTCCTCGACGTCACTCCGCTGTCCCTCGGCGTCGAAACGCTGGGTGGAGTGTGCGACGTGGTCATCCCGCGCAACACCACGATCCCGACCCGCAAGTCGAAGATCTACTCGACGGCGGACGACAGCCAGACTCAGGTCGAGATCCACGTCCTCCAGGGCGAACGCCCGATGTCCCGCGACAACCGCACGCTCGGCCGCTTCCACCTGGTCGGGATTCCGCCGGCACCACGCGGGATTCCCCAGATCGAGGTCACGTTCGACATCGACGCGAACGGCATCCTGCACGTGTCGGCGAAGGACCTCGGCACCGGCAAGGAGCAGAAGATCCAGATCACCTCGTCTTCCGGTCTCTCCGACGACGAGATCCAGCGCATGGTCCACGAGTCAGAGCAGCATGCCGACGACGATCGCCAGCGCAAGGAAGAGGTCGAGTCGCGGAACCGGCTCGACTCCCTGGTCTACTCGACCGAGAAGCTGCTCAGCGAGAACAAGGAGAAGCTCTCCGAGGCCGCACGGTCGGAGCTCGATGCCGGCGTGACCGACGCCAAGCGCGCCCTCGAGGAAGGCAAGAAGGAAGCGATGGACGCGGCCTTCGAGCGGCTCACCAAGGCGTCGCACCGGCTCGCCGAGGAGATCTATCGGCAGTCTTCGGCCAACCCGACACCCTCGGGTTCGGCGGAGCCTGATAACACGGCCGCCCCGCCGCCCGCGGCCGAGGGCGAGGTTGTCGACGCCGAGTACGTCGACGTGGAGTCGAAGCCGACGAACTGACCCTGGCCCGGCCGGTTCCCGACCGCCGCGACCGCACGAGTCGGCGTTGAGAGCAGGCGCGGCAGGACCGGCCCGTCAGTGGGGTGGGAGGAAGTCATGACCGAGCTCGACTGGCGCGCGATTCGTGAACTGGCCGAGCTGCGCTCGCGCTTCCGCGAGGCACTGGAGAGGGCCCTCATCCCCGTGGGTCCAGCCGTGGCCACTCGCGCGGTCTCGTTCGAGCCCTCCATCGACGTCTGGGAGACGGATTCCGAGGTCGTCGTGGAGGCCGAGTTGCCCGCCGCGCGGGTGGAGAGCGTCGAGGTCCGGCTCGAGAGAGACACCCTCGTGATCGCCGGAGAGATCCCTCCACCTGAGCCGTGCGAGGGCCGCTATCTCCGTGTCGAGCGTCCCCGCGGCCGCTTCCACCGCGTCATACAGCTCCCCGCGGGCATCGACGGGAGGCCTCAGGCCCGCCTGCATTGCGGCGTGCTCGAGGTCAGGCTGCCCCGCGGCGCCGCTTCGCGCCGCAACATCGTCATCAGCGGGAGCGAGTCGTGACCGAGCGGCGGACGCGGTACCACATGATCAGCTGGGTGGCCGAGAGGTACGGCGTCCATCCTCAGACCCTGCGACTGTACGAGCGCGAAGGCCTGCTCAAGCCGCCGCGCAGCGTCGGCAACACCCGGCTGTACGACGACGACACGTGCGAGCGCCTGGAGTTCATCCTGACCCTCACCCGCGATCTGGGAGTAAACTTGGCGGGCGTAGAGGTTGTGCTCAATTTGAAGGACCAGATCGACGCCTTGCAGACCGAGGTGGAGCGGCTCGTGGCGCTGGTCGAGCGGCAGGTTGCGCGCCGCGGCACCGTGCTCCGCGAGCACGCGCTCGTGCCCAGGCCGCGTGGCGGCCTGGTCCCGAGCGAGGATGAATGAGCCACGACGATCGTCAGAAGGACCCGGAAGCGGCGCTGCTCCGACGCTACCTTCACGAGATCGGCCGGTTCAAGCAGCTCACACCTGACGAGGAGAAGGACCTCGGACGCCGGGTCCGCCGCGGCGATGCTGAAGCCTTGCGCCGGCTCGTCGAGGCCAATCTCCGCTTCGTCGTCGCCTACGCGAAGCGTTTCCGGCACTCGCGTGTGTCGCTCCTGGATCTCATCAACGAGGGCAACATCGGTCTGATCCAGGCCGCCCGCAAGTTCAACCCCGATCGCAACGTGAAGTTCATCACCTATGCTGTGTGGTGGATTCGTCAGGCGATCCTCCACGCCCTCTCGGAGCACGGCGCCAGCTTCCGGCTCCCGCAAAAGCAAGCCAACATCCTCTACCGCCTCGAGCGGTCGAAGCAGGCCCTCGGCCGCGAGCTCGAACGGACGCCCAGCGAAGACGAGCTCGCCGACGAGCTCGGGATGGAGGCCGAGGAGGTTCGGCTGCTGCTCTCCTCCAACCAGAACATCCTCTCGCTCAACGAGCCGGTTGACGAGGAGGGAGAGGCCGAGTTCGGCGACCTCCTCGAGCAGTACGTCGTCCCCGACACGGACGAGGAGATCGTGCGCCAGTCATTCGAGGAGACCCTGCGGGAGGCGCTCGCTCAGCTCTCCGACAAGGAGCAGCAGATCCTCGGCCTGCGGTTCGGCCTGGACGACGACAAGCCGCGCACCCTGCGCGAGATTGGCGAGGCGCTGGGAATCTCGCGCGAGCGCGTCCGCCAGATCGAGAACCAGGCGTTGGCCAAGCTCCGACGCGGCTCGCAGGCCAAGGCGCTCATCGGCTACTTGAACTGACCCACCCGCCCGAACGGTCTGCCGTCGATAGTTGGTGGCCGAGAGTAACTCTACACCCGCCAGACGCGCAGAGCGCATCCGACCTCAGACCGGGGCCTTCGGCGTGGAAAGCTATCGCTGCTTGAGATTGCCCGGCAGCTCCTCGACGGCAAGCCGCAGGATCCGCGCGATGTCCTCGCCGGTCGGGGCCTTCACGAAGTTGGCGACGATGTTGCGGTTGCGGCAGATCCACGACAGCCGTGCGAGCCACCGGAGGTGCGCCATGTCCTTCCGGAGGGCGAGGAGGAAGAACAGGTGGGTCGGTTTCTCGTCCGGCGAGCCGAACGCGACACCCTTCTCGGAGCGCGCCAGGAACAGGAATTGCTTTGGGAACTTCTCTGCGGCACGGTGGCGAGCGTGGAGGAACGCCACCCCGTTGGGCATGGCCGTGGGCACCATGCGCTCCCGCTCCGTGAGCGCACTCTCGAGCCAGCGCGCGTCGTTGACCAGCCCCATCGATCCGACCTTCTCGACGATCTGCTCGATCACCTCGTCGCGGCTCTTTGCCTTGAGTTCGGTGATGACGTGCGTGGGCTCGAAAAGGTCGGAGAGATGTGGATCGGGCGCCTCGTTGTGTGGAGTCGCTTCGGTCTCGCTCACGGTTACCCCCTTCGCCCGACCGGCGGGCGTCCGCCATTGTAATGCACGCGGGGCGGCGCGGACGCGGAGACCAGCTCGAACGCCCGCCGGACGTGCCCCTCGGTCGTCTGCAGGTTGCCGACGGCGAGGCGCAGGCAGTACCGTCCCTTCAACTTGGTGTGCGAGAGGAAGACCTCCCCGGAGGCGTTGACCCTCTCGAGAATGGCGGTGTTCAGCGCCTCGAGCTCGTCCTCGCGGTCGATGGCCGGAGGGTGCACCCGGAAGCACACCACGGAGAACGGCACCTCCGCCAACCTCTCCATGCTCGGTTCGGCGTCGACGAGCTCGGCGAACACATGCGCCAGCCGGACATGCTCGCGAATCCGAGCAGCGATCCCTTCGGTGCCGAAGTGGCGGAAGACGAACCACAGCTTGATCGCGCGGAACCGGCGGCCGAGCTGGAACGAGTAGTCCATGAGGTCGACGACGTCGCCCGCGTCGGTCCGTAGGTACTCCGGGACCAGCGAGAGCGCTCTGCGGAACACCTCCGGCCGCCGGGTGTAGAGCGCCGAGCAGTCGATCGGGGTGAACAGCCACTTGTGCGGGTTGGCAACCAGGGAGTCCGCTCTTTCGCACCCGTCGAGCGCCCAGCGGAACTCGGGAGCGACAGCAGCGCTGCCGGCGTAGGCGGCGTCGACGTGCAGCCACAGACCATGGCGCTGGCAGACGTCGGCGGTCGCCCCCACCGGGTCGACGGCCGTCGCCGAGGTCGTCCCGACCGTCGCGGTCACGGCGAACGGCCTGCGTCCGGCGGCCAGATCGCTGGCGATCGCCTCCTCAAGCGCATCCACCCGCATCCGGAAGCGTTCGTCCGACGGGATCCTGCGGACGTTGTCACGACCGATGCCGAGCACGATCCCCGCCTTCTCGACCGACGAGTGGGCCTCCTCCGAGCAATACAGGACCAACGCGGGGAGGCCGGCCATCCCCCGCTCCCGAATCCCGAGTCCGGCCGCCTCGCGGGCCGCGGCCAGCGCCACCAGCGTCGACGTCGACGCGGTGTCGGTCAGCATGCCGAACCAGTCGGCGGGCAGTCCGGTGGCCCGGGCGTACCAACGCAAGACGACCTGCTCGAGCTCGGTGAGCGCGGGCGACGTCTTCCACAGCATCCCGTTGACGTTGAGCGCCGAGCTGACCAGCTCGCCGAGGATCCCCGGCGCCGAGCCGGTGATGCCGAAGTAGGCCATGAAGCCGGGGTGGTTCCAGTGCGTGAGGGCCGGGACCACGACGCGATCCAGGTCGGCCAGCCAGGCCTCGACGCCGTCGCCATTCTCCGGGGGGAGCGCGGGGAGAGCATCCGTGACCTCTCCCGGCCGGACACGGGCCAGCACCGGGAGCTCTCCCACGCCGGCGCGGAACGACGCGACCCAGGCCCCGACCTTGTCCAGCGCCCGCCGAAACTCGGCGTCCGTCATGTCAGGGGCGGTATCCGGCGTCCTCCGGTCCTCACTCATGGTGGCGCCCTCCGGGCACAACTCTACCAACTCGCGGCTTGCCTTTCGGGTCTTCCGGAGATGCGCTATCCTCCGCTCTCGCGCGGGCGCCCGCGCGCCTGGAGCCGACGTGAGCACCCACAACGTCCTGGACAGCATCGGCAACACGCCGCTCATCCCCCTGCGCCGCATGGTCGAGCCCGGGATGGCCCGCATCCTCATGAAGATGGAGGCGTGGAACCCGTCAGGCTCGCTCAAGGACCGGGTGGTCAAGTACATCGTCGAGGAGGCCGAGGCGGCCGGCACGCTCAAGCCCCACCACGTCATCATCGACGCCTCGTCGGGCAACACGGGCATTGCGCTGGGCATGGTGGCATCCCTCAAAGGGTACCGGTCGAGGATCTTCATGCCGGTGACCAAGTCGGTGGAACGGCGAAAGATCATGCGGATCTGGGGGACCGAGCTCGTGCTCACCTCGGGCGAGGACCAGAACTCGCACATCTGGGCTGCCGAGGAGCTCGCCAAGGACACCGACCGGTTCTTCTACCTCAACCAGAACGGCAACCCCGGCAACGTCATGTCCCACTACTGGGGCACCGGCAAGGAAGTCGTCGACCAGGTCAGTGGGGAGATCCACAGCTTCGTCGCCGGGGCCGGCACCGGCGGCACGCTCATGGGCGTGGCCCGCTACTTCCGCAACCACGATGTCCGGGCACGCGTGGTCGGCATCCAGCCCGCCACCCCGATCTCGAAGATCGAGGGACTGCTCCACTTCGACGGCCACTTCGCGCCCAAGATCTGGGACGAGTCGTTCCTCGACGAGTTCGTCAAGGTCACCGACGACGTCGCCATCGCGACGGCACGGCGGCTCGCCCGCGAGGAGGGGCTTTTCTGCGGCCCCTCGACCGGAGGCATCGTCGCGGTCGCGCTCGACGAGGCACGCCGCCTGGGCAGCGGTAAGACGGTCGTAGCGGTCGCCTGCGACCGCGGCGAGCGCTACCTGTCCACCCAGCTCGTCCCCGAGGAGTGACCGGTCCGCACGCCGGCCTCGTGCCCGCCTTCGCAATTCTGTGCCGATGACGGCAGCAAATGCCTTGGCGCCGCGCAAACAAGCAACTACCTTCTCGTTGCATCTCCTTGAGACGGCGGGCTCCATGCTGGTACTGTCATTGAAGTGCGGAGCGACGATCGAGCGGAGCTCAGGTCACTTCGATCCGTTGGCGAGTTGACGGCGCGGGTGCGTGTCGCTGCGCGGCTGGCGATCATCCCCGTTTCACTCGTCATGCTGACCCCCATTTCTTGCGCCTCGGCTGCCACCCTCGTAGAGCATGCCTATGAACTGGATGTGGTCTCAGGTACATGTCTCAATTGCACTAGCGCTGATAGGGTGGGGGAACTGCTGACGCTAGCCACGCTGCCGTCGGTCGAGTCACTTGGGCGGTGGGAAGGCGAGCGTCTGTTCGGGGGAGAGGGACTGACGCCGGCAGAGTCGCTGGTTTCGCTAGCTACTGCCAGCCTGACGCTCGACGGGTGAGCGATTCGAATTGGGCGACATGTCCTCCACTACTGGCTCGAAGAGTGCCCGCTCTCGGACGGCCACAAGCCTCATCTCGCACTGAGGGACGACCAGGACGGCATGGTTCGGGAACGCAAGGTCCCGTTCTTCCACACTCCGGTGTTGCCTCTCATCGTCGGCAAGAGTTTGATCTACCTCGGCCAACGCGGGCGGCCCGAGACGCTTCCAGTCGAGTTTGACCTCAACGCTCGGAAGGTCCTCGGCACGTATGCCTTGAGGCTGGATCTCGGTGTTGAGCTTCTCAACCCACCTGACTGCTTCCCCTTCTACCAGGACGGCTATGTTGTCGTGCGCTGTGCGTGCTGGACCGGGCCCCTTCGCACAGGCCACTATGACGGTGTTTCAAGGGTCTTGCTGGTCAAGCTGGGCTCAAGGATCTGCGCTGAGCCATGCCTCACATACTTGATTGGCTGGTTGGGTCGGCCCGTTGGGTGACCACGGCACCTTGGGAACGATCGGCGACAAGGTGCTCCGCGATGGCGCGGCCGCGTCGGGCACTCGGGCCTGGAGCAGTGATTACGTCTACCGGTACGGTCTCCTACTCGCGACGATCGACGGGTTCCGGACGACCTACGCTTTGCGTTCGGGGGTCGTGACTCGCGACTACTACCCGTTCGGCGGGTATGCGAAGGATGTGAGCCAGACCGGGCAGACCGAGCGGAAGCTCGCCCAAGTACCGCCGAGTGAGCGCCTACTGCGGTAGGCCGGCGGCGGAGCTATGCCTTCGGACGAAGCCGGAGCGAGCAGCCGATCGCCTTCGTCTCGGCAACTGCGACCGGCTTGCCGGCGAGCAGCGCGTCGGCCGCGTCACGCAGGTAGTGGTGCTCCACCTTGTCCGCGTCCTGCGCGTTGTCGTCGATCGTGCCGTGATAGACGAGCCTGCCCTCATGGTCGAAGAGGAACGCCTCCGGCGTGTGGGTGGCGCCGAAGGCGCGCGCCACGTCCGAGGTGGCGTCCACGACGTACGGGAAGGTGAAACCCCGCTCCTTCGCGCGCGTGACCATGGCGGCGAAGTCGTCGCCGGGGTACGCCGCCGGATCGTTGGAGTTGACCGCGACGACGCCGATGCCCCGCCTGGGCAGCTCGTTCCCGATCGCGGCGATGCGGGCCTCCCAGGCCTTGACCCAGGGGCAGTGGTTGCAGGAGAAGATGGCCAGGGTCCCCTTGCTGCCGGCGACCTCGGCCAGGGTGACCTCCCTGCCGTCGACCGACTTCATCTTGATGTTCGCCGCAGGCATGGCATCGCCAGGCTGCAGGGCACCCGCCATCTGGGCAGTGGTCGCCGTCACCAGAGCCGCCATGGCCACAGCACCGAACCGCTTGATCATGAGCCGCGTCCCTTCCCTCGCCGGGGTCGATCGATCACGACCTCAGGAGCCCCTTCACCTTCGCGGAGAACTGGTCGTAGGTGGCCTGGCCTTCCCAGAAGTCGCGGAGCTTCCCGGACCGGTCATAGATGAACGTGGCCGGGAGCGATCCCGACCAGGCGCGGTCGAGTCCGTTGATGAACGCCATGTCGCTCTCCGACTTGAGGTACGTGGTGAAATCCACGCTCTGACTGGTCAGGAAGGCGCGCACCTGTGCGAGCTGCGTGTCGAAATCCGCCGACACGAGAACGACCTCGAGGCCCTTCCCGGCCAGCTCGCGGCGCACCCGGAGCAGCGCCGGGAGCTCCTCTCGGCAGGGCTCGCACCAGGTCGCCCACACGTTGACCAGAACGACGCGCCCGCCTGCCTCGCGAACCAGGTCGTGCACCCCCTGCGCGGTGATCCTCTCGAGCGCCGGCGCGCTCGCCGACGCGCCGGCCTTTGCGGACCGCGGTCGAGCGACGGTCCCCGTCCGCCCGCAGGCGGCCAACGCTACCACCAGGCCGGCCGACAGCAGCACGGCCGCCAGTCGCCGGCACGCAGCCACGCGGGCAGTTCCTCGGGTTTCCTGTGGTACCCGCCGAAGGACACCGCCATGCGGTTGTCCGAGTCCCCGAGCCGGATCGGTCCCCATGTTGAGAGCGCAAACGAGAGTGTGGGGTGGAATATGCCCCGTAAGGCGTCACTCAGGAAAGCGCCGGATCAGGTTGAAGCCGAGCCGGACATCACCGGCCTTGAATCCTCCCGGGATGTCCGACCCGGCGAGCAGGTCGGCCGTCGTCGCGCGGGAGTTCCCGATGTAGAGGAGGAACGCATGGCCTCTGAGACGCTTGTTCAGCGCCACCGCCCAGGCCGTCTCACCGCCTCGGGCATCGCGATTGCGCGGAATCACCTCGGCCTCAATGTCTAGGCTGTGGGGGAAGTGCCAGGACAGCCCTGCACCGACGTTGACGGCGTTCTTGAGGGTCGGCGTGTCGCTGGCATACATCGGCACCAGCGAGAGATCGAAAGAGCCAACGCGGCGCGCGATCACGACCTGCGCGAAGCCGGACCAGCGGTTCTGCACACCAGAGGCCGCGCGGTAGTCAGCCCCGGCACGCACGGCGAAGCCGACGGGGCACGACGTCCCCTGCCGTAGGGCGGTCCACTTGACGGCCCCCTCGAGTTCCTTGAAGAACGAGGAGCGGTAGAGCTCGGCCTCCCAGGTTTTCCCGAGGCCGGCCTGCACGCCGAGCCCGATGTCGGCAGCGGAGTCGAGTCCGCCGAGATCGTTCCAGCCACCGTTGTTGACGGTCTCGCTGAAACGATGCGTGAAGACGATCCCGATCGTGTAGGGTCCAAGGGTTAGGTGCGTCGGTAGGTTGATCAGACGGTCGCTCAGCTCCGGCTCAAGAACGACCTGGGCGTTGGCCGTCACCGCAGCCACAAGAGCGAGTGTCGCCACGACGGGCTTCATGGTCTTCCCCCGTTCCTTGCCATCAGTCCCGTGGGGCGCCGCGGAGCACCCAGTCGGTCACCAGCTGGATGCGATCCGGCCCCAAAGGAGATCCGTTGAGCGGCATGCGTGACCCCGAGATGTCGGGATCCCCACGAAGCTTCTTGATCAGGTAGGAGCCCTCTGGTCGGCCCGGGTCGATCCGCATGAGGTCCGAGCGCTCGCTCGACGGCACGTTGACGATGCTGCCGTACGCCGCCGATGGCGAGAGGTCCATACCGCCGGCCGGCGCCGACCCGGTATGACAGCCGGATAGCGCGCAGGAGACAGCAAAGATCTCGCCCTGGACTCGCGTGAACGTGGCGCTCGGGTCAGGGCCGCCTCCGCCGGGCTCGGTGGGAAGCCTCTTGCGATCGCCGCAGGCCGCCGCCACGAGGACCAACACTCCTGCAATCAAGGGGGCTGCATTTCGCATGGTCAGTTCTCCGGCGCGCCGGCGAGGATCCAGCCGCGGAACCTGGCAAGCTGATCGGCGGTCAGGAACGGCCCGCCTAGCGGCATCCTGCTACCCAAGATCCGCGGGTCGCCGATCAGCTTCAGGTACATGTAGCTGTTGTCCGGATCGCCGGGCTTGATTCTCATCAGGGCGGGGTTCTCGACCGAGGACACGTTAACGATGTTCGAGTAGGCCACGCCCACCTGGAGGTTCATGTTGCGGTTGGGTGGGTGACAGGCGCTGCAGATCGGGGTGAAGATCTGGCCTTGGATCTCACTGAAGGTGTAGGCCGCCGGCGGGATTGGAGTCGGCGTCGCCGTCGCGGTCGGACCAGGTGTCGGCGACGGCGTCGGGGTGGGAGTCGGGCCGGCCACAGCTGCCTGGACACTCGCCGAAGGGATCGGCTGAGACGGCTGGTTGAGAGCATCGCTGGTCACGTTGTCAACCACCGACGAGTAGATGAACACGGGTGCGGAGGCCGTGTAGGTGATGATGAAGTTCTCCTGGGTTTGCTCGCTCGACGGGACGCCGCCGAGGATCTGGTGGTAGAGGGCCAGGTCGTTCGCGTACGGGCGGAACGTCGAGAGGATCGGCGTGCCGATCAGCGACCCGTCCGGGCGACGCACGTTGAAGGCGACCTTGACGTCGAACGGGTTCGGGTTGAAGTAGCCGAGGTTGGTTCTGAACCCCGCAAGGTCAGCCTGCGGCCGGTTCGAGTTGAGTACCAGAACACCGGACGGGTAGGCCCGATCGATCCCGAGTCCCTCCATGTACTGACCGTACGTCCCCTTTCCAGCGGGCCGCTGGTCGTTGAACGTATCAGCGACCGCACGGATCGGGAACGATGACATGACCGCGACCGACCCCCGATCGGCTGCCGAAAACAGGAGATTGACCGCGTCGTCAAGGACCGCTTCACCGCCTCCGGTCACAACCTCGATGGCTTTCGCTGCAGGCCCCGCCGCGCCGCTGCTGCCCTTCGGAAACCACTCGAAGTAGACGGGGGCGTCCTCGTCGTTCACGTTCATCACCCGCAAGTTGCTGCGGAAGAAGCTCCCGCCAGCCCCGGGGTTGTGGGCGAGAACCGGGAAGAAGAGAGTCGTCGAGGTCGGCGCGAGCTGCCCTCGCACCGCGCCCCCGGGGAACTCCGACGTGTGCACGTTGATATAGTACTCGTCCGGATGAGCCAGGATGTCGGACACGACGCCGGGGTCGGCGACGACGCTCCCCGCGGCCTGTGGACCGGAGAACGCGGGCGCGAAGTCGACCACCGCGTCCCCGGTCTGCCCCGCCCCGCCCTTGTACATGTGAGCCGCCGTCGGGGTCGAGATATTCTTGACCCACAGGTAGTAGTCGACCGTAGATCGATCGAGAACGGCGACCGCAATGCCGCTACCATCCGGATCGCCGGCAATCGGAACCTCTCGGCTGCCACCCCTCAAGGATGACGAGAACGCGGTTGCCGCCGGACCGTCGCCCAGGACCTGCCCCCGCAAGGCGCCTCCCGGAAATGCGGCCGTGGCCACGTCCAGGTAGAAAGAGAAAGGGTCCTCGGAAATGGCCTGTGCCGTGGCACCCGACACCGTCACGTTCCCGAGTGAGATGTAGGCGCTGCTTCCGACCGCCTGGAAGCTGGGGGAAAAGTCCACGACGACGCTCCCGCTCTCGCCCGGCCGTCCCCCATAGATCCGCGCCGCTGTCGGCGGGTCCACGTCCTTCACCCAGAAGTAGTAATATGCCGTCGTTCCGTCCAGGGTCAGAACTGCGATACCGGTCCCGTCCGGATCTCCGGTGCCACCTGCTTCCCGACTTCCCGCGAGGGTCGCTGTGAAGCTCTGCCCAAAAACGGGGAGCGTCCCGAGAACCAGGGCGAAGACGGTCAAGGACGGCAATGTGGTCTTCACGGCCAAGTCCTTCCTGTATCCGGTCTTTGCAGACATTTCTGCAACATGGTCTCAACAATATCCCGAGGTACGACCGACGTCAGTGACTTTTGTCACCGAACACGAGTCAGGTCACATCGAACCCGAGGCGAGACGCCCGAGGCCCTCCTCATCGAGAACGTGAACCTGGCGTCGGGCAAGCTTGACGAGCCCCTGGTCTTGCAGCGACTCAAGGACGCGCGAGACGATTTCACGGCTGCTCCCCACCTCGGAGGCCAGCGCTTCATGCGTCAGGTCCAGGACGGGTCCGCGCTTCCGCAAGACGGTCGCCAGTCGCTGGTCGAGCCTGCCAAAGGCAACCTCGGAGACCAGCTGCATCATGTCCGTCAGGCGCACGCTGATCAGGCTGAAAACCCACCTGCTGAACGGCGCGCTGCGCTCGACGAGACGGCGAAACGCGGGAGCGGGCAGGACGATGCCCTCGAGGTCCCCTTCGACGACGCCCCGCGTCGTATACGAACTCTCGCCGAGCAGACAGCCCACCGTAACGGTGCACGCTTCCCCCCTGTGCACCCGGTACAGGACAAGCTCGCGTCCGCTCGCGGACAGCACACAGACCCTCACACTCCCCCCGAGCACGACGCCGAAGCCGCGGCATTCGTCGCCCGGCTCGAAGAGCACCGACCGCGCCGGCAGGCGGACCGCCTGAGCGTCAGTCGCAGCGTCGCTGATCGCAGCATCGTCCACGGCACCGAGGCCATGGAGGGTTGCAAACGCTTCCCGGAGGACGTCATTCTCAATCATGCTTTCCTGAAGAGAATCAACATGGCCGGCCGGTTATTCCCGTCGGTAGCCCTGGACGGCCGCCGGGGCGGCAGTGCCACTTCCCGATCAGCGACTATCGCCCGACCCGAACTCACAGAACAACCAGTGCCGGCGGGCCTCCTCCAGACAGCCATGACCGACATCGCCGGGGCCGTGGCTCCTGGCCGCGTTCCTCCGTTATGCTCTCGGAATGAGATCCGGGTGGTTTGCCCTCGGCATGTTGGTCATGGCCGTGGCGGTCGGAGCCGGAGCATTCGGCGCCCACGGCCTGCACACGGTGCTGTCGGCGGACGCTCTCCGCCTCTGGGAAACCGCGGTCCGCTACCTGGTCATCGGCGGAGCGGGGGTCGTCGCCATCGGCCTCGCCGCCGAGCACCGGCCGTCACGAGCGTGGGCGCTGGCGGGCAGCGCGCTGTTCTCCGGTGCGCTGATCTTCAGCGGCAGTGTGGCGGCGCTGGCGCTGGGGGCCCCCCGCTGGCTGGGCGCGGTGACCCCGATCGGCGGCGTCCTCCTCATCTCCGGCTTCGTCGTCGGCGCGCTGACGGCCACCCGGCGCTGAAATTGGTCGCAATATGACCACGATTTGACAGCGGCGGACGGGGCGGACTAGATTCCCCACTGCCACGCGGTCCCGGGGGTCACGAGCGGGGGGAGTGCCCGAGGGCCGCCGTCGGAACGATCCTCGGGTGAACGACGACGATCGCGTCAGATCGGTTCCCCTCGGCCTAAGGGAGTGATGACATGGATCTGATCCTCGGGCTTTACCGCTCCACCCTCGGCAAGAAGGTGGTCATGGCGGTCACGGGCATCATCCTGTTCGGCTTCGTGGTCGTCCACATGCTCGGCAATTTGCAGATCTACCAGGGACCCGAGAAGCTCAACCACTACGCCGAGTTGCTCCGCTCCGCCCCCGCCCTGCTGTGGGCCGCGCGCATCGTGCTGCTGTTCTGCGTTTTGGTCCACACCCTCGCGGCGGTCCAGCTCACCATCCTCAACTGGGGGAGCCGGCCGATGCGCTATGCCATGCGGCACTACCGCGAGGCCGACTACGCGGCGCGAACCATGGTGTGGAGCGGACCGATCATCCTGGCCTTCGTGATCTACCACATCCTCGACCTGACCCTGGGGACCGTCAATCCCGGCTTCGTCGCCCACGATGTCTACCACAACGTGGTCGCCAGCTTCCAGGTCGTTCCCGTGGCGATCTTCTACATGCTCGCCAACGTCCTCCTCGGGATCCACCTCTACCACGGCTTGTGGAGCCTGTTCCAGACGCTGGGGATCAACAGCCCCGCCTACAACACCTGGCGGCGCGTGGTCGCAAGCGTGTTCGCCGCCCTGATCGCACTCGGCAACGTGTCGATCCCACTCGCGGTCGTGACCGGGTTGGTCCGGTGAAGGAGGCCGTCATGAAGCTCGATGCCAGGATCCCCGCCGGCTCCGTCGAGGAGAAGTGGACCCGCTACCGGTCGACCGTGCGTCTGGTCAGCCCGAACAACAAGCGCAAGTTCCACGTCATCGTCGTCGGCACCGGACTGGCCGGCGCGTCGGCGGCCGCCA
The DNA here is from genome assembly GCA_050257595.1 of Acidobacteriota bacterium. Classification (GTDB taxonomy): domain Bacteria; phylum Acidobacteriota; class Thermoanaerobaculia; order Thermoanaerobaculales; family Thermoanaerobaculaceae; genus JBLMXF01. The sequence continues at coordinate 51,090 of JBLMXF010000056.1, read as the reverse complement.
CTCTCGCCGAGCTCGGCTATGAGGTGTCGACGTTCTGCTACCAGGACAGCGCCCGTCGCGCGCACTCGATCGCCGCCCAGGGCGGGATCAACGCGGCCAAGAACTATCAGAACGACGGCGACAGCGTGTACCGGCTGTTCTACGAGACCATCAAGGGCGGCGACTTCCGCTCCCGCGAGGCCAACGTCTACCGCCTCGCGGAAGTGAGCTCCAACATCATCGACCAGTGCGTGGCGCAGGGTGTGCCGTTCGCACGCGAGTACAGCGGATATCTCGCCAACCGCTCCTTCGGCGGTTCCCTGGTGTCGCGCACCTTCTACGCCCGCGGCCAGACCGGACAGCAGCTCCTGCTCGGGGCCTACTCCGCCCTCTCGCGGCAGATCGGGCTCGGCGCCGTAAAGATGCATCCCCGGACCGAGATGCTCGACCTCGTGATCGTGGACGGCAAAGCCCGAGGCATCATCACCCGGGACCTGATCACAGGTGAGATTTCGCGCCACGTTGGCGACGCCGTTTTGCTGTGCACCGGCGGCTACTCCAACGTCTTCTTCCTGTCCACCAACGCCAAGGGGTGCAACGCCACCGCGATCTGGCGCGCGCACCGGCGCGGAGCCGGCTTCGCCAACCCCTGCTACACCCAGATCCACCCCACCTGCATCCCGCAGGCCGGCGAGTACCAGTCCAAGCTCACGCTGATGAGCGAGTCGCTGCGCAACGACGGCCGCGTGTGGGTCCCCAAGAAGCCCGGCGACGGCCGGCCCGCTGGCCAAATCCCGGCCGACGAGCGCGACTACTACCTGGAGCGGATCTACCCGACCTACGGCAACCTCGCGCCGCGCGACATCTCCTCCCGCGCCGCCAAGCGGATGTGCGACGACGGCAAGGGGGTCGGTCCCGGCGGGCGGGGCGTCTACCTCGACTTCGCCGACTCGATCGCGAGGCTGGGCGAGGACGTCATCCGCGACCGCTACGGCAACCTGTTCGAGATGTACGAGCGGATCACCGGCGAGGACCCCTACAAGGTGCCGATGAGGATCTACCCCGCCCCGCACTACACCATGGGCGGGCTGTGGGTGGACTACGGGCTGCAGAGCACGATCCCGGGGCTGTTCGTCCTCGGCGAGGCGAACTTCTCCGACCACGGTGCCAATCGTCTGGGCGCCAGCGCCCTCATGCAAGGCCTCGCGGACGGCTACTTCGTGATCCCCTACACGCTCGGCGAGTATCTGTCAGCCACTGCCCTCCCGAAGGTCTCCAGTGAGGACCGTGCTTTCGTCGACACAGTCAAGGAGGTCGAGGAGCGTACCGCCAGACTGCTCGCGGTCCAGGGGAAGCGCTCGGTCGACACGTTTCACCGCGAGCTCGGCCACATCATGTGGGAGAAGTGCGGCATGAGCAGGACCGCCGAAGGTCTCCGGCAGGCCATCGAGGAGATCCGCGATCTCCGCGACCAGTACCCCCGCGACGTGCGCGTGCTCGGGGCTTCGGCTGACCTCAACCAGGAGCTCGAGAAGGCGGGCAGGGTCGCCGACTACCTCGAGCTTGGCGAACTGATGTGCCGGGACGCGCTCGAGCGCGAGGAGTCGTGCGGCGGCCACTTCCGCGAGGAATACCAGACCGCCGAGGGTGAGGCCCTGCGCAACGACGAGCAGTACTGCAACGCCGCCGTGTGGGAGTACACCGGTGACGCATCCAAGCCGGTGCGTCACGTCGAAGCGCTGGTCTACGAGGCCGTCCACCTGGCGCAGCGGAGCTACAAGTGACGGGGTTCGGGGCTCGCGGTTCGGACTCCGGGAAGATCGGAATCGCGATCACCTCGCAGAGCGATTCGGGGGCATGCCAATGAGAGTGACACTCCACGTGTGGCGACAGAAGAACCGGACCGACAAGGGAAGGTTCGTCACGTACGAGCTGCCGGACATCAACGACCACATGTCGTTCCTCGAGATGCTGGACGTGCTCAACGAACAGCTGATCGTGCGAGGCGAGGAGCCGGTGGCCTTCGAGCACGATTGTCGCGAGGGGATCTGCGGCTCCTGCGGCCTGGTCATCAACGGCATTGCTCACGGTCCCGAGAAGGGCACCACCGTCTGCCAGCTCCACATGCGTCACTTTTCCGACGGCGACGTGATCTACATCGAGCCGTGGCGCTCCAAGGCGTTCCCGGTGATCAAGGACCTCGTCGTGGATCGCAGCGCCTTCGACCGCATCGTCCAGGCGGGAGGCTTCATCTCCGCCCGCACCGGGAGCGCGCCCGACGCCAACGCCGTGCCCATCGCCAAGGAGGCCGCCGACCTCGCCATGGATGCGGCGGAGTGCATCGGCTGCGGTGCCTGCGTCGCCGCCTGCCCCAACGGGGCCGCGATGCTCTTCCTGTCCGCCAAGGTCTCCCACCTCGGCCTCCTGCCCCAGGGCCAGCCGGAACGCGCCACGCGTGCCCGCGCCATGGTCGAGAGGATGGAGTACGAGGGATTCGGGAGCTGCACGAACTACCGCGAGTGTGAGGCCGTCTGTCCGAAGCGGATCAGCATCAACTTCATCGCCCGCCTCAACCGCGACTTCCTCAAGGCAGCCCTGGTCCCCCAGGACCCCAAGACCGCCGGCAAGGCGACCGCCTGAGCGTCGCCGGCCGACCACGGCCGAAACAGCAGGAGCGCACCACTGGGGTGCGCTCCTTCATTTTTTGTCCGCTGCCGCGTAGGTGCTAAGGGCCGTACAGCGAGTAGCCGAAGGCGGTGCTCACGAACACGGCCATCTGGTCGCGGCGCAGGCTCTCCGCGGGGCAGTAGTAGCCCGGGTTGCAGCCGGCCGTCACGCCGGTCGCCGCGATGTAGTGGATGAACTTGCATCCGGCGTCGTTGGCGGGGACATCGAGGAACACCGAGGTTCCGCCACTCGCCGTGCAGTTGTAGGGCCCTTTGGACGGGACGGTGCCGGAGGACGGGACATCGGTTCCGGCCATTGAGGTCGCGAGGAAGACCGCCATCTGCCAGCGCGTGACCGCATCTCCCGGGCAGAACCTGCCTCCGCCGCAGCCCGCGGTGACCTTCCTGGCCGCGATGTAGTGGATGAACTTGCACCCGGTGTCCGTGGGCGCGACGTCCGAGAACAACGAGGTACCGCCCGCCACACAGTTGTACGACCCGAGACCCTCGACGGTGCCGGCAACCGGGACGCTCGGCCCAGAGAGCGCGGTCGCCAGGAACACCGCCATCTGCCAGCGTGTGATGCCGTCGGCGGGGCAGTACTTCCCGTTCCCGCACCCCGCCGTGATGCCCTTGTGGAGCAGCGTCTCGACGAAGCTGTAGCCGAAGGCTCCCGGCGCGACATCGGTGAAGCTCCTGCCCACGTGGAGGACCCACTGTTTGGAACCGCCGGAGCTCAGGTTCTCGGTCAGCGTCGCGTCCCAGTGGGTGGCGGGGCGCGTGGCCGGGTTCGACACGCCGACGACGTAACAGTCGCCCGCGTCCTGGCAGTTCGTCGTCGCCGTGCTTGCTATCGTGCCGTAGGCCGCACTGGCGTCGGGCAGCGTGTAGGTCGCGCCAGCAGGCCCGGTGAACGTTGTAGCACTGCCGGTGGCCGACACGCTTCCGGTGCTCACGTTGGTCCACCCGGTCTCCACCTGGACCGTCTCGCCGGGCTCCAAAACCCCGTTGAGGTTCGAGCTCGTCCCCGCCGCGGCGTAGGCATCGACCGCCGGGAACGAGGCGGCCAGCGACGAGCCGTTCGACACCGCGACCGTGAAGCCGTCCGCGGCGGTAGCCGTGACCGTCATCCCGATGCCGTTGGCATCGTCCCGAAAGAGCGACCCCACACCCCAGATTGCCCCGGCGTAGCCGTTGGTCCCCTTGACCACTGCAGGGATGGTCTGGGTGGTATCGACCTCGTGCACGATCACGGCGTTGCCGGCCAGGTTCCCGTCGTACGTCACCCTCTGGCGCGCCTCGATGGTGTAGAAATGCGACGACGACCCCGCGATCGGAACCTGCACCATCTTGGCGATCGGCCATCCGGGGGTCGCGAGCCTCTCGAGCGTTGCCGAGGTCGATTGTCCCACGCTCAACGTCAGTTTCTCCGGAGCACGGAACCAGCCCAGGAGATCCTTGTGGAACGAGATCGTGTGCTGCCCAAGCTTGCCGTAGGTGGCGTCCGTGGTGTTGCAGTTCCACGTGTCACTCATCACATCCCAGCAGTTGTCGTACACGCTGTTCCTGTTGAAGGACGAGTGCGGCAGCCCGAAGCCGTGGCCCATCTCGTGCGAGATCACCGACGAGTTGGCGTACCCCCACGGCGGCTCCCAGGTGACGCGCCAGATCTTGGTCACGCCGTCCAGCGTCGCCCAGTGACCGCCTCCCCACGCGCAACAGTCGAGGGTGTCGTTGAACATCATGTTGATCCCGACGTACGGCGAGAAGTTCACCGACGGGTCGGCCGCGCCGGTGCAGTCGGCAAACAGCGCGTCGAGGTTGGCGCTGTCGTTGACGATGTAATACGAGCGCGGATGCGGCAACGTGAACCACCCTGACGCGGTGCTTCCGACCACGTTGACGTTGTCGTACGACACCCGCCGCCAGAAGTGATCGATCCCGGGGTAGGCGCTCGAGTACATTCCCTGGAAGTACGAGAGCGTCTTGGGCTCGGTGGCCACGTCGCTGAACTTGCACATGATCGACACCCACGGCTGGGCGCCGGTGACGACCTCGGGGGCAGCAGACTGCCCGTCCTCAAAACGAAGGTCGGTGACCACCACCGCCGCGCCCGTCCGGCCGGAAGTCGCCGCGGTCCATGAACCGCTCACTGTCACGCGACGCCGGTTCAGGGCGAGAAGGCCTCCGACCCCCTTCACGGTGGCATCGTCGAGCCGGAGCTCGACGTCGTTGCCGGCAGCATCGGTGAGGATCGCGAGCGGCCCGATGGACTCCGGCTGTTCCCGGCTGCCGTCGCCCCACACCAGCGTGACCACGCCCGTGATCGTCGTGGTGAGCCCTGCGCGCGCCATGGGCGTCGTCCCAGCCTGTCCGGCCCCCGCAAACCAGCCGGCCGCGATCACGAGCGCGACGGTCAGCGCCGCGGCGCCCGCCGCCCGATTTCGTCCCCGCTCGGGCGGCATCGCGGCGTTCGGGCTCTCCGACTCGACTGCCTCCACCACCCTCATCTCCCACCTCGCTTCCCGGACTGGCGGCGATCGCCTCGACCTGGACTCATGCCGCTGAGCCGCCACGCCTTCCGCGTCAGTATGGAGCGCCCCGGCCGGCCGCGCGATGTGACACGGGTCACACCGCGACCCGCGTGTGACGCACCCTGGGGGTCCTGCCCGGCCCCAGCCTTCCGGTCACGCCGCGGCTAGCGGCTGCGGACCGGCAGAAACCCGAAGTTCCTCACCGCCAGCTCGGCGATCGTCCGGCCAATGGCGATCGACGCCGTGGCCGCGGGCGAAGGAGCGTTGAGGACGTGGATCTGCCCCTCCGCCTCGACGATGCGGAAGTCGTCGACCAGGTTGCCCGCAGGCTCGAGAGCCTGCGCGCGCACACCGGCGCCGCCAGGCACGAGGTCGGCGCCGGTGATCTCCGGCATCAGCTCCTGGAGCGCCTCGACGAAGGCGGCCTTGTTCCAGGAGCGCCACATCTCTCCCAGCCCAGTGCGCATGTACCGCCCGGCGAGACGCCAGAAGCCGGGGAAGGCCAGCGTCGACCAGCTGTCGCGCAGCGAGAAGCTGGTCCGCGTGTACCCCTCGCGCCGGAACGCGAGCACGGCGTTGGGTCCCGCCTCGACTTTGCCCGTCAGCGAGCGCGTGAAGTGCACCCCGAGGAACGGGAACTCGGGGTTCGGAACCGGGTAGATCAGGTTGCGGACGAGCTGGCGGCGATCCGGGCGCAGCTCGTAGTACTCCCCGCGAAAGGGAACGATCCGCACGCCGGGCTCGACGCCGCACCGTGCAGCGACCCTGTCCGCCTGCAGCCCGGAACAGTTGATGACCCCGCGGCAGGCCAATGCGCCTCCCGTGGTCTCGGCAACGAAGCTGCCGGACCTCTGCACGAGGCGGAGCAGCTTGCTGCCGGTCCGGATCTCCCCTCCCCTGGCTCTCGCCACCGCCGCGAACGCCTCGGTGACCTGCGTGTAGTCGACGATCCCCGTCTGCGGGACATGGAGCCCGGCTATCCCCGCGGCGTGTGGCTCGAGCTCTCGGATCTCCTGACTCGAGAGGCTGCGCAGGCCCACGAGACCGTTGGCCTCGCCGCGCGCGCGCAGCGACTCCAGCACCGGGAGCTGGTCCGCACGCGTTGCGACGACCACTTTGCCGCTGACCTCGTGAGCGACCCCATGTTCACCGCAGAACCGCAGCAGCGCCGAGCGCCCCTCGACGCAGGTGCGCGCTTTCGCGGAGCCCGGCCTGTAGTAGAGCCCGGAGTGGATGACGCCGCTGTTGTGGCCGGTCTGGTGGGCGGCGAGGCGGCCCTCCGCTTCGATGACCACCAGCGAGGCCGCGGTACGCTCGAGCAGTGCCATCGCCGTCGCAACCCCGACGATCCCGCCCCCCACCACCACCACGTCGCAGGCTGTCCTGCCTTCCATCCTCCCCCTCCCCGGACTGCCGAGGCGTCCCGGCCACGAAGGTGGATGCAGTCTAGCAACCCTGTCACACCGGCTGGCCGGCCGCGAGGTGAGGGCCGCTCAGGTTCGCCGGCGCCGCTCGTGGCCCCTGGCCAGAACATGCCGGTGGAGGCTGACGAGTCGGTAAAGGCGTGGGCCGAGACCGCGCAGCGGCCGCCAGCCGAGCACGCGAGCAAGCCACCGCCAGCGCGGGAGCGCGGCGAGGATGGCGCGCCACCCCGCGAATCCCCAGTCCACCTTGCCATCCGGCGCGCGGACGCACATCGCGCGGTCGAGCTCAGCGGGCGGTGCTGGCAGGTTGCCGGCCTCGGAACGGCTGGTGAAGTCACGGAAGTGCAGGGCGCCATCCCGGTCGCGCCGCTCGGCCCACCGCCGCGAGCGGGCGCACAAGGGGCAGCCCCCGTCGTACCAGACCTCGATGCGCTTGGCTTCCGCCACTGACCCTCCAGGCCCTTTCAACACGACCGCAGGAGGGCCACTTCCTCGCGCCCCGCACCGGCGGTCCCCACCGACCCGTCTCTCGCGCGAAGGCATGCAGAGCACGCCCGCGGCGGTCCGGCTCACTCGGTGAGGCGGGCCGTGAGCAGCCCGGGCGACACCTCCAGCTCGAGCCAGCGCTGGTCGCAGCGCGCCTGGTGAATGCGCAGCTCGAGCCAGCCCGGGAGCCAACGCCGCAGATCGACGAGCAGCACCCGGTCCGTCCGGTCGAGACGCACCAGGCCCCCGGGAACCCTGTCGATCAGGCTGGCCACCATCCCGAGTGGGATCGGCAGGCCAAACGGGCCATGCACGGACTCCACCTTGCACCCGAAGAAGCGCCGGTACAGGCGCAGCTCGCGCAGGTGCGCGGTCACCCGCGCCGGGAAGCCTTTGAGCTCGAGGTCGCCGACCAGGTCCACGGCATCGCCGCTTCCGACGATCTGCAGCCGCCGGATCTCCGTAACCTTCGGGGGCAGGGTTCGGTTGAGCCAGAGCTCGAGCATGTCGAGGTCGATCCTGAGCCTGCTCTCGTCCCAGGTGAGCAGCGGCCGCTGCACGATGCCGGATTCCATACCTGTAGTGTACCTTCCGTTGCGCGCCGTCGTACCTCGAGCGACGCGCCGCCGGGCTAGACGATATAGGCGACCGCGAACCCGATCTGCGCCGTCATCATCATCAAGTACATGTGGGTCCAGGAGGGATGGTTCTCCGTGTGGGCGAGGGCCTCGGGGTCGCGCAGGAGCAGCGTGCAGGTGTAGATCCCCCACGCCGTGAGCGCGAGCCCGAGCCCGACCAGCACTGCGGAGTTGCCGGTCAGGATGTGGAGGCCGGGGTTGCCGGGGTCGTGGAGAGCGGCACCCAGCGGCATGAGCAGCCAGGGGACCACGAACGACGGCGCGATCATCCACGCGGCCCGCTTGACACCGTATTTCACCGGCAAGGTATGCACCCCCGACGCTGCGTCCCCCTTCATGTCGGAGAAGTCCTTGGTCGTCGACGCCCCAAGGAGAAAGAGCCCGAAGATCAGCCCGATCCACCAGGCCTCCCAGTGCCACACGCTGGCCACCATCCCCCACCCTGCGACCTTGAGCCAGACGCCCCGCGGGATCGCAATGGTGACATTGGCCCAGATCCCGAAGCGTTTCGTGCGGCCGAACGCCGGCAGCGAGTACATCAGGGTGGCGAGCGCGGCGCCAACGTAGAGGAAGAGGACGGCGTGGTCGGCCAACGGCGCGCGAAGGCGGTCGGCGAAGGTGACCGCGGGATACGGGACCACCAGCCACACCGGCAGCGTCCCCACGAGGTAGAGCGGCACCGTGAGCCGCCACGCCTGGGCGACGGTCACCCGACCGGCGGGAATCGGCCGGGTGGGCTTGTTGATCACGTCGGCCTCGAGATCGGCGATCTGGTTCAGCGTGTTGCTGGCGGCGTTGAGCAGTGCGGCGCAGGCGCTCCCGAGGAGGATGGTGAGCAGGACGGCGACGGTGACGGCCCGCTCAGGGTCCGGGTTGTGGGCGGAGCCGAAGGCGCATATGGCCCCCGACAGGATCCCGAGCAGCGGCGGGAGCAGGGTGAAGGGTCGGTCCAGGTCGATGACGTCGGCGAGCTTCATGGCTGAATCCCCAGAGCAGCGTAGACCAGGATGATCGGCAGGAGGGTCACGACCAGGTTCTTGCCCAGGTGGGAGGCCTCGCCGATGGCCGGCAGCAGGCTCTCGACCAGGGTCGACGCCGTCGCGGCGCCCGCGCACAGCACCGCGAGGCCGAGCGGCGACGGGCCGAGTAGCCCGATGGCGGCGGCCAGCGCTGCGATCAGAGCCGCGCCGACGACTGCCGCCACGACCCCTGGAACCGACACCGCTCCGGACGTCCCCGGGGCGACCACGCGGAAGGGCACCAGCGTGAACGGCCGCCGGCCCAGCAATCCGCCCAGCTCGGTCGCCAGGGTGTCGGCCGTCGCCGCCGCCAGGGTCGCAGCGAGCACCCACCCGTAGGCCGGGAAGCGCGCGACGTCGATTCCCCGAGCGAGGGCGAAGGCAATCGCCTGCGTCGCGAGAAGGAGGAGGATACCCCCTTTCCCGAAAACCTCACCTGCGTCCCGGCGGCCACCGCTGCGCTCGGCGGTCCCCGCCCGGGCCTTACGGCCGTAGCCGAGGAAGGTGGCCGCCAGGCCGAGGACGAGGAAGGCCAGCAACAGACAGAAGGCCCGCCAGCCGAAGGCGAGCCAGGTGAGCACGCCCATCAGCCACGCCACGGCGATACCGCCGGGCTGGAGGGCCCGCCCCCACCAGGCGGCGACGGCGCACCCACCGTTGATCGCCAGGGCGAGCAGCACCGATCGCGGCGTGGGCAGGATCTCGGGTGGGAACATCAGGGGCAGCGCCATCAGAAGCGGGACCGTCAAAGCCGGAAGGATGTTGTCGTCAAGGCCGTGGGGCACGCTCTCGAGGACAGCGCCGGCGACCAGGGGGACGGGGGCGATGGCCAGCCAGAACGCGCCCCAGGCGGCGACGCCGCCTCCCGGGAAGGTCGTCAGCCCCGGGCCCAGCGGGTATCTGACCGCGCACGACCAGCCCGCGAGCAAGGCGCCACCGATCCCCGCTCCCGCCAGGAATCCCCCCAGGCCGGCCCACGTCTTCCCCGCGTTCCACGGCAAGGCCCGCGCTCCCCACTTCATTCCGACGACCCCGGCCGCGGCGTCCCCGAACGCCAGCACACCCCAGCCGAACGCGGCATACTCGAGCCGCTCCCTGAACATCAGGACGAGGGCCAGGACCACGAGCGGATAAAGAAGCACGCCGCGATCGGAGGCTCCCGACCGGGTGCTCGCCAGCCGGTGCCCGAGCAGGCGCGGCAGCGCGATCCAGTTGAACAGGAAGGCGGCCAGCGCACACGCGGCTGCCTCCCACCACGCCAGGAATGGCAAGGCCAATCCGAAGCACCCCATGGCAGCGTGGACCAGCTTGCGGGCGCCCTCGCCGGGCGGAAGCGGCCTCCCCCACCAGCGGGTAAGCGAGGCGCCGGCCACGGGCTCGCGATCGCGGCGCTCCCCGCCGCGACGAGCCGGATGTGCACCCCTCTCAGTGCTCGACACCACGTCTCGCTCCTGGCCCGCTCTTCGTCAGGAACTCCGTCGACCGGGACGCAGCACCGCCCCGCTGGCCTTGGGCCACCTCACGACCGGCTCCGGATCCGCCTCCGCCAGTACTCGAGGGTGTCGAACAGGGTCTGCTCGAAGGAGAACGACGGCTCCCAGCCGACCGCGAGCCGGAAGCGCGTGGTGTCTCCTTCCAGGACCGGGATTTCCGCGGGCCGCAGCCTCCCGGGATCGAAGGTCACGTCGATCACGGCGTCGCTCATCGAGAGCAAGAGGTCGAGTGTCTCGCGGATCGACCGGGCCCGTCCGGTGGCGACGTTGTACGCTTCGCCCGCCACCCCGTTGCGGGCCGCCAGCCAGTAGGCCCGCGCGGCATCACGCACGTCCACGAAGTCCCTCCGCACCTCGAGATTCCCGACCCGCAGCTGCGGAGGCCGCAGTCGCGCCTCGATCTCGGCGACCTGCCGTGCCAGGGAGCCCATCACGAATCGCTCCGACTGCCGTGGCCCGAAGTGGTTGAACAGCCGCAGTCGGATCGTGCGCAGCCGGTAGCTCTCGAAGTACTGGATGCCGAGCAGGTCGACGGCCGCCTTGCTCACCGCATAGGGCGACACCGGGCGCCACGGCTGGTCCTCCCGGATCGGCAGGGCGGAGTCCGGCACCGTCCCGTAGGGCTCCGCCGAGCAGGCCAGCACGACGGGTGCGTCGAGGTCCATCTGGCGCACGGCCTCGAGCAGTTGGAGCGTCCCGATCACGTTGACCTGCATCATCTGCGTCGGTGTGTCCCAGGAGTTTGCGACCGACGAGGAAGCGGCGAGGTGGAAGATCACGTCGGGCCGGCTCGCCTGCATGGCGCGGAGCAGCGAGGGCGAGTCCAGCAGATCTCCCTCGATGAGCCGGACCACAGGCAGGATCGCCTCGATTTCCTCGGTCGAGGATCGCCAGCGCCGCAGCCCGAACAGCTCGACGTCGCTCTGGCTCGAGAGCAGGTACTCGGCGAGGTGAGAACCGACGAAGCCGGTGATCCCGGTGATCAGGACGCGCATGAGACCATGGTAGCCGAAGCCCGCGAAGAAGCGTCACCAAGCCTCAAGGAGGAGCGGCAAAGCCAACAGGGTGCGCGCTCGGGCCACGGAAGCTCTCGCCCCGCCCGCTGTGCCCCGGATCAGAACGGGGCGAAACCCGACTGCTCCCAGAAATCGGTGCGGACCGCGCCGTACAGGGTCGAGAGCGCGTCGAGGTGCTGGCGCTCCCAGTCGGCCAGGAACTCGTAGAACCGCTTGACGTCGGCATCGGTCGCCTGGGCAGCGGCGGAGGTGAAGTGCTCGATGGCGCGGGTCTCCAGCGTCATGCCGATCGAGAGCGCGGCGACCTCGAACTGCGCGCCGGCAGCCTGGGCGCGAAATCGGTCGGTGAAGATCTTCTGCGTGAAGGCCGTCAGCTCCGGCGTCCGGAGGTTGAGGTGGAAGGCAGCGGAGCCGCGCTCGTCGTAGCCGCGCAGAACCTCGCGCAGGAAGGCCTGGTGCTGGGTCTCGTCGTGGGCGAGCTTGTCGAACAGCTCGCGGACAGCCGTCTTCTCCGCCCGGCTCGCGGTCATCGAATAGAACGTGAAGCCGTCGACCTCGATCTGGTACGCCTTGCGGAGGATGTCCAGGATGACCTCACGGGCGCTCATGATCGCCTCCTCGGGGCCGCGCGACGGCTGCCAGCAGCTCGGCCCCGGCCTTCGCGATGACCGCAGCAGCCCTCAGCTGTGAGCCGTCCACGGCCGGCATCGTCAACGCGCCGCCTCCTGAGCCAGTGGGAGCGGCCGGATCGGGGCCTCCCCAGCCGGCACGTACTCGAGAGCTCGGGTCGGACAGAACGGCACGCACTTCGGGTCGCCGCCGCACAGGTCGCACTTCTGCACGCAGTGGTAGGCCTCGTCCCACAGCATGTTGCCGAACGGGCACGCCGCGACACACATGCGACACGAGATGCACCGCTCCCGCACCATCTCGATGGCGCCGGTGGCGGCGTTGCGCACCAGCGCCTCGGTCGGACACACCGCGGCGCAGGCCGCGTCCCAGCACTGGAAGCAGACCACCGGCGTGCCCAGCTCCGGCCCGCGGCGGTGGATGTTGATCCGCGTCTTGGCGGGCTTCCCCTGGCTGCCGTGGGCAAAAGCACACGCCAGCTCGCACTTGCCGCACGCGATGCACCGCTCCACGTTGACGCGGTAGATCATGTTCATGGCTGGCACTCCTGCGCAGTCGGCCGCCGGTCTTCGGCTCGGCTCATCGCGCACCCCCTTGCACGGCCCGCAGCGATGCGAACGTCACCGCCATCTGCTTGCGTTTGCACGTGTCACAGACCTCGAAGTAGCTCCCGGGAACACCGTTGCGCCCACCGTGGAACGCGGCCTGCTCCTTGGTGATGTGAGCCCGCCCGCAGTGCGGACAGCGCAGCATCTCGAAGCTCTTGCCCCAGATCGAGCGACCCGAGTCCGAACTCTGGAAGGGAATGCATTCGGTCGGGCAGATCTCGGCACAGGCCAGGCAGCCGATACAGTCGGGCGGTGCCTGGTTGAACGGCGGCGCGACCTCCTTGCCGGCCCCCCGGCTGACGGTGGAGATGGCGGATATCCCGAGGTGGTCGCACACCCGCGTGCACAGGGCACACAGGATGCAGTCGGTGGGCTCCGGGCTGGCCTGGTAGCTGGTCCGCTCGATGCCGTGCTCCCTGGCCATGCGCTGGATCAGTGGCGTGTCTGGACAGCGGGCGAGCAGGAGGTCGAGGACGACCCTGCGCGTGGCGACGACCCGCTCGGTCGAGGTGTGGACGATCAGGCCCTCTTCGACCGGGTACATGCAGGAGACGACCATCTTGCCCTCGCCGTCCCATCCCTTCTTGGTCACGTCCACCAGGCACAGGCGGCACCCTCCCCACGACTCCAGGGCCTCGTGGTGGCACAGCGTCGGGATCGGGACCCCGATTGCCTGCGCCGCGTCGAGAACGGTTGCGCCCTCGCGGACCTTCGCCACCCTGCCGTCGATCGTGAGGGTCACGGTCCTCGCCTCCCCGCTCATACCGCCTCCCTCGCCGCGCGCTGATGCTTCGCAAAGAAGCGCACGGCGCCCTCGGTCGGACAGACGTCGTAGCACGCCCCGCATGAGATGCACTTCTCCTGGTGGATGGTGTGCACCTTCTTGGTCTCCCCGGTGATCGCCTCGGTCGGACACGACTTGAAACACAGGTGGCAGCCGTTGCACGCCTCGGGGACGATCTCGTACGAGGTGAGGTCGCGGCACGTCCCGGCCGGGCACGTCTGCGCGAAGACGTGCGCCTCGTACTCGGGCCGAAAGTAGCGCAGCGTCGAGAGCACGGGGTTGGGTGCCGACTTGCCGAGCTCGCACAGCGAGCCGAGCTGCATGCCGGCGGCGAGCGTTTCGATGCGCTCGAGATCGCCAGGCTCGCCGCGGCCGGCCACGAGGTCGTTGTAGATCACCAGCAGCTGCTTGAGGCCCTCGCGGCACGGCACGCACTTGCCGCACGACTCCTCGGTGAGAAAATTCAGGAAGTAGCGGGCCACGTCGACCATGCAGGTGCGGTCGTCCATGACGATCATGCCGCCCGACCCCATCATCGAGCCGGCCTCGGTGAGCTTCTCGTAGTCGACGGGGAGGTCGAGGAGCGCCTCGGGCACACAACCGCCCGACGGCCCGCCGGTCTGCACCGCCTTGAATGGCCGATCGTCGAGGATGCCACCGCCGATGTCGTAGATGATCTGGCGCAGCGTCATCCCCATCGGTAGCTCGATCAGTCCCGTGTTCTTGACCTTGCCGACGAGGGAAAACGCCTTGGTGCCCTTCGACCTCGCGGTCCCCATCGACGCGAACCATCGGCCGCCGCGGAGGAGGATGGCGCCGACGTCGGCCCAGGTCTCCACGTTGTTGAGCACGGTGGGCAGATCGAACAGCCCGCGTTCGGTGGCGTGGACGTACTTGGCCCTCGGCTCGCCCACCCTGCCCTCGAGCGAGCGCATCAGCGCCGAGGACTCGCCGCACACGAAGGCCCCTCCCCCGCGCGAGATGCGGACGTCGAAGTCGAAGCCGCTCCCGAGGATGTTCGTACCGAGGAATCCCCGCTGGCGGGCCTGCTCTATGGCGATCGTAAGGTTGACCACCGCGAGAGGGTATTCGTCGCGGACGTAGATGTAGCCCTCATGGGCGCCGACGGCGTACGCCCCGATCACCATCCCCTCGAGCACCGAGTGCGGGTCGCCCTCCATGATCGAGCGGTCCTTGAACGCCCCCGGGTCCCCCTCGTCGCCGTTGCACAGGACGAACTTGCGGTCGCCCTGCGCCGCCCGGCATGCCTTCCACTTGCGGGCGGTGGCGAACCCTGCCCCTCCCCGGCCCCGCAGGCCGGCCAGCTCGACCTCGGCGACCACCTCCTCGGGCGACATGGCCGTGAGTGCCCTCGCCACGCCGGCGTAGGCGTCGTGGGCAATCGCGTCGAGGATATCGGTGGGATCGATGCGCCCGATGTTGCGCATCGCGACCCTGGTCTGGTTGCGGTAGAACGGCACCTCGTCGTAGCGCTCGACCTTCTTCTTGTCGGCCGGGTTCTTGTAGAGCAGCCGCGGGATCAGCTCGCCAGCGGTCAGGGTCCTCTCGCAGATCTCCGCGACGTCCTTCGGCTTGACCTGGGTGTACAGGACACCGGAGGGCTGGATCACCACCAGCGGCCCCCGCTGGCAGAAGCCGTGACATCCCGTCCGCTTCGTGAAGGTGCCGACCTCGGCGGCGAGCTCACGCGCGGCCAGCTCGGCGGCGAAGGCGTCCGCAACCTTGGCCGACCCGTTGGCCAGGCATCCGGTGCCGCAGCACACCAGCACCTCCTGGCGACCGGCCGGGGTGCGGGCGAGGGCCTCCTGACGGAGGGCGTCGAACTGGGCGCGGGATTCAATTCTCATCGCCGGCCCCTCCCGCCGCGAGGTACTTGGAGACCCTGGTCGCCTTTGCGCTGCCGTGGTACTTCTCCCCCACGATCACCACCGGCGCCATCGCGCAGGCGCCCACGCAGTTGACGGTCTTGATGGTGAAGCCGAGATCCTCGGTGGTCTCGCCGGCTTTGATCTTGAGCTGGCGCTCGAGCTCGTCGAGGAGCTGCCCCGCGCCGCGAATGTGGCAGGCGGTGCCGGTGCACACCTTGACGATGGTCCGGCCCTGCGGCTCGAGCGAGAAAGCCTTGTAGAACGTGCCGACGGAGAACACCTTGGCGAGCGGGACGTCGAGCGCCTCGGCGACCTTCGCGAGCACGTCGCAGGGCAGGTAGTGGTAAGCGCGGTGCACGTCCTGGAGGACCTGGATCAGCGACGGCTCCGCCGCCGGGTAGCGGGTGAGGATGGCGCCGAGAGGCGCGAGATCCACGCAACTGGTGCTCACTGGGGCACTCCCTTCTGCGCCACTTCCTTCCCCACCTCGTAGCCTCGCCGCAGGGCCCGCAGGTTCGCCTCGACGACCTTCGGCTTGGCGGCGAATGTCTCGCTCACGAGCTGCTCGACCGCCTCGATCGAGACCGCGCAGGTCGCCCCGACGTAGGCGCCGAGGGCCACCATGTTGGCCCCCCGTGGATTGGCGAGCTCGTTGGCGATGTCGGTGGCGGGGACCCTGATCACGCTGACGTCCGTGCGGGTTGCCTCGCGGTGGATGAGCGAGCTGTTGATGAGCAGGACCCCCCCGGGTTTGAGCAACGGCTCGAACTTGTCGAGCGAGGGCAGGTTCATCGCCAGCACGGCGCGGGGGTGCTGGACGACCGGCGAGCCCACCGGACGGTCGGCGATCACCACCGTGCAGTTGCACGTCCCGCCCCGCATCTCCGGCCCATATGAGGGCAGCCACGAAACCTCCTTGCCCTCCTTCATGCCGGCGTACGCCAGCATCTTGCCGACCAGCAGGACGCCCTGGCCGCCGAAGCCAGCGATGATCACATCGTTCTGCATGCGGCCTCCTCGCTGGGGAAGGGAGCCGGCGACCGATCGGCGCCGTGGGGGCTCTTGAACACGCCGAGCGGGTAGTACGGGATCATGTGCTCCTCGAGCCAGCGGGTGGCCTCGGCCGGAGGCATCCCCCAGTTGGTCGGGCAGGTGGAGAGCACCTCGACGAGCGAGAAGCAGGTCGACTCCTTCTGGTAGGTGAATGCGCGCCGCAGCATTTCCTTGGCCTGGACCGCGTGGAGCGGCGTGTGCACCGCGCAGCGCGCCACGAACGCCGGAGTCCTCAGGGTGGAGAGGAGCTCCGCGACGCGGAGCGGGTAGCCCGCCAGGTTCACGTCGCGCCCGAGCGGGCAGGTGGTCGCCACCTGCCCCGGCATCGTGGTGGGTGCCATCTGGCCGCCAGTCATGCCGTAGATCGCGTTGTTGACGAACACCACGGTGACCTTCTCGCCGCGGTTCGCGCAGTGCACGATCTCCGCCATCCCGATCGAGGCGAGATCGCCATCCCCCTGGTAGGTGAAGACGATCAAGTCGGGGCGCGCCCGCTTGATTCCGGTCGCCACCGCCGGAGCGCGCCCGTGCGAGGCTTCGTGGAAGTCGGTGGTGAAGTAGTTGTAGGCGAGGACCGAGCACCCCACCGGGGCGATCCCCACGGTCCGGTCGTGCACGCCGAGCTCATCGATCACCTCGGCGACCATCCGATGGATGACCCCATGGGTGCAGCCCGGACAGTAGTGGGTCGACACCGCCGCCAGCGCTCGCGGCCTGGTGAACACGGTGGTCTCAGCCATTGGCCACCTCCTCCCCGGCTCCGGCGAGGATCTCCCGCACCTTGCCCGCCACCTCCTCGGGCGACGCCAGCATGCCCCCTTGACGCCCGTAGAAGTGGATCGGCCGACGGCCCTCCAGGGCCAGCCGCACATCCTCGATCATCTGCCCGGTAGAGAGCTCCACCACCAGGACGGCGCGGGCCTTCTCGGCCGCCTGCCGGACGGCGGCGTACGGAAACGGGTACAGCGTGATCGGGCGGATGAGTGCGGCTCGCACCCCCTCCTCGCGGAGGTCCTCGATGGCCGTGCTGCACACCCTGGCGACGGTGCCGTATGCGACCACCAGCACGTCGTACGCTTCCTCGGCGAAGTAGCTCGTGACCCGCACCTCGTCCCGCACCATGGCGTCGTACTTGGCCTTGAGCTTGATGTTGTGCCGCTCGAGCTTCTCGGGGTCGAGGAAGAGGGAGTTGATGATGTTGGTCGGGCGGCTGCCGTCGCACCCGGTCGCCGCCCAGGTCTTGGCGGCGAGTGGCCGGCACGGCTGGCGGTCGGTCCGGAACTCGACGGGCTCCATCATCTGTCCGATCAGGCCGTCGCCCAGCACCATCACGGGGTTGCGGTAGAAGTCGGCGAGGTCGAACGCATCCTGGACGAGGTCGGCAGCCTCCTGGACCGACCAGGGGGCGAGCACGAGGAGCCGGTAGTCTCCGTGGCCGCCACCCTTGGTGGCCTGGAAGTAGTCGCTCTGCGACGGCAGGATCCCGCCCAGCCCTGGCCCGGCCCGCATGATGTTGACGATCACCACCGGGAGCTCGGACCCGGCCAGGTAGGAGATGCCCTCCATCATCAGCGAGATGCCCGGCGAGGACGACGACGTGAGCACTCGCTCACCGGTGCCTCCGGCACCGTAGAGCATGTTGGAGGCCGACACCTCGCTCTCCGCCTGGACGAAGGTGCCACCCACCTGGGGGAGCCGGTGGGACATGTACTCCGGGATCTCGTTCTGCGGGGTGATCGGGTACCCGAAGAACAACCGGCACCCGGCCTGGATCGCCGCCTCACCGATCGCCTCGCACCCCTTCATCAACTTCTTCGCCATCATTCGCTCCCTCGCTGGACCCGCAGGCTCGATCCCGCACTGCCCCGTTCGAGCGCAGGGTCCGGGGTCAGGGTTCCGGGCTGCGGAGACGGCCGCGCCGCCAAGTCGCCGGACCCCGGTTCCCGGAGCCCGGAACCCAGTGCTGGGTGGCTCGATGCCGCGATCATGGCTCGGTCCTCTTGCATGTCGCCGTCAGTACGCGAAGTAGTGGTACATGGTGCCGGCTACCCGCATCTCGATCGCCATGTCGGGGCAGGTGATGCAGCACAACCGGCAGCCGATGCACCGCTTCTGCTCGGCCACCGAGGCGTAGAAGTACCCCTGGGTGTTGATCTCCCGGCCCAGGGCCAGAATCCGCTGCGGGCACGCGTTCACGCACAGCTCGCATCCCTTGCAGAGGTCGCGGTCGATCACGATCTGTGGCACTGGAGCGCTCCTCTCCTCATCAGTTCAGAACGAACAGCGGGCCGATCCTGCGCCGCTGCGCGCCGCCCTCAAAGGGCGGTTTGATCAGACGATCCAGCGGCAAGAGCTCACAACCCACGGCACCCGTGACGAGCTGAGCATGGGTGCTCCGGTCGACCGCCACGGCAACAACGGGCAGGCCCATTCTCCTCCCGGCCTCCACGGCCATGCGGTAGCCCTCGACGACCACCTCGGGGCTGGTCTCGCCGAGCAGGTGGGAGTTCGAGATCAGGCCGGTCACCGGCAGCCGGGCGGCCGCTTCGATCTCGTGCACCATGGTCACGGCGTCCTCGACCGTCCCGGTGTAGGGACGGCGGAAGTTGAGGACCAAGAGGTGCTCGGTCTCCCCCCGGGGTACCGCATCCGAGATCGAGCCCAGAGCGCGTGTCCCGATCGGGTCGCCGCCGACGTCGACGATGACCTTCGTACGGCGGTCGCGTAGCACGCCACGCACCTCGGGAAGGACGATCGGAAGGTCCGCGTGTGCGTACTCGCCCACCGGGGCCACGACCCGCACACCGAGTCCTGCCATGTACTCGCGCGCCGACCGGGAACGGAAGTAGGGCTTGACCACGTCGAGGTCCACCAGCGCCACCGTCTCCCCGGCCCTCGCGAGACGCACGGCCCCATTGACCGCGATCTCCGTCTTCCCGCTACCGAAGTGCCCAACAATGACGGTCACCCGGCTGGCGAACACCGGCAACTCCCCCCGCGACAATCTATGTGACGGCCTTCACGAAGTCAAGATCATCGACATACCTGAGACGCAGTCTTGTATTCCGGGCGTCATCACCCTCAGGGCGCCGCCGCCGGGTCGGTGCACCGGCCACCCCCGCAGAGGTAGCGCCCGAGGGCGTCCTGCCACGCCGGCAACCCGTGGCCGAGCAGTTCCCGGAGCCGGGCCGTGTCAAGGATGGACCGCGCAGGCCGCGCTGCGGGCCGTGAGGCCTGCGCCGTCGATATCGGCACGACCTCGGCCAGCGCGCCAGTCTGGCGGACAATCTCCCTGGCGAGACCGAACCAGGAGGTGCTGCCCTCGTTGACCACGTGCACGGTGCCGTGCGCCTCGATCACGAGCAGCTGGACGAGCGCGGCGGCGAGGTCGGCGGCGTAGGTGGGGCACCCGAACTGGTCGCTCACCACGCGGAGCTGCCTGGCGCCGGCGTCCAGCTGACGGCGGATCGCGGCGACGAAGTTCGCGCCCTGCCCGAACAACCAGGCCGTCCGCACGATGAGATGCCGCGACGCCCGCGCCGCGGCGCGTTCGCCGGCCAGCTTGGTCCGCCCGTACGCGGACAGCGGGCCGGGGAGGTCGCTCTCGCGGTACGCCCGGGTCGCCGTGCCGTCGAACACGTAGTCGGTGGAGATCTGCACGAGGCGTGAGCCGACCCGCTCGCACGCGTCGGCGAGCGTCTCGACCGCCGTACCGTTGACGGCCAGCGCGGCCGCCTCGGCCGTCTCCGCGGCATCGACGGCCGTGAACGCCGCGCAGTTGACGATCACCTCCGGGCGGGCGGCGGCGACTCGTAGCCTCACCGTCTCGGCGTCGGTGATGTCCAACTCCGGCAGATCGACACCGATGAACTCGTGGCCGGCCGCCGGGAGCGCGGCCGCGAGCGCCCGGCCGAGCTGCCCGCGGCACCCGGTCACCAGCACCCTCATGGCGCCAGCGACCCGTTCAGGAGCGTGCTGGCCTCGCCACGGCCGGGGCGGCGAGCCGCCCCGCACGTCCACCGGTCGGCGAGGCCACCGGTCATGTCAGCCTCTCCCCGTATTGCTGCTCGTAGTATCGCCGGAAGCCACCGTCGTGGTCCTTGATCGGCTGCCACCACCACTCGTTGTCCACGTACCATCTCACCGTCGCCTCGAGGCCTTCCTCGAAGGGCACCGCGGGCTGCCAACCCAGCTGGCGCAGCTTGCCGGCGTCCAGCGAGTAACGGCGGTCATGACCGACGCGGTCGTCAACCGGCCGGATCAGACCCTCCCCCTTGCCGAGGAGCCTCAGGATCGCCCTCGTGATCTCGATGTTCTCGCGCTCGTTGCCCCCTGCGATGTTGTACACCTCACCCGGGACGCCGTGCTCGAGCAGGTAGAGAATCGCCCGGCAGTGATCCTGGACGTGGAGCCAGTCGCGCACGTTGCGCCCGTCGCCGTAGAGCGGGACCGGCGCGTCGCGCAGCGCGTTGGTCACGAACAGCGGGATCAGCTTCTCGGGGTACTGCCGCGGCCCGTAGTTGTTCGAGGCTCGAGTGATCACCACGGGAACGCCGTAGGTCGCCCAGTACGCGTACGCCAGTCGATCGCCCCCCGCCTTGGACGCCGCGTACGGGTTGCGCGGGTTGAGCACGCTGGCCTCGGTGAACGAACCGTCAGCGATGGAGCCGTAGACCTCGTCGGTCGAGATCTGCACGAAGCGGCCGACGCCGACGCGGCGCGCCTCCTCGAGCAGCACCAGGACGCCCTTGATGTCGGTGTCGATGAAGTGTGCGGCGCCCTGCAGGGAACGGTCGACATGGGTCTCGGCGGCGAAGTTGACCGCCAGCGAGCAGCCCGACATCGCCTTGCTCACCACGTCGGGATCGCAGATGTCGCCGTGGACGAATCGGTAGCGGGGGTCGTCCCCAACCTCGCGGAGGTTCTCGAGCCGGCCCGCGTACGTCAGCTTGTCGAGGTTGAGGACCTCCCACTCCGGGCGTTGCTCGAGTACCATGCGGACGAACGTGGAACCGATGAACCCGCACCCCCCGGTGATGAGAATCCTCGTCGCCATGCTCCCCCCTCCTGATCCGTCGCCCCGGCCCGGCTCTCCCTGCCCTGGCCAGAATCGTGCTCACCCCGACCTTCCGCGTTCCGCCAGCAGGGAAAGCAGGTACTCACCATAGCCGGACTTCGCGAGCGGCTCCGCCAGGTGACGCAGGTGCCCCTCGTCGATGAAACCCATCCGCCAGGCGACCTCCTCCGGACAGGCGATCCTCAGCCCCTGCCTCTGCTCGACGACCTGGACGAACGTCGCCGCCTGGAGAAGAGACTCGTGGGTGCCGGTGTCGAGCCATGCCGTGCCACGGCCGAGAACCTCGACGGTCAGCTCACCCCGTTCCAGGTAGCGACGGTTGACATCCGTGATCTCGAGCTCGCCGCGGGCCGAGCGCTCGAGCGACCTGGCGACGTCGACCACACGGTTGTCGTAGAAGTACAGCCCCGTGACCGCGTAGTTCGACCGCGGGAGTACCGGCTTCTCCTCCAGGGAGATCGCCCTGCCTGTGGCGTCGAACTCCACCACGCCGTAGCGTTCGGGGTCCCTGACCCGGTAACCGAACACGGTCGCGCCCCGTTCGCGGGCCGCCGCCGCCTGGAGCCGCTTGGCCAGGCCCTGGGCGTAGAAGATGTTGTCGCCGAGGATGAGGCAGACACGATCGTCACCGATGAACTCGGCGCCGATCAGAAAGGCCTCGGCAAGGCCTCCCGGCGTCGCCTGCTGCGCCCAGCTCACGCGGATGCCCCACTGGCTCCCATCCCCCAGGAGCGCGTCGAAGCTGCCGGCGTCGTGGGGCGTGGTGATGACCAGGATGTCGCGGATCCCAGCGAGCATGAGGGTGGAGAGTGGGTAGTAGATCATTGGCTTGTCGTAGACCGGGACGAGCTGTTTCGACACCGCGATGGTGATCGGGTACAGCCGCGTGCCCGCGCCGCCGGCAAGAATGATCCCCTTGATCATGTCGCGCTCTCCTCCGCCCGCTGGGAGCGGGCCCGCCGCCGGTCCGCACCCGCTCGCCCACGACGAAACCGGGCGCCGATGGTCCTCGTCATCGCCGGGTATTGTAGAGGAACCCGCGTCGTTCGCCCGTCGCCCACCCGTGAGCCCCGCCCGGAGGTGGCGCAGCGGTGGAATACACTGGCGCCGCCGGGCCTTCGAACAGAGGCCAGGGAGGACTCATGAGGACCCCCTTTGTCGTCAACAGTCACGACGAGAGTTCATCGATCGCGGAGCGCGACTCCAACCTGATACCCAACGGCGTCGAGGCCGAGACGGTGGCCCGGATCGGCGAGCACGTCGCGGCGATCCTCGACCTGTTGCGGCTCGACCGCACGGACCCGAACCTCTCGGGCACTCCGGAGCGCGTGGCGAAGATGTACCTTGAGATGTTCCACGGCCTCGCCGAGGGGGCGGAGCCGACCGTCACCACCTTCCCCAACGACGAAGGGTACTCGGCGATGGTCATGGAGCGCGACATCCCCTTCTACTCGATGTGTGCCCACCACCTGGTACCGTTCTACGGCCATGCCCACATCGCCTACATTCCGCTCAAGCGCATCGTCGGGCTTTCCAAGATCCCACGAATCCTGGAGTTCTACGCCAAGCGGCCGCAGATCCAGGAGCGTCTGACGGAGCAGGTCGCCGACTATCTGTGGAGCCAGCTCGAGCCGCTGGGGGCGATGGTGGTGGTCGAGGCGCGGCACCTGTGCGTCGAGATGCGCGGGGTCAAGAAGCCCGGGGCGCTGACCGTGACCTCGGCGATTCGCGGCTGCTTCGAGGACCGTAAGGTCCGGAGCGAGTTCCTCGGTTTCCTCGGCAGGACCAAGGAATGGTAGCGCCGGCCCTCCTCAAGCGCGTGGAACGAGAGCTGCCCGGCTGGCGGGTCGAGGGCGACCAGCTCGTCGGCCGCTGGAACCACTCCGACTTCGCCGGCCCGCTGGCGGCGGCGGTTCGCATCGGGCTTCTCGCTGAACGAGCGGACCATCACCCCGACCTGCTGGTCTCCTGGGGTCGGCTCGAGGTCCGCCTCACCACCCACAGCGACAAGACGCTGACCGTCAAGGATGTCGAATTGGCCAGCGCCATCCAGAAGAGCCTCGGAAGCCCCACCGGCTGACGCGTCGGTCCAGGGGGTGTCATGGACCGTCGACGTGGATGAACACGTAGGCCTTGGAGGCGGAGCCGAGCGCGTCGCCTGAGACGTCACGCCTCTGCCTTTCGCTGAAGGACCGTTCCGACTTGACCTTGAAGGGATCCAGGCCGATGCGCTCCAGTGTCTTGCCCTGAGCGTCCTCGAGTAGGAGGACGAACGTGATGGCCGCCTTCTTGCGCGCGACCGAGCTACCGTCGACCGCAACCTCGCAACGAACCGGGCTGCCGGGGACAATTTCGCCCTGCGGTGTGACGGCCACCGTGTCGAACCTGACGCCCAGCACCTCCACCCGCAACTCGATGGGGCTGCCCGACGAATACGGGAACTCCGCTCCAAAGTCGTTGGCCACTTGGGTGTACTCAGGATTGCCCTGACCGCCCGCGAGACCGGCCCAGGCCATCACGACAAGCGCCAGCCCTGCCCGATGCATGCCACTCCTCCCAACCGGACGAGCGAGCGCTCGTCCCTTGGATTGTTGCCAGCAGTCTACTTCACACGGCGCCACGCCGCGAGCCTCGCGGGTCGCCAGCGAGCCGGAGAGAAGGCGCGGCGGTCGACTCGCGCCCGGCGGGGAAGTCGCCGGCCTGAGCTGTTACCTGGCCTGCTCGGCGATCTCCGCGGCCAACGGACCGATCGCCTTCTCGGTCGCCTGGTCGACGTTCAAGGACGTGTGCTCGACCGTCGCGGTCGACGGTCGCCCCTTCGGCCGCCCGGTCGCCAGGTCATAGCAGGTGATCGTGACCCGGTCCGAGTAGGCCGTGTCGTAACGGTTCATGTACTGGAGCTGGCGCTCGCCGACGCGCTCGACCTTCGCGAGGACCAGGACCGCGAGTCCCTGCGCGCGGAGTACCTCGATCAGATCGGCGCTCCGGGGCAGGCCGCGTCCGCCGAGCAGATCCTCCGCCCCCGGGAGGCTCGCCGCGTCGAGCGGCTGCAGCCCCGCCCCGGCGAGCGACGAGAGCAGGACGCTGCTGACACTGCCCGCGAGCGGCTGCTCGCCGACCACGGCGACCGCCACGCCGCTCAGCGCAGGAACGACCTTCCGCTCCTGCGTCGCTGGCGCAGCCAGCTGCGCGTCTCGCTCGGCCGGGGCCGACGACGATCTCGAACGAGCACCCGCTCCCTCGCGCCGGGTCACCGGCACAGCCGCAGCCGGAAGGCCGGCCGAGCGCGGGTGACCAGCCTCGCCCGTCGACAGCTCGGAGGGTGTCTTACCGGACCGTCCCGCCACCGTCGCGGGGACGCCGGCTGCGGCCGCACCTGCGCCCTGGTCGGCGGCGGGTTGCTCTGCCGCCGGAGGCTCCGCCGCGGGCGGCACTTCCGGCGAGGTCGAGGCCACCGTCGGGCGGCCTTCCCCGAAGGGTAGATGCGCCGCCATGAAGCTCTTGACCGACGGTGACCGCAGGATCACGAAGGCCCCCACCGCGGCGGCCATCACCACCACGACGGCAGCCAGCAGCAGAATGATGGGCGCCTTGGATCTCCTGGCCCGGGGAAGTGACGCCGCGACCGGCGCCTGGCTGGCCGCGACTACGGCCGCGGCGGGCGGGGCGGGCACCAGCGCCGAGGGCGGAGGTACAGGTGCGGGCGCAGCCATTGCCGGCTGGGCAACGGACGGCGCTCCGGCGACGACAGGCGCGGCTGAGGCGTGCGGGACCGGCGGCGGTGTCGTCGGCCGCGCCGACTCGGCCGGTTTCACGGCAACGGTCGCCGTCGATGCCGACGAGGCCATCCGTGTCGTGGGCAGATCGGGCGGAGCGGCCGCACCGGCCACGGCTGGCGGCACCGACTTCACTGCCGCGGTCCCCGGCGTGACGCCGCGGACGTTGTGGGCAGCCAGGTACTCCTCCAGGTCGTCGACGAGCTCGTGGCAGCTCTGGTAGCGCTGGCTGCGGTCCTTGACGATCATCCGGTGGACGATCCGCTGTGTCTCCTGGTCGATCCCCTCGCCCAGGGTCGAGATATCCGGCGGCTGCTCTTCGAGGATCTTGCGCAGGAGGGCGAGTGGGCTGTCGGCCTGGAACGGGAGCCGTCCGGCCAGGATCTCGAAGAATGTGACGCCCAACGAGTAGATGTCGGTGCGATGATCGAGCTTCTCGCCCATGCACTGCTCGGGCGACAGATACCCGGGAGTGCCGACCAGCATCCCGGTGGCGGTCAGCCTGGTGGCCGCATCCTGCGGGAGCGCGAGACCGAAGTCGGCGATCTTGAGCAGGCCCCGCTCGTCGACCATCAGGTTGGCCGGCTTGATGTCACGGTGGAGGAAGCCCTTGTCGTGCGCTGCCGCCAGGCCGTTGGCAGCCTGCAGCATGAACTGGGTCGCGCGCGGGTTGGCGATCCTGCCCTGCTCGCGGGCGATCGCGAGGAGCGACTTACCCGACACGTACTCCATCACGAAGTAGTGGCGTCCGCCGTCCTCACCGATGAAGTAGATCTGGATGATGTTCGGGTGGCTGAGACCCGCCGCGGCCTGGGCCTCCCGCACGAAGCGCGCCACGAAGGTGGGGTCGTCCGAGAGATGCTCCCCCAGGACCTTGATCGCGACGAAGCGGTTGAGGGACTCCTCGTGCGCCTTGTAGACCACCCCCATCCCGCCCCGCCCGAGCTCCGAGACGATCGTGTAATGGCCGATCCTGCCTTCTGCCATTGGCGCCACCTTCCCTGTCGTCCAGCTAAGGAGAAACGGAGCGCCAGCGGTGTTGCACGTCCCCGTGGCGCCCCGTCGGTCTCCCTGTCACCCCTTGCCAGTCCGGCACCCCGAAAGGCGCCCACCCCGCTACTGGGCGGTCTGGACCATCATCCCCCGGCGGATCGCTCCGGCGTTCCCACTCGTCACGGTGCAGATCGACAGCTTCTCCTTGACCTGGCTGACCTGGAGGCGCGCCACCTCGTTGACCGACTGGTCGAGCACCTCGCCGGTATCCGGGTCACGGACGACGTTTGCCTCGCCGACCACGAACGTCTGGCCGACGCTCACGCCCTCGCGCGAGCCCCGGTTGACATAGACCTTCCCACCGGCCACCTGTGCCACGGTGCCGGTCCAGGGGATCTTGGGCAACTGCTCGATCAGGAAGTCAACGCCTTCCTTGCAGGCGGCCGTGACGGCCTTGCCGACGTTGTCCTTCTGGTATCCGCCGGCGTCCGCGCCAAAGCCGTGGCCGCTGTAGCCGATGTCGAGCCCCTTCTTGGTGGAGACACCGACCACGCTCTTCGACGCCAACACCTGGCCGGTCGTCGAGTCGACGATGTAGATCGTGGCATTGACCTCGCTCTTGCCGCCCGCGCCGCCGAGCCTGACCCCGCCGATGGCGAGGCCGCCGTGGCCGCCTGCGGTGTTGTCCTGGACGTGCGTGATGGCACCCTTGACGAGGAGCTGGGCCGGTGTCATCTGCCCGGTGGCCGGCGCCTTGGCTCCGCCGGCGGCGCGGCCGGACGCCGCGAAGTCCTGCTCGGCCATGGCTTCCTCACGCATGTCCTTCTCGCCCAGCACGATGAACTTCCCGGTCTGGTTGAGCAGGTCGGTCATGATGGTGCCCCAGGCGTCGCCGATGTCCCAGTGGCCAGACCAGCCGGCCTTGTTCTCGAACTTGGTGACGGTGATCGAATAGCGCAGCCCGCCCGTCGCGTCGGCGGCGAACGCCGGCAGTCCACCGATAACGAGTAACAGCGCCGAGATCGCAACTAGACGTTTCATTTCGGCCCCCTTTTCGGTTCTCGAAAACGAGACTGATACTACTCTCGCCAGCCTGGGGTGTCAACGCCGGCGCCGGCCACAGGCACGGGATCGCCCGCCTCGCCGGACGGGTCCGTCGCCGGTGGAACTCATCCGACCGGACGGGCCGCTGGTCCACCCCGCTGGTGCGCTCGGGCGACGCCGAAACTCAGCGCTCTCCGCCCGCCATCCGCTGCGCCTTGAGAACGCAGATCGCCGCCATGTTCACGATGTCGTTGACCTCCACACCCCGCTGGAGGACGTGCACCGGTGCGTCGATGCCGGCGAGGATGGGACCGATGGCCTCGATCCTCCCGAGCCGCCACAACAGCTTGTAGGCGATGTTCGCGGAATCAAGATCGGGGCACACCAGGACGTTGGCGTCGCCCTGGATCCGCGAGAACGGGTAGGTCGATTGGGCGACCGTCGGCTCCACCGCGCTGTCGGCCTGCATTTCGCCGTCGATGATCAGCTCGGGCCAGCGTTCGCGGGCGATCTCGACGGAGCGACGGACCTTGATGGTGCGGGCGTCTGCGTTCGAGCCGAAGTTGGAGTACGACAGCATCGCGACGCGCGGCTCCACGCCGAAGTAGTTGCGGGCGACCGTACCGGCGAGATAGGCGATCTCCGCCAGCTCTTCCGGCGAAGGGTCGAGGTTCACCGTGGTGTCGGCCATGAACACCATCCGATCCTCGAACAGCAGAAGGTAGACGCCGGCCGCCAGGCTCGTGCCCGGATGCGTCTTGTGGACCTGGAGTGCGGGGCGGATGGTCTCCGGGTAGTGCATCGTGAGGCCGGAGATCAGTCCATCGGCATCGCCCTCCTTGACCATGATGTTGCCGAAGTAGACCGGGTCGAGCATCGCCTTGGCTGCGTCTTCGGGGCCGACTCCCCGCCGCCAGCGCAGCTCGTGGAAACGCCGGACGTACTCCGCGAACTTCGGGTGGGCCACCGGCTGACAGACCTCGACCTCTCCCGCTGCGATCTCGTACTCCTTCATCAGCGCGCGGATGGTCGCTTCGTCACCGAGCAGCACCGGCTTGCAGATCCGCTCGTCCACCAGGATCTTGGCGGCGCGCACGATCTTCGGGTGGGTGCCCTCGGCAAAGACGATGCGTTTGGGCTCGGCCTTGGCGCGGTCGAGGACCACCTGCATGACCTGCCGGGTGCGGGACAGGCGGGCGTCGAGCTCGCGGACGTACTCCTCACGGGACGAGAACGGCTTGCGCGCGACACCGGTGCGGATCGCGGCCTCGGCCACGGCCGGCGCCTCCCAAAGTAGCACGCGATAGTCGAACGGCTTGGGAATCAGGTAGTCGCGGCCGAACTTGATCGGCGCCCCGCCGTAGACGCGGATCACCGAGTCCGGCACGTCCTCCTTGGCCAGGTCCGCGAGGGCGTGGGCGGCCGCCAGCTTCATCTCCTCGTTGATCTCGCTTGCCGCCACGTCGAGTGCGCCGCGGAAGATGAACGGAAAACCGAGGACGTTGTTGACCTGATTCGGGTAGTCCGAGCGACCGGTCGCCATGACGGCGTCCTTGCGGACCGCGAACACCTCTTCTGGGGTGATCTCCGGGTCCGGGTTCGCCATCGCGAAGATGACCGGGTCGGGAGCCATCGTCTTGACCATGTCGGCAGTGAGCATCCCCTTGACCGAGACACCGGCGAACACATCGGCGCCGCGGACGGCGTCGGCGAGCGTACGGGCGTCGGTCTCGTGCGCGAAGAACTCTTTGTAGGGGTTCATGCCTTCCTTGCGCCCCTTGTAGATCACGCCCTTGGTGTCGACCATGGTGAGGTTCTCGGGTTTCACGCCGAGCAGCAGGTAGAACTTGGCGCAGGCGATCCCGGCCGCGCCAGCGCCACAGAACACCACCTTCACGTCATCGAGCCGCTTTCCCACGATTTCGCAGGCGTTGAGCAGGGCGGCGCCGGAGATGATCGCGGTACCGTGTTGGTCATCATGGAAGACCGGGATCCCCATCGTGCGCTTGAGCTCCTCCTCGATCTCGAAGCACTCGGGCGCCTTGATGTCCTCGAGGTTGATACCACCCAGCGTCGGCTCGATGAGCTGACAGAACCGGATGATTTCCTTGGGGTCGTGGGAGTTGACCTCGATGTCGAAGACATCGATGTCGGCGAAGCGCTTGAAAAGGACGCCCTTGCCCTCCATCACCGGCTTGCCGGCGGCCGCCCCGATATCGCCGAGGCCGAGAACGGCGGTGCCGTTGGAGATGACGGCGACGAGATTCCCCTTGTTGGTGTACTCGTAGACGAGCGATGGGTCGCGGTGGATCTCCCGGCACGGCTCGGCGACGCCGGGCGTGTAGGCCATCGACAGGTCGCGCTGCGTGACACACGGCTTGGTCGGGACGACCGACGTTTTCCCGTGACGCTTTCCGGTGTGGTAGGCGAGCGCCTCCTCCCGGGTGACCTTGGCGATGCTCATGGAATCCTCCTGTCCTTTCCTGGAAAGTTCAAATGAAAAGTCTCACAAAGTTATGCTAGCCGCCGCCCGCCCAACGGTCAAGCCCCTGGACGCGCAAGTACCTTACGAGAATGGTCTTATCCCCCACCCTCCGGCCTCGTCGAGGTGCGTTGGGCGAACGGGCGCAGAGCGGCTGCCGCGTAACGTTGCCTCCGCTCGTGGCGAGCCAACGCGAGCTCGACCAGGTTCGCGACCAGACGCGGGTACGGCACACCGGTCAGTGCCAGGAGCCGCGGATACATCGAGATCGCCGTGAACCCCGGGGTGGCATTGACCTCGTTGAGCAGGAAGCGGCCGTCGCGGCGGTCGAGCAGAAAGTCGACGCGGGCCATGCCCTCGCAGCCGAGCGCCGAGAAAGCGCGTACGGCGAGGTCCCTGACGGTCTCGCTCTGCCCTGCGTCGAGCGGGGCGGGGGCGAGGAGCTGGCACGCATCGTCGAGGTACTTGTCGCCATAGTCGTAGAACTCGTGACCGGGCACCACCTCGCCGGGCACGCTGGCGAGGAGCGGATCGCTTCCCAACACGGCGACCTCGATCTCCCGGGCGGGGACTCCCTCCTCGACCACCGCCACGTCGTCGTAGGCCAGGGCGCCATCCAGAGCAGCGCCGAGCGCCTCCGCGCTCTTGACCTTGGAGATCCCCACCGAGGAACCCAGGCGGGACGGCTTCACGAACAGCGGCAGTGGGAGCTCGAGGCAGCGGCGCTCGCAGCTCTCGCGCGCCATCGACAACTCTCGTGCGGTCACGGCGACGAACCGTGGCGTGGGTAGGCCGACCTGCAGGAAGACCCGTTTAGTCAGGACCTTGTCCATGGTCACCGCGGCCGCCGCGACCGCGCAACCCGTGTATGGCAGGTCGAGCATCTCGCACAGGCCCTGGATGGTGCCGTCCTCGCCGAACGGTCCGTGGAGCACCGGCATCACGACGTCGACGCCGCCGTCGAGCAGCCGCGGGTCGAGCCGGGCCGAGCCGTCGAAGCCCTGGACCTGGTCGGCCCGGTCACCGCTGTTCTCGAGGACGCGCCGCGCGGTGGCCGCGTCGGCCCACCGGCCGGCGCGGTCGATGGCCATCGGCACGACCTCGAAGCGCTCCGCGGCGAGGGCGGCGGCGACCGAGCGTGCCGAGACGACGCTCACCTCGTGCTCGCCTGAGCGGCCACCGAAGACCAGCGCGACGCGCAACACCCCGGCCCCCTCAGTCCGCCCAGATCCGTCTGACCGAGGCGAGCGCGCTGGAGAAAGGTCCGCGCCGTTTGTCGTCGGCGAGCTTGTCGAGCTCCCCGGCGTCGAGGTACATGCCGCCGCAGTCCGGGCAGATCTCGACCTCGACGCTGCCGAGTCGGGTGGTCTCCATCTTCTGGCCGCACTTGGCACAGTGCAGGTGGTGCAGCTCGCGCAGCCTCCTGCGATCGGCCTCAACGGCCGCTCGCTGGTGCTCCTCACGCAGCTTCTTGAGCCGCTCGACCTCGAGCCGGATGAAGTACTCCTGTTCCTTGTCCGATGGCCTGTCGATCATCGTGCGCCCCTCCGTCATCTTTGGCGTCGGGCAGCATTCTAGCCTGCACGCTCGTACCGCGCGAAGGCTCAGGACCAGCCCCGCCCGGCGCCGGCCAGCCAGGCCGGAAGGTCGCCCAAAGTGGCGAGGACCACCGGTGCCCCGGCCGCGAGCAGGCTTGCCGGGCTGCCGGCCGGGCCGCTGACGGTCACGACGGACATGCCGGCGGCTCGAGCGGTCTCCACGTCCACCGCCATGTCGCCGACCAGGAGCGCCTGCTCGGAGGCAAGGCCGAGCGCGCTCAACACCGGCAGGACGGCACGCGGGTCGGGCTTGCGCCAGCCCGACAGGTCCGGCCCGCTGACCGCGCCGACGAACGCGACCAGCCCCCAGTGCTCGAGCCACGCACGGCACAGCTCGCCGGCCTTGTTCGACACCACGCCGACCCTCCGTCCGGTCCGCTCGGACACGAAGCGCAGCACGTCCCGGGATCCGGGCAGAGGCGGCGTCTGGGTGAGGTAGATCTCCCGGTAGCGGGCCGCATAGCCGCGCTCCACCGCCACCGCCAGATCGGGGTCGGCCTCCGCTCCGACGGCGTCGCGGACCAGCGCGGCGGACCCACGTCCGACGTGGCAATGCACCCACGCCAGCCCGCGCGCGGGCAGCCCGGTGTCGCGAAGCGCACGGTCGAGCGCGCGAGCGATGGCCGGGAAGGAGTCCGCCAGCGTCCCATCGAGGTCGAAGAGAACGCCCTTCGGCCAAAGGTCGACAGTCGCCGCCGAAGTCACCGCCGTATTGTGCCTCAGCGTCCCCGCAGCCGGGCACCCGGCGGCTCCCCGGTCCCCGTCGCGAATGGAAGCGAGCGCAGGAGTGCCACTGCGCGATCCGCCGACCTGGATGCCCCCACCCACGCCACCGGGACGCGGCCGGTGAGCAACGATCGAGGGTCACCCAGCCCGCGCCGGCCACGTTGTCCCCAGCACAGTCGCTCCCAGGCTCACTCCGGGTAGAGCAGCACCTCGCGCCTGCGCTCGCGGAAACGCTCGCAGTGGCTCTCCCACTCGGCGAACAGGGCGTCGGGCTCGCCCTCGCCCTCGACGACGGCACGTGCCCGGGGCGAGCCGGTGAGCAGGTCGATGGCCGGGACTCCTGCGACGAACTCGTAGGCCTGCTTCCGCCAGGCGAAGTGTTCAGGGTGGAGCGACCGGACGGCCGCGAGCAGGTGCACGCCGGCCTCGAGAGGCCGCATGGCCCTGCGGTCGAGGATGTGCCACTCCAGCCCTTCGCACACCTCGCCGGCGTGTTTGTGGAACTCCGGCCGGAAACGGGTGGCGCGGAAGCGTACGCCCGGCAGAGCCGCCCGCTCGAGCCGCACCGCCAGACCCGCGGCGTCCAGCCAGGGCGCACCGATGAGCTGGAACGGCCGGGTCGTGCCGCGGCCCTCCGAGAGGTTGGTCGCCTCCACCAGGCACCCACCGGGATAGACCGCGGCGGTCGTCAGGGAGGGCATGTTGGGCGAGGGGGCGACCCACGGCAGTCCGGTCTCGTCCCACCACTGCTCCCGCCGCCAGCCCGGACACGTGACCACGGAGAGCGCCAGCTCCGGGCAGCGGCTGTGCCGGAGGGCGAGTGCGATCTCGCCGAGCGTGAGACCGTGGCGCACCGGAAGCTCGACGAGCTCCGAGACAAAAGAGCGGCACCAGGGCTCGACCGGTCCGCCCTCGAGCGCCGTCCCGCCGATGGGGTTGGGCCGGTCGCAGACGATCACCTCCACCCCGGCGCGCGCGCACGCCGTCATGGCGTACGCGAGCGTCGCCGCGAACGTATAGACGCGACAGCCGACGTCGGGGAGGTCCACGACCAGTGCGTCGAGGCCGTCGAGCAGAGCGGGGGTGGGAGTCAGCGTCGCCGCCGTGGTGCCGTACAGCGAGTGGACCGGCAGCCCGCGCGCCGGCTCGCGCTCCTCGCCGACCGCCTCCATGTCCTGGGCGACACCCCACAGCCCGTGCTCGGGCGCGAGCAGTCGCACCAGCGTGCCGCCCACCGAGGCCAGCGCCTGCCAGGCGGGCGCCAGGTCATGGGTGACCGCCGCGTGGTTGGTGAGGAGTGCGAAGCGCCGTCCCCGGAGGAGGGCGGGATCCTCCACGAGGAGATCGAGACCGGTCCGGAGCGAGGGCACGGGTTCGGAGTATAGCGCCCGCAACTGGTAGCCCG
The DNA here is from genome assembly GCA_050257595.1 of Acidobacteriota bacterium. Classification (GTDB taxonomy): domain Bacteria; phylum Acidobacteriota; class Thermoanaerobaculia; order Thermoanaerobaculales; family Thermoanaerobaculaceae; genus JBLMXF01. The sequence goes on along the minus strand of JBLMXF010000056.1, from coordinate 17,770 downwards.
CCCGTGGCATCCTTCGTGCGGCCATCGCCGATAATGACGTCGGCGCGAGCCCGGGCGCCACGGGAGGAAATATGGATCGCGAAACGTTCATCTCCTACGTCGAGAGGCTCAACCCCCACACGGTGTTCGCGCCCCTCGGGATCCGGGTGCACAGCTACGACCCGGAGGCCTTCGCCGTCGCGCTCGACATCGACGAGCGCCACTACCAGCACATGGGGATCGTCCATGGCGGCATCTACGCGCTGCTCGCCGAGTCGGCCGCCTCGATGGCGGCCGCGATGAGCCTCGACATGACGAAGCACACGATCGCCGGCGTGGATCTCAACGCCACCCACCTCAAGGTCAAGCGCAACGGCACCATCGTCGCGACGGCACGGCCGATCTTCCGCGGCCGCTCCACCCACGTCTATGGCATCGAGATCAGCGACGGGGAAGGCGACCTCGTGTGCGTCTCCAGGTGCACCCTCGCGGTGCGACCCCGCAAGGTAAGCTCATAGCTCATGGCTGACCGCCGCCAGCCAGACGAAGAGACCTCGAGGTCAAGCGCCGAGGCCTTGGACCTCCCGGACATCCTCCCGAGGTCGCCAAGAACCGTTCCCACCCGTCGTCTGGCGCCGGTTGCCATCGACCGGCTGGGGGTTTCCCCGCCAGGCAGGCGAAGGCTGTGAGCGGTGAGCTGGGGACGGTCAACTGTTGACTGTCGACTGTTGACTTCCCCTACACCATCTTGAGCAGATGCCCCATCTTGTTCTTCTTGGCCTCGAGGTATCGGCGGGTGTGCTCGGTAGGCGGAACCTCGAGCGGGACACGCTCCACGATCTCGAGGCCGTAGCCCGCGAGCGCCACGTACTTGGCGGGATTGTTGGTCATCAGGCGCATCTTGCGGACGCCGAGGGCACGCAGGATCTGCGCGCCCACGCCGTAGTCGCGCTGGTCGGGCGGAAAGCCGAGTTTCTGGTTGGCCTCCACCGTGTCCGCACCCTGGTCCTGGAGCTCGTAGGCGCGGAGCTTGTTGGCGAGGCCGATCCCCCTCCCCTCCTGGAGCAGGTAGAGCAGCACGCCGGCATGCTCGGCTGCGATCCGTTCCAGGGCGGTCTCGAGCTGGGCGCCGCAGTCGCAGCGCGCCGAGCCGAACACGTCGCCTGTCAGGCACTGTGAGTGCACCCGGACCAAGACCGGCTCCTCCGGGGTGGGCTCGCCCATCACCAGGGCGACGTGCTCCTCGTTGGTCACGGTCGAGCGGAAGGCATGGACGCGGAAGTCCCCGTAGTGCGTGGGTAGGAGCGGAGCGGCGACCTGCTCGACCAGGCTCTCGTGATGCATCCGGTAGGCGATCAGGTCACGGACGGTGAGCACCTTGAGACCGTGCTCCGCGGCGAGCTCGAAGAGCCGCGGCAGGCGGGCCATGGAACCATCGGTGTCCATGATCTCGCAGATCACCGCGGCCGGGTTCAGACCGGCGAGGCTTGCCAGGTCGACCGACGCCTCGGTGTGCCCGGCGCGCTTGAGCACCCCTCCGGCCCGCGCCCGCAGCGGGAACATGTGGCCGGGCCGCAGCAGGTCGGCTGGCTTGGTCGCGGGGTCGATGGCGGCGAGCACGGTGGCGGCCCGGTCGGCGGCCGAGATCCCCGTGGTCACCCTGTGCCGCGCCTCGATCGAGACCGTGAATGCCGTTCCGTGCAGCGAGGTGTTGTGCTCGGCCATCGGCGGGAGCTGAAGCTCGTCGCACCGCTGCTCCGTGAGCGCCAGGCAGATCAGCCCGCGGCCATGGGTCGCCATCAGGTTGATCGCCTCGGGCGTGACCCGCTCCGCGGCGATCGCCAGGTCTCCCTCGTTCTCGCGGTCCTCGTCATCGACGATGATGACGAAGCGGCCGCGGCGGAAGTCGGCCGCGGCCTCTTCGATGCTAGCGAAACGGCGGTCGGAGGCCATCCTCGCGTCCCTAGGGATTGACGCCCCCCGAGGGCGCCGCGGCCGGTGCCGGGGTCGCCGGCGGTGGCCCGACGTTGACCATGAGCGGGATCTTGACCGTGCGGCTGACCTTGGTCTTGCTGTCCGTGAGCGTGATCTCAAGGCGGAACTCACCACTCTTGCGGAAGATGTGGAGCGGCAGCCCGCTGCCGAACATCCACAGGTCGTTGTAGACGTGCGACAGGTTGGCGGCCTCCGGGGGTCTCTCGTTGAGCTTCTTGTCCCCCATGAAGAGTGCCATGCTCACGGTCATGGCGGGCTTCGCCTCTGGCTTAGGCGCCTGCGAGTCGGCCGGCGCCGCCGGTTCCTCCATCGAGGGGCGGAGCACGTAGCAGAAGTAGGCCAGCGACTCGGTCGGGCTGTACGTGTTGCTCAGGCGCGGCAGGATGTGCCAGCCGCCCACGTCGAACGGGTCGCCGAGATGAGCCTGGGCATCCTGGCGGACGTCGACACCCCAGTAGAACGGCGAGATGTACGGCCCGTCCGCCGGCGGTGCCTCGCTCGTCGCATCGATGTTGGTCACGGCGAGCGGGCCGCTGGCATCGAGGAGCGCGATGTCCACCGAGTAGGTCCCGGCCGCGACCGGCAACGAGAACTCGTAGGCGTTACCGTCGTGGACGGCGTTGGGTTTCACCGGGATCACGAAGCTCCCGATCTCGCGGCCGTCGGCAGCGGCGCGCACGCGGCCGATCGCCTCGCTCGCGGGGGCGACCGCGGATGGCAGCTCGAGGTAGACCCAGAGCGGCTGCATGGCCTCCGACTGCATGCCTTCGACCGCGAAGACACGGGCTCCCTGCGGCCACGGCTTGGTCGGAGACGAGAAGACCGCGAGCTGCTGGGAGGTCGGAGCCTTCGCTCCGGGCAGGTACGGCGGCTTCGGGACTTCGGTCAGCTTGGGATGCAGGAGGGAGGTTTCCGGTGCGTCGGCGAGGAGCTTCATGGCCAGGATGTTGCGGCGGTCGGTGCGGTCGAGGACGAAGTCGTTGGTCCCCACCCGCGACTCGACGAAGACGAAGTAGACCTGGGTCGCCTTGACACCCTTGGGGAGCTTCTCGTCGCGGTACTCCCAGACCTCGGTGGCACCCCTCTCCTCCATCGTCGGCCCACCGCCCTCCCCGAGACCGGGGCCCTGGACCGACCCGGCCGGGAGGTTGGCGACGTGGTTGGGCCGCCCCATGATGATCAACGTCCGACCGCGATCGGTCATGCTCCCGGGGATCTTCTCGGTGCCGAACATCTTGTCGGCCGCAGCGACGCGCTGATCGAAGTCCAGCTTGAACTCGTTGACCGGCGTGTTGAGGTCGGGGTCCCGCTTGGCCCAGAACAGGTCGATGAACGCCTTGGCCTCGGCGTCGGCCTGGATCTTCTCGTAGGCCTTCCGCTCATCCTTGGTCAGCAGGTAGCCGGCGGGTGAGGAGGGCCAGTCCTTGAAGCTCTGCGAGAGCTCGGCACCAGCGAACCCCGCCATCAGCAGTCCGACCACGGCCAGGAAAAGGGAACGACGTCGCATCGTCACGGTCCTCGTTTCCGCCCCGCTTCCGCCCACGCGGAGCGCCCCATGATACACCCCGGCTTCAAGCTCTTCTTCCGCCTGGCAGCCGTGTCTTCGACCTCGCTGACACGCGTGAAGGCGCGGCCCCGACGGGCCGCCGGGCGGAGGGCACGCTGGGCCCTGAGGTCACTCCTAGAACGGGTTGCCGAAGGACACGAACAGCTGTCCTCCCGATTCCCCGGGCTTACGGTCGAGCTTCCAGCCGTACTCGACCCGGAACGGCCCGACCGGGCTCTCGACCCGCAAACCGAGCCCGGTTCCCCAGCGCATCCCGGCGGGCGTGATGTCATGCCACGACGCCCAGTCATTCCCACCGTCGACGAAGAGGACGCCTCCGACCGGTCCCGCGACGGGGAAGCGCCACTCGACGTTGCTGAGCAGCAGACCCGCGCCGCCGACCGCCTGGTAGCTCCTCTCCGCACACGTCGTCACGCCCTCCGGGCACAGCAACGTCTGGCCGAGGATGCCCAGCTTGTCCAGCGGGAAGGCACGCTGGGAGATCCGGCCACCCGCGAAGAAGCGAACCGCGACCGGCACCGCGAGGTTGTCGGGCGTGCCAGGGGGCACGCCGGACGCCTGGATCGCCCCGCCCCGCACCGAGGCCGCGAGAACACCACCGAGGAACGGGGTGTACCCGGTCACCGAAGTCGACAGCTTCTCGAACCTCGCGTCAGCGTTGAAGGCCTTGAACGCGACCTGCAGCTGCATGCTGGCGAAAAGACCGCGCTTGGGAGCGAACAGGTCGTCGCGGGTGTCCCACTCGAGGGTCGGCGTCAGCGAGGCGATCTTGATGTTCGCCTTGTCTCGCTCGCTCGGGGAGAGGATCTCGGGAGGAGCCGTGTTGTCAACGATCTGGTAGTCGTAGCGGAGAAGGAATCTCCCCGGCCGGTGCACGCGGTCCCCGATCTCCACCCACATGCCCCGCCGACGGAGCGGGTAGCCGGTGTAGATCTCCTCGCTCCGATAGATCGAGAACCAGGTCGGCACGCCGAGGAAGCCGAGCTCCGCCGGCTCCCGGAAGGTCACCTGCCACCGGCTGTCGTTGCGTGAGGCGCGGAGATCCACACCCAGGCTCCGGCCGGTTCCAAACAGGTTGAGCTCCGACCACGACGCGGACCCACGGACGCCGTACTCCGTGTCCCACCCGAGACCGAAGCTCACTGCCTGCGTCTGGGCCTCGGCGACGTCGAGGACCAGTCCCGACTCGGGTCCCGACTCCTGGCCCGGAATGGGGGCGACGGTCACGCTCTGGAAGATCCCGAGTCCGAGCAGCCGGCGCTGGGCTTCGAGGCGGACGTTCGGCCCCGCAGGCTGACCTTCCTTGAGGCGAGCGACCTTACGGACCATGGTCGGGCTGGAACGCGCCAGCCCGGCGATCGCCACGCGCCCGAGCACGGCGTACTCGCCAGGCCTGGCGTCGATGCGAACCGCGCAGCGGTCGTCCTTGCAGCTCTCGGCGCCAGTAACCTTCGCATCCGGATAACCCGCGTCCTGGAGCGCGGTGCGGACCATGTTGATCGCGTGGAGCTCAGCCGCTGAGCTCCATGGCCCATCGACCGAGAGCGGGAGCGCCGCCATCTTGACCTCTCCGGGAAGCCCGTTGACGTCGAGCGAGGACACCAGGCGGCGCGTGCCCTCGGTGACCGGGAATTCGATGGCAACCCGGTCCCCCTGGGCGACGATCCGTGCCGTCGCGACCTGGGCGTCCGCGTATCCTGCCTCCTGGAGGGTGCCCAGGATGGAGCTCGCGTCGGCGGCGAGCGAGGCCTCGTCCACCGGCTCCCCGCCCCACCGCCAGGGGTGGCCGGTTCGTGCTCCGATGCGGGACCGCATCGCCGACGGCGGCAGCGCGGTCAGACCAGGGAAGATCACCTCGGCGATCGGCGTGATCGGGCCAGGGTCAACGGTGACCTCGAGCGTGCGTCCTTCGGCGGTCTTCGACAGCGATGCCTTCGCCTTCGCCAACATCCTTCCCTGATCCTGCAGGAAGATCCTGAGCCTCTGCTCGATCAGGTCCAGCCCGGTCTCGTCGAACGACTCCTCCCCCTTGAGAAACGGGAGTGCGGCGGCGTCGAGCGCCCGGCTTTGCTTCACCCCGCTGAGCTTGAGCGCGTACTTGGGGCCGCGCTCGACCCGCATCTCGACCACCGCGCGGTGGTCGTCGCGCCTCACCTCCGGCGCCTCGACCAGAGCCTGCCAGTACCCGGCGCGGTGGAGCGAGGCGGCGAGCCTGCCGCGCGCCGTACTGAGCAGGTCTCTCGAAACCCGGGCCGCGGGGTGGACGCCGGCGGCGGCGAGCAGCTTCGATCCCGCCAACCCGGAGCCTGGGGCCTCGAGGTCCGACAGGAGGATGGGGACTCCCAGCGTGCCGACGATGGTCACCGCCACCTTCGCCTGCGCGAGGTCGAAGCGCAGGTCGGGTTCGAGCCGGGCGTCGGGGTACCCCTCGCTGCGCAGCCTCTGTACCTCCCGGTCGAGGCCCGCGACGAACGCATGCACCAGCAGGGGGGAGCCGCGCGACAGGCCGAGCGCTGCGATGAGGTGGCGGCGGTACGCGGGCGGCAGCCCTTCCACCTTCAAGTCGCTGACCGCAGATGCAAGCTGCATCTTGACCGTCACGTCGGCGCCTTGTGGGCCCATCGCGACGGAGACGTCGGCGTCCTCGACCAGTCGCGAGGCGATCAAGGCCTGCACCCCGGCCCGCAGCTCCACGCGCGACAGCGGCTCGCCGGCCTTGACACCGAAGACGCGGGTGAGCTCGGCCTTGTTGTACTTGCCCACGACGTCGAACCGCACGCGCTCGATGGGAACCCGATTCCAGTCGAGCGGCGCTGCGGCCAGGGCGGCGATCAGTAGCGTCGCTGCCACCGGACCTCCATCGAGTAGCGGCCGTCGGCCTCCCGACGGCCCTCCAGGTACACGCCCGGGGCCAACCGCCACGTGCTGCTGACGATCTCCTCGCGGTTGGAGTCGAGGTTGGTTGCCACGGCCACGGTCCAGGTCGGCGACAGCCGCTTGACGACCGTGAGCCTGGTCGCCGCGCCGCCTGTGGAAGTGACCGCCGACGGATCGATGCGGAACTGGTCGACGTCGAGCAGAGTGCGAGCGCGCCGGGTGACGAGTCCGGTCAGCTGCTCGGTGAGGAACGTCGAGGCGAAGGAGCCGGCCTGAGCAGAGGTCGCCTGATCGGCCCTCCGGCCGGTGGTGAGCAGCGAGACGATGTCCATCTCGGGCAGCGCCGGGTTGGAGGTCAGCGAGGTCGTCATGTGGTCCAGGGTGCCGACCAAGGACACCGAGATCTCGTAGCTGTCCAGCGTGGTGCGGGCGAGCACGTCGAATAGAGGATCGATGCGGTCGTAGCTCGTGAAGGTGACGGTGCCGCGGTCCAGGTTGTAGCGCACCCCAGCCAGGGTGAATTCCCCTCCAGGCGCCGCCTCGAGCCTGCCGAGCAGCCCCGGCTGCGCGCTCGTGCCCACCAGGCGAAGCTCGCCGTCAGCCGTCAGCCGCGCCAGCGCAGTGTTGATCTCCAAAGTCCCGGGTACCCGGACCACGATGTTGAACGAGATCGGCGCCGACTCGGTGGCCACCACGCGACGCGGCGTGAGGATCTGCTGGACCACCAGGCCCTGGATGTTGAGATCCTCGCTGAACGCCCCGCGCTCGAGGGTCGTCTGACCGGAGAGCGAAAGATCGTCGAGCGGGCCCGTGAGCCGGAGCGAGCCGCTCAACGAGGGCCTGAAGCCCATCGCCAGAGGCCAGCGGACATTGTTCGCCGCGATGGTGAGGTCGAGCTCGACGCGCGGCGCGAGGAAGATACGTCCGGAGCACGTCCCGGTGCCCGACCCCAGTCGGAAATTGAGCGAGTCCAGTCTGATCGCCTCCGGCACCAGTTCGACGTACCCCGAGATCTCGGTGACGGGCTCGGGAAGGCCAGGCAGGCGCATGGCGCCGTTCCTGACGCGCGCCCCGCCCTCGAAGCGCGGGGCGCTGTCGGTACCCGAGATCTCGCCGAGCAGCTCCACGGTTCCGCTCGGGCTCGTGCCCCGCCAGACCAGCCCGAGGAGTGCGGCGGGGAGCTGGCCTGCGACGTTGCCGTGGAGCGTCCCGTCGGCCTGGCGGCCACCCCGGACGAAGAGCCGGGAGCGCGGGCCGACCAGCGTCGCGCCCGGGATCTCGACCGCGCCCCCCGAGGTCGTGAAGATCATCGGCCCCTCGAGCGACGCGCGCTCGCCCTCGACATCGATCGAGAGGGTTTCGATGACCCCGTCGACGGAGGGTGGACTACCGCTCGACACCGCGACGTCCGCGTGCCCGGCGAGCGCTCCGTCGAGGGAGAGGTCGGCGCCCATGAGGTCGTGGCCGAATCTGCGCAAGGAGGTGACCGCGTACGTGAAGCGGCCCTGGTAGCCGCTCGCCGTCTGGTCCATGGCGCCCTCGAGGCGCCACACCTCGGGACGGGCGAGCCGGACCTGCACACCACCGGCGTCGAGCTGTACGGTTCCGCTGAGACCCGACGGGCTGGCCACCTCGAGGCGACCGGAGGGCGAGGCGAAGGGAAACGAACCCTGCAGGGTGCAGTCGAGAGCCCCGCCGACCAGGCGTGCCAGCGGCGGCGAGATCCCCTCGAGCCCGAAACCCTTGAGCGTCGCGTCGACGGTCGCCTCCTGGTGCGGAAAGTCCACCAGGAGCGACGCCGCGAAGGCTCCCACCGCGAAGTCCTCGACGCGGACCACACCCTTGGCGAGGTGGACCGAACCGGCCCCCCGCCCGAACGGGACTCCGGCAACCGTGACCTCGTGGAACGTCAGGCGCGCGTCGGCCGTCGGATCGCCGAGCGTTCCCCCGACCCGGCCGTCGAAGTCGACCATACCGGACACGGGCGCGTGCACTCCGCCCCAGGCGACCGCCCGGACCACCGGAACACCCCGGCCCGCGACGTCGAGCGATAGGGCTCCGCCCTCGCCGTACTTGAGGGTGCCGCGGAACAGCGCGCGGCCGGGCCCCACCAGGACCTTGCCGTTGTCCACCGAGAGCACGCCCTGCCCGACCTGGAAAGACGCCTCCAGGCCATCGGCGTCGATCGGCCCGAACGCGATGGGCGCAACGGCGACGTCCCCCACCACGGTCAGGTCGTTGAATGGCCCGTGCAGGCGCAGGTCGACCGCCGACTCGCCGTGGAGGCTGGCCGGGATGACGTCCGTGCCCACCCAGCCCCGCAGAAGACGGGCCACCGTCTCGACCTTGACGTGGTCGCCCTGGAGGCTCCAGGTCGGCAACCAGGTCCCGAGCGTCAACTGGCCCTCCCAGCGCAGCGGCGCACCGGCGAGAACGGCGCCCGGCGCCTCGATGTGGAGCATCCCGTCCTGCTCGAGGGAGAGCACGACCCGCCCCGAGATCGGGACGTCCCCTCCTCCGGCAGTGAGATCCACCACCGCCGTCCCCACGCCCTCCTTGATCTGCCTGCCGTCCCAGGTCAGGTCGGCGCTCACCCTCGCGGCGCCTGACAGGCCCGCGTCATCGACCCTGAGCTCATGCAGGAACGCCGCCACTTCCACGCCGTTCCCCCGCACGGCGACCCGGTGGCTCCACGGCTCCCGCAATCCGGTGAGCTTGTACGAGCCATCGATCTCGCCCCCGGCGAAGATCCCCCGGGTCAGCGTCGCCTCGAGACCGTCGTGCGTGAGGTGAGCCTCGCCGGCCAGCTCGTCGATCCGGAACCCGACCACGTCCACCTGTGGCGAGGACAGCTTCCCATCGAGCGAGAACTTGCCCTTGTCGACCTCGAGGTCGAGGGTTGCCTGCACAGCGCCGGCCAGACCGATCCCGAGATCGAGCGTCCGGTCGACCTCCTCGAGCCGGACCGCCGTCACGCCGGAACCGGCAAATCGTCCGGTGGCAAGAGACACCTCGCACCGTCCGTCGACCGACCATCCCGACCCCTGAGCGCGCAGTCGCTCGACCCGGAAGCCGTCGGGCGTCCCCTCGCCCCATGCCGCAAGGCCGCCGGAGATCGGCCGGAGCCCGGGGACGGTCAGCGTGAAGCTGCCGGCATGGACCACTGCCGCGCCCATGGCCCGGCGCGTGGTGCCGCTCACCCGCGCGTCCACGTTGCGCGCCGAGAGCACGATGTTGGCGGGCAGGTCGAGCCGATCGATCTGCACGTCGCTCAGCTCGAGCTGACGGACGACCACGTGAACCCAGGGCCGGCTCGTCCCGCCTTTGGCCCCGGGGAGCGAGGCCCGAACCCGGATGCCCCGAGCGGTGACCTGACTGAGGACGACCTCGCGCTCGGCCAGCCGGGCCTCGCCAAACGCGACCTCGCACGTGTCGATCTCGGCGTGGGGCGAGCCGGGTGGACCGAGCGCGACGTCGTGGAGCACGACCCTTGGCGGGAACGGCAAGAACCGAACCGAGCCGATCCTGACCGGTTCCCCGATTGTCCTCGTCAGCTGCGCGGAGATCTCCTTGGCGGCCCACACCTGAACGCGGGGCCCCTGGACCAGGCGGAGCGCCAGGCTGGCCAAGCCGGTCCACACCGCGATCGCGAGCAGCAGTGCAATCACGGTCCTGGCAAGGTGTCTGGGGCGCCTGCTCACCTCACGACTCCCGATCACCCCACTTCAGCTTCCGGTGGAGGATCGAGAAGAAGCTGCCGGCCGGGTCGGTGATCACCGAGAGCGGATCGGCCGCGGGACCCACCACGACCTTCATGTCCGGGGTGAACGGAAACCCGACTTGGCCGTCGAGCGTGAGGTAGACCTTGGCCTCGCCAGGCTCGACCCAGACGGCGGTCCGGAGGGCGTCGGGGATGGCCAGCGGCCGATGGGACAGCGTGTGCGGGCAGATCGGCGTGATCAGGAGCGCGGCGAGCCGGGGGTGGACGAGCGGTCCTCCCGCCGACAGGTTGTACGCGGTCGATCCGGTCGGGGTCGCGATGATGAGACCGTCCGATCGGAACCTCGACAGGAACTCGCCGTCCACCTCCACGCAGATGGTCAGGATGCGCGCCAACGTCGCCTTGTGGATCACGGCGTCGTTCAGCACCACGTAGTCGCGCGGCGCGCCGTCCCCCTCGACGCGGACACGCAGGCGCGCGCGCTCCTCGATGTGGACGTGACCGGAGATGATCTCGTCAAGGAGAGCGAGCGCCCCCTCGGGGGAATGTTCGGTCAGGAAGCCGAGCGTCCCGAGGTTGATGCCCGCGACCGGCGTGCTCGTCGGGCAGGACCGGGTCACCGACAGAAAGGTGCCGTCCCCGCCGAGGACGAGCACGACATCCACCTCGCGGCCCAGCTCGCTGCGGGGGGGGCCGGCGGGTGCGGCCACGCTGGACGCCGATTCCGCGTCGACCACGCCGACGAGACCGCGCCGGGTGACCTCGTCGAGGATCCGGCGCCCGAGCGACACGGCGTCTGCGCTCGACGGCTTGACCACCAACCCGATGCGGCGAGGAGCGAACGGCACGGGGGCCGTGTTCATGCCGCTATTCTAGCGAACGCGACGGCGTCGTCATCGGGCTCCGTCCGTCGGATCGTGTCCTGGGCCGCTCCGCCTTCGCACGAGCTCGACGACCTCACCGGCGTCGGGAAAGCGGCCGACGTGGAACTTCGAGAAGATCCGATCCCCGTCGACCACGACGTCGAAGATGCCGCCCGAGCCTTTGATCAGCCGCGCCTCGACCCCGAACGCGTTCCTCAGCTCGGCTGCCAGACCGGCAGCCCGGGGCTCGTAGTTTCACACCACGCAGTAGGTGATCTCGATCATCATCGCGCCCTCCCCGGGCCCACCGCCGCTTCCCACCCCCACCCCGAGTGCAGCGGCCGCGCCTACCTTACGCCCCCGTTTGCCGGAAAGCAGCCCGCTCGCGGGGAATTCCCCTGGCCGCGAGGAGAGCGGACACCACACAACCGAGTCCCGCGGCCGCCGTGGCCCAGGGGGCGCCGACCCGGTCCGCGGCCCAGCCGGCCAGCATCCCACCGAGTGGGCTGATGCCGGTGAACAGCCAGATGTAGAGGGAGACCACGCGCCCGCGCAGGTGGGGAGGCGCCGTCGTCTGCAGGAAACCGTTGGTGGTGGTGAGCTGGGCGGCCACCGCGAAGCCAACCACCACCATGCACACGGTGGCGAGAGTGAGGCTCCGGGTGGTCGCCAGCCCGACCAGGCCGAGGCCGAGCGCGCCCTGTCCCAGGGCGAGGATCAGCGATGTCCCACCCTGCGAGCGCCGGGACGCCGCGCCGAGCGCGCCGGCAATCGCACCGAGGCCCGCGCCCGCCAGCAGCAGGCCATAGCCGCGCGCCCCTCCGTGGAGGACGTCCCTGGCCAGGACGGGGAGCAGGGTGCCATACGAGAGCCCGAGGCCGGACGTCACCGCCACGGCGACCAGCACCGAGCGGACACCGGGGGCGTGCCAGGCGTAGCGGAAGCCCTCGCGGAGCTCCCTCCCGAGCCGTCCACTGGTGACCCGGCCCCCTGCCGGAAGCCTGATCGCGACCAGCGCGACCAGCACGGTCAGGTAAGAGAACGCGTTGACCGCGAAACACACGCCTTCGCCGTAGAGGCTGACCAGGACCCCCGCGAGGGCCGGCCCGACCATCCGCGCGAGGTTGAACGCCGAGGAGTTCAGCGACACTGCGCTCTGCAGGTCCTCGATGCCCACGAGGTCGACCTGCAGGGTCTGCCGGGCCGGCATGTCGAGGGTGTCGACGATCCCCTGCACCCCGGCCAGCACCAGCACCTGCCAAACCTGGATCCGTCCCGTGAGGGTCAGCCCTGCGAGCACGGCGGACTGCACCAGGCTGAGCGACTGGGTGAGGAGAACCAGGTTCCGGCGCGAGACCCGGTCCGTCACCACGCCCGCGATCGGCGAGCCGACCAGCGCGGGCCCGAAGCGGGCGATGGCGAGGAGCCCCAGGGCCAGCGGTGAGTTGGTCAGCCGGTACACCAGCCACGACTGCGCCATCGTTTGCATCCACGTCCCGGTGACCGAGATCCCCTGGCCCGCCCAGAAGATCCGGAACTGACGATGGCGCAGGGCCCTGAACGTGTGGCCAAACCGGGCGACCAGACCAGCGCTCACGCCGGCACGGTAGCAGAGGCCTGGGGCTTGTAGCTTGAGGCTCAGAACCCGGGGCTAGAAGGAAGCCCGCGGCGCACGGCCTCGAGTCCACTTGCGTCGTCCTCGGCGGCGGACCCGGTCAGGGCCCGATATCGTCTGTGCCTTCATTTCAGGCCCCGAGCGTCTCACCAGCGATCGGGTTCGATCCCGTCGAAGAGGAGAAGCTCACCCGTCGAGCTGCGCCGGTTGATCACCAATGCGCCCGTGCGGGGGTCGACGGTGAACGGAACGTGCTCGGCCTGCGGCGCGGGCGGCGCCCCGAGATCGATGCCCCGCACATGCCGCCAGTGCCACTCGCCAACGCGAGCCTCCCACAGCTCGAGTCCGAGCGCCGAGCGACGGAGCTGCCACAGAACGTCGCCGCGCGGGGGCCAGGCCAGCTGAGTCGGCTCGTTGCCAACCTTGGTGCACGAGCGGGCCGGCCAGCTCGCCACCCAGACCCCCTGCTTGGGATCGCTCGCGTCGGTCCACACGACGTATGCGAGCCACCGACCGTCGGGGCTCCAGCGGGGGTAGTCACCGCCGTCCGGAGTGACCAGGAGCGGCTGGCCTCCCGCCGCCGACACCGCCCACACACGCGCCGGACCGCCCGCCGCATACGCGAGGTAGCGCCCGTCCGGGGACCAGGTCGGGAACTCGGAGGGCGCCACGTCGTCGGCCAGAGTGACCGGCTCACCACCCTCCAGGGCGACGACGCGCAGCGCGCTCCTGCCGTCGGCGCCACGCGAGAGATAGGCGACCCGACCGCCGTCGGGGGAGAGCGCTGGGCAGCTGGCGTTGTCGTCGGCTGGCGTCACGCGGCGGTCGTCCCGGCCCGGCTGGCGCACGAACAGGCTCCGCATGGCTCCGACGAGGCGGCGGAAGACGATGCGGCCATCGGCTGCGACGCTTCCCCATCCCGCGCCCGGCACGCCGCACAACAGGCAGTTCCACCCAGGCCCGTCCGGCGACACGGCGACCAGGTCGGTTTGCGTCTGGTTGCGGACCAACGCCAGCGAATGGCCGTCGGGGGAGACCGCGGGATCGAGCAGCCCCTCGAGCTCGGGCATCAGCGGCGACATGCCCTGCGCCCGGATCCTCACGAGCTGCTGCTCGAAGACCGCCACCAGCGCCTCGCCTCCGGGCAGCCACGAGAACCCCTCGATCCTGCCCACCGGCGTCCATGGCCGTGGCGTGGGGGCTCCTTCCGACGTCACGAAGACCCGACCATGGACATCGTCCTCGCCGCCGAACAGCGCCAGGCCGCCTCCCGGCCTCGGGAGCAGCGCCCACCAGGAGGTCGCGGCGCTGCCGGGAACCAGGGCGCTCACCCGCTGCGAGTCGAGGTCGACCGCCCAGAGCGAGGCGATGCCGCCATCCGAGCGGGCAAACGCCAGCCGGCGCGTCGCCAGCCAGGTCGCGTGATCGGCGTTGGGAACGGTGGCCATCGCCGGGCCACCGGTGGCGGGGATGACCTCGACACGCTGGTCGCCTGCACCCAGGACGGTCACCGCCAGCGCCTTGCCGTCGGGCGAGAACACCGGCCTGACGAGCAGCTCGCCCGGGCGCGAGCTCGCCACTGCCTGCCACTCGCCGCTCCCGCTCGCCACCACCACCAGCTCGCTGGTGTCGCCCACGGCCCGCTCGACCGCGAGTGAGGTCCCCGATGGGCTCCAGCTCGGGTGACGGAGCAGGCCTCCGACCTGGAGGACGGCACGGCTCTTCCACACCCCGGGGTTCGGCCGCCGGGGCTCCATGCCGCGCCGGCCCAGCCAGACCCCGCCTGCGACGCCGAGCAGCAGCGCTGCCGCGGCGATGACCGCCGCCCTCCCCATGCGGCGTGCTCGTTGGCGGCGCACCGCCACCACGCGAGGCCGGTGCAGCGCGAGCGTGGTGGCGTCGGTCGGCGGTGAGAGCAGCTCGCGCACCGCCCGGAGATCGTCGAGCAGGGCGCCGCCGTCGGAGTAGCGGTCCTCCGGTTGCCGGGCCAGGCAACGCTCGACCACCGCAGCGAGCGCCTGGGGAACCTCCGCAGCGACCTCGTCCAGCGGGGTATGGTGGCCCTCGGCGATCGCCCGCAGGATGCCGACCGGATCTTCGCCGTCGAACGGCCTGCCACCGGCGAGCGCCTCGTAGAGCATGATCCCGCACGAGAAGACGTCCCCGGGCGGGCCGACCGGGCCGCCCCGCGCCTGCTCGGGCGACATATAGGGGTACGACCCGACGACGGCGCCGCTCGAGGTGACGGTCTCGGCCCCGGCTCCCTTCCCGCGGGCCAGGCGGGCGAGGCCGAAGTCCAGCACCTTGACGCGATCGTCGTCGTCGAGCATCACGTTGGACGGCTTCAGGTCCCGGTGGACCACGCCCGCGCGATGTGCCACGGCGAGCGCGCGGGCGACCTGCTCGAAGACCGGGAGGACGCGGGAGACGGCGACCGGCCCGCGGGTGAGCTCCGTGGTCAGTGGCCGCCCCTCGATCAGTTCCATGACCAGGTACGGCACCTCCTGGCCGTTCTCGCCCGGGAGCGCACCGACGTCGAAGATCACCACGATGCTGGGATCGAGCAGACGGGCCAGGGCGAGCGCCTCGCGGCGGAAGCGGCGCAGCACGTCGGGCTCCGCGCCGAGGTCGCCGGGCAGGACCTTGATCGCCACGTCCCGCTCGAGCCGTTCGTCGCGGGCGCGCCAGACCTCGCCCATCCCGCCCCGCCCGATCACTCTGACCAGGCGGTAGCGGCCAAGGAGAACCCCCTCCGAGAACCGGGTCGCCACTTCAGGTCATGATAGCCGCGGTGCCCCACGTCCAACGCCCAGGCACCGGCGCCGGCCCCCCGCCGTCGCGAAACCGGTGGTCACCCGCGAGGGACGGCGTCACCCTCCAGAAGTGGCGTTCCGACGGCCTCTCCACCGGCGTCGAGGGCTTCTCCCGTGATCCCCTGCAGCCGGTCGCCGATCCTTCCGGAGAGCTTGTCGGCTTCCTCGTACTTGCCCTGGGCGGACGACAGGTGACGGCCGACCAGACGAAATGCCTCCGAGAACCGGGCGAACTCACGCTGCAACCGGCCCAGTTCCACCAGGATCTCTCTGGCCCTCGCCTCCACCTGCATGCCCTTGAGACCGGTGACGATGGTGGACAGGTAGGCGTAGAAGGAGTTCGGCGACACCGGCACGACCCGGCGTGAGGTGGCGTACTCGAGCAGCGAGCCGCTTTCGCCCAGGTTGTCGTCGCGGATGATCACCTCGTAGTAGATGTTCTCGGCCGGGATGAACATGAGGGCGAACTCGTAGGTCCCCTCGCCCGGGCGGATGTACTTGTCGGCGATCTCGTCGATGCGCCCCTTGACGGCGCGCTCGAACTCCCGGTGCGCCGTCTTGCGTGTCGGCTCGTCCGCCGCGGCGAGCAGGCGCCGGAACGACTCGAGCGGGAACTTCGCGTCGATCGGGACGAGGTGGTCGCGGAGGCGGATCACGGCGTCAACGATCTGGCCATCGGCGAAGCGGAACTGAGTCTCCCAGAAGGCCGGTGGCAGCACCTGGCGGAGAAACTCCTCGAGCTGCGCCTCGCCCAGCGTACCGCGCAGCTTGGGGGCCTTGAGGATGCCCTGGAGCTCGTCGATCTCCCGCCCCAGCGCTTCCATTCGCGCGGCCATCTGGGCCACCTGCCCGAGCTGTCCCTTGAGCTCGCCGAACAGCTTGGTGGCGCCCTCCGACTGCCTGGCAAGCCCCTCCTGCGAGCCGATGAGCAGCTCCTGCAGCGTCCGCCGCGCCTCCTCGAGTCGCTGCAGCAGAGCGCCGCCGGCCTGCTCCTGGCCGCCCCGGACCTGTTGCCCGAACTCGTCGAGCCGGGTGTAAAAGCGATCGATCATTCCGGTGAGGAGCCCGGACAATGCGGTGAAGTCCCGTTGCGACTGAGCCAGCTCCAGCGACACCTTGGCCAGCTGCTCGCGCACCTCGCGCTCCTGCCGCGCGACCCGACCGAACTGGACGAGCAGGACCAGCAGGACGACGGCGATCAGCACCGCGACGATCACCACCAACGTCTCCATCACGTTCCTCCGTGCGGCCGGTCAAGCCGCTTGCCGACCTGGGTCGGTGCCTGCTCGGTCGGCAGGCCGAGGAGCTCTCGCACGCTCGTCTCGGCGGCTCCCGCCAGGGTACGCCGGTCGCGGTGCGGTGCCGCGATCACCGGCGCGAACCGCACCTCGCCGTG
This sequence comes from Acidobacteriota bacterium, assembly GCA_050257595.1. Lineage (GTDB taxonomy): Bacteria > Acidobacteriota > Thermoanaerobaculia > Thermoanaerobaculales > Thermoanaerobaculaceae > JBLMXF01. The sequence goes on along the minus strand of JBLMXF010000056.1, from coordinate 944 downwards.
CACCACGCGGTGCGACCCAAGCTGCACGATGTGGGCGAGGAAGCTCTCACCTCGGAACCATCCGACCAGATGACGGTTCCCCTCGTCGACCGGCGCGTCGTCGAGGGTCAGATACCGGATCGCCGCCGGAACCACCGGCGCACCAGCGTCGACCGCCGCCTGGAAGATCCCGGTCCGGAAAGGCAGGAGGCCGGAGCCGTCGGTTGAGGTCCCCTCCGGAAAGGCGATCACCGTGGCGCCGGCAGCGAGCGCTGCGCTGAGCTGGCCGATCCCGCGCGCGCCGGCGCGCTTGTTGTCCCGGTTGATGAAGATGGTCGCCCCCGACCGGGCCAGGGCACCGAACATCGGCCAGGTCCGCATGTCATGGCGGGCCGCGAAGATCGACGGGAACAGCCCGCCCGCGGTCACGATATCGGCGTACCCCTGGTGGTTGCAGACGACCAGCGCTCCCGCGGGCGGGAGATCGCCGACCGGCCGCACCGCGATCCCCAGGCAGCGCGCACCGAGTCTGGCCCACCGTGAGACGTGCGGGCACGACCTCTCCCACCGCTGCGGGAACGGTGACAGCACCGCCCGGATCGCCCGAGCCACCACGAGCCACGACCCCACCCCGAAGATCACCAGCCTCCGGTACGCCCGCCATTTGCTCGTCTCGCCCATGCCGCCCTTCTATCACACTACGTGGACCGCAAACAGCTCACAGCTTCCCCCAGCTCGCCCACCCAGCCAGCAGGCAGCCTGGCCCACCCAGCTCAACGTTGCGGGCCGAGAGTCAAAGGCAAAGACAAGACCACGAGGAGCCAGGCGCTCCCGGCGCGCTGACGGGCGGCCATGAGGACGGCCCCTGCCTCGCTCATCGGCATGTTCCCGCGCGAGAAAGCGCGAGGAGGGGCGGGGGACGCGAGGGGGATGAGCGGGCGGGTGGCCCTCCGCCCCTGGGGTGG
>JBLMXF010000055.1:0-18986 GCA_050257595.1 Acidobacteriota bacterium | reverse complement strand
CGGCCCCGCCGAGCTTCTCGACCACGATCTACACCGACCCATTCACCGGCTACTACTCGATCCAGCTCGACAACGGCTACAACTACACGTTCACGGTCAATGCCGTGACGCCGGGCTATGTGGGTCAGTCGCGCCCGGTCAGTGTCACCGGCGCCGACCAGTCGCAGAACTTCGTTCTCTCGCCCGTCGTGCCCGACTGCACGGTTCCGGGCTACGTGCCGCCGGAACTGCCGCCGCCCGACGTGGCGCAGAACTTCGACGGCGTGACCCCGCCGGCGATCCCGGGCGGGTGGGCCAACTACTCGTTCTCCGGCGGCGCCAACTGGTACACCAACGCGGGCACGCACTTTCCGTCCGGGTACCCGGCGGCCACTCCGCCCAACCTGGCCTACTTCAACTCGTGGAGCGTGTTCTCCGGTAACGCGCTGCTCTACATGACCTCGCCGGTCGATTTCTCCACGGCGAGCTCGCCCGAGCTGGTGTTCTCCCTCTTCCACGACACCGGCTACTCGGGCAGTGACGACAACGTCCAGGTCATGTACTCGACGGACGGCAACACGTTCTACTCCATCGGCCCCATCTACCACCGTTACAACGGCTCGACCGGCTGGCAGCAGATCGCTCTGCCGCTCACCTCGCTGGCCGGGCAGAGCACGATCTACCTCGCCTTCTACGGCACCAGCTACTACGGCAACGACGTGCACATCGACAGCATCGAGGTCTACGAGAACTTCGCCGTGCCGTGCGGCACCATCGCCGGCGGCCTGGTTGCCGGCTTCGTGACTGACAGCAACACGACGGATCCGCTGGTCGGGGCCATGGTGGCCAACGACATCGGCGGCAGCACGCACACAGTGGCGACGCCGAGCGATCCCAACATCAACGACGGCTACTACTCGATGTTCACGCCGATCCCGACGGGCAACCAGCCTCCGGGGCAGCGCACCTTCACGGCCTCGATGGCGAAGTACGGGTCCGAGTCGCAGGTGATCAACGTCATTCCGAGCACCGTCAACCGCCTCGACTTCGCGCTCGGCGCCGGGTGGCTCGAGCTGTCGCCGGCAGCGCTGTCGTCGCGGCTCTACCCGGGCCAGGAGCAGCATCAGGAGCTCGACGTCATCAACCACGGCAACATGGCGGCCGACTTCAAGCTGCTCACGCTTCCGATCACCACCACCTGGCCGCACCTGTCGCCGGTGGTTCCGATGTCGCACCCGAAGACCCCGTCCACGGGTCGTGCCCCGCACGCGCCCAACGGCGCGGTCACGTCGCGCCCGCTGCAGATTATGCTCGACGGGGTGCCGGCCTTCGGCGAGGACGTCAACAACGGCATCTACGGCACGTGGGCCGACACCACGGATCCGGGCAACTGGACGACGATTTCGGGGGAGTCCGGAACGTTCTTCGCCGGTTGCTTCCTCATGGGTGACTTCTCCAAGGAGTACGTGCTCGACTACAACACCAACACGCTGCAGACCGTCGACACCACGACCGGTGCCGCGACCGTGATCGGTCCGGCCTCGCCGGGTGGCGGCGAGTCGTGGACCGGCATGACGTCGACGGTGGACGGGACGCTGTACGCGTCGGGGACCACGTGCGGGTCATCGACGCTGTACACGGTTGACCCCGGCACCGGCACCGTCACACCGGTCGGGCCGATCACCAACGCGCCGTGCATGATCGACATCTCGGCCAACGCGGCTGGGGAGATCTACGGCGTGGATATCGTCAACGACAACCTCGTCAAGGTCGATCCTGCGACCGGGGCCGGCACCATCATCGGTCCGACGGGGATCAACGCGAACTACGCGCAGGGGCTGGCCTTCGACCAGGTCACCGGCACTCTCTGGTGGGCGTCCTTCAACCTCGACACCTTCCAGGGTGAGATGCGGGTCATCGACACCACGACGGGCGCGAGCACGTTGGTTGGCGTGATGCCTGGTGGCGCCGAGATCGACGCCTTTGCGATTCCCACCTCGGCCGGCGCCAGCCTGCCGTGGCTCGTGCTCGATCCCACGGAAGGCACCGTCGACGCTGGCGCGACCTTCCCGGTCGACGCACACTTCATCGCCGACGGCGCGCCTCACTTCGGCATCTTCCGCGCCACCATCAAGGCCTCGAGCGACACTCCGTACCCCACCAACGACGTTCCGGTGTGCTTCACCAAGGCGTTCCTCGACATGCCGGTCGGCGCTTTCGCGGACAAGTTCGTCCACGGTCTTGCGGGCGCCCGGATCAGCACGGGTTGCGGCGGCGGCAACTTCTGCCCGAACGACGCCATGACCCGCGGTGTGATGGCGCGCTGGATCGAGCTGGCGCGGCACGGTGCGGACTACGCGGCACCGCCGTGCACCGGCATCTTCTCCGACGTCCCGTGCGAGTCGACGCCCAACGCCGACTACATCGAGGCGTTCTACAACGAGGGCATCACCGCCGGCTGCTACTACAACCCGGACACCGGCGAGCGTCGCTACTGCCCGAACGACCCGGTCCTGCGCCAGCAGATGGCGGTCTTCATCGACGTCGCCAAGGGCTGGCCGGGTCAGGATCCGTGCGAGCAGATCTTCGACGACGCGCCGTGCGCGAGCGCGTACACCCCGTTCATCAACACCCTGTACCTGAATGGCGTTACGGCTGGCTGCGGCAACAACAACTTCTGCGGTACGGAGCCCAACACCCGTGCGCAGATGTCGGTGTTCATCGACGTCGCGTGGGAAATCCCCACCTGTCAGTAAGCACCTCACCGCCGGGCGAGGGGCCATGCCCCTCGCCTGGCACGACCTCCGGCCGGGCCCTTCGGGGCCCGGTTCTCTTCTTTTCGGGGCCGCCGGCCTGGGCGCCTCGTTGCGGCACAGCGTTACGCCTTTCTATACTGCGCGAGCCCGTGAGCCGAGACGGGCGGGACGACAGACGGCCACACGATGCGGATCGCCATCTTCGGGAACCTCAGCCAGCCCCCTTTCGTCAACAACCTCCTGGGGCCGCTGCGGGCGTTCGAGAGGGCGGGCGAGGTACGGCTCGCGGAGCCCTTCCGGTTTCCCGGGTTCGTCTCGACCGGAGGCGCGCGGCCGACCGCGGTTCCGCTGGAGGCCGTCCGGGCCGCGACGGAGGGGTTCTCCCCCGAGGTTGCTGTCCTGATCGCCGGCGGGCTCTTCCTCCCCCCTGCAGGCAGGGCGATGCTGGGTGCCGGGACGGTGGTGGTGGGCCTTGCACTCTCCGACCCGATCGGGCTCGAGGCATCGCTCGCCATCGCGCCGCACTGCGACCTCTTCTACACACAGGATCCTCACGCCGTGGAGGTCTACACCCGGAGCGGCATCGCGGTGCGCCGTTGCAATCCTGCGATCGACCCCTCACTCTACCGGCCCGCGACCGGCGATCCCGCGTGCGACGTGCTGTTCGTCGGCAAGTGGACGGCCCGGCGCGACGCCCTGCTGCAGGCGCTGGCCAGGGAGGTCGATCTCCGTATCCACACGCACGCCGGCGAGAACCGCTGGGCTCTCCCCGCTCTCGGCCCTCTCGACTCGCCCGAGGCGCTGCGGTCGGCGATTTGCGGGGCCCGGCTGGTCCTCGAGTGTGCGACCGTCGACGACCCTGCGGGCCCGCTCACCGGGAGCGTGCGGATCACCAACCGGCCGCAGATCGCCGCCGCCTGCGGCGTGGCCTCCCTGATCGAGCCGTTCGACATGCTCCCGGACTTCTTCGAACCGGAGCGTGAGATCTTCACCTACCGCGGCCGGGACGATCTGTGCGCCGTGGCCAGGGCCGCCCTGGACGATCCGGAGCGGCGCGCTTCGGTGGCGAAGGCGGCGCGGGCGAGGGTGCTGCGCGAGCACACCTGGGACCATCGGGTCCGCGCCATCCTCGTCGATGTCGCCAACCTCCGGGTCCGACGCGGTCAGGCGTCCGGGCGCGAACTCACGCGGTAGACGGAGCGCACGACGCCGGAGGAGGGCTGCTCCTCGCGGAAGCCCGACGAGCGGAGCATGGCGCGCGAGGGCAAATTGCGCTCGATCACATCCGAGAAGATCTCGGCGAGGCCCCAGGTCGGGACGGCGAAACCGACCAGCATACGAACTGCCTCGGTGGAGAACCCCATCCCGCGTGCCGCGGGCTCGCCGATGATCACGCGCCCCAGCTCGGCCCGGCGCAGCCGCGGGTCGATGTGGTAGATCGACGCCTGGCCGATCGGTTCGCGCTGCGGATTCCGTCGCTCGATGATGAAGACGAAGTCGTCGTCCCGGGTGAGATAGCCATCGTACCAGGCCCGGTGCTGCTCGGGCGAGATCACGGCCGGGTCGAAGAACCACACCCGGGTGTCGTCCCGGTTGCGCCAGCCCCGGATGAGGTCGAGGTCACGTTCCTCGAGCAGGCGCAGGAGGATCCGCTCACCTTCGATGGGGCCGTGGTACGGCTTCACGGGCGCCACTGTAGTGGCCGCGCCGGAGGCGCGCAAGGCCCGTGGCGGAAGCGTCGAGAGGGGTGGCGGAAGCGTCGAGAGGGGTGGCGGGATCGTGGCGGCCGACACGGAACGGCGCTCGCGCCGTCGGGGCTAGCCTGTTGGTGTCCGGCCGGGCTCGGGCCCGGGAGCGACGATCTCCGCCAAGGCTCCGGCAACTCGCAAGACATCCTCGCGCTCGAGGCGTAGGTGTAGCGGCAGCGAGATCACCCTGTCGCTGGCCTCGGCGGCACGCGGGCAGCTCCCCCGGCCGTACGCGTACATGCGGTAGAGCGTGTTGTCGCGGTAGTGGACGCCGGGGTAGATCTCGCGCTCGTTGAGGCCGACCATGACCCGATCCCGGTGGTCGACGAGGATCTGGTAGAGGTGGCGGGACGGCGTGCAACCGGGCGCCATCGGAACCGGGTCGACCCCGGGGCAGGACGCCAGCGCATCGTCGTACCACGAGGACACCAGGCGGCGCCGCCGGTTGTCCTCGTCGAGCCCGCGCAGCGCGACCAGAGCGAGGGCCGCCATGATCGAGTTGCCGTGGTACTTGAAGCCGACGTGCTCGACGTCGTAGAGCCACTTGTAGCTCCCGCCTCCGACGGTGCGCGTGTAGGTGTCCTTGTTGATGCCGAGCCACGTCCACTTCCTGACCTCGGCGTCGAGTGCCCCGTCGGCGAAGCAGATCATGCCGGAGTCGGCGGTCGGAGCGTTCTTCACCGCCTGGAACGAGAACACCGCGACATCGGCGTCGCGCCCGGCGTGGCGGTCGCCGAGCCAGGTCCCGGCCATGTGGGCCGCGTCGAGGATCAGGCGCAGGCCCCGCGCGCGACACAGGGTCAGGACGTCGGCGTAACGACCGGGGTTGCCCCCGATGCCCACGAAGCAGACCGCCCGGGTGCGCGACGTGATGCGGGACTCGACCGAGGCCGGGTCGAGACAGAGGTACTCGTCGACGTCGGCGAAGACCGGTCTGAGCCCCTCGTAGAGGATGGCGTGGTTGGTCGAGACGAAGGTGAGGGGCGTCGAGATGATCTCGTCGCCCGCGTCCCATCCGCCGGCCTCCTTGAGCAGCTTGACCGCGAGGTGGAGGCCCGAGGTCGCCGAGTTGAGGAAGTGGGCGTGCGGAAAGCCGCTGTAGCGGCACCATGCCTCTTCGAACTCGACGGTCTTGTAGCCCAGTCCCGTCCAGCCGCGCTCCAGGCACTCGCGGATCTCGGCCAGGCTCTCCTCGATCCGGAAGGTCGGTACGAACAGGTGGATCGGACGCACGCCGCCTCGCGGATCTGCCTCCTCTGCTCGCCTCACGGGCCGTAGAGGCCGAGGTGGAAGCCGGCGGAGAGGAACACCGCCATCTGGTTGCGGGGCAGGCTCTCGGCCGGGCAGTACTGCGAGTTGCCGCAGCCGACCGTGATCTGTTGCGCCGCGATGTAGTGGATGAACCGGCACCCGGGGTCGTCGGGCGCCACGTCGGTGAAGACCGAGGTGCCCCCGGCGACGCAGTCGTACGGGCCCATGTTCGGCACCACGCCGCTGACGGGAACGTCACCCCCGCTGACGGCAACCGCCAGGAACACGCCCATCTGCCAGCGCGTCAGGTCCTCGGCCGGGCAGTAGTGCAGGCCGTCGCCGCACCCCGCCGTGACGCCCTCGGCGGCAATGTAGTGGATGAATCGGCAGCCGGGGTCTTCCGGCGCGACGTCGGCGAACACCGACGTACCGCCCGCCACGCAGTTGTAGTCGCCCTTGTTCGGCACCGTGCCGCTGACCGGCACGTTGCTCCCCACCTGCGCGGTCGCGAGGAAGACCGCCATCTGCCAGCGGTTGACGGTGCCCGTTGGGCAGAAGAGGTCACCTCCGCAGCCGGCCGTGATGCCGTGATGGAAGATCGTCTCGATGAACCGGTAGGCAAAAGCCGCGGGTGGGACGTCGGAGAAGCTGTGGCCGACGTGGACCGTCCAGGTCTTCGTGCCCGATGGCGCCAGCGTCTCGTCGAAGGTCGCGTCCCAGTGCAACGACGGCCGGGCCGGGGGAGCGGACACGCCGAGCAGGTAGCAGTCGACGCAGAACGTGCCTGCGCCGCCGGGGGGGACGGTCCCGTACGACGCGAGGCCGTCGAGCAGCGAGTAGTCGGCGCCGGTGGGTCCCGTGAAGTCCGCCGCCGTGCCGGTGATCGGCACGCCTGCCGCCGACGGGTTGGCCCATGCCGGCCGCACCAGCACGGTTTCGCCCGGCTCCAGGACGCCGTTGACGTTGGAGTCGGTGCCCGCCGTGCTCTCGCCATCGACCTCGAGGGCCGCCGGAGTCGCCGCGACGACGCTGGTGGAGGCGGCGAAGACGTTGTTGCCAGCGTTCGGGTCCGGCGTTGCGCTGGCCACCGCTGGTGAGTCGAGGAGCGTGCCGGGCACGGTCGGCGAGACCACGATGGTGACCGGGACCGAGGCGCCGCTGGCGAGATCGCCGAGGGCGCAGCTGACGGTGCCGCTACTGTCCGCGCAACCTGCCGACGCCGAGACGAAGGTGACCCCGGCGGGCAGCACGTCGGTGAGCGTGGCCGCGCTCGCCACCGCGGGCCCCGAGTTGGACACGGTCAGGCTGTAGGTCAGGTCGGTCCCAACCAGGACGGGATCGGGCGACGTCGTCCCCGTGACAGCGAGATCCGCGCCGTAGATCACCGAGGTGACCGTGGTGGCCTGATTGTCCGAGGTGTCCGGATCCCCCTCGGTGGCGGCGACGGTCACGGTGTTGGTGAGGGTGCCGCCCGCGTTGGGGCTGAGGGTGATGGTGGCCTCGACCTGTGTGTTCTTGGCGACGGTGCCGACCGGACAGGTGAGCGTCCCGGCCGTGTTGCTGCACGAGAGCGAAGAGCCGACGTAGACCGTATTCGCGGGCAGAGGGTCGGTCAGTGTGACCGACGTCGCATCGACCGGTCCCGCGTTGGAGATCTGGATCGTGTAGACGAGCTGGCCGCCGACCGCGACCGGGTCGGGCGACGCGGTCATGGCGATGCCGAGGTTGGCCATGCTGACGGCGTTGAGCGCATCGATGCGGCCCCAGCCGTAGGTGTTGTTGGGGATCGTGGAACCGGGGACGCCCCCGCAGGTCTGGGAGGTGGTGCGGGGCACCGCGGTCTGCTCGATGCGGGTCGCGATCTGGTCGACCTGGCCGATCCACGACGGGAAGGCCGAGAGCAGGAGCGCGACCTCGCCGGTGACGTGGGGAGCCGCCATGCTGGTTCCGCTCCACCCTCCCTGGTAGGTGCTCGGCGGGACGCTGGAGCGGATGCTCACCCCCGGTGCCGACACGTCCGGCTTCAGCCGGCCGCTGCCGTCGATGGTGACCGGCCCGCGGCTGGAGAAGCTCGCGATGTTGTCGCTGCTGTCGGTGGCGCCGACCGAGATGACGTCGCCGTAGATCGCCGGCGGATCGACGACCGAGCTGCAGGAGGAGCCGCTGTTTCCGGCGGAGACGACGACCACGATCCCCGCCGCGACGGTGTTGGCGACGACGGTCTGGAGGACCAGCGGGTCCGTGCACCCCTCGCTCGGCGGGCAGCCCCAGGAGTTGCTGATCACGTCCGGCGCCTTGCTGGGGTCGGGGTTCTGACCGTTGAGGTCGGTGGGCGCGATGAACCACTGGAAGCACTCGGAGTAGGTCGTCGGCGACCCGGTGCCGTCGTCCATGTTCCGGCAGCCGATCCACTTGGCCCCCGGCGCCATGCCGATCTGGTTGCTGCCGCCGTCGTCGCCCACCATGGTGCCCATGGTGTGGGTGCCGTGCCCGTAGTCGTCGCACGGGACGGTCAGGTTGCAGCCGCAGGGGTTGCCGACGCACGAGTGGATGGCGTCGTGCCAGTTGTAGTTGTGGTCGGCAGTGGCACCATTCCAGCCGCGATAGTGCGTCTTGAGGGCCGGGTGATCCCACTGGTACCCGGTGTCCTGACCGGCGACCACCACCCCCTGGCCCGTGTAGCCGAGCGCCCAGACGCTGGGGGCGTGCACCTTGGTGATATTCCACTCGATACTCTCCGGGGCCGCCTGATCGCTGGGTTGCTGCGCCGGCCGGAGGTCGCCGATGTTGACCATCGGGTTGGCGCTCACGCGGGCGACGTCGCTGCGCTCGGCCATCGCCTGGATCGTGTCCATGCCGCCGCGAACCCAGATCATGTTGGCCACCCAGTACGGGCGGTACTCCACACCCCGTGAGGCCAGCGCCTGGATCAGCGCTGGCTGGGTTCGCGCGGCGACCTCGCGGAGTCGTGCGGTCACGAAGCGCCCCTTCGCGTCCTTGGTCGCCAGCCCGGCCGCGCCCGAGAGGTCGGCCTGCTCGGCGAGGAAGACGATGAACTCCGTTTCCCCGAAGTGGGCACTCCCCAGGACCCAGGGATCGACCTTTCCGGTCCAGGCGGGTTGTTCGGCCGGCCAGGCCGTCACCGCCACCGATGCGAGCAGCACCACGCCCGCGGCCATCGTCAGGACTCCGCCCCGAGTTGCGGTCGTTCCGGTCATGCTTTTTCCCCCAGCTCGTCGTGCCATCGCGAAAGACCCGCGGAGTGTACCGCATCCGGTGCCGGTGGGGGAAGGCGTGGCCGTGATCGACCGGCGCGCTGTCCGGAGCACCCGCGATCCGTCGCGGCGCCACCCTCAACCGCTATAATCCGGCGATGGCGACAGCCGAGGCGCGTCCGGAGCTCCACAACCTGGCAGGACGCCGTCCGACGCTGATCGAGGACGTCCGCGAGATCGCCGCCTTCGCCTACCTCCTCAAGAACCTCATCCAACGCGATCTCACGGTCCGCTACAAGCGGTCCGTGCTCGGTTTCTTCTGGACCATGCTCAACCCGCTGCTTCTCATGCTCATCCTGCTGGTCGTCTTTGCGCAACTCTTCCGCTTCCAGATCCCCCACTACGAGACCTACTTCCTGTCCGCCTTCCTGGTGTGGAACTACTTCGCCCAGTCCACCGTGATGGCCATGACCAGCCTGGCCTGGAACGGGGACCTGATGAAGCGGGTCCGGGTGCCGAAGGCGATCTTCGCCGTCTCGACGACGCTCTCCGGGCTGGTCAACCTGTTCCTCTCGCTCATCCCGCTGCTGATCATCATGCTCATCGCCGGCGCGCCGATCCGTGCCACCGTGTTCTTCCTGCCGGTCAGCTTCGCCGCCATGGCGCTGTTCACGCTCGGCATCTCGTTGGGGTTGTCGGCGGTGGCCGTGTACTTCGACGATGTGGCGCAGATGTATCAGGTCGGGATCATGGCGCTGATGTACCTGACGCCGATCATGTATCCGATCTCGATCGTGCCGGAGAAGTACCTCTGGCTGGTCAAGGCAAACCCGGTCTTCTACCTGGTGGAGCTCACCAGAGCACCCCTGTGGGGAGGGGTCCTGCCGTCCCTCGAAGAGGTGGCGATCAGCTATGCGATCGCCCTGCTCACGTTCGCCCTCGGGTGGTTCGTCTTCCGGCGCCTGTCGAGCGGTTTCTACCTTTACCTGTGATGCCATGAGCCTTCCCGCCATCGAGTTCCGCGGCGTCTCGGTACGCTTCAGGGTCCCGCAACGCAAGATCCCGACCTTCAAGGAGTGGGCGATCCAAAGATTGACGAGAGGCCTCCGCTACGAGGAGCTGCACGCCCTCGACCGGGTCTCGTTCACCGTGGCGGAGGGCGAGTCGCTCGGCGTGATCGGGCCCAACGGCGCTGGCAAGTCCACCCTTCTGCGGGTGGCCGCCGGGATTCTCTCGCCGAGCGCCGGGGAGGCGATCGTCCGCGGAAGGGTCGCGCCCCTGATCGAGCTCGGGACCGGCTTCGACATGGAGCTCACCGGCCGGGAGAACGTGTTCTTCAACGGGGCGCTGCTGGGCCGGTCGCGCCGCGAGATGCAGGTGAGATTCGACGAGATCGTCGACTTCTCCGGTCTGGCAGAGTTCATCGACGCCCCCCTGAGGACCTACTCGACCGGGATGGTCGCCCGCCTCGCGTTCGCCGTCGCCACCTGCGTCGATGCCGACATCCTGCTCCTCGACGAGATCCTCGCGGTCGGGGACGAGCGCTTCCGTCGGCGCTGCCGGCGGCGGATCGACGCCTTCCGCCAGCAGGGGGCGACCATGGTGCTCGTGTCGCACGAGCTGGAGATGGTCGAGCGCTTCTGCGCGCAGGCGGTGCTCCTCGAGTCCGGGCGCGTGACCGCGGCGGGGTCGGCCGGCGAGGTCGCGGCGCGGTACCGGAGCACGATCCGCTCGCAGGCCCGACGGGATGAACCGCAGCAGGCTCTCGTGGCTGCCGGTGACCCCCAGCGACCGCCGGGCTGGCGGCGATCCCGGGCGGGAGTCGCGTTCGCGCTGATCAAGGCGCAGCACGGCAGCGACTTCGAGCCCGCGCCGGCGACCGGCCTGTTCCCGGATGTGCCGGCGCGACACCCCGACGCCCCGTACGTCGAGCACCTGGTGCGAGGCGGGATAGCTTCCGGCTTTGCGGACGGTCTGTTTCGGCCGGAGGACCCGATCACTCGCGCTCAGCTCGCCGTCCTCGTGGTCCGGGTGCGGACCGGAGGACGAGGCACTCCTCCGGAGGCCCAGGGCGTCTTCGCCGATGTGCCACCGAGCTACTGGGCCGCCGCCTACATCGAGCAGCTTTACCGCGAGGGGGTCCTCGGCGACGAGAGGGGGAGCGAGTTCCATCCCGACCGGGCCGTCGCGGACGAGGAGGTGGGGCCAATCCTGGAGCGGGCTTTCGACTGATCGGGTAACCAACGTCACCGGACCTTCCTCTGCCGAACCCGCTACAATGCAGGCAATGCCTTCTGGTTCCGGAGAAACGCCGAGCGAGGCGGCGACGGGCTCGGTCGGCAAGGGTGAGGGGGCGCCGCCGGCCGGCGACGCGAGTGCGACCGATCTCGCCCAGCGACTGCGGGCGACCGAACGAGCCCTGGAGCTGGCGGTGGCGGAGCTCGCCGGGATCCACAACTCCCGGATGTGGCGGGCGGCGTCGGTGTACTGGCGGGTACACGCCTGGTCGGGTCTCCAGTGGGCGCGCCTACGACACCCGTTTGCCGCTCTGCGGGCCGCGCTGCCCAGGTGGCTGCCTCCCAGAGTGCGCTACCGGCTGCTCCGGCTGGTCCGAGGCGCGCGTGACAGGGTGGGAGGGAGGAGCCGCGCGGGAACGGGCGCGATCCCCTCGTGGCCGTCCCAGTCAATGGCCGCCGCAGGCTCGTCTCCGGCCGCCACTCGCCCGCGGCCGGCGGTGCTCTGCCTCCCGATCATCGACTGGGGCTTCCGGATCCAGCGACCGCAGCACCTGCTCCTCGGTCTTGCCGCCCGGGGATGGCGGGTGTTCTACGCGGGGCTCGAGCTGGCGGTGGGCGCGAAGGCTGTCGAGGTCGGATCCCAACCGCTGGCCGATGGTGTGCGATCGCTTCGCCTTCCCGGTCCCCACCCCGTGGATCCCTATCGTGAGACGCTAGACTCCCGTTCCGTGGAGGCGATGACCGGAGCGCTCGCGGCTCTCTGCCGCGACGCCAACCTCGACGAGGTCCTCACGATCTGTGACCTCCCGTTCTGGACGCCCCTCGCGGTCCGGCTCCGTGATCGCTTCGGCTGGCCGATCGTCTACGATCGCATGGACTTCCACGGCGGCTTCGCGACCAGCGGCTCGGCGACCACGACCCAGGAGGAGGAGCTGCTCAGAGAGGCGGACCTCGTGCTGGCGACGTCGGGGGCACTCGAAGACGACGCCCGCCGCCACGCGCGTCAGGTGGTGCGGGTCCGCAATGGGTGTGACTGGCCGCACTGGTCGGGAGCTCGAGCCTCCGCCATTCCGGGCGATCCGCCCCGTCCGGTCGTCGGCTACTTCGGCGCGATCGCGGAGTGGTTCGACTCGGAGCTCGTGCGCGAGATCGCCATGCGCCGCCCGCACTGGTCGTTCGTCCTGATCGGCTCGACCTACGGCGGTGACGTCGCCGGGCTGCGGACACTGCCCAACGTCCGCCTCCTCGGTGAACGTCCCTACTCCGAGCTGCCGGGGTTCGCCGCCGGCTTCGATGTCGGGATCATCCCGTTCCGCGACACGCCGCTGACACGCGCGACCGATCCCGTCAAGGTCTACGAGATGCTCGCCCTCGGTCTCGAGGTGGTCGCGACCGACCTTCCGGAGCTGGAGCAGCTTGGAGGGCTGGTGCGGACGGCCTCGAACGCCGACGGGTTCCTCGCCGCCATCGGCGAGGCCCTTCACAGCCCCGGCCCCCCGGCAGCAGTCGAGGCGAGGCGCTCGTTCGCCTTCGAGAACCGCTGGGAGCGCCGGGTGGAGCAGCTCGAGCAGGCCGCCTGCGAGCTCTTCCCCCTGGTCACGATCGGCATCGTGACGTTCGGGAACCTGCCGTTGACGCGTCTCTGCCTGAGCAGCGTGTTCGAGCGCACCGAGTACCCCAACTTCGAGGTGATCGTCGTGGACAACGGCTCGGACGACGGCACCCCCGAGTACCTCGCGGAGGAGGCCCAGCGCCGGCCGGAGATGACGGTGATCTGCAACGGCGCCAACCTCGGCTTCGCGGCGGCCAACAACCAGGCGATCAGACGCGCCCGCGGCGAGATCTTCTGCTTCCTCAACAACGACACGGTGGTGGCGGCCGGGTGGCTGTCCTCGCTGGTGAGGGCGCTGCGGAGACAGCCCAAGTGGGGGATGGTCGGTCCGGTCACCAACGCGATCGGGAACCAGGCGAAGGTGCCGGTGGGCTATGACCGGGTCGAGGAGATGCCGGAGTGGGCCGCCCGCTTCCGGGCCGAGCACCGGGGGGAGTCGTTCCCGATTCCGATGCTGGCCCTGTTCTGCGCCGCGATGCGGCGGGACGTCTGGGACGCGGTCGGTAGCCTCGACGAGCGTTTCGAGATCGGCATGTTCGAGGACGACGACTACTGCCGCCGGGTCCGCCAGGCCGGCTTCGAGCTCCGCTGCCTGCGCGACAGCTTCGTCCACCACTGGCAGCGGGCCTCGTTCCGGCTCCTCGGCGAGAAGACCTACGAGGAGCTCTTCGAGCGCAACCGGGCCGCCTTCCGGGCCAAGTGGGGCGGCCGGGACTCCGCTGGCTAAGTCGAACGCGGCAACCGTATTGACTGTCACGTTCGAATCGGACGCACCTGCTAGAATCCCGCCCACGATGGAGAGAGAAGGATCGACATGTCGGGTCGCGGACTCCTGATCTGCGGCTACTACGGCTTCGGGAACGCCGGCGACGAGGCGATCCTCGCCGCCATGATCTCCCACCTTCGCTGCGAGCGGCCCGATCTCGCGCTCCAGGTCATCTCGGGGGACCCGACCCAAACCGCGGCGATGCACCGTGTCGAGGCGGTGCACTGGCAGGATGTCGTCGCCATCAACCAGGCGGTGACGGAGGCCGGCCTGGTGGTAATCGGCGGCGGCGGCCTGTTCCACGACCATTGGGGCGTCGATCCGGAGACGGTCCTGACGCCTGACCACTGGGGGATCAGCTACCCGACCACCGTCGCGCTCCTGGCACTCCTCGCCCGCCGCCCCCTGATGCTGTACGCAATCGGCGTCGGCCCGCTGGTATCTGAGGCGGCGAGGCGGCTCACCCTGTCTGTGTGCGAGGGAGCCTTGGTGATCACGCTGCGGGACAGCGCCTCGCTGGAGCTGCTCGGCTCGCTGGGCGTGACGCCCGCCAAGCTCCGCCTCGCGGCCGATCCCGCGTTCGCCCTCGAAGCAGGCGGCACGGGTCGCAGTCGGGAGCCTGGCACGATCTCCGTCTCGCTCCGCAACTGGGACCGGAACGCCGACCCCGCGCGATGGACCAGGGTGGTCGCGCAGGCCCTTGACCGGGTCGTCGAGGCCAGCGGCTCGCGCGTGGTCTTCGTGCCTTTCCAGCAGCTGAAGGGCGAGGCCGAAGACGACGCCGCCATCTGCGATCGCGTCGCCGCGCTGATGACGCGGCCGGCGGCGGTCAGGCGGGACCTAGGCGGGCCAGGAGAGATCCTCGACCAGCTCGCGTCAGCCGATGTGGTGCTCGCCATGCGCCTTCACGCGGTGATCCTGGCCGCGCGGGTGGGCGTGCCGGCGGTGGCTCTGAGCTACGACCCGAAGGTCGAGTCGGCCATGAATCAGCTCGGGTGGGCAAGTCAGTCCTGCGGTCTGGCCGAGCTCGAAGCCACGTCGCTGTCGGCATGTCTCCTGGACGCGCGTGCGAACCGGGACCAACTGGTGGCGCGCGCGCAGCAGCGTCTTCCCGGGCTCGCGGCCCTCGCGCGCTCGTCGGCCGGGGACGCGCTGCGGCTGCTCGACCACGGCCAGCCGGCGCCGCCGTCCGAGCGCACCCTCGCGCAGCTCGCCGACGCTGCCGATACCCTGATCCGTCGCCACGCGACGCTGACGCGTTTGCTGTTCGACGAGCGGGAGCACACGGCGGCCTCACTGCGGGACGCTCGCACGGAGGTCGAGGAGGTCACGGCCTCACTGGGGCGGGCCGAGCGCGCGCTCGGCGACACCCGGGCGGAGGTGGAGCAGCTCAATGCGCAGGTGGAGGACCTCGACACGCAGACGAAGCGACTCGATCTGGAGCTCTCACGCGAGCGGGCCGACCTCGCACAGGCCCGGATCGCCGCCGAGCATGCGGCGGCAGCGCGCGACGAGGCGATCTCCCGGTTGGAGGCGGAGTCCCATCGTGCCGTGGACCTCGAGAGAAGGCTGCAGGCCGCCGGGGCGGAGCTCGCCAGCATCCATCACTCCCGGTTGTGGCGTATCGGCTCGGTCTACTGGCGCCTGCTCGAGCGGGTGGGGAGGCTACCCCACGGTGGCCCGGACCGCGGAGCTGTCGCGACGGCGGCAACCGCGGTCGACGCCGAGGCCGAGGCGCCATCGGCGGGCCCCAAGGGCGGGGCCAGGACGGCCGGCGAGGTGACGGAGCCTCCGTCGATCCGGCCGGCACCCGGAACCGGAGGCCTGCCCCCGGTGCCGTCAGCCGGCTACGACGTGGTGGTCTTCTCGATCATCGACTTCGACTTCCGCTTCCAGCGGCCACAGCAGCTCGCCACCCAGTTCGCCCGTCACGGTCACCGCGTCTTCTACCTGTCGATCGCGCGACTGGCGACGCCCTCCGAGCACTCCTGGGAGCTCGTGCGGATCGCCGACAACCTGGCCGAGCTTCGGCTTGCGGCGGGTCCATTCGACATCTATGGCGGTGCGCTGCGTCCAGCCGAGACCGAGCGCCTGGAGGCCGCCTTCGCCAGCCTCGCCGGCCACCTCGCGATCGGGGATGCGGTGGCGCTCCTCCAACTCCCGTTCTGGTGGCCGATCGCGCGCCGGTTGCGGGAGCGGCTGGGCTGGCGGGTGGTCTACGACTGCATGGACGAGTGGAACAACTTTCCCGGCTTCGGGAGCCAGGTCCTCGAGCTCGAGGAGGGACTGGTCAGGGAGGCCGACGTCACGGTCGTCTCGGCCGATCGACTGGTGGCCAAGCACGGCCCCGCGGCGAGGCGCCTCGTGCTGGCCAAGAACGGTGTTGATCTCGACCACTATCGGCCCTTCTACGGCCCCAACGAGCTTCTGGGCGACGTCCGCCACCCGATCGTGGGGTACTTCGGGGCGCTCGCCTCGTGGGTCGATGTCGCGCTGCTCGAGAAGATCGCCCGAGCCCTGCCAGACGTGACGCTGGTCCTGGCTGGTGGCCAGTTCGACATCGACCTCTCGGCGGTCTCCGCCCTTGCCAACGTCCGCCTCCTGGGGCAGCGACCGTACGACGAGATCCCGGCTCTGCTGTGGAACTTCGACGTCTGCATGATCCCGTTCCTGGTCAACGAGATCACCGAGGCGACCAACCCGGTGAAGTTCTACGAGTACCTGTTCAGCGGCAAAGCGGTCGTGGCGCCACGCCTGACCGAGCTGCTGCCCTATGAGGATGTCAGCTATCTCGCCGCCGACCACGAGGGCTTCATCGCCGGGATCACCAGAGCGCTCGCCGAGGAACCCGGAGATCCGCGCCGGAACACACGCCGGGAGATTGCCGCCGCCAACGACTGGAGCGATCGGTACGCGGTCATCGACGCCGGCGTCCGCGAGGCGTTTCCCCTGGTCTCGGTTGTGGTGGTCTGCTACGGCGGGATCGAGCTCACGCAGGAGTGTCTGGAGTCGCTGCTCGAGGGCGAGACCTGGCCGCGGCTCGAGGTGATCGCGGTCGACAACGCGTCGCCGGACGGTACCGCCGAATATCTCCGCAACCTCGAGCGGCGGGACCCGCGCGTGCACACCGTGCTCAACGACGAGAACCGCGGCTTCGCGGTCGCCAACAATCAGGGGCTATCACTGGCTCGCGGCGAGTTCCTCGTGCTGCTCAACAACGACACGGTCGCCCCCCCCGGCCTGCTCGGTCGTCTGGTCGGGCACCTGAACCGGGACCTCTCGATCGGCCTGCTCTGCCCGACCACCAACTTCTGCGGCAACGAGGCCAAGGTCGACGCCGACTACGCCGGCCTTCGGGGGTTGCCCGCGTTCGCGGCGAGGCGCGCCCAGGGCTACGCGGGGCAGACCTTCGAGCTCGAGACGGCCGCGATGTACTGTGTGGCCTTGCGTCGCGAGGTGCTGGAGAAGGTCGGACCGCTCGACGAGGCGTACGGTGTCGGCATGTTCGAGGACGACGACTACTCGCGGCGGATCAAGCTGGCCGGCTTCCGGGTCGCGTGTGCCGAGGACGCCTATGTCCATCACGTGGGCCAGTCCGCCTTCGCGAAGCTGCCGCGGGAGGAGTACGAGGCGATCTGGAAGCGGAACCAGGCCTACTTCGAGGCCAAATGGGGTGTCTCGTGGAAACCCCACGTGACGAGGGCGGGCGTGGCACGCGCGGAGCCCAAGATTCGGTAGTGCGGCGGGATGCTCGCCGGCGCCGTTCCGGGGGAGAGGTGAGAGACACGGGAAGAGCGGAGCCGAGACGGGGTTCGGTCGTCCTGGGCCTCGTCGCTCTCGTGGGCGTGACCGTGGCCAGCTACTGGCCGGTCGCCGTTGGCCGGGTCCCTTTCCCGAGTGACCTCGTCGTGCAGTTCCCTCCCTGGGAGACCGTGCGGTCCCCCGGGTGGCACCCGGCGGTGCATGGCGAACTCGGCGATCTCGCCACGCAGTTCTATCTGTGGAAGGCCTATGCCGCCGGCCAGTTGCGGTCCGGGACGCTGCCCCTCTGGCAGCCGCACATCCTGCTCGGGACGCCGTTTTTGGCCGAGCCCCAGACGTCGCTGTTCTACCCGGCCAACTGGCTCTTCCTGATCCTGCCCGCGCCGGCCGCCTGGGCGCTCTCATTCCCGATCCGAACCCTCCTGGCCGGGCTCGGTGCCCTGCTGCTCGCTCGCACTTTGGGAGCCGGCCGGTGGGGCATGGCGCTCGCGGGTGTGACCTACGCGTTCGCCGGCTACGCAACCGCGTTCCAGGGCCACCCGCTGCTCGATGCAGCGCTGTGGCTCCCCTATCTGTGCGTGGCCGTCGACCGTCTGGCCCGCGCTCCCTCGGCCGGACCGGTGGCGGTGGCTGCCGTGGCCTTCGCGATGCCGATCCTCGGCGGCAACCCGGAGGCCGCGTTCCATGCCGTCAGCGTCGCCTGCGCGTGGGCGGCGTGGCGGTTGTGGCGACGTGTCCCGGAGGAGACGCCCGAGCCGCGCAGGCGAGCGATCGCCACCTTCGCCGCCGCCGGCGTCCTGGCGATGGTGCTGACCGCGGTCCAACTCGTTCCCACCTCCGAATGGCTGGGCCAGATCGAGCGTTCGCTCGGCCGACGCTGGCAGCCGAGGCCGTCCCACGAGCTCCTCACGTTCGTCTGCCGTGACGTCAGCGGGAACCCGAACCTCGGCGGCGTCGCCATCCCCGAGGGTGCAGGCTACGCCGGGATGCTCGCGCTCCTCCTGGCGCCACTCGGCGTGCTCGGACCGTCGCGTCGCGACGCGAGGTTCTGGGCGGCGACCGGGTTCGTGGCGATCGAGGTGATCTACGGGTGGTTCCCGTTCGGTCCGCTGGTCGACCACCTGCCGGTCTTCCGCACGGTGCCCAACTGGCGTCTCCTGATCGTGCTCGATCTCGTCCTCGCCGTGCTCGCCGGTTGCGGCCTGTCGCGCCTGATCGGCGAGGACGGAGCAGGGCCAGCCCCGGGGCGGGCCCCGGCACTGCTCGCCGGCACGGCCGTCGTGCTGGTGTCCGCGGCGACGGCGTGGCTGGTCGTCGCCGCTCCCCCCACTGCCTCCTCGGGCGGGATGTGGCGCCGGGGGCCGCTCGCGTCGCTCGTCGTGCTGGCCCTGTCCGTGATCGCGCTGGCCCTGCTGTTCCTGGCGCGGGGCACGTGGCGAGCGCGGCTGGGTGCTGCGGTCGTCGTGCTGGCGGCCGGCGACATGGTCAGTATGGCGTGGGGAGCGGTGCCCTTCGTCCGCCCGCAGGAGATCTTTCCTCCCACGCCTGTGTTCGACGTCCTGCGCCGGAGCGATCCTCCGCCCGGCCGGGTCGCGGCTCTGGACGGAACCTACCCACCGAACTACGCGATCAGGTACGGGCTGGACGAGGCGGGAGGGTA
>JBLMXF010000054.1:0-33524 GCA_050257595.1 Acidobacteriota bacterium | reverse complement strand
CAGTGGCGCTTCGAGCCCGGACGGAACCAGAAGGGCACGGCCGTCCCCTTCGACTACACGGTCACGCTCAACTTCAAGCTGCACTAGGCCTCAGCCCGGAGGGGAACCTCGCGGCCCTTCGCCGGTCTCAGACAACGGCGAGGTGTTCGCGTGAGCGCTGCTCTGTCCTATCCTTGGCCCGTGACGATCCCGCTCCCCGTCGGAGCCCGAAGCGGTGTGATCGACCCGGACGCCGCCGAGCTCGAGCGCGCGCGCGCCGGCGACGAGGCGGCGTTCGAGATCCTCGTGTCCCGGCACGAGCGCACGGTCTGGCTGGTCGCCCGGCGGCTGCTCGGCCACGACGACGAGGCACTGGATGCGGCGCAGGACACCTTCCTGCGGGTGTTTCGCGCCCTTCCGCGTTTCCGCGGTGAGGCCACGTTCCGGACCTGGGTGATCGGGATCGCCATCAACGTCTGTCGCAACCGATTGGCGAGCGCCGAGCGGCGGCGGAGCCGGCTCAACGAGGAGCTCATTCGCACGGATCCAGCCACCGGCCGGCCCGCCGAGCGGCCGTTGCCCGACCCCTCCCCGGGTCCGGAGGCCGCCACTCACGCCGGGGAGCTGCGCGCGGCCCTCGACAAGGCCCTCGCTTCCCTCACCACCGAGCACCGCGAG
Organism: Acidobacteriota bacterium; assembly: GCA_050257595.1. Lineage (GTDB taxonomy): Bacteria > Acidobacteriota > Thermoanaerobaculia > Thermoanaerobaculales > Thermoanaerobaculaceae > JBLMXF01. The sequence goes on along the minus strand of JBLMXF010000054.1, from coordinate 32,867 downwards.
GTCGTCGTGCTGCGCGAGGTGGAAGGGCTCGATTACGAGGAGCTCGGCCGCGTCCTCGGCTGCCGGGTGGGGACGGTGAAGTCACGCCTGGCACGGGCCCGCGCCGCGCTGCGGGCAGCGCTGGAAGGAGTCTGGCCATGAGCTGCGAGGAGTTCCTACGGCTTCTCGACGAGGAGCGGCTCTTGGCCGACCCGGCGGCCGCAGAGCATGCCGCGTCGTGCCCCGCCTGCGGGCAGGCGCTCGCGCGTTGGCAGGCGGCGCGGCGCGAGCTCCTCGCGATGTCATCCGAGATGCCGCCGCCGTTCCTGCACGCCAGGATCATGGCGCATGTCCGCGCGGAGGCGGCCGAGCGTCGGCAGCTCCGGCGATTGTCTTCCCTCCGCCGCGCCCTGCTCGCGACCGCCGCAGTCGCCGTTCTCGCGTCGCTTGCCGGCTACGAGGTGCTGCGGCAGCGCGCGACCCCTGCGCCTCCTGCACTCCCCGCCGAAGGGAAGTCGCTTCCGGCGGCCTCGGACCGGGCCGCCGACGAGACCGCCAGACCAACCTCAGAGAAGCAGGCGGCCACAGCACCGTCCGCCGGCACGCTCCAACAGCGCACGCGCGAGGCCGCGAAGGGACGCCGACAGGCCATGCCCCCAGGCCCCGGCCGCAACCACGTCGCTCCCGGTGCGCCTCCATCGATCCCGGCGCACGAAGGGTTGCCCGAGAGACGCGACGCCGCGCCCGCTCCGGCAATGGCCCCGGGTGCCGTCGGCGCGGCCCCTCGCGAGGCTCCGATGGCGGAGAGCATCACCGCCTCTCGCGACGCCGCGGCTGGACTCACGGCCTACCCGGTCGCCGCGACCAAGGCCGAGGCAGCCGGGAACGTCTCGTGCCTCGTCCGCGCCGTGAGCACGGGCCAGACCCGCTCCATCGCCCTGCCGGCCCGCGTGGCCCCTTCCCCGGGCGAAGGCTGGACCATCACGGTCGCGCGGGATGGTTCGAGCACGATCGTCGACGCGCGCGGCGCGGATCTCACCCACAGCCTCCTCGAACTGCGCGATCGCCTCCGGACCCTCGCGCTGCCGCCCGACCGCTACCTCCTGACCCGCCGGAGCGAGTAGGCCGCAGGCGGGGAACCTTCCCGCCCCCGCTCGGTCTCACGGCGGTGAAGGGAGGCTGCCATGAAACATCCGACCGTGCTGTTCACGACGCTCTTCGCGCTCCTCCTCGCGGCGCGTCCGCTGCCGGCCGCCCAAACCGCCGGTTTCGGCCTCGACGTCCTCCTCGACGGCGTGCCCCGGACCGAGTACCCCGGGCGCGGGCAGCTCTACATCGAGGCGGTGCGCGGCCGCGAGTATGCGTTGCGCATCACCAACCCGCTGCCGGTAAGGGTGGCGGTGGCTCTCGCCGTCGATGGCCTCAACACCATCGACGCCCGCCACGGTGATGCCGCCGGCGCCTCGAAGTGGGTCCTCGGTCCCTACCAGACCATCGAGATCTCGGGATGGCAGGTCAACGGACAGGAGGCTCGGCGCTTCTTCTTCACCGGGGAGCGCCACTCCTACGGCGCGTGGCTCGGCAAGACCGCGGACCTCGGCGTGATCGAGGCGGTCTTCTACCGGGAGCGCTGCCGGCCGGCGCCGGTCCTCCAACCCTGGGTGGGGCGCCGCGAACAGCAGGCCCCTTCCGCCCGAGCCGAAGGGGTTCCCGCGCCCCCGGCGGAGGGTCCATCGCGCGACGCCGCCGCCTCCAAGGCCGCGCCATCGCCCTCCGACGAGTACGCCGCAACCGGGATCGGCGAGCGCAACTGGCACGAGGTGAGACGGGTTCAGCTCGATCTCGACCCGACGCCTGCCGCCGTCGTGCGCATCCACTACGAGTTCAGGCCGCAACTCGTCGAGCTCGGTCTGCTGCCGCCCCTGCCGGTGCCGTACTCCCCCCTCGACCGCCGCGAGCACGCCCGCGGGTTCGCTGGCTCGTACTGCCCGGACCCCCAGTGACCGCGACCCGGGTGGCGAGCCCCGGGTTCCCGGAGAGAGGCGAGGTGGGATCTCGCCCCTCTCCCCTGTTCGCCCGGCTGCGGCCTCGGGTATCCTGGCGGGCGCGCCAGGCGCGGGGAGAGTCGATGGACGATTCGCTCGGGTGGGTTGAAGGGGTGCCCGTCGCCGTCACGGTGACCGACGCCGACGGCATCATCATCGCGATGAACGCGCGCTCGCGGGAGAGCTTCGCGCCTGAAGGCGGCGGAGCGTTGATCGGCTCGAGCGTGTTCGCCTGCCATCCCGAGCCGGCGCGCCGCCAGACCGAGGCCCTCTTCCGGGAGCGGGCCGCCAATCACTACACGATCCGGAAGGGTGGCCGACGCAAGATCATCCACCAGCTCCCCTGGTATCGGGACGGGACCTTCGGGGGCTTCGTCGAGATCTCGGTCCCGATCCCCGACGACCTCCCCCACTTCGATCGCGACTAGGAGGTGCCGGGTGTTCCTCGTTCTCATCCGCTACGTCCGCCCGAGCGAGGAGGTCGACCGCGTCCGCGGCGAGCACCGTGCCTTCCTGCAGGAGTGCTACCGCGCCGGCGCCCTGATCTGCTCCGGCCCCCGCACCGACCGGACCGGGGGAGTTCTCCTGGCGCGCTCCGGCCGGCGCGAGGACGTCGAGGCGATGGTTGTCCGGGATCCTTACGCACTCGCCGGCGTCGCCGCGCACGACATCGTCGAGTTCGACTGCCTGTCCTCGGCGGCGGGGTTCGAGCCGTTCCTCGCCCCGGCGGACTCGACCAGACCCTGACCTGCCGCCCTCAGGGCGCGGTCGTCTCCTGGTGGACGAGGTGCCGCTTGATCTTCTGCGTCGTGGTCTTGGCGAACTCGACCTCGCGCACGCCCACCCGCCGGATCTGCTTGTGCAGCGGGAGGCGGCGGTTGAGCGCCCGCACCTCCCGGTTGAGCACGGCCTCGACCAGCTCGCGCGTCACCAGACCGCCGCTGCGCTCGGCGTAGCGCACGAACTCCTCGGCGTCGGGCACGATCGTCACGGTGATCTCCTCGTCGCCGTCGTCGCCGCGGGTCCCGTACACCACGCTCTCGAGCACGAAGGGCAGGCGGTTGAGGAGATCCTCGAGCTCCTCGGGGTAGACGTTCTTCCCGTTGCGGGCCACGATAACGTTCTTCTTGCGGCCGGTGATGTGGAGGAAGCCGTCCTCGTCGAGACGCCCGACGTCGCCAGTGAAGAACCATCCGTCACGTAGTACCGCGCGCGTGGCCTCTTCGTTCCTGTAGTAGCCGAGCATCACCGACGGCCCACGCACCGCGATCTCGCCCCGTCCCTGCTCGTCGGGCTCGGTGATGGTGATCTCGAGGTTCGGCAGCGGCAGCCCGGCGGCGTCGTCGCGGAACCGGCGCAACCGGTTGAGCGCGATGATCGGTGAGGTCTCCGTGAGGCCGTACCCCTGGATCACGGTGAAGCCCAGCGCCCGAAGACCGCGCACCACGCTGGGGTCGGGTGCGGCGCCGCCGACGATGAGCATGCGGATGGCGCCGCCCAGGCGCTCGTGGACGGCGCGGAACAGGCGGCGCCGGACGCTCTCAAAGCCGAGCGCCTCGCCCATCCTCGCCGTGCCACGCAGGACGGGCAGCAGCAGGGAGGCCGCGGGACGGTCCTCGATCGCCGCCTCGATGCGCCGGAACATCTTGTCGTAGAGCAGCGGCACGCCGAGTAGGATCGTGGCGCGGACCCGCTGGAGGTCCTCGACCACGGTCTTGAGGGAGCGCGCGAAATGGACCGAGGCGCCTGCCAGCAGCGGGCACAGCAGACCGCACGTGCACTCGTAGGTATGGTGGATGGGCAGCACCGACAGGAACCGGTCCGAGGGCTCGATGGTGATCATCTGCAGCATCCCCTCGAGGTTGGCCGCGATGTTGCGCTGCGACAGCATCACCCCCTTGGCTCGGCCCATGGCACCGGAGGTGAAGACGACCACCGCCAGGGCATCGGGGTCGATCCGCGGAAACGGATCGGCGGTGGGATCGGCGCTCTCGGCGCCGATGAGCTCGGTCATCGACAGCGCCCGCCCGTCCCGCCCGCGGGCGTCCATGTCGATGAGGAAGCGCACGCCCTTGACTGCCGGAGCGAGCGTCAGGACGGTGTCGCGCAGCTGCTCCGAGAAGACCACCGCGCGAGCATCGGAGGCGTGGAGGACGGTGATGATTTCGTTCTCCTGCAGGCTCTTGTCCACCGGGACGACGACCAGGTCGAAGGTCACCGCAGCCAGGTAGGCGACCACCCACTGCACGCGGTTCTCGCCGATCACCGCGACGTGGTCCCGGGGCTCGAGGCCGAGCCGACGCATGGCCTTGCCGAAACGGACGACGTGGTCGAGCAGCTGCCCGTAGGTGAGCGAGCCGATCGGCGTACCGCTGAGGTCCTCGAGCGCGAGTCGGCCCGCATCACGGCGCACGGCCGCCCGGAGGAGATCCTGAAGCGAGTCGATCGGTTCGACATGACACAGCGGGTAGTGCTCGTCCAGGGGTCTCATCACGGGTGGCTCCGGACCGCAGCAGGCCTGCCCGCAGTCTCGTCGTAGTGTAACGCCGCGCCACCCACGGCTAGCGGACGATAGCGGCGCACGTTCCGGACGCCGGCGCAGGGGAGTCACGGCAGGACGATCGCCCGGCGCAGGCGCGAGAGCGCCTTGTCGGCCCCCGCCGCCGTAACGACGAACTCCCTCCGCGAGGTCGCCGCCTCTTCCCGTTGGACCTGCATGAGAGCACCGAGGGCCACGGCCGTTCCGGGAGCGTCCCGGCCGTCGGCCAGCACCCCGGGCGCGAGAGACGACAGCACGCCGAGCGCCACGACCGCGTCCTGATGCCGGCCGAGGCAGTCCTGCACACGGGCCAGCGAGGCGATCGCCTCGCGGGCCTCGTCACCGTAGAGCTCGGCGAGGAACTCGCAGGTGTAGCGCAGCCGCTTGAATGCGATCCGGAGCGCATGGAGGCCCGTGTCATCCAGGTTGTCCACCCGCGGGCCCGCGACCTGTCGGACGCGTCGCAGCGCCCGGGCGATCAGCTCGACGCCGGCCTCGCGGGCCGGGCGGGCGCCTCGCCCTCCTCTCACGACGCCCCGGCCGGCGTCGAGGTCGGCGAGCAGGCGGGCAAACCTCCGCGAGCGCAAGGCAGCCACCAGCGGCTCGCGTGCCGCGTTCCTCTGGCCGCCGATGGCGGCGTCCAGGCGAATCCGCAGGTCCTCCGGCACGCCGGCGCGTTCGAAGTGGCCATGGAACCTCGCCAGGAGGACGTCGCGGTCCCGAACGGCCCCGAGCAGACCGGCGATCCAGGCGAGCTCGTTACGTCTCGCGACGCGCGATGAGGGACGCACCACGGCGGCGAAGACCCGTAGGGCGGCGCGCGCCCGTCTGGTGGCGACCCGGAGATCATGGAGGTACTCGGGGTCGAGGTCGCGTACGGTCCCCTCGAGGTTCGCGCGCATCTTGTAGCTCTGGCGACGAAGCGCCTTGCGCGCCGCGGTCGCGACGGTATCTCCGTCGACGACCGCCGGCGACCCGGACGCCGGCGCCCCTGGCAGCGCGAGGCCGAGCGAGTGCAGCCCCACGGTGAGCAGGTCGAGCTCCTCGCTGTCGAGGCCCAGCGAGGTGCGGGCGATGGCGATGAGCGCGCCTGCCTCATGCGCCGAGACATGATATGCGGCAATGACCAGACGACGGAGAGGTGCAGCAGTGCCGGGACCGAAAGGGTCGCGGCAGGTCGCGCGCTCCACCTCGAGGCGCACCCTGGCGAGCCCTGGGCCCTGGGCGTCGAAGGCGACGACCTGGGACCGGCCCTCGAGATGGGGCACGAGCCGGTGGTCACCCGCGGCCTCGTCTACCCGCGTCCGAATTCGTCCGGGAGCCGGTCGCGCGGCGCCGCGGCCCGTCTCTCCGATCACCGACCCGTCCACCCCGCACAGCCGCCATCGCCGCGCCGGCAAGCGCATGCTGAGCCGGAGGCCGTTCCGGAAGAGGGCACCGCTCTGACTGTCGTAGAAGGTTTCGACGCGGGTCGTGCGGTGCTCGCCGGTGACCCGGAACCCAGCGGCCCTGAGAACTGCGCGAAGGTGCGAGAAGCGCACTCCCGGAGATAGCCGCCACGCATGGCAAGCCACAGCGCCCGACCCTCCGTGGCGCCCGGCGACCGGCCGGCCCGGCGTGGCTCGTGCGGGGGTGGTTGCCATCTCTCGCCTCAGGAGTCCCCGTGCAGGAGGACGTCGAGCTTGTCGAGCAGATCACCGACGCGGGCGAGGTCCTTCACACGGCCCTTGCGGGGCTTCAACTTGAGAGCGCGCACGCGCGCCAGCGCCGCCGCGATGCGCTTCTCGCGGGGCCGCGCCGTCCGCCGGTCATCCGTGGCACCGTTCTCGAGTCCGTTCACGAGGCTGCCGAGCCGTCCACGGAGCCTGTCCAGGAGGTGCTCGACGCTCTCCTCGACGGCGCGCCGAAGGACCTGCAGCTCGAGCGCAAGCGCCACCCGCTGATCGTCGCCCTTCCGCGCCCGTCGCCGCTGGCGAGGTCGCGGCGCTGCGGACCGCCCTGTGGTGACTCTGGCGGAGCGGGGGCCTCTCGCTCGCGCCTGCGACCTGATCGACGACTTCGCCACCTCGGCGGCGGCCACGGCCACCTCCGCTCTTCGCCTCCTCCACGCTCGGGCCGTGGAGGTGCTCCCCCGGCCGTCGCTACTCTGCATCGGCCAACGACTCGACCTTCACCTTGAGGCCGAAAACACGGCCGAAGAAATCTGATTTCTTCTGCAGGGACCACCGTTCGAGCAGCAGGTCGCCGTCTCCTTCGAGACGCATGGCGAGGACGTCCCGCTCCACGCTGGCGTGCAGGGCCATGACGCGCTGGCGGTGGTCGCGGTCACACGCGTCGGCCATGCGAAGGAGCGAGCCGAGCCTGGCGACGCGTGTGCGGTCCGCCTCCGAGAGAGCGGTGAACTCCTCGTGGTCTGGCTCCGGCTCGCTCTTCCTGTGGTAGCGGGCAACGTTCGCGACCACCTGCATGTCGCGCTGGCTCAGGCCGGGAAGCTCGGAGTTGGAGATCAGGTAGAGCGAGTGTTTGTGGTGCCGCTTGTAGCTGATGTACGTGCCGATGTCGTGCAGGACGGCCGCCGCCATCAAGATCCGCCGGTCGCCGTCGTCCAGATCGTGGAGCTCGGCGAGCTGATCGAAGAGCGAGAGGGCCAGTCCCGCCACGTGCCGGCCGTGGTTCTCGTCGAAAACGTAGTGGCGGCCCAGGTTCACCGCTCCGGCCATGAGCTGTTGCGTTTGACGGTCCTCGTGGTTGAGGTGAGCGGTGAGGTCATCGACCAGGTCGAGCACGACGCCCTCGCGGATACCGACGTGCGGCACCAGGATGGTGCCGGCTCCAGCCAGCCGCGCCAGCCGCTCGTAGACCAACGCCGCCGGGAGGACCACGTCCGCACGGTCCTCCCGCAGGCCCAGCTCGTCGACCCGCTGCCGGAAGGAGAGCTTGGCGAGCGTGTCGATCAGGTCGCGCAGACGCTTGGTGGACAGCCTGCTCGTCCCGTCGCTGCCCGGCTCGCTGCCCGCCAGCTTCGCCAGAGTCTCGATGTTCCCGCCGGTGGCGATGAATCCGGCCGGCGTCCTGTAGTGCGCAGCCGACGGGATGCGCAGGGTTGACACGTACTCCTCGAGCAGCCGCCGGAAGCGCCCCGGGGTCTGGCCGGTGCCGGCCAGCTCCTCGAGCAGGCGCACCGACCCCATGGTGTGCGACTCGCTCCACAGGATCCCCTGCTCGTCGACCAGGGAGACCTCGACGGAGCCGCCGCCGAGGTCTGCGAGGATCCACTGCTCGCGCCCCAGCTGGACGCGGCGCCTGACCGCGAGGTGGACGAGGCGGGCCTCCTCCGAGCCGGAGATCACCTCCAGATCGAGGTCGGCCTCGCGACGGACGCGCTCCACGAACTTCTCCCCGTTCGAGCTCTCACGGACTGCACTCGTCGCGACGGCGCGGTAGCGACCTGCGCCCAGCGCTGCGATCCGCGAGCGGAACGCGCGCAACACATCGACGGCGCTGGCCATCGCGTCCCTGGTCAGCTTGCCGGAGAGGAAGACATCGTGGCCGAGCCGAACCGGGGCGCGGTCGACCTCGATCGGCAAGAACTCTCCCGGACGCTGGAACTCGGCGACCAGCAGCCGGATCGCGTTGGATCCCAGGTCAACCGCGGCGATCCTGGTCGGAAACGGTGCCGGGACGCTCTCGCTCATCGGCGCCTCCGCGCGCCGGCGCACGAACGCGCACGCCCGCCTCGGCCTACGCAGGCGCTCGCGGCGGCCGAGGCCTCGATCTCACGCATGGCAGTCCTCACCCTCCGCTGTCCTTCTGTCCCAGCCGATCCGCTCTCCACGGCGTGGACGGGACCCGATCCTCAAGAACCATAACACCGTGCCGCAGAGCTCGGCCCAAGGCGCGGGGCTGGGGGTGGTCGCGTCGGCGCGAACGCCGGAATGGAGGTCGGCTGCAGGCACCCTGTCGGGTGTTCGACCGTCGTGATCCCGCTCGCCAGCCGGGGGACTTGACGACGCCGTATGTGAGACTTAGACTCTCTACTCCAAAAGGATCGAAGGAGATCGCCATGAAGACTCTCGCTACCGCTGTGTGTGCTGCTCTCTTCGTCGTCGGCTCGCTCGCCTGCCAGCAGGCCACCCAGAGGCCGACGACACAATCGCCCGTCGAGCGGGGCCGGTACCTGGTGACGGCCGGGGGCTGCAACGACTGCCACACTCCCTGGAAGCTCACGGACAAGGGGCCCGCCCCCGACATGTCGCGCATGCTGTCCGGCCATCCTCAGGAGGTCAGCATCAGCGAGCCCGCCCAGCTGCCACCGGGCCCGTGGGGGTTCGCGGGGAGTTGGGACATGACGGCGTGGAGTGGCCCGTGGGGAGTCTCCTTCGCGGCCAATCTGACCCCCGACGAGGAGACCGGGGTGGGATCCTGGAGCGAGCAGGCGTTCATCCAGGCCATGCGGACGGGCAAGCACCTCGGCGCCGGCAGGCCCATCCTGCCACCCATGCCCTGGCCCAACCTGGCTCAGTTGACCGACGACGACCTCCGCGCGATGTTCGCCTATCTGAATTCGATCAAGCCGATCGCGAACCGGGTCCCTGACCCGATCCCGCCCAGAGCGGCGGCGGGAAGTGCGCCCCCGGCCAGGTGACATCGGTGGACGCGGCCGCGCGCGTCGGCCCCGTCACCCGTTCCCATCTCTCCGGGTGCCGGCCGATCGCGGCCGCCCAACGTATACTCCTCGGGCGTGAGCCTGCCCGTTGTCGCCGCCCTTGGCATCTACTGCGTCGCGCTGCTCGCACTGGCATGGCGCGACCGGACACGCGTCGTCCTCGACTACCTCCTGGCCGGTCGGCGGCTCTCCACTCCGGCGTTCGTCGCGACTCTGGTGGCGACCTGGTACGGCGGTGTGCTCGGCGTCGGCGAGTACTCGTATCGGTTCGGGATCTCCAACTGGCTGGTGTTCGGCGTGCCGTACTACCTGGCCGCCCTCCTCTTCGCCTTCGGTCTCGCGGCTCGGGCCCGCGCCACCACCGCCCTCTCGATCCCGGACCAGCTGCGGGCCTCCTACGGCCCCCTCGCCGGCCGGGTAGGCGCGGTGCTCGTCCTCGTGGTGGCGATCCCGGCTGCCTACGTCCTGATGCTCGGAGAGCTGGCCAAGGCCTACCTCGGCGTCCCACTGGCCTGGGCCGTCGTGGCCGCCACCCTGTTCACGGCCGTCTACGTTGCCGCCGGTGGCTTTCGCGGCGTGGTCGACACCAATGTCCTCCAGTTCTGCCTCATGTTCCTCGCCTTTTTCATCGTGCTCCCCGCCGCCCTGACGAGGATCGGCGGCTTCGGCGCCCTGTGGGCGGCCCTGCCCGCCAGTCACCGCTCGTGGAACGGGGGCCTACCCGCCCAGGCGGTCCTCGTCTGGTACGTGATCGCTCTCCAGACGCTGGTCGAGCCAACCTTCTATCAGCGCTGCTATGCCGCGCGCTCCCCGGCCGTGGCGCGGCGCGGCGTGCTGATCTCCATCGGCTTCTGGGTCCTCTTCGACTTCCTGACCACGCTCACCGGCCTGGCCGCGCGGGTCCTTCTCCCGCACCTGTCCGACCCGGTTCTCGCCTACCCGGAACTCGGGCGACTGGTCCTCCCACCCCTGGCCAATGCGATGTTTGCGGTGGGCCTGTTCGCCACCGTGATGTCGACCGCCCACTCCTACCTGTTCCTTGCCGCCGCCACCATCGGCCACGACGTGGCGCCCGAACTCGCCCGCCGCGTCGACGAGCGGGCCTGGACCATGGCCGGGCTGCTGCTGGCGGGGGCGGCTGCGGTCGCCCTCGCTCTCGCGCTCCGCAGCGTCGTGGCGATCTGGCACGACGTCGGCAGCATCGTCACCTCGGCGCTGCTGCTCCCTCTCGGGTTGGCCCACGGCCCAGCGCGATGGCGCTTTACCCCCGTGGGCGCCGTGGTCTCCATGGGGGTGGCCGCGCTCGCGGCGAGCGGGTGGATCCTCGCCCGCGCGGCTGATGGCTCCTACCCTCTTGGCCTCGAACCCATATTCCCTGCGCTTGCCACTTCCATGTTCGTCTGGCTCCTGTGCCACCGGAGGGGTGCAGACCACGGCGGCGCAGCTCCGCCGGGTTGACGATCGCCTGCGTCGAAGTGCAGCGGCACCCGCGGCGGGCCAGTTTGTGACCGTCTAGGCCGGAAGCGGGCGACGCCCCGTCGGATTCGGCATGGCACCCGGCCCACCGTAGCGCAGAACCAGGAGCGTGACGTCGTCCTCGGCCTCCCGCCGCGACCGGTGATCGGCCGCGGCGTTGAGGAGACGCTCGGCCACCTCGTCCGGTGAGCTGCCGGCACTCGACCGCAGGACCCGGCTGACGCCCTCGACGCCGAACTCGCAGCCGTCCGAGCTGAATGACTCGGTGATGCCGTCCGAGAACAGGACGAGCGTGTCGCCCGTGGCCATCGACTCCTCGCGCGTGGACCATGAGGCATCGGGCAGCAGGCCGAGCACCGGGCCGGTCGGTTCGACGGTGTCGACGCGACCGTCCCGCCGCACCAGGGCAATCGGACAGTGGCCGCCGTTGGCGAGGACCAGCCTACCGTCCTCGTGAAGGTGCCCACAGGCCAGCGTGAGGAAGCGATTCCCAGGGTTGTACTGACCGAGCTGCCTGTCGATCGCGACCATGACATCCTCGAACGGATGGCCGAGGTCGTGGAGGAGGCCGAGCAGGCCCTGTGCCATCGCCATGATCAGCGCCGCGGACACGCCCTTGCCCGACACGTCACCGACCGTGACGGCGAGCGAGCCGTCGGGTCGGATGGCCGCATGATAGAGGTCGCCCCCCACGGAGCGGGCCGGTGTGGAGTGAGTGTAGACCTCCGCGAAGGGAACGACCGGAGGCTCCCGCAGGAATGCGCTCTGGATCGTCCGTGCCAGCATCATTTCGTGTTCGATCCTGGCCTTCTCGCGCGCCTCGCGGTACAGCCTGGCGCTGTCGATCGCGAGGGCGGCGTCAGACGCCAAGGAGGCGAAGACGGCGAGATCCTCGTGGCTGAAAAGGGCGTCCGAGCCCTGTCGCTCGACCAGGATCCCCCCGATCGCCTCGGAGGACGCCACGAACGACACCTCCTGAGTCGATCCCATCGGGTGGCGGGTGACCAGCAGCGGCGCAGCCACTGCGGAGCTCATTCCGCGGACCACCATCGACTGGGAACGCGGACCGTGCAGTGGTCCGACCACGACCGTCCTGTGCTCGCGGATCGCGCGATCCAGCACCGAGCTCCTGGCGGCCCATCCGGCCTCGCTGCCGGCGCGTGGATAGGCGACCACCTCACTTCGGCTCCCATCCGCCTGGACCAGGACGAGGTACCCGCGGGTCGCGTGCACAAGGCGCACGGCGGCCTGGAGGACCATGTCGAGGACTTCCTCGAGTACCGTCGTCGCGTTGAGGGCGCGGGCGACCTCGAGCATGGCCTGGACCTGTCGAACCGGGCCCTCGTCCTTGCCATCCAACGAGGCCAGGGCGAAAGTGGCCGACGTTATCGTCTCGGCCTCGGCCCGGTATGCGATCCTGGGCCCGAGCCGAAACATATCGCCGGGACGGACCACGCCGCGTTGGACCCGATCCCCGTTGAGAAAGGTGCCTCCCGATGAGCCCAGGTCCTCGATCAGCAGCTCGTCTCCTTCCCAGCCCAGGCGCGCGTGGCGCCGCGAGACGGTCAGATCGGGAATAACCACGTCGCAGGACGGGTCCCGGCCGAACCGCAGCGGCTGGTCCTCCACTCGCACGCGCGGCCCACCGTGCTCGACCGGAATCAGGACCGGCCGCGAGCTCCACGCGCCAATGGACTGAGGAGACACGTAGTTAGTCTAGCAGGCATTGGTGGTATACTCCGCCGTCCCGAGTGTCTTCGGGGAACGCGATGAAGACCGTCACATATCTGACACGCAGGAGCGCGCTCCGGCGCGGTTCCATGGGGGTCGTAGGCAGTCTCCTCCTGGCTCGCGCCCAGTGGGCCGATGCCGTCGAACTCCCCCTGGTGCGGTGGGTGAGGTTGGCTCACCCGCGCCTCCCGCCGGCGTTCGATGGGCTGCGCATCGCCCAGATCGCCGATGTGCACGCCGGGACCTTCATGCCAGCCGAGAGGCTAACCCGCGTGCGGGAACTGGTCGAGTCCCTGGATCCGGACCTCGTCGTGTTTACTGGCGATCAGCTCGACCGCCGGGACGTCGACGCCGAGATCTTCGTTCATGGCTTTGCCGGTCTGCAGGCACCGATGGGCGTGTTCGGCGTCCTCGGTAATCACGACCACGTCGCGGGCCGCGAGCTCTCGGTCGCGGCCCTCCAAGCCGTCGGAGCGGTGCCCCTGGTCAACGATGCCGTTGTGATCGAGCAAGGACCGGCGAGGATCATTCTCGCAGGCGTCGACGATATCGACGCCGACCCGCCAAACGCCCCGGATTTCGATGTCGTCAACCGTCACGAGGCCGACTTGCGGGTCCTGCTCTGTCACCAACCCAATGGATGGCCGGCCGCACGTGTGGCGGGTGCGGATATCACCCTCTCGGGTCACACCCACGGTGGCCAGATCACCATTCCCTCTCGCGGCCTCAACGTCGCCCGGCTCCATACCCCGTTCGTCGCCGGACCGTACCGGAAGGGTGATTATCTGCTCCACGTCTCGCGGGGCATCGGCGTCGGGGCCGTGCCCGTGCGCTTCGGTGCCATGCCGGAAGTGGATCTGATCACCATCGAGCGCGGCCCGGTCAGCGCAGCGGCGGTCTGAGTCGCGTCTCGGACGTCATCAACGAACAATGATGGGCGGCACCCATACCGGTCCGGTGACGACCTCGGTCGGCGCCCCGAGGGCCCTCACGATCCCCGCCAGCGCCCGGCTGTCCTCGGCGCGCTCCAGCGCCCTCTGCCAGAACGATCGTGTGCGCGGGTAGTACCGCAGCTCCACCGGCGCGTCGGGCGCCAACCCGGCAAGGCGACGCGCCGCCGCGAGGGCGGAGTCGAACCCGCCCAGCTCGTCGACGAGACCTCGCTCCTTGGCCTGTTCGCCGGTGAAAACCCGCCCGCGGCCGACCGCGTCGACCTGCTCGCGGGTCATGTGGCGTGACGAGGCGACGCGGTCGAGAAACGCCCCGTAGATCCGGTCGAGGAACTTCCCGACGGTGGCCTTCTGACTCGGCGTCCAGGGGTCCAGGGTGCCGAAGATGTCGGCGTTGGGAGCACCCTCGACCCTGCCCCAGGTCACACCCAGCTTGTCCTCCCAGAAGTGACTCATGGCGAAGTGACCGCCGAACACGCCGATCGACGCCGTGATCGTGCCGGGATCGGCGACGACCCGCTGCGCCCCACAGGTGATCCAGTACCCTCCCGAGGCCGCGACGTCGCTCATCGAGACCACGACCGGGATCTTCTTGGCCGTTCGTGCCATCTCAGCCCGGATCACCTCGGAAGCGACAGGGCTGCCGCCCGGCGAGTTGACCCGGAAGATTACCGCCTTGGCGCCCGAGTCCCGCACGTCACGCCACGCCCGCGCGAGGGTGCTGGACCCCATCATGTCGCCGCCGAACAGCGGCAGCGGTGAGTACCCGCTGTCGCCGCGGACGATGGTGCCCTCCGCGATGACCACCGCGATGGGCGTCCCGCTCTCGTCGGGGCGACCCGACCGCAGGTACTGGCGCAGGGAGACTTCCTCGAGGTTGCTCTTCCCCTCGCGGCGCGATTCCTCGACGAACGTCTCCCAGTCGGCCAGCTCGTCGATCAGTTGGTTCGTGACCGCCTCGGGGCCCAGATAGGGGCCACCCAGGAAGAGCTGGCGCGCACGATCGATCTCCATGTGACGCGAGGCCGCGATGCCTTCGATGAACTGAGCCTTGAAGGAGTCGAGGAGCCAGGTCATCATCTCCCTGTCCGCCGGTGTGAAGCCCCGCTCCGTGTAGAAGAACCTCGCCGTCTTGTAGTCGCCGATGCCCGGGAAGTCGGGCTCGATGCCCAGTTTGTCCAGCGTCCCGCGGATGAAGGGCGTGGTGATCGCCAGGCCGGTCAGGTTGACGTCACCGAGGGGGCTGACGACCACCCTCTTGCATGCGCTCGCGAGGAGGTACTGCATGTTGCCGGGCGCGAACTCACCGGCGGTTTCGAGGTAGGCCGACGTGGTCTTGCCCGCGTCGTTGACTCGCCCGACCAGGGAACGGATCTCCTGGATCGTCGCGAACCCGGCGGTGAAATCCGAGATGCGAAGCCGCACCCCCCGCACGCGGGAGTCGGCGGCGGCGCGCAGCAACCCCGCCCTGAGATCCTCGAGTGAGAGTGCCCGCCCCCCGAAGACACCGGCCAGCGGAGAGTCTGGCGACCGCTCTGCGATCGGGCCAGCAACGTCGATGGTGAGCAGCGAGTTCCCCGGGACGCGCTCGGCCACCGTCCTGAAGACCAGGACCGTCGCGGCGATCCCCATGGCCAAGACGCCCACCACTGCGACCACGGCCATCCATGCCTTGCCTCTCGAAGTCATCGAGCCTCCCCGACAGCGATCGGGGTCGATCATACTGCAGCGGTTGCAGGCCCTTCGACGTCTCGTACTGTTACGCTCGTGTAACGGTGGCGGAGCATCACGAAACCGTCCTGGACCCCCAGGGAAGTACTGCCACCGGCCGCAATCCTCGCCGGCGGGTAGCGATTAGGTAACACCCACCACGACACAGCCTCCCAGGAGTTGACGCAAGTGAAGCCAGAACAATGCCTTCCAGCTCTTGTGAACCGCGGCACAAGAATTGCTTCCGATGGAGGACGTGCACGGGAAGGCGAGCAGTCCACACTCAAGAGGGGGAGGTGATGAGATCGTTGACAGCGTAGCGCGTCCCAACTCCACACATGTTTTCCTCCGCGAGGGGGAAACGGCTCCCGCCGGGAGCGCAAGCGTGAACGTGCGGTGGCGGCCCGTAGGGCCCCCGACCAACGCAGGAGGTGATGCATGCCGAGTTTTGTGAACCCGGAAAAGTGCGACGGGTGCAAGGCACTTGACAAGACCGCCTGCCAGTACATCTGCCCCAACGACCTCATGGTGCTCAACAAGGAAACCATGAAGGCGTACAACCAGGAGCCGGAGATGTGCTGGGAGTGCTACAACTGCGTGAAGATCTGCCCGACCCAGGCGATCGACGTGCGCGGCTACGCGGACTTCGTGCCGATGGGCGCGTCGGTGGTTCCGATGCGCTCCACCGACAGCATCATGTGGACGGTGAAGTTCCGCAACGGCACCCTGAAGCGCTTCAAGTTCCCCATCCGGACCACCCCGGAGGGCCAGGCCAAACCAGCCGGTGGCTGGGACAACGCCCCAACCCTCGATGGCCCGACGCTGTTCACTGAACCCGAATCCCTCGGCCTGCCCGCCGTGTGGACCAAGAATTAGAGAGGGAGGCGGACATGGTGGACTTCAAAACCGTCGAAGTCGAGACCGATCTCCTCATCCTCGGTGGCGGCATGGCGGCGTGCGGCGCCGCTGTGGAAGCCGCTTACTGGGCCAAACAGCACGGCCTCAAGGTGACGCTGGTCGACAAGGCGGCCGTGGACCGTTCCGGCGCCGTGGCCATGGGCCTCTCGGCCATCAACCAGTATGTCGGCCTGAGGGACGGCCAGAACACGATCAAGGACTACGTCGACTACGTGCGCAACGACCTCATGGGCGTCACTCGCGAGGACCTCGTCGCCAACATCGCGCGCCACGTCGATTCCACCGTGCACCTGTTCGAGAAGTGGGGCCTGCCGATCTGGAAGGACGAGAAGGGCGCCTACGTGCACGAGGGTCGCTGGCAGCTCATGATCAACGGCGAGTCGTACAAAGTCGTGGTCGCCGAGGCGGCCAAGAACGCCCTCGGCAAGGAGAACATCTACGAGCGCGTCTTCATCGTCGGCCCGATCATGGACGGCGAGCGTTGCACGGGCGCCTACGGCTTCTCGGTGCGCGAGAACACCTTCTACGTGTTCCGCGCCAAGGCCGTGCTGGCCGCCATGGGCGGCGCGGTGCACGTGTTCAAGCCGCGCTCCTCGGGCGAGGGCCAGGGTCGCGCCTGGTATCCGCCGTGGAACGCCGGTGCCTCGGCCTATTTCACCCTCAAGGCCGGCGCCGAGATGACCTGCCAGGAGGTCCGTTTCATCCCGGTCCGCTTCAAGGACGCCTACGGCCCGGTCGGCGCCTGGTTCCTCCTGTTCAAGTCGCGCGCCACCAACGCGCTCGGCGACAACTACATGGAAACCCGCAAGCCCGAGCTCGAGAACTGGCTGCCCTACGGCCATGTCAAGCCGGTCCCCGCGAACCTGCGCAACTACCTCGGCATGCTCGACGTGATGGAGGGCAAGGGCCCGATCTACATGCGCACCGAGGAAGCGATTCAGAAGATCGCCGCCGGCTCCGGCGACGACAAGGCCGCCAAGAAGAAGCTCAAGGAGCTCGAGTCCGAGGCCTGGGAGGACTTCCTCGACATGACGATCTCGCAGGCGATCCTGTGGGCCGCCACCAACACGGCACCCGAGGAGAAGTCCTCCGAGATCGCGGCCGCCGAGCCGTACTTCATCGGTTCGCACTCCGGCGCCTCCGGCGCCTGGGTGTCCGGCCCCGAGGACCTCGCACCCAAGGAGTACTTCTGGGGGTACGAGAACATGTCGACCGCGCGCGGTCTGTTCTGCGCCGGCGACGCCTCCGGAGCCTCGTCTCACAAGTTCTCCTCTGGCTCCCACGCAGAGGGACGGATTGCCGCCAAGGCCGCGATCCGTTACATCGTCAAGGAGAAGCCCCAGTCTGCGAAGCTCGATGCGGCCAGGATCGAGGCCCTCAAGGCCGAGACCTACAAGCCGATCGAGAACTT
The DNA here is from genome assembly GCA_050257595.1 of Acidobacteriota bacterium. Lineage (GTDB taxonomy): Bacteria > Acidobacteriota > Thermoanaerobaculia > Thermoanaerobaculales > Thermoanaerobaculaceae > JBLMXF01. The sequence goes on along the minus strand of JBLMXF010000054.1, from coordinate 15,442 downwards.
CCTGCAGTTCAAGGGCGCGACCACGCAGAGTGACGTCAACCCCAACTACATCAGGCCGAAGATGTTCCAGATGCGCCTCCAGAAGCTCATGGACGAGTACGCGGGCGGGGTGACGTCACAGTTCACCACCTCCGAGGCACTGCTCAAGAGGGGCCTCGAGCTGCTCGTCTTCCTCAAGGAGGACGCGGCCAAGCTCGGGGCAGCCGACCTCCACGAGCTGATGCGGTGCTGGGAGAACGTCCACCGCATGTACCAGGCCGAGGCGCACGTCCGCTCGATCATGTTCCGCGAGGAGACCCGCTGGCCCGGATACTACTTCCGTTCCGACAAGCCCAAGATGGACGAGAAGAACTGGCACTGCTTCGTCAACTGCAAGCTCAACCCCACCACCAACGAGTGGGAGATGACCAAGCGGCCGATCGTCCACATCTTCAAGACACCCGGCGAGCACGAGCTGCTGGGCGGCTGACGCACGATTCCGAGCGACCCCGGGCGCCACTGTGCGCCCGGGGTCTTCTCGCGCCCCGAGGAGACCGTGGCTCCCAAGATCTTCCCGCTCTGCCCCCACTGCGATCAGCCGCTCACTCCGTTCAGCTTGCCGGACGAGGGCGGATGGGACGGCACCTTCCAGCTCGCCTGCTTCAACGACGACTGCCCGTACTTCTGCCGCGGCTGGGTGTGGATGGAGGAGCACTACGGCGTCCGCTCGTCGTACCGCTATCGGCTGGACCCGACCAGCGGTCAGGCCTCGCCGATCCCGGTGTGGTCGCGGAGCGCGCTGCGCGATCGCATCATCGAGGATGACGTCCTCGCCGCCTCACCCGGCGAGGACGTGATCCCCGGCGATGCACCGGGGCAAGGGGGGGACGGAATATGAGCTCGACGGCTGCGGCACTTCCGGAGGCGCTGCGGGAGAAGCGACAGCTCGGCAGGGACGAGGCGTTCCGCTTCGGCTGCCATCAAAGTGTGGCCTGCTTCAACCGCTGTTGCGCCGATGTCAACATCATGCTGACCCCGCTCGACGTGCTCCGCCTCGCACGTCGCCAAGGTCTGACGACCAGCGAGTTCCTCGCGCAGCACACCCTGACGCCGATCACCAAGGACCTCCATCTTCCCGTGGTCATGCTGCGCATGGGCGAGGACACAGGCCGGCCCTGCCCGTTCGTCGGCGAGGCAGGCTGTACGGTCTACGAGGACCGCCCGTGGGCGTGCCGGATGTACCCGCTCGGCATGGCCCTGCCCCCGGCGCGCGCCGGCGTCGAACCCGAGCCGGTCTACTTTCTCTTCGAGGACGAGTTCTGCCATGGCCGGGAGGAGCCCTCGGAATGGACAGTCGAACGGTGGCGGGCCGACCAGAAGGTCGAGGAACGTGAGGAGCTCGAGGCGGGCTTCCGCGACATCGTCAGCCACCCGTGGTTCATCGGCGGCCGCCAGCTCGATCCCAAGCGAATCGAGCTCTTCCACACCGCGTGCTACGACCTCGACGCGTTCCGCCGCTTCGTCCTCGAGTCCAGCTTCCTGCGCCGCTTCGAAGTCGAGGAAGGAGTCGTTCAGGAGCTCACGACCAGCGACGAAGCCCTGCTTCGCTTTGCGTTCCGCTGGCTCCGCTTCGCTCTCTTCGCCGAGCCCACTCTGAAGACGAGGACTCAGACCACTCCATCCGGGAGGACGCCATGACGACAGCCACATCCCGACCCCTGCTGGTGGTTGGGGCGGGTATCGCCGGCATCACGGCCGCCCTCGAGGCCGCCGAGGCGGGCCGCGAGGTCGTGCTCGTGGAACGCGACGCGTGCGTGGGCGGGCGCGTGCTGCGCAATCACCACTACTTCCCCAAGCTCTGCCCCCCCTCGTGCGGGATGGAGATCAACACGCGACGTCTCGAGCGCAACCACCGCGTCCGTGTGCTCACCCACACCCGGGTCACCGAATGCCGCGCGACCGACGAGGGCTATGACGTGACACTCACCCACGCTCCGACCTTCGTGAAAGACCGCTGCACGGCGTGCGGCGCCTGCACTCCAGTGTGTCCGGCCAGGGTGAAGGACGCGTTCAACCTCGAGCTGACAGAGGTCCCGGCGATCCGCCTCCCGCACCCCAACGCATGGCCGAAACGTTTCGTGCTCGACCGGACAGCCTGCCCGAACGAGTGCCACGCGTGTCGCGAAGCCTGCACCTACGACGCCATCGACCTCGACGCCAAGGAGCACACGGAAGCGGTACACGTGGGCGCCGTGGTGATCGCGACCGGGTGGGAGCCGTACCCTCTCGAGCGCCTTCCGGAGCTCGGCGGCGGGTTGTTCCCTGACGTCGTCGCCAACGTCCACATGGAGCGCATGGCGGCGCCTGCAGGACCGACCGGCGGCAAGATCCTCCGACCCTCCGACCAGCAGCCGCCCAAGCGGGTGGCGTTCGTGCAGTGTGCCGGTTCCCGCGACGTCAACCATCTCGCGTATTGCTCGGCGGTGTGCTGCCTGGCATCGCTCAAGCAGGCGATCTACGTCAAGGAGCAGCTCCCTGACGCCGAGGTGACGATCTACTACATCGACCGCCGTGCCCCGGGTCGGAACGAGGACATGCTGACGCGAGTCGCCGCCATGGACGGGGTTCGCCTCGTCAAGGGGAAAGTCGCCAAGGTCACGCGCAGCGGTTCGGCCCTGCAGCTCCGGGTGGAGGACGTCGAAGGCGGGAAGATCGTCGACGCCGAGGCGGACCTGGTTGTCCTGGCCACCGGGATGGTTCCCGGCCTGGGCCGTGAAGCGCAGCTCTTCGGCCTCGCCATCGACGAGGACGGTTTCGGCGTCGAGAAACCAGGAATCGTGGTCGCGGGTGTCGCACACCGACCCGAGGACGTGGCGGCGAGCGTGCGGGACGCCACGGGTGCCACCGCCCGGGCGTGCATCGCGGCGGGAAGGAGCGCATAGATGGAAAGGCTCGGCGTCTTCCTGTGTACCGGCTGCGGCATCGGTGACGCGCTCAAGACCGAGGCGCTGACCGCGGTTGCCGAGGAGCTCGGGGCCGCCAGCTGTCAGACCCATCCGTGCCTGTGCGCCGCCGAGGGCGTCGCCGCGATTCGGGCGGCGCTGGACGATGGGACGTTCGGTGGAGCTCTCGTGGCCGCCTGTTCCGCGCGCGCCAAGACCGAGTCGTTCGCCTTCGACCCGGCTCGCCACGCGGTCGAGCGCGTGAGCCTGCGCGAGCAGGTCGTGTGGTCCCACCCTGCCGGGAACGAGGACACCCAGATGCTCGCCGAGGACCTCCTCCGCATGGGCTACGCGCGCCTGGCCAAGGTCAGCCTGCCCAAGCCTCTGGTGGAGTCCATCGAGCGAACCGTCCTGGTGGTCGGCGGAGGCCTCGCCGGCCTGACCGCAGCCCGGACTGCCGCCGACCTCGGCCATCCCGTCGTCGTGGTCGAGAAATCGCCCGCTCTCGGCGGGTCGCTCGCCGCGCTGCGCGACCTGGTGCCCGACGCGCCCCCGTACGACACGCTCCACGCCAACTACCTGCCCAAGCTGATCTCCGAGCTCACCACACACGCCGACGTCCGGATCTACACCGGCACGGCGGTGACCTCGATCAAGGGCCAGCCCGGCCAGTTCCACGTCGAGCTCTCGACCCCGGCCGGCGCGGTGACCCTCACCGCCGGGTCGATTGTCCAGGCGACCGGCGCCCGCCCGTACGACGCCGCTAACCTCGCCCATCTCGGCTACGGTGTCTCCCCCAACGTGATCACCTCTGCGCAGCTCGACGCCATGCTGGCGTCCGGTGCGCTCAAGCGTCCCTCCGATGGCGGGTTGCCGGGCCGCATCGTGTTCATCCAGTGCGCCGGCTCGCGCGACGCCGAGCATCTCCCCTACTGCTCGGCAGACTGCTGCACCGCAACGCTGCGCCAGGTCGCGTCGATCCACAAGGCCCACCCCGGAGTCGAGACGGCCGTCGTCTACCGCGACATGCGGACCCCGGGTCAGCTCGAGCGGTTCTACCTCGCCGTCCAGCAGCAACCCGGGTCGCTGTTCACCCGCGGCGAAGTGGCCGGCGTGAGCGGCAACGGTCACCTCAAGGTGGCGTTGCGCGACAGCCTGCTGGGCGAGGGGACCGTGCTCGACGCCGACCTCGTTGTGCTCGCCGTCGGACTCGTCCCCAACTCCGCGGACGGCGAGGCGATCCGCATCCACAGCGACGCCGCCAAGCGAACGCAGACCGGCGAGAGCGAGACCCAGCGCGAGGAGGCCCGGAAGATCGCGGCTCAGTACGCCGGCCACCAGGGCACCGAGATCCTCAACCTCGAATACCGCCAGGGCCCGGACCTGCCGACCCTGCGCTACGGCTTCCCCGACTCGCACTTCATCTGCTTCCCGTACGAAACGCGACGGACCGGGGTCTATGCCGCCGGCACCGTTCACGCCCCGATGGAGGCCTCGCAGGCGGCGGAGGACGGCGCCGGCGCCGCCATGAAGGCGGTGCAGTGCATCGCGGCCGCGACCCGCGGTGAGGCTGTTCACCCGCGGGCCGGGGACGTCAACGTTCCCGAGTTCTTCCTGCAACGCTGCACGCAGTGCAAGCGGTGCACCGAGGAATGCCCCTTCGGCACGCTCAACGAGGATGAGAAGGGCACGCCGCAGCTCAACCCGCTGCGCTGCCGGCGGTGCGGCATCTGCATGGGCGCCTGCCCGGAACGGATCATCTCGTTCCCCGACTACTCGGTCGATGCCGTCGCGGGCATGATCAAGGCGATGAGCGTCCCGGAGGAGTTCGAGGAGAAGCCCCGCATCCTCGCCCTGATGTGCGAGAACGACGCGCTCCCCGCGCTCGACATCGCCGCCAACCAGCGAAGGAGCTGGAACCCCTGGGTCCGCGTCATCCCGATCCGCTGCCTGGGTTCCACCAACATCGTGTGGATTGCGGACTCCCTGTCGCGCGGGATCGACGGCGTGATCCTGATCGGCTGCAAGTCAGGCGACGACTACCAGTGTCACTACGTGCGTGGCTCCCAGCTCGCCCAGACAAGGCTCGGCAACGTCCAGGAGACCCTCCAGCGTCTCGCCCTCGAGCCCGAGAGGATCCGGGTCGTCGAGCTGGCACACGACGAGTTCGCGCGCATCCCCGAGGTTCTCGACGAGTTCGCAGCGACCATCGAGGAGCTCGGGCCCAACCCGATGAAGGGGTTCTGAGGGAGGCTGGACGATGGCCGCGATACCAACCCTGCTGCGCTCACAGGACTTTCGGGACGCGTTACGCCGCCGCGGCGGCGAGGCGGTGACGCGCTGCTACCAGTGCGCGACCTGCTCCGGCGTGTGCGAGCTTTCACCGGACGAGTCACCGTTCCCGCGCCGGATCATGCTGTGGGCACAGTGGGGACTGGCCGAACGCCTCGCGGCCGATCCGGCGGTGTGGCTCTGCCACCAGTGCAACGACTGCACCGTGCGCTGCCCCCGGGATGCCAAGCCCGGCGACGTGGTCGGTGTCATCCGCTCATTGGTGATCGAGAAGCTCGCCTTCCCGGGCTTCATCGGTCGTCTGGTCGGCGCCGCCCGCTCGAGCTGGCTCCTGCTCCTTGGCGTCCCAATCGCGTTCTGGGTCGCGCTCCTCGCCGCTACGGGCCATCTCGCGGTGCCGGCCGGTCTGCCTCAGAACTGGGCGTACGAGCAGTTCGTTCCCCATCGGTTCATCTACTCGGTGTTCTTCCCGGTCGCGGCCTGGGTGATGCTGGCGGGCTGGGTGAGCGGGCGCCGTTTCTGGGGACTCCTGGGCGCCAGCGGGCAGAGAAAGGGATCGTTTCTGACCGGGCTTTGGCCCGTCCTGGCGGACATCGCCACCCACAAGCGCTTCGGTTCCTGCGAGACCGCCAAACCGCGCCAGCTCGGGCACCTCACCCTGATGTGGGGGTTCGTCGGCGCCGCCGTCACCTCCGGCCTGCTCATCGTCGGGATCTACGTCCAACACCTCGCCATGCCGCTCGCCCTCTCCCACCCCTACAAGATCCTCGGCAACCTCTCGATGGTGCTCCTGCTGGCCGGAATCGCGCTGCTGGTCGGCAACCGGCTCGGCGACGCCAGGGTCGCGGGCGCATCCAACGCGTTCGACACCTTCTTTCTCAGTGTCGTGGTGCTCGTCGTGCTTACCGGGACCGCCGTCGAGGTGACCCGCCTGATGGGCGATGCGAGTCTCGGCCTGACCCTCTACGTCGTCCACCTCGGCGTCGTGATGAGCCTGTTCCTGACCTTCCCCTACTCCAAGTTCGCGCACATGCTGTACCGCACGCTGGCGCTCGTGAACGCCCGCCTGACCGGCGTTGACGCGAAGAGGTTCGAGGCCAGAACACGAAGCTGAGCGCCGGAGCAAGGAACACGCCGGACGACCAACGGCCCCCACCACGATGTGAGTGGCCGGGGGGCCGTCCCTCATGCTCCGTGAGCCGTTGGCGGTCAGCTTGGTCTCTTGGCGATGATCTTCTCGATCTCGTCGATGGCCCAGTTCATCTGCGCTTCGAGTGCCCGGTAGGGTTCGGGCGTGGCGAGGTCGACGCCGGCGTCCTTGAGCAACTCGTAGGGGTAGCGGGAGCCGCCCGCCTTGAGCAGGCCGAGATAGCGCTCGCGAGCGCCCGGCTTGCCGTCGAGGACCTCACGGGCGAGCTGCGTCGAGGCGGCCAGTGAGGTGGCGTACTGGTAGACGTAGAAGTCGTAGTAGAAGTGCGGAATGTAGGCCCACTCCACCGTGTAGGCATCGTCGATCCGCACGACCCCTCTGTCGTGCCCGTGGTAGCGGCGCAGCAGCTCGCCGTACATGGTGGACAGCTTGGAACCGGTGAGCGCCTCGCCGCGCTCGACCGCCTCGTGAATGGCAAGCTCGAACTCCGCGAACATCGCTTGCCGGAAGAACGTCCCGCGCAGGCTCTCGAGGTACGAGCCCAGGAGGTAGAGGCGCTCCTCGTCGCTGCTCGCGGAGTCCAGCATGTGACGCAGAAGGAGCGCTTCGTTGAACGTCGAAGCCACCTCGGCGATGAAGATCGAGTAGTCGGCAGTGGGATACGGCTGCGCCTGGTTGGCGAGATGGGAGTGCATCGCGTGCCCCCACTCGTGGGCCACCGTCGACACGCTGTCGTAGTCGTCGTTGTAGTTCATCAGCACGTAAGGGTGGACATCGTACGCCGAGCCATTGGAGTACGCACCGGAGCGCTTGCCCGGCTGCGGGTAGACATCCATCCAGCGCGCGGCGAATCCCTTGCGCACGGCCGCCACATAGTCCGGGCCGAGCGGTTTGAGGGCGTCGAGAACGGCCGCCTCGCCCCTATCGATGGGAAAGTCCATCTTCAGGGTCGGGACCAGCGGGGGGTAGATGTCGTAGTATGCCAGCTCCTTGATGCCCAGAAGCTTGGCGCGAAGCTCGAACGCCCTGTACAGGGTGGGCAGGGCCCGGTTGGTCTCCGCGACCAGGGTCCGGTACACCGCCTCGGGGACGTTTGAAGCGTCGAGGGCGGCGGCCAGCGACGTCGGGTACTTGCGGGCCCGCGCGTAGAAGAGGTCACGCTTGACCTGGGCGTCGAGGGCGACGCCAAACGTGCGCTCGAACTCGCGATAGGTCTTCCAGAACTCCTTGAAGACCGTGATCCTGTCCTGCCGGTTGGCGGCGGCGCGGTACTTGGTGTAGGCGGCGTTGTCGAGCCGCACCTTGGTCCCGTCCGAGAGCTGGACCTCGGGAAACGGGAGGTCAGCGTTGGCAAGAATCCCGTACACCGAGTACGGCGCCGGGGTGACCAGGCTGGCCTCGGCCAGGATCTTCTCCTCGGGGGGAGACAGCGTGTGGGCGCGCTGCCGTTCGAGATCTTCGAGGTAGAAACGGTACGGGGCAAGCCCGGGCTCGGCCTTGAGGAAGCGCCCGATTGTCCCCGCGGGCAAGGCGAGGATCTCGGGGGCGAGCCACGACGTGTGACTGGCGAACTCGGTCCCGAGCTGCTGGACCTCCTGGCGGGCGGCCAGCGCCTCGGGGACCCGGGTATCCTCGTCCGACAGCATGCTCGCGTACGACGAGATCCGGCTCAGCTCCTTGGCCGTGCCGAAGTAGGTCTCCAGGGTCTGCCTCAACACGACGGGCGAGCCCGCGAGCTTGCCGGTGTTCGCCTCCAGGTCGGGCAGCCGTTCGGCCACCTGCCTGCGCGCGGCGTCGAACGCCGCCATGTTCGGGTACAGGTCGGCAAGGTTCCACTTGTAGCGCTCTTCTCTCATGTCGTTCTCGCCAGCCATCACACCCCCACTCGCGACTCCGGCCAACAACACCCCGACCGCCAGCATTCTCCGCATCTGTCCCTCCGGTGCCTCGGATCACAGCCGCGGGAGTGTAACGCGCCCCACGCCCTCCTGGCACCCCCAGCGCCGGTCACCCGCAGCAAGACGTGTCATGCCGGACGTGTCACGACCCCGTAACGACATCCAGAGGCCGTTACCTCGCGTTCCCGCGACCGCCGCGCCGCACACCGAAAAGCACAGATCCGGGCGGTCCGTTCAGTTTGTGAAATCTGGTACAACTCTTGCAAGCCTCCGAGGCGGTGCAACGACGAGGCGACACGGAGGCGAGGTCGGAGCCCCTCGGTGAGTGGGCGGCACCTCGACGAATCGCCTGTTTGTCGCCCAGGTCACGGGCTTGTGGCGGCACGGCCGCCGCAACGGATGATCAGACGGACGCGAGAGAAAAGGGAGGCGTCGCATGAGCAAACTGGTCCCACCGCATGGCAGTCCAACTCTCAAGCCGCTGCTCCTCGAGGGCGCGGCGCTGGCCGCCGAGCTTCGCAAGGCCGAGAAGCTGAAGAAGGTCCCCCTGACCAGCCGCGAGACCGGCGACCTGATCATGATGGGGATCGGCGGCTTCACGCCTCTCGACGGGTTCATGGGTCACGACGACTGGAAGGGGATCTGCGACGACTACCGCATGCCCTCGAAGAGAAACCTCTTCTGGCCGATCCCGATCACCCTCTCCGCCGAGAAGAGCCTGGCCGACTCGATTGCCATCGGTGAGGAAGTCGCCCTCTGGGACACTGAGAACGACACCCTGATGGCGACCATGAAGGTGGCCGAGAAGTACACCATCGACAAAGCTCACGAGTGCAAGCAGGTGTTCCGGACCACAGACGAGGCCCACCCGGGCGTCAAGCTGGTCATGAAGCAGGCCGACATCAACCTCGCCGGCCCGGTGAAGGTGCTCTCGGAGTCGTACTTCCCTGAACACTTCAAGGGGCTCTACCAGCGTCCCGCCGAGGCCCGCAAGATGTTCGAGGAGCGGGGCTGGACGACCGTGGCCGCTCTCCAGCTCCGCAACCCGATGCACAACTCCCACGCCTACCTTGCCTGGATCGCCATCGAGGTGTGCGACGGCGTGTACATCCACCAGCTGGTCGGCAAGCTCAAGGAGGGCGACATCCCCGCGGATGTCCGGGTGCGCGCGATCGAGGCACTGATCAACAAGTACTTCCGCAAGGAAAGGGTGATCCAGGGCGGTTACCCGCTCGACATGCGCTACGCCGGTCCGCGCGAGGCGCTGCTCCACGCCGTGTTCCGCCAGAATTACGGGTGCTCCCACCTGATCGTCGGCCGCGACCACGCCGGCGTCGGCGACTACTACGGCCCGTTCGACGCCCAGACGATCTTCCACGACATCCCGTCGGATGCCCTCCAACTCAAGCCGCTGCCTCTCGACTGGACGTTCTTCTGCTACGAGTGCGGCACTATGGCATCGATGAAGACCTGCCCGCACGACTCCAAGGCGGTCATCGACGAGAACGGTCAGTACAAGGGCGGTGCGCGCCTGCTGCTCTCCGGCACCCTCCTGCGCAAGCTCATGAGTGAGGGCAAGCCGGTCCCCAAGGAGTTCTCCAAGCCCGAGGTGGTCGCGATCCTCAAGGAGTACTACGACAGCCTCGAGAAGAAGGTCGAGATCAAGCTCCACGGCCACGCCACCGGCGCCGCCGAAACCAAGAAGTGACCGGCCAGCGGCCGGGCCCTCGCCGGGCCCGGCCGCTTCGCCTGCTCCGCCGTGTCCTCATCCCGCACGCCCCATCGCGAGGCCTCGGGCCTCGCGTCTTTCTGTTTCCGACCGGATGGCAGCAGGCTAGAGTGCCAGCATGGCGTCGCCGAACGAGTAGAAGTGCAGGCCCGCCGCCACGGCTTCGCGGTAGGCGGCGAGGACCCGCTCGCGCCCGGCCCAGGCCGACACCAGCATCAGGAGCGTCGAGCGCGGCAGGTGGAAGTTGGTCAGCAACGCCCCTGTCCCGAGGAAGCGGTAGCCCGGAACGATGTAGGCTTCGGCACGCCCCGCTCCCGACGCAAGGCGGCCGTGGCCGACGGAGAGGGCATGCTCCAAGGCGCGGCACGACGTGGTCCCGACGCACACCACCCGGCGACCGGCGGCGAGCGCGCCGTTGATCTCCCGGGCCGTGCTCTCCGGGATCTCGTAGTCCTCGGGGTCGAGCCGGTGGTCGCGGGGGTCCTCGGCCTTGACCGGCTGGAACGTTCCCGGCCCGACGTGCAGCGTCACGCTCACCGTGGACACGCCGCGCGCCGAGACCGACTCGAGCAGCTCCGGCGTGAAATGGAGCCCAGCCGTCGGGGCCGCCACGGCTCTCCCCTGGCGGGCGTAGACGGTCTGGTAACGCCCGCGGTCGCTCTCCTCCGGCCCATGCTCCCGCCGGATGTACGGCGGCAATGGCACCTCGCCGACCTCCTCGAGGTGTGCCGCGTCGAGCGGGGGATCGAAGGCGACCAGCCAGCGGCCCTCCCCGACCCGCTCCACGGGGACCGCGGCGCCGCAGCGGAGCGTGAGCGCGATCCCGGCTCGCAGCCGCTTGGCGGGCCGCGCCAGCACCTCCCAGGTGTCGTCAGCGGTGGGCCGGACCAGCATCAGCTCGGCACTCCCGCCGCCGGGTCGGCGTGCTCGGATCCGGGCCGGGATCACTCGCACATCGTTGCGCAGCAGCACGTCGCCCGGTCGCAGACACGCGGGGAGGGCCCGGACATCGCTGAAGCGGAGGCGATCGGCACGGCGGTCCAGCACGAGCATCCGCGAGGTCCCTCGCGGGCGTGCCTGCTGCGCGATCAGCTCCGCGGGGAGGTGGTAGTCGAAATCCGCGGTTCGCACCGGCGCATGCTACCTCTCCCGAGCCCCGGATCGCGGGCTTGACGAGAGGCAAGGATGTGCGCCTGGGCATCGACCTGACCGGTCCGTCGGTCTCATGTCCTGCCCTCGAGCCCCGGCCCATGGGCCACGATGCCGTAAACTGGATGGGCGTGGCAGACTGGTGGCGCAAGCGCAAGGTCGAGCGGCGACCGGAGCAGGTCGAGCTGTCCGGCCGCACGCTGTTCCTCACCGACGCTCCCGATCTGATCAGGGAACAGCTCGCCGGCCGCGATCTGGGGTCCCACGCCGAGCCGGTGCTGCGCAACGACGTGTCGACCGACGAGATCGCGCCGGCGCGGATCTGCTACTACTTCGACGACACCCTCGGTGAGTTCCCGTACACCGGCCTCGAGTGCCGCGGTGAACGACCGGTCGCCCGTGGTGCGGTCAAGGCGGGCGGGTTCGTCGCCTCCGCCGCGGGGCGGCGCCGCGGCAAGGGATCGTCCCGCGAGGCTGCCCCCTACGCCGAGCTGGCCGCCGGCATCCGCCTCGCGGTGGCCGAGAGCTTCGAGCGGATCTACGAGGCAAACTGCGTCAACCTCGGCGTGCTTACCAGCACCGATCGAGACGTCCTCACGAGGCTCGGCCGTGGGGAGCTCTTGCCGCTGGCTGCGTTCACCGCGGGGAAGGATCCCATCACCGCCCAGATCGTGCGCTTCGGAGGACTCTTCCCGTTCAACGTCGCGCGCTTTCAGGGCATCGTGGACCTTCCCGAGCTGGGGACGGCACCGCGGCCGATGACGGTGGCGGAGAAGATCGTCGCGTCACACGTCCGCCGCCATGGACCCACGGGCGTTCCTGCAGTGGCTCCCGGCGACGCCGGCTTCATCACGGTGGACCTGCGCTTCTCCCACGAGTACGTCACCCCGATGGCCTCGATGTTCTGGGACAACGCGGTCGGCCCCGGGATCCCGATCACCGATCACGAGTCAGTGCTCTTCTTTCGCGACCACCTCGCGTTGCTCGCCGAGGTGATGCCGCCCGACGAGGTCGCGGAGGGGAGGCTGGCGTTGGCCCGCCAGCTCGGCCTCCGCCAGGCCGAGTTCGCCCGGCGGACCGGCGTGCGCCTCTACGGCGGCGGGCGCGACGGCACGAGCGAGGGGATCTGCCACACGATCGTGCTCGACCGCCACGCCGTGCCGGGCCAGGTCGTGCTCGGCACCGACTCGCACACCTGCCAGGCCGGAGCTCTCGGCGCGCTGGCCATCGGGTGCGGGACGACCGAGATGTTCAACGCCTGGTTCACCCGCGACGTGCGGATATCCGTGCCGCCAACGGTGCGGGTCGAGATCGTCGGAACGCCCTCCCCCGATGTCGCGGCGAAGGATCTCGCCCTCCTTTTGCTTGCCCACCACTTCGTACGCTCCGGACAGGCGGTCGGGAGGATCATCGAATTCGGCGGCCCGGTCGTGCGCGCCTTGCCGATCGACGAGCGTGCCACCCTCACGAACATGGCCGCCGAGGTGGGCGGCCTCACCGGCATCGTCGAGCCCGACATGAAGGTCGTGGAGTTCCTCGCGGACCGCCGCGACCTCAGCCGCAGCGACGCCGAGGCACTCGTTGCGGGCCTCCATTCCGACCCCGGTTGCCAGTACGCCGCGACCATCACGCTCGACGCCTCGGAGCTCGAACCGCTGATCGCCACCCCCGGTGATCCAGGCAACGGCCGGCCGGCCCGCGAGCTCGAGGGGCTGCCGATCCAGATCGCCTACGGGGGGTCGTGCACGGCCGGCAAGCGAACCGACATGGACATGCTGGCCGGAGTTCTCGCGTGGGGCCTCGAGCACGGCCTGCGGGCGGCCGCCCACGTGCGCTTCTTCATTCAGTGCGGCAGTCAGGACGTCCTCGACCACTGTCGCAAGCTCGGCCACACGGAGGTGTTTGCGCGCGCCGGGGCGATCCTGTTGCCGCCCGGGTGCGGCGCCTGCATCAACGCCGGGCCCGGGGTCTCGACGCGGACCGCCGACGTGACGGTCTCCTCGATCAATCGCAACTTCCCCGGTCGCTCCGGCCCAGGCCAGGTGTACCTCGCCTCCCCGACCACGGTGGCCGCTTCGGCCCTCGCCGGTCACCTCACGACCTGGCCCACCTTGCGCCGCAGGATCGAGACGGTCACCACGGTCGGAGACCTGCGCCTTAAGGCTTGACCACGATAGCGATCTCGCTGCTCCGCAAGCCCCCACTCCAAGCCGGAGGTCTCGAGCCCGAGGGCGTCGAGCCGCGACCGGCGCGGGGGTCAGCGCTCAGCGTCGCACCGTCCTGGTGGAGCAATCGACCCGCGCCGTCGCGTAGCCGGCCTGACCCGAAACCTCGTCAAGCACGCCAACAGAAACGCGCCCCTCACCCGCACCGACCTCCACCTCGGTCGAGATCGCGAGCTCCCGAACGGCGGATGCGCGCCCGAGCGGGATGCGGAGCGGATGGCGAATGCGGGCGAGCTGCGAGCGGTGACCCTCGGCGTCGGCGGCCTGGTAGAACACGACCGCGGCACCGGAGAGCTCCCCGCCTTCGGCCGGCAGGACGAGGCTCGCGAGCGGGACCCGGATGACAAGCGGGACCGCGCAGCGGTCCTTGGAGACGACACGAGGCGCCTCGGTCGCGACCGACACGCGAAGCGGGTTGTCGGCAAGGTCGAACAGCAGGCCGGCCGAGGTACGGTCCGCGACCGCGGTCTCCGGCAGGCGGTTGACGAACACCGGTCGGTAGTGCAGCCGCAGCTTCCGGCCGGTGCGCAAGCCGAGCTCGACGCGGAGCGGCTGGTCCGTCTCGAGGTGCTCGAGCGGGAAGCCGAGCGAGTAGGTCGCCTCCACGGCGGTGGCGATCCTCTCGAGTGCCTCTCCGAAGTTGTTGGTGTTGAGCACCGCGAGCCCGCCGGTCCGGACCGCGAGGTACGAGAGTGTCTGCTGGTGGTTGTGCCGGAGGAGGTCGGCGACCTCGCTGGAGTACGATTCGCGTCGCTCGGCCTCGAAGCCTCCGGAGACCTGCACGCCCTGTGCGTCGATCGGATAGAAGGCAACCCCCGCGGCGACCGCGTAGTCGCCGAGCTCGGTGAACAGGCCCTCGGCCCTGAAGCTCTCGGCCCCGCCCTGGGCCGTGGTCAGCGCCGGGAAGTATTCGGTCACAAGAGTGAACAGCTCTCGGGCGGGCTGGAGAGGCAGACCGTCCGACACGTAGACGAGCGCCTTCCGGCCCGGCACCCCCGAGAGGCTGCGCATCAACCGCTCGAGGTTCGCGCAGGTCTGCCGCAGCGAGGCGAGGATCTGCCCCGCGTAGAGACGAGCGGTCATCATCATGCGGTCAGGCTTCAGCGGGCTGGGCTCCTCCCAGATCTCCCGGATCTGGGCCTCCCCCATGCGCAGCAGGGCCTGGCTGCTGCCGATCCCCGAGGTCCCGGCCCGCAGCGCCTCGAGCGATGCGATGACCGAGTCCGGATCCGAGGTCAGCGGACAGACCACCTCGACGCGGTCGAGAAGGGCGAGGACCGTCGCCCGGGCCGGCGGCCGAAACCGGGCCCTGACGAACTCCCCGAGCCGCCGGAGCACCGCGTTCCGATTGAACACGGAGAGGTTGCGGTTGTCGACGACGATCACCCACACGGTCTCCTTGTCGGGCTCGGGCGTGGCCGTCGGCGCCGGCATGGTCCCAGCAGGGATCGGGTTCTCGACCGCTGCCCCCGGCGAGCGGCACGGCTCGAAGTGCGTGATCGGCCACTCCTCGCCACCGATCCGAAGCGCGAAATCCGCTGCCTGGAGATCACAGACCGGCTGGCCGTCGGCGTCGAGCACGGCGACCTCGAGGGTGCCCAGCCGGACCTCGACGCGCTGGCCGAAGCCGCGTGGGACCGCGCTCGGTTCCTGCCCGCTCACGACGACCGCCAGCGATACAGCCAGCGAGGCGCCGATCGTGCCGGTGATCGCGGCGAACTGTCTCACAGCCATCATGGTACTCGTTGTCTCGCCGCCGCAGTCGGACCACGTCACACGGCTCCCCGAGGATCCTCACGGGCGGGCGCACCGGCGAGCACCGCGGCGCAACCCCGGGGGCAAGGAAAAACAGCTCACAGCTGAAAGTCGACAGCTTCCCCCGCCCCCCACCCGGCAAAGAGACGAGCCCGCCCACCTAGTTCAAGAGCGAGGGGGCAGGCGCTCCCGGCGCGCTGAAGGGCGGCCATGAGGACGGCCCCTGCCTCGCTCATCGGCATGTTCCCGCGCGAGAAAGCGCGAGGAGGGGCGGGGGACGCGAGGGGGATGAGCGGGCGGGTGGCCCTCCGCCCCTGGGGTGG
>JBLMXF010000053.1:0-3250 GCA_050257595.1 Acidobacteriota bacterium | reverse complement strand
GCGATCGCCCGCTCGATCAACTTGTGGATCTCAGCCGCTAGGTCCTCGAGCTCGTGGGGGTGGGGCGGATCCGACGTGAGATGGCGCTCGGCTTGACGGATGGTCCCGGCCTGCATCGAGGCGTGAAAGCCGACCTCGCTGCCGGAACCGACGATCAGCTCGGTCGAGCCGCCGCCGATGTCGAAGACGAGAGTGGTCTCCGCCTCGATGGGCCGGTGTGAGGTCGCGCCGAGATAGGTGAGGCGGGCTTCCTCCTCACCCGTCAACAGCTGCGTGTCGAGCCCGAAGCGCTCGCGCAGCTCGGCGATGAAGGCCTCCCCGTTGACCGCGTCACGGACTGCGCTGGTCGCGATCGCCATCACTCGTTCGGCGGCCATCTCCTCGTAGCGCGCCTTGTAGTCGGCGACCACCGAGCAGACGTCCTCGATTGCCTCGGAGCAGAGCAGGCCGGCGTGGTCGACGCCCCGGCCGAGGTTGGTCACCGTGGTGCGGCGCTCGACCTCGCTGACCTTCGTCCCCTCGACATCGGCGATCAGCAGCCGGGTGGAGTTCGTGCCGATGTCGAGGACGGCGACGCGGATCGCGGCGGTCATGTCCTCCGATCGCCCTTCACCGGCAGGCATCCTAGCGATGACCGATGACCGCGGGATGCCCACGCCTCGCTTAGGCGTCCGCTGCATCCGGACAGCCTCTTGCCCATCCGATGTCCCGCCAGCGCGGGGAGAGCAGGATCTCGCGATGCCCGGCGCTGGCCCTCACTCGCCGACTTGCGCGGAAGAGTCGCGCTCTGCCTGAGTAGGCAATTCGCCCCAAAGGAACCGGGCCCCCGGCGGCCGGCCCATCTCGGCCGGCGATTGGCCAGGTCTGGACGGGCGACGAAGAGCACCACCCCGCAGTGGACCCGTTTGCGATCCCCAATTTTGCGCGGTAAACTAGGCGCAGCGACGCGGGGTGGAGCAGTCTGGTAGCTCGTCGGGCTCATAACCCGAAGGTCGCGGGTTCGAATCCCGCCCCCGCTACTCGCGAAAGGCCCGGATTTCCGGGCCTTTCGTGTAAGCCAATAGGCGGCCGCCGGCCTCCAAGGTTCCAAAAAGGTTCCATTTCCCAGTCTGGACAGGGGGCCTAAGTTGGAGGCGATGACGCGACGTTCCTACGGAAGCGGCCGGCTTTGGCCGGAGAAGAAGAAGGGAGGCGGGGAGAGCTGGTACGGCTCGTGGTGGGTCGGCCCGGTGCGGGTGAAAAGGAAGCTCGGTCCCAAGCGGCCGGTCGGCGGCGGCGAGGGGATGACCCGGCCGGAGGCAGAGCGCGAGCTGCGCCGCCGGATGATGGAGGAGGTGGCACTCCCGGTCGGCCAGCGCCGCACCCTGATCCAGGCGGGCGAGACGTACATCGACCACCTCGAGACCGTGATGGAGCGCAAGCGCACCACGATCGAGGACTACCGCGGCTATCTGCGCGGCCACTTCAAGGAGTTCTTCGGCGAGCGGCGGATCGACCGCATCGACGCCGAGCTGGTGGCGGCCTACCTGAGGCAAAAGCTCGACCAGGGCTACGCCTCGAAGACCATCCAGAACCACCTCAACTTCCTGCACGGGATCTTCGCCTTCGCGGTGAGGCGCCAGTGGGTGTCGGCCAACCCCGTCGCGCTGGTCGACCGGCCGAAGAAGAACCGCACGCCACGCCGGCGGATCCGCTTCCTGCAGCCCACCGAGCTGGACAGGCTAATCGCCGGGATCCCGGACGACACCTGGGGCGCGGTGGAGCGGCCCCTGTATATGGGCGCGGCGCTGACGGGCCTGAGGCAGGGGGAGCTGCTCGCCCTGCGGTGGATGGACGTCGACTGGGTTGCCGGCCGGATCCGGGTGGCGGAGAGCCTCAGCCGGCGCGAGCTCGACACGCCCAAGTCCGACGAGGGACGCTCGGTGCCGATGGCCGATCGGCTGGCGCGCGAGCTGGAGCGCCACTTTCAGCGCTCCGCGTATCAGGCCGACGACGACCTCGTCTTCTGCCACCCCGACACCGGGCACCTGATGGAACCCTCGACGGTCACAAAGCGCTTCAAGAGGGCGCTCAGGCGTGCGGGGCTCCGCGAGCTCACCTTTCACGAGCTGCGCCACACCTTCGGCACGCAGATGGCCGCGGTGGGCACCCCGCTGCGGGCGATCCAGGAGTGGATGGGCCACGCCGACGCGAAGACGACCGAGGTCTATCGGCACTACGCCCCGGATCCGACGAACGGTGCGGCACTGGTCGAGCGCGCCTTCGGAAACGGCTTTGCCGACGAGCGCAGAGAAGCTATCGAGGAGCAAGACCGACAGCACCTGCTCTCGCGGCAGGAGAGAAGCCGCCTGTTGGGGCTCCAAATTCTCGAGGCACTGGCATCAGACGGAGCCGGCCGCAGCGATCTGCTGCGTGAGCTCGCGCGGGAGGGCACCGACCGCCTGGATCATGTCCAGGAGGTCGTGGGCTCGGCGGGCGAGAAAGCGTCCGGAGAGTTGCCTGCAAATCGGCTGGATCGCGGAGGCTGACCGAGGCCGCGTCCGGCGTCACATGGTTGTGGTCCAGGCGGTCGCCGGTTCGAATCCGGTCGCTCACCCCTCAGAAAGCCCCGCTCCGGCGGGGTTTTCTCGTTGAGGGGGCGCGGCGGGGGCGCGCTCGTGGTTCCAATGTGGTTCCAATTTCTCGGCGAGGTTTGGATCTCCGCAATCGCCTCCCCTGGACCTGCGCGGTCGATTGGCAGCCAATCCGGCGGTCGCGGCCTCTGGGGAGTACGCCGGAAGACTCCCCAAAGCGGGCAACACGGTGACGGCGCTCGCGGATCGGATTGAGCGATGAGTACGGAGAACGGGTCGGCCACGAGGCTTGCTGACGAGGATCCGCGAACGCTGCTCACGGCGGAGGAGGTGGCCGAGCGCCTGCGGGTGACCAAGTGCTGGATCTACGCCGAGGTGCGCGCCGGCCGGCTCCCGCACGTGAGGCTCGGGCGGTACGTCCGGTTTCGGGTCGCCGCGATCGACTCGTGGATCGAGCGGATCGAGCGGGGGGGCGCCGGCGAATGGGGGTCGACTCTGCGGGGGCGACTCCCGAGTGACGCGGGTCAGGGCCGCCGCCGGAAATCTGGGACGGGTCGGGCGCCGGATCGAGTCGCTCGGTGAACGCGGGCGGCGGTTCGGCATCGGCGCGATCGAGCCGCGCGAGCTCCCCATCGTCGCGGCTGACTCCTACCCAGCTCTGCGGAACGCCGCGGTTT
>JBLMXF010000052.1:0-2973 GCA_050257595.1 Acidobacteriota bacterium | reverse complement strand
CCGCCGGATCCACTGCCAGATCCAGACGGCCCACCGAACTCGCTGCCTCCGGTCGATGAGGTCGCCGGGTTGGCCGTCGCCTCCACCCCGAACTGACGCGTCTTCTGCTGGATGGGCGTGGGCGGCTGAACCTGCTGCGCTGATTCCTGTGGCGGCTGCGCTGATTCCGTCGGGGAGACCGCGGCCGCCTGGTCGGCGGCTGCCTGCTGCGTCTCAGTCTGGGGAATGGTCGTGGCCGTAGGTGCTACCGGCCGCTGCAAGGCGGGTTTGGCTCCCGACCCGTCGCCGAGCGAGCCGGGATCCACCACTCCGGTTGCCACGCAGGTAGCTCCGCCCGCTGCCGTGGCGCCACAGATCGCGAGCACCTTCGCCACGGCGGCAGCGCCGGCTCCCCTGGATCCGCCTGCGGCCGCCACCGAGGCGGCATCGCCGCTCCCCCCGCCCCGGGACAACAGCGAATAGCCCGATTCCCGAAGCTTGTCGACGAGGGCAGCGGCGCGTTCCGCGACCCACTCGTGGGGTCCCCCACCTATCGACTGGTCGATCAGGGGACCGACCGGCATCAGCTCGTAGACCTCGTCCGGGATCGCGCGGTAGGCACGCAACCTCGCGCGGCACGCCGCGCAACTCCTCAGGTGAAACTCGAGGGCCTCCCTCGATCCGTTCGCATTCTCGCCATCGGCCATCTCCGATAGAGCTCCGGCGAGTTCCTCGCAACGGCGGCCTTGCTCGATATCGGCAAAAACTTGGAGGAAGCGCTTCCTGCCTTCCGCCATACAGCGATTGATCTTCGTATACGTCCAGCCCGTCATCTGGCCGATCTCGGCGTACGAGTACCCCTGCGCCTTGAGGGTGAGAGCCCGAACCTCTTGTGGCTTCAGCGCCTGCAGTGCCTCCCCACTTCGGAGAACGCGCTCGCGCCGTGCGACGCGATCGTTGGGCTCCGGGCTTTCCGAGGGAATCGACTCGAGAGGGTCTTGCTCGTTCTCGTCTTCCAGGGTCGTTGGCTTAGGAGATCCCAGGAGCCGCTCACGCTGGCGGCGGACCCCGAGCGCCTCCCGTTTGGTCACAACCTGCATCCAGCGCACCAGTGCGTCGCCCTCGATCGGCGGAGCCTTTGTGAGAAGGATCTCGAGCGCGCGCTGGTAGGCATCCTCTGCATCATCGGCGCAGATGGAGTAGCGACGGGCCGTGCGACGGAAGACGGCGTCGTGACTCTGGATCAGGGCGCTGGCTGCGCGCCGGCGTGACTCGGGCGACGCGGTCGCCTCACCGGCCTCGTCTGCGGATCGAGCTTCGGCCCCGGCTCGCCCGATTTTTCCTCCCAACAGACCCAGACGGCTCACCTCCGACACATCCAGGTGAGCTGAAAGCTCCCACTACTCGCCCCGTTTCGGTAGACCCCTTCACATAGAAATCCGACGCAAATTGCGGCATGTCCGTGCGGAGTGCCGGACACTCCTCCTGGCTTGCCGAGGGGAGGGCCTCTGCGATAGTCCGTGCGTGCTGACGGCGAGGGGAAAACGGGTTCTCATTGCCGCCGTGGCCGCACTCCTCTGCGTGGCGATTCCCGCGACGACCGGGGTGGCGGCGAAGAAGAGGCAGAAGTTCATCTTCCGGCAGGCGAGGGTGCTCGCCGACGGCTTGGTCACCCCGGGCCAGCTCGAGACGATCCAGGTCTCCCGCCTGGCGCCGAAGGCGCCGATCAAGGTCTTCGTCGAGGCGCCGCCGATCACGGTGCAGTGCGGGGAGCTCTACTTCTGCGACCCGGCGCCGACTTCGGCGGCCCCCGGCAGCCCGGCCTACCGGAGCTCGGGCAAGGGCCGGGCGACGCTCACCTTCGTGATGCCGAGCGAGTACTACCTCGAGATCGACCCCTTCAAGCCGAGCCAGCGCCAGCCGGTCAAGTGGATGAACGGGCAGGCGGTCCACATCGACGTCGCGGCCACCTCGAAGACGAGGCGGGTGATCCGCCAGAGCTTCGGCTTCGCGCGGGCGGTCGTGCAGCTACCGCCGCCCTAGCTTGCGAGCGGAGTCCCGCGGCCGCCCTCCTCGCCGGTTATCCTCGCTCGCCGATGGGCACCTGCGTCGTCACCGGAGGGGCGGGGTTTCTGGGATCGCACCTGTGCGAGACCCTGCTCGGGCGCGGCCACCGGGTGATCTGCATCGACAACCTGGACACGGGGACGCTCGAGAACCTCGAGCACATCCGCGACGGCGACTTCGTCTTCACGAACCAGGACCTCACCGAGTTCGTGCAGGTCGACGAGCCGGTCGACTTCATCTACCACCTGGCCTCGCCGGCGAGCCCGATCGACTACGCGCGCCTCCCCCTGCACACCCTCAAGGTCGGCTCCTACGGCACCCACCACATGCTGGGGATGGCGAAGAACAAGCGGGCGCGGATCCTGGTCGCCTCGACGTCCGAGGTCTACGGCGACCCCGAGATCCACCCCCAGCCCGAGGACTACTGGGGCAACGTCAACCCGATCGGCCCGCGCGGCGTCTACGACGAGGCCAAGCGCTACGCCGAGGCGATGACGATGGCCTATCACCGCCAGCAGGGCGTCAACACCTGCATCTCGCGGACCTTCAACACCTACGGGTCGCGGATGAGGGCGAACGACGGCCGCGCGATCCCGACCTTCCTTCGCCAGGCCCTCCAGGACAAGCCGCTCACCGTCTTCGGCGACGGCAGCCAGACCCGGAGCTTCTGTTACGTCGACGATCAGATCCGGGGCCTCGTCGCGCTCGCCGAGTCCGACGTGCACCTGCCGGTCAACATCGGCAGCCAGGACGAGTACACGCTGCTCCAGCTCGCCGAGACCGTGATCGAGGTGACCGGCTCGCGCTCGGAGATCGTCCACGAGCAGCTGCCCGTCGACGACCCGAAGATCCGCCAGCCCGACATCACCCGCGCCAAGGACCTGCTCGGCTGGGAGCCGGAGATCTCGCTCCGCGACGGGCTCAAGA
>JBLMXF010000051.1:0-87550 GCA_050257595.1 Acidobacteriota bacterium | reverse complement strand
GGCGACGTAGATGACGACGATGCCGATGACGACGATCCACAGAGTGTTCATCCCGGATCTCCTTTCCCTCGATCGGCGCACTCGTCTCCCGGCGCAGGTCGCACCGGGGTTTCCAACGGCGGAGATGAGAAGGCAGCAGGATCGTATCCGGGAGCAGGGCGGAGAAGGACCGTGACGGGACCGTCGACCGCCGGCACCGAACAGGCTCCGCCACCCATCGGAAGCCCGCAGTGACTGCCAGACGGGCTGTAGAGGGTGCTCAACCGGAACGCCGTCAAATCCTGCCCCCCGTGACGCTGACCCATTCTAACCCCTGGATGTCGTCTGGATGCAAGGCCTGGGCCGAAGGCGGGCGCCCGGTGCAACGGGCGGCCGTCGCCCAACTGGGCCCACGTCCCCGAGGGCGAGACCGCGGCAGGAATGCCGGCGGTGCGGAGACACCGTACCGGAGTGCACCCACCGGAGGGGAGGCCATACCCGACTGATCCCGATAAGGAAGATACACACCACTCCGGCGTGTTTCACAATCTGGGCGTCGAGGCCCATCACCCGAGGAGGGTTACGTGTCGATCCGTCCGATCAAGCGACTGAACCGGGCGATGCCCACCATCGAAGGTGCCGGGGTGCGCGTGCGGCGCGCGTTCGGGTTCGGCGACACGGGTGACTTCGATCCATTCCTGCTCCTCGACGATCTGCGCAACGAGCGGCCCGAGGATTACATCGCCGGCTTTCCGTGGCACCCGCACCGGGGTATCGAGACCATCACCTACGTGCTGTCGGGCACGGTCGAGCACGGCGACAGCCTCGGCAACCGAGGCGCGCTCGGCGCCGGCGACGTTCAGTGGATGACGGCGGGCAGCGGCATCATCCACCAGGAGATGCCAAAGGGCGACAGCGAGGGAAGGATGCACGGCTTTCAGCTGTGGGCGAACCTCCCCGCATCCCTCAAGATGACGTCGCCACGCTACCAGGATGTCGCCGGGGTCGATGTCCCCG
The DNA here is from genome assembly GCA_050257595.1 of Acidobacteriota bacterium. GTDB lineage: Bacteria > Acidobacteriota > Thermoanaerobaculia > Thermoanaerobaculales > Thermoanaerobaculaceae > JBLMXF01. The sequence goes on along the minus strand of JBLMXF010000051.1, from coordinate 86,554 downwards.
AGGTCACGGACGACGACGGTACCCGCGTCCGCGTCGTGTGCGGGAGCTTCTGGGGCGTCACGGGTCCGGTCGACGGCATCGCCGCCGAGCCGAGCTACCTCGACGTCTCGGTCCCGCCGGGCACGCGGAAGGCCCTTCCCATCGAGACCTCACGGCACGCCTTTGCGTACGTCTTCGCCGGGTCCGGGCGGTTCGCGAACGCCTCGCCACCCCGTGGCGTGCTCACCGACCAGATCGGGGCGTGGAAGACACCGGCCTGGGAGCACGCCGACAACCGCTGTCTCATCGTCTTCGATCGTGGCGACGAGGTCACCGTGCAGGCTGGCGAGCAGGGCGTCCGATTCCTCCTGGTGTCCGGCAAGCCCCTCCAGGAACCCATCGCCTGGTACGGTCCGATCGTGATGAACACCGAGGCCGAGCTGCAGCAGGCCTTCACCGAACTGCAGAACGGGACGTTCCTCCGGCACCGGTAGGCCGGGGGGTCCCCGCTGACACGGGAGACGCCTCAGTTTCTCTCCCCGGCCTTCGGGAGAGCCACCACTGCCGGAACCCCGGCGGCGGCCACGGTACCGTTGAAGTCGGCGAGGTCGCGGTCGACGATGCGCTGGTACTCCTGCAGGACGGCCGCGAGCTTCGCCTTGAGGACGCCGAAGTACGCGGTATCCGCGTCGGTCGGCCTGGTGTCCGCCGTCGAGACGACACCGGCCAGGTAGGCGAAGTCGTGGTCGAGCTTGGGCAGGTAGTTGAGGTCGTCCTCGTCGGCCTGGATTTCCGGATTGGTCAGCTCTCCCTCAACCGCGGCGAGCGCCTTCTCGAGGGCGGCTGCCTTGGCCTTGAGCGGCTCACCCTTGCCGATCTTCTCGGCATGCTCCGCGATCCCTTTGATCTGGGCCTCGAGGTCGCGCACCTTGAGCACCGTTGCGTGTGTCTCGGAAAGGCTGGCCTGGATGTCGAAGAGGAGGTCGTACTGGGCCTTGAGGTCCGCGGCGGTAGCCGTCGCGCCAGGATGCGGCGCCACGGTCACCGGAGCGGTGAAGGACCTGTCTCCCACGGTCAGCCGCACCTCGTAGGCGCCTGGCGGCACCTCCGGCGGCTTCTTCGTCCCCTCGTTGAAGACCGCATGCGGCACGAGGGTCGGCTTGAAGATCCGCATGTCCCAGACGAACCGGTTCAACCCCGCCTTCGGCTCGAGGGTGACCTCCTTCTCGTCGTCCCGCTCGGCCGCGAGGCACGGACATGGCTTCCCGCCTTCCGCCTCGTCCGTCGCATTCTTCACGTTGGTGAACCTCCGCAGGACCTTGCCGTTGGCGAGGAACTCGAGCGCGAGCTTCTCACCTTCTTTCGGCGCGGTCTTGAGCCAGTAGTTCACGATCACCCCGCCAGGCATGTTCGTGCCAGCCGCCCGCGCGGATTCGCCGTCTTCCGGTGCCGCGGTGAGGAACCGGTACGTCTCCCGGGGCGCGAGCAGCTTGACGTCCGCAGCGGCCAGCGAGTCGTTCCAGTCGCGCAGTGGGCTCAGGTCGTCCAGGATCCAGAAGGCACGCCCCTGTGTCGCCACGACCAGATCGCCGTTCTTGACCGCGAGGTCGGTGACCGGGACCGCCGGCAGGTTGAGCTGGAGCGAGCGCCAGCGCGCGCCGTCATCGAAGGAGACGTAGATGCCGCGCTCGGTCCCGGCATACAGGAGCCCGCGGCGGGCCGGGTCTTCCCGGACAACACGGGTGAAGGCGCTGCCCGGGAGGCCCTCGACGATCTTCGTCCAGCTCTTCCCATAGTCGTGCGTCTTGTAGATGTAGGGACGATCGTCGTCGACCTTGTACATCGTGGCCGCGATGTATGCGGTGGCTGGGTCGACCGGCGACGCCTCGATGGCGTTGATCTGAATCCACTCGGGAAGCCCGACGGGAGTGACGTTGTGCCAGGTGCTGCCCCCATCCCTTGTGAGGTGAACCAGCCCGTCGTCGCTGCCCGTCCACAGGATGCCCGGCTCGAGCGGCGACTCGGCGAGGGCGAAGATCGTGTCGTAGACCTCGGCACCCGAGATGTCGTGGCTGACCGGGCCGCCCGAGTATCCCTGCTTGGCCGCGTCGTTGCGCGTCAGGTCCGGGCTGATCTCGGCCCATGATTGGCCGCCATCGGCGCTCTTGAGCAGCTTCTGCGCCGCGAAGTAGAGCACCTTGGGGTCGTGGCGGGAGATCAGGAGCGGGGCATTCCAGTTGAATCGGTACTTGAGATCCCGCACGGCGTGCCCGGAGGCGAGCTGCGGCCAGGGGTCGATCTCGCGCGACTGCTGGGTTCTGTGGTCGTAGCGGGTGATTGCGCCGAAGTACCCCCCAGCGTAGACGATGTCCGGGTCGTGGAGTTCCGGGGCGACCCAGCCGCTCTCGCCGCCCCCGACATCATGCCAGTCGCAGGGTCCGATGGCGTCGCCGTGAACCCCACTGGGGATGGCCACCGTGGAGTTGTCCTGCTGGGCGCCATAAACCCAGTAGGGGAAACGGTCGTCGGTCGCCACGCGGTAGAACTGCGCGGTCGGCTGGTTGTCCTCGGTGGACCACGACCCGCCGGCGTTGGATGTGATCGTCGCCCCTCCGTCGTTGCCGAGGATCATGCGGCTCGGGTCGTCCGGGTCGATCCACAGGTCGTGGTTGTCCCCGTGTGGCGCCTTCACCTTGCCGAAGGTGATCCCACCGTCGATCGACCGGTAGAGGACCACGTTCGGCACCCACACGGTGTCCGCGTTCTTGGGGTCGGCGTAGATCCAGGAGTAGTACCAGGCCCGCTCGCGCAACTTGTGCTCGCCGTTGACGCGAACCCACTTCTCCCCTCCGTCGTCGCTCCGGTAGACACCGCCCTTTTGCGCCTCCACGATCGCCCACACCCGACCGGGGCGCGCGCCGGAAACGGTGACGCCGATCCGTCCCAGCACACCCTTCGGCAGGCCTTCTGTGAGCTTCTTCCAGGTGTCGCCGCCGTCGGTGGACCTGTACAGCCCGGACCCCGGTCCACCGCTGACGAACTCCCAAGGATGACGTACGGCCTGCCACATGGCAGCGAAGAGGACACGGGGGTTGTTGGGGTCCATCGCGAGGTCACAGGCGCCGGTCCGGTCGTCGACGAAGAGCACCCGCTTCCAGGTCTTGCCGCCATCTTCGGACCGGTAGACGCCCCGCTCCGCGTTGGGCCCCCATGCGTGCCCCTGGACGGCGACGTAGACATCGTCGGGGTTCTTGGGATGGACCACCACCCGGGAGATCTGGCCGGCGTCGCGGAGTCCGACATTCGTCCAGGTCTTGCCCGCGTCCGTGGACCTGTACACACCGTCCCCGGCGGACAGGTTGGCGCGGATTGGCGACTCGCCCATGCCGGCGTAGACTACGTTGGGGTCAGACCCGGCGACGGCGAGGGCTCCGACCGACCCCGTCTTGAAGTCCTTGTCGGACACCGGCTGCCAGTTCGCCCCGTCGTCCACCGTCTTCCACACCCCTCCCCCGGTGCCGCCGAAGTAGAAGGTGCGTGATTCGCCCCGGACGCCGGTGACGGCGGTCGACCGGCCACCGCGGTAGGGTCCGATGTTGCGGTACTTCATGGCGGCAAGCAGTTCGGAGAGCGACGACTCCGGCGCTGCGGCCTTCACGTTCGGCTGGTTGGCCGCGGCGGACGCGGGCACGCCACGCCCGAGCAGCGCCAGGGAAAGACACGCCGTCACGAATCCAAGAACGATCTTGCGCATGGCCTGCACCTTTCCGATCCTCGCGATCACACTGCTCTCATGTTCCGTCCCGGCCCGGTGCCAGCTCCCCCTGGCGCGCCCGGGGAACGACGGAAGCTTGGATCCCCTGGCCGTGACCGAAGGACCGCACACCGCATTGTGCACCCCTCTCCCCCCGTCGTGGAGCGCTCGCTGTCCGGGTGCGCCATCTGCGCCTCGCCGTACCGGTTCCCGGCAGCGGCGCCCCCCGGGACTGCGGTCTCGATCTGCCCCATGTCGGCCGCGTCGAGGTGGAGATCGAGGGCACCCAGTGCCTCAACGAGCTGGGCGCGTCGCCGCGCTCCGATCAGGGGCACGATATCCACCCCGCGGGAAGGCACCCAGGCGATGGCGGGCTGGGCCACCGTGGCACGTTTGGCCTCGGCGACGACCCAAAGCGCCTCGACGAGAGAGAGGTTGCGTTCGAGGTTGGCACCACTGAAGCGAGGGAGGAAACTCCTGATGTCGTGCCGGTCCCGGGCGCGCTGCGTGGATCCCGGTAACAGCCTCGGTGCCGCCGCCGGCACCGTAGAGATCCGACATCCCCATACAGTCGAGGCCGATGGCGGACACGCGCGGACCGGCTGCTCCGAGCTTGCGACTGATCATGGGATTCCCGCCGACCACCGATGACCGACCTCTCGCAGTACAAAGGGGGGACCGGCGCCATTCCCTTCACAGCCACCAGGACATCCGGGCGCTCGTGCGCGAGCTCACCGCCATCTGGACGCCTTGGCGACCCCGAGCTTGGGATCGCCACAACCGACCCGGTGGCAGATCGACGAGGTGTTCTCGACCGGCCCGGGATACGGAGATCGTCGGTGTGACGAGGGGACGAGCCGCCTCGCGCTCGGGAGGAGAAGCTCAGGCCTTGCGCGAGGTCTTGGCGAAGAACGTGGTCAGGACGCGCTCGACCTTGCGGCCCTTGCACTTGGGGCACTTGGCCTTGTGCTTCGCGTACTCGCTGATGGTGAGAAACTCCTCGAAGCGATGTCCGCAGGCCTTGCATCGGTACTCATACGTGGGCATGCGTCCACCTCCACGACGTCAGGACTCATGGAAGATTCTAGCACCTCGAAGCCCTCTCAGCCGTCCCCTCGGGCGTCATGAATCGAGCGGGGAAAGGCCCGGTGGTGACAACGTCCATGGCCATCCACGTCTCATCGAACACGCCTCGGCCCGTGGCTCCCCGGGGAATGGATCCCACCGTGGACCGTTTGCTGCAGTGACCGGATGAACAGCGACTCCCGATGGCCTACCCTCCAGACGGGCCAGCTGCTGGGGCCCTATGAGGTGCTTGCCCCGCTCGGTGCCGGCGGAATGGGCGAGGTCTACCGCGCCCGCGACACGCGGCTCGACCGCGAGGTCGCCGTCAAGGTCCTCCCCGGCGAGCTCTCGCGCGATCCCGACCGGCTCCGCCGCTTTGAGCAGGAGGCCCGCGCCACGAGTCGACTCAATCACCCCAACATCTTGTCAGTATTCGACATCGGACGCGTCGAGGAGACCCCGTTCATCGTCTTCGAGCTGCTCGAGGGGGTCACGCTGCGCGACCGGCTCAGGCACGGAGAGCTGCCCCGCCGGACGGTCCTGGAGTGGGCGACGCAGATCGCCCGCGGTCTCGCAGCCGCACACGACAAGGGCATCGTCCATCGCGACCTCAAGCCTGAGAATCTCTTCGTGACGACCGACGGGCTCGTCAAGATCCTCGATTTCGGCCTGGCCAAGCTGGACGCACGGGTCAGCCTGCCGGCGGAGGTCGGGGAGCTCCCGACGCTCTCTCACCCCACCTCGGCAGGGATGGTCCTGGGGACGGTGGGATACATGTCCCCGGAACAGATCCGGGGAGAACCGACTGATCGCCGGTCGGACATCTTTTCCTTCGGCGCGATCTTGTACGAGATGATGAGCGGACGACGGGCCTTCACCGCGAGCACGCCGGTAGAGACCATGCATGCCATCCTCAAGGACGAGCCTCCCGATCTCTCCGCCCCGGGGCAGGAAGTCCTGCCCGCAGTCGATCACATCGTCCGGCGGTGCCTGGCGAAGAACCCGGACGAGCGCTTCCAGTCGGCCCGCGATCTCGCCTTCCACCTGCAGTCGCTGGTGACGCCGTCGATGTCCTCGGGAGCGGGCGCAGTCCCCGCTCCGACCCCGAAGCGGGTGATGCTCGTCGTCCTCCCCTTTGAGAACCTCAGCAGGGACCCGGAGCAGGAGTACTTCAGCGACGGTCTCACCGAGGAGACGATCGCGATTCTCGGCGAGCACGCCCCGGGACGGCTGGGCGTCATCGCGCGGACGTCAGCCATGAGCTACAAGGGCAGCAGGAAGAGCGTCGCCGATATCGGGCGCGAGCTCAACGTGGCGTTCGTCGTCGAGGGCAGCGTGCGGCGGCACGCCGAGCGGGTGCGGATCACCGTCCAGCTCATCCGCACGAGCGATCAGACACAGGTCTGGGCTCAACAGTACGACCGTGAGCTGCGAGACTTTCTCGCCCTCCAGGGCGAGCTGGGGCAGGCCATCGCGAGCCAGGTCCAGGAAAGACTGACTCCAGCGGAGCCTGCGGCGGGAGCCACCGCACGACCGGTCAACCAGGCCGCTTATGACGCCTATCTTCATGGTCGCTTCCACCTGTGGCGGGTGACCCGCACAAGCCTCGAGCGAGCCATTGCCTACTTCGGCCAGGCCACGGAGATCGATCCGGACATGGCCGCGGCGTACGCCGGTCTCGCGCAGGCCCATGTGATCCTTCCAGTCGCCGCCGACGAGCGCCCCACGGAGACGTTCGCGCGGGCCGAGCAGGCGGCCATGCGGGCACTCGCCATCGAGCCGGACTCCCCGGAGGCCCACACTGCGCTGGCCAGCCTCCGTTTCTGGCACAACTGGGACTGGGCCGCCTGCGAGGCGCACGCCCGTCGCGCGATCGCGCGCAACCCAAGCTACTCGCGGGCGCACCAGGTCCTCGGCCGGATGCTGACGAATATCGGACGGTACCAGGAGGCTGCCGCCGAGATCGACCTCGCGCGACGTCTCGACCCGTTCGCGGCGCTGATCAACACGCTTGCCGCGGAGTTCCGCTTCCAGGCCAGGCGTCACGACGAAGCGCTGCCTCTGCTCGAGCGGGCGCTGGAGATCGATGCCAACTTCTGGGTCGCTCACGTCCTCCTCGCCAAGTTCCATCTCCACCAGGGCCGACTCGAGGAGGGGGTGCAGGCTGCCGAAAGGGCGCGCGACCTGTCGGGAGGGCACAGCGAGCCGATTTCCCTGATCGGCTATGCGTACGGGCTGATGGGGCGCGCGGACGAGGCCCGGCAGATCCTCACTCACCTCCAGCGCCTGATCGAAGAGAGGTATGTTCCGGCGAGCAGTCTCGCGGTCGTCCATCTCGGCCTGGGAGAGACCGATCAGACAATCCGCTGGCTCGAGAGAGCATTCCAGGAACGCGATGTCCGCCTTCTCGACCTGGCCGTCGAGCCCAAGTGGGACGTCCTCCGCGATCATCCTGGATTCCAGAGCCTGATCCGTCGGATCGGCCTGCAGCCGTGATGCCTCCACCGTGTTCACGCCCGCCACAGACCGCCTGCGCCATGCTCCCGTGACTCCGCAGCGCACGCGCTCGCGTTGAGTCAGTCATGGCGCCCCGATCGCGTTCTGCGGCCGCTCCGCTGGGCGTACGGAAGGCGCCGCAGCGCGGTGCCACCGCGCGTCGGTCGGTGCGCCGTTTCTGGCGGGCCGTCACTCGAGGATGAAGGCGGCGAACTCGGCCACTGTGGCGAAGTACGCCACACACGTCCGCTTCATGAAGTCGCGGATTGCCGGGATGTCGTGGCTCCAGCCGGCGGCCGCGGCGTCAACGCCTGCCGTGATGGCCATGTCGATGCCAGGCTTGAGGTCGTCGACGACCAGCACGTCGCGTGCCTGCAGTCCGAGTCGCCGAATCGTCTCGTGGACCGGGTAGGGACTCGGCTTACGCCTGTCCGGCCCGAGGTCCCAGCCGAAGACGAGATCCGGCACCACCCGGTGGCCATTCTCCGCTCCGCGGTAGTGGGAGCGGATCACGTGTTCCTCGGAGTGCGACACCACAACGACCTTGCCACCGTGCGCCCGGTAGGACGCCAACGCCTCCAGGAACCCGGGGTAGAAATGAGGGACCTCCCGCGAGGTGAACTCCCGCCAGATCTCGTGCTCACGCGCCAGCTCCTCGGGCGTCATGCCGAGCTCGTCGACCAGGAAGGACATGATGCCGGGGTCGAAGTTCTTGCGAAACCAGGTGTCGAGAGAGACCGGCTCCCATCCCGGCCGCAGGATCTCCATCGCCCGCAGGTGCGCCGGGTAGTGCACCCGACGGGTCCCGTCGACGGCGGTGTCGTCGTGGTCGATGATCAGGCAACGGTAGCGCGTGGCGAGTCTCCCCTCCGAAGATCGACATCATACCCCGCGACGCGGGACGCCCACATCCGGGTCGACCCGCGCGGCGGGTCGTCGTCCCGACGGATGGCCGAAAAAGGGGGCCGCATGGCTCCGACGGGCGCGTCGGCGGTATGGTCGGCAGTCGCGGCGTTGGCGATGAGCGGACCACCGCACTGGAGGTGGTGGGGTCGCCGGAATGGCCGCGGCACGTCGGCTCGTTTGCCCTCGTGGACCGACGGGAGGAGCGGAGCATGAGCACACGCGAGTTCTACATCCAGCGGATCAAGGCCGAGGGTCCCGCGTTTGCCAAGGTGATCCTGGCCGTGCCCACCGAGGGCGGCGACTACCGGCCCCATCCGAGGTCGCGCTCGGCGGCCGAACTCGCCTGGCTGCTCGCGACTGAGGCGAGTGCGGCGGTCGAGCTTGTGGACCGCCACCGGGTCGAGTGGGCCGAGCCGGGCGCCGGGCAGGGCATCGCCGCAGCCGCGGGTGTTCTCGAGCACAGCCAGCGCGAGCTCCTCGAGCGCGTCACGCGGCTGGACGATGCCGCCTGGCTGCGCAAGGCTGAGTTTCTCATGGGTGGGAAGATCGGCTGGTCAGCCCCGCTCGGCGAGATGCTCTGGGGCCTCCTGTTCGACGCCATCCATCACCGCGGCCAGCTCTCCACCTACATCCGGCCGGCAGGGGGGAAGGTCCCCTCGATCTACGGACCGTCGGGAGACGACCCGGGGGCGTAGCGGCGACGAACGGGGCCGGCTCGGAACGCTGGCGACCCGACGATCTGCACGACCAGAGCCGGCGTGACCAGAAGCGGCCTCCGGAACGTCCGCGCCAGGCGCGGCAGACAGAGGTGTGAGGCCGGCGCCGCGTCGTAGTGCGCCATCAGGGTGAGTCGGTTCGTCCCCACGACGCCGTCCGCCGCTGACCCGAACCGCGCGATCACGTTCTGCGATCGCGCTCATGGAATAGGAGCGACACCGGTGAGCGCCGCTTGTCGAACCTGAGCACAGTTGCCACCGCACTCGCGACGGCCAGTCCGGTCGCTTGCCACGCGGCGACCGGAACGAGGAGGAGTCCGGCAACGAGTCCTCAACTCGGGGGCGACAGAGCGCCGATCTCCTCACCCTCTCATGCGGTCGATCCGCCGTGTCCAGTCACGATGTTCGGCCTGCGCGGCGCGCCGGTCTCGCGCACCGCCCGGGGATGTCACTCCTCCTCGTCGCGAGGCTGGGGGCCGGGCACGATCCCCGCGATATCCGGGTCCTCGCCCGGCGCCAACGGTGAGCGCTCCAGCTTCTCCGCACGGCGCTGGGCGCGGCGCTCCGACTTCGTTTTCTGACGCTCCTGCCGAGCACGCTCGCGTGCGCGCTTGGCCATCGTGGCTCCCCGGTTGGTCCCCATAGTTCTCTCCTCAATACCCGTACGTCGTCGCGATCATTGGCCGATACGCGAAGTCCTTTCACCGGCCGCCGCAGCCGTCCCGCCCCCCAGGGACCCATCCTGACGGCGACAACCGTCAGGGTCGTCTTGCCGCAGGCCACCGGGCCCGGCGGACGAACAACGGGGGGTTCTCGTCGTCACGACTCCGGCTGGCGGGGAAGGAGAGTGCTGCCGGAAGAGCTGCCGCCGGTCCCCTACCCACCGTCGCGCCGTCCACGCGCGGCGACAACCGCGCCACTGTCTCACACCTCCGTCCGGGTGGCAAGACGACGTGGGGCGCGGCACACGGCCACGTGCCGGCGCTCCTTCTGGCGTGACTGGCGATGCCATGCCTGGGGATCGGGCGGCGTACCGCAGAGCACGTGCCCGCTGGTCACCGGGCCGATCGTGACCCCGGGTACGAGCTTCGTGCCGACCACGAGGGTCGACGTCCGGTAGCCGGCGCGCATCGAGGTCATCGTCTCCAGCAAGGACACGAAGGCGGTCGTGCTCCGGCTGGCCGAGGGGAGGCTCACCTAGCCCGAGGGATCCTCGGCCGTCGCGACGTACCAGGAAGGGACGGCCAACCAGCAGCCGACACCGATGCGGTTCGATGCCAGCCAGACGGTCCCCGGCGACGTCGCCCCGGCCAGCCCGCATGTCCTCCGGAGTCGCAGTGATTCGACGCCGTCTCGCTACGGGGCGCCGTCCAGCGGGTCTTGCGCCCGCTGCCAGAAGGTCGCTCCTACCGTGCCGGCGCAAGAGCATGCGGGTGAGGCTTGAGGTACCGGTCGTACCAGGCGAGAGCGCGCGCCAGCCGGTCACGTTGGTAGCTCGGCACCGAGAGAATGTGGTGCTGCCCCGGGTAGATGACAAGCTCGGTGTCGACTCCGACGCCGCGCAGCGCCTGGTACATCTGCTCGACGCCCACGAGAGGTACGTTGAAGTCCCGGTCACCGCCCATGAAGAGCGTCGGCGTACGGATCCGGTCGGCGTGGAAGAACGGGTATGACACCTTCAGCCACAGCTCTTCCGTCTTCCAGGGCTGCCCCATCTCCGCGTCGTACTGCTCGATGTACTCGTCGACACCGTACATCGAGGTCTGCAGTGAGCTGCTCGCGCCGCTCACCGCGGCCTTGAAACGCGGATCGGTCGCGATCGTGTAGTTGGTCAGGATACCCCCGTAGCTCCAGCCTCCGAGCCCGAGGCGGTCGCGATCCACGAACGGCTGCCTGGCCAGGAAGTCCGCACCCGCGAGGAGATCGACCACTTCGAGGTGGCCCCAGTCGGCGTAGATCGCCTTCTGGAACTTCGATCCGCGCCCCGAGCTACCCCGGTAGTTGACCTGGAGGACGACGTACCCGTTCGCCGCCAGGAACTGCCGGTTGAAGTCGAAGCCATGGTCGCGCTGACCGTTGGGACCGCCGTGGATGTCGAGCAGCGCGGGATAGCGCGGGCCTGCCGACAGGGTGGGCGGCTTCGCGAGCAATCCGTTCACGATAGTGCCGTCCGGCGTCGTGAAGCTGACATCCTCCGTGGTCGTGAGCTTCACGGTGGACACCCACCCGTCGTTCTGCCGCGACAGGCGGCGCAACCCGCCGGAGGTCAGAGCGAAGACCTCATCGGGCTGGTCGTCGGCACCCGCAATCACCGCCCAAGCGCCATGGGCGCCGCCGGCGATGGCCGAGACCACGCGCTGGCCGGAGGTGAGCCGCTCGACCGCGCCCCCGGCGGCGTCGATGCGGGCCACGTACTCGGTGCGGTCGTCGACGACCAGGAAGACGAGGCTGCGGCCGTCGTCGGCCCAGTGGACCGCGGCCACGGGTCGGTCGAGTGCCGCGGTCAGCAGCCGCTGCGAGCCTCCGCCAGCCGGGACCACCGCGAGCGTATAGAGGTTGTACGCGGAGAAGCGGGGTTCGTCGCCCTGCCGGTACGCGATCATCGATCCGTCTGGCGACCACACCGGCGGGCCGCTGTCGGGGCCGGGCCAGGTTGTGAGCCTGACCGGCTCGCTGCCAGGGCGGGCCTCGACCACGAACACGTCGCTGTTGTTCTCCCGGTCGGGGTCGCCGGGCCCGCGCTCGCTCACGAACGCGATCCGGCGGCCGTCGGGCGACCAGGCCGGCTGCTCGTCGTCGTACGGTCCGCTCGTGAGGGCGGCGGCCTGGCGAGAGGCGACGTCGAAGAGGTAGAGGTGCGTGTACAGCGCCTTGAGGTAGCCGACGTCGTCCCGCTTGAACTGATAGCGCGTGATCACGATCGGTGGCGCGGTCTTGCGTTTCCACCCCTCCCTGGTCTCCGGGGTGTCGTCCGGGTCCGGGTCGGAGGACACCAGGACCAGGCGACGGCTGTCGGGCGACCACTGGAAGTCCGAGACGCCTCCCGGCATGTCCGTCAGTCTCGTGGCCTCACCACCCCGGCGATCGAGCAGCCACACCTGAGCCCCCTTCTTCTTCTGGTCCTCATCGCCGCGCGAGGCCAGGAAGGCGAGGTGGCGGCCGTCGGGGCTCCAGCGCGGCGCGGTCTCGTTCCCCTCCAGCGACGTGAGCTCGACCTGCTGTCCGCCGTCCCAGCTCGACATCCAGATATCGGCGTCGCGCTTGTCGCGCGCAGCGTCGGTGCGCGTCACGGTGTAGGCGACCCACGCGCCGTCCGGTGAGACCTGCGGGTCGTCCACCTCGCGCACGCTGGCGAGATCGTCGAGAACGAGCAGCCGCTTCGAGGTGACGCCCTGCCCATGGGCGGGGAAGCCCACCGCGATGGCGAGGAGGCTCGCCAGCGCACAAGCCCGGATCGTGGCTGTTCTCTGGCTCATGGCCGCCAAGACTACCCCAGCCCGGCCGCGTCGATCACCGCCCCGCAGGGGTTCGTCACCAGCCTTCGTCGCCCAACCTCCCCCCGGGACGCGGCCAACCGCCAGAAGGCCTGACCAGCGGTGCCAACCGAGCAAGATCGACATGGTCCGCTCCCGATCGCGTCGCTGAACGACTGGACCAGGGAGCCTGCCGCCGGCTCAGTCGCCTTGTCGGGGCCTCGCCGGAGGAGGCGCCCAAAGCCCCACCCACTCGGGACGGTTTCAGTGCAGAATGGTGCCCCTGGGAGGTGAACGTGAAACGGTACTGGTTGCCCGTCCTTGTCCTGGCCGCAGTGACGGCCTGCCGCAGCAGCGTTCCCGCACCCTCGTCGGCTCCACCCGTCCCGGCCGCGGAGGCCACGCCAACCGCGGCGCCGCGGCCGGTCCCCGAGGCGATTCGCTGGGTGCGCGACTCGGCCGAGCACCGGGCGATCTTCATCCAGGTCTACCGCGAGGCGACGGAGTACGTCGAGCGTCAGGCGGTCAAGCACCCGGCCGGCACCTGGGCGGTCGTCCTCGACGCCGACGAGACCGTGATCGACAACTCCGAGTACCAGCTCGAACAGGCTCGGGCAGGCCGCTCCTTCGACCTCGTGAGCTGGCACGCGTGGACGCAGCGGCGAGCCGCCGTTGCGCTCCCCGGCGCGGCCGCATTCCTGGCCCGGGTGCGCGCGCTGGGCGGGAGGATCGCCATCGTGACGAACCGCGCCGAGTCGGAGTGCCCCGACACCGCGGCAGTCTTCGGCGCACAGCACCTCGACTACGACGTCATGCTGTGCATGTCCGACCGGGGTCCCAGCGACAAGAACCCGCGCTTCGAGGCGGTCGCGCGGGGGACCACGCCGGCCGGGCTGCCACCCGTCGACATCATCGCGTACTTCGGCGACAACATCCTCGACTTTCCGGGTCAAAGCCAGGCGATCTGCGACCAGGGTGACGAGGCGTTCCAGGAGTTTGGGTCGCGGTTCTTCGTCCTGCCCAACCCCATGTACGGGAGCTGGAACTGAGGCTCCGAGGCGATCTTGCTGCGGCGGCCGCGCTTCCCGGGCGCGCGAGGATCGCGGCACGTGTCGACGGACGCGCTAGAGTGAGGCCAGCGCGGTTGGCGGCCGGAACAGGGAACGCGAAAGGGAGGACGGTGTGATCTCTGCGAAGATCGGGCAGGCGGTCGGCATCCTCAACGAGCTCGGGATCGATGTCTGGATGACCTTCGTGCGGGAGTCCGCATCGGTCCACGACCCGTGCCTCGACCTCGTGGTCGGAGGCAACGTCGTGTGGCAGTCGGCGTTCCTGATCACGCGCCGCGGCGAACGGATCGCCATCCTCGGCTCGCTCGACGTTCCGGGCCACGAGGCGCTCGGCCACTATCGCGAGATCATCCCCTACGTGCAGGGCATCGGTGAGGCGCTCCGGGCGACGTTGAGCCGCCTCGACCCCGCGCAAATCGCCATCAACTACTCGACCGACGACGAGCTGGTCGATGGACTCACGCACGGGATGTACCTTCTCCTCCAGGAAACCCTGCGCGGCACACCCTACGGCGAACGTCTCGTCTCGGCGGAGCGCATCGTCTCCCTGCTGCGCTCGCGCAAGCTCGACCTCGAGCTGGCGCGCATCGCTCGAGCCTGCGAGGAGACCGTCGACGCCTTCGCCAAGCTCGACCGCCGGCTGCGGGTCGGCATGACGGAAAAGCAGGTTGCCGGCCTTCTGGTCGAGATCATGAACGAGAAAGGCCTCGAGCTGGCATGGGACCCCGCGCACTGTCCGGCCGTGTTCACCGGCCCGGAGTCGGCCGGTGCCCATGCCGGCCCCACCGACCGCGTCCTCGAGCCGGGCCACCTGGTCAACGTGGACTTCGGCATGCGCTGGCAGGGCTACTGCTCCGACCTGCAGCGCACGTGGTACTGCCTGCGCCGCGGTGAGAGCGAGCCACCCGAGGCCGTGAGGAAGGGATTCGCGGCCGTACGGGACGCCGTCCACAAGGCGGCCGACCACCTCCGGCCCGGCGTGAAGGGGCATGAGGTGGACGCGGTGGCGCGCGGCTACATCGTCGCGCAGGGCTTCGAGGAGTATCCCCATGCTCTCGGCCACCAGATCGGGCGGGCGGCGCACGACGGCGCGGGTCTGCTCTGTCCGGTCTGGGAGCGCTACGGCGACAAGCCGTTCGCAACCGTGGAAGAGGGGCAGTGCTACACCCTCGAGCCGAGGGTGAAGGTGCCCGGCCACGGTGTCGCCACCATCGAGGAGATCGTGGTGGTGACCGCGAGCGGTTGCCGCTTCCTCTCCGATCCACAGACCGAGATCATGCTCGTCCACTCCTAGCTCGCGAGGCTCCCCCCAATCATTGTCAGGGAACGACACCTGCCGTCTGTGGGGTGCCGCCACTCCGCCGCTCGCACGACCGCCTGCGGCCAGGCGGGCTCCGGTGAGGTGCCCGTGCTAGCCTGGCACGCGATGAAAGCCCTGAAGGCCGTCGGGATCTACCTCGTCACGCTCGCGACGTTCCTCGCCCTCGACGGCGTGTGGCTGGGTCTGGTCGCGCGCGATTTCTACCGGCGAGAGCTCGGCCATCTCCTCTCGCCCACGGTCCGGTGGGTGCCGGCAGCGCTGTTCTACCTCCTCTATATCGCGGTCCTCCTCATCCTCGTCGTCGTGCCGAACTCGAAGCGACGCCTCGTGCGGACGGTCCTGCTCGGTGGACTGTTCGGCCTGTGCGCCTACGCGACCTACGACCTGACCAATCTGGCGACCGTGTCCGGTTGGCCTGCCTCCGTGGCGCTCGCAGACATGGTCTGGGGTGCCGTCGTCACCGCCTCCGTCGCCGGTGTCGGACACGGCCTGGCCCGTCGGCTCGGACACCCCCCAGCCGCGGGGAAATCTGGCCCGGCGATTTCCGGTTCCTCCCTGACATGAGAAGGCTCGCGCCATACGCCGCGTGGATCTTCCTGTGCGAGCTCGCGGGCGCGCTCGCCGCGGTCGCCACCATGCCCGCCATCCCGACCTGGTACGCCACTCTGGTCAAGCCGGCGTGGACACCGCCCGGCTGGTTGTTCGGCCCGGTGTGGACGATCCTCTACGCGCTCATGGGCATCGCCGCCGCCCGGGTATGGGTGCGCCACCGGCAGACCCACGCCGGCCGCTGGTCGCTCGCACTGTTCGTCGCCCAGCTGGTGGCCAACGCGACGTGGTCGTTCCTCTTCTTCGGGCTGCGCAGCCCGGCCCTCGGTCTTCTCGATATCGGGGTCCTGCTGGGCCTTCTCACCGCGCTGGTGGTGTGGTGGTGGCGCCTCGATCGGACGGCGTCGCTCCTTCTCGTGCCCTACCTCGCGTGGGTGACGTTCGCGGCCGCGCTCAACGGCGCGATCTGGCGGCTGAACCCGTAGCCGGGCGACTGGCCCCTGCCATTGACGGTCCGGCCGATTCCTCCGGGCACGGCCGTGCCCAACCGCCCTGGCAGTCTCCGGACGACGTGATCGGGGCAGGGCAGGGGCCGTTCGGTCGGCGGCGGGTTGTCGGGCGCGAGGTCCGCACCCAGCGGGCCAGCCCGCCGCGGGTCGGGTACCGACGCGCCCACGCCGACTCCAGGACCGGCGACGTCCTGCACTTCCGCGGGCACGGCCTGGTCAGCCGGACCATCCGCCTTCTCACGCAGGGCCCGTACTCGCGTGTCGGTCTCGCCTTTCTCGATCAGCGCCGGGGCCACAGCCTCGCGGCGGTGGGCAGTAGCGTCCGGCTGGTGCCGATGTCGCAAGAGATGCCCCGCTACCACGGCGGCATCGAATCCTTCGAGGTCACGGATACGACCGCGGAGCAGCGTGAGGACGCCATCGCGTTCGGTCTCCAGCAGCTCGGCAATCTCTACGACCGCCCCGACATCCTGCGCTTCCTGGTCGCCATCGTCCTCAACCACAGACCGGCGGTGCGGCGCGATCAGGCGTCGTTCTGCTCGGAGCTGATCGCCGTTGCCTGTCGCGCCGGCGGGCTCCCCCTCGCCCCGGTGAGCGTCTCGTACACCTCGCCCGCCGACCTCGCGCTCAGCCCGCGTCTCAAGCGTCGCTACGTGCTCAAGGGCGGGTAGCGCCCCAAGCCCCGCCCGGCTCCAGCCGGCCGCTTTGGCGCGGAACCGGAGCGTCGCAGGCGCGTACGATAGGGCGAGATGCCGAAAGGGCGACGACCGATCCCGACTGGCCTGGTCCGGAGGCTCTCCCCATGGGCCGTGGCGCTCGTGGTCCTGGCCTTGGCGCCGACCGGAGGAGCCTCGGACGGCTGCGAACGCGCGTCGGGCCTGTCCCCAGGAGACACCATGCCCGCTCACCACTCGACAATGCTGTCGGCTCCCGCGCCGGCCCTTCCGACGGCGCAGGGTGTCGATCTCCCGCCGTCGGTCAGCGCCTGGACACGCACCGGAGGATCCCGGCGTATCGAGGCCGCGACCATCTTCGACTACATGGACGGCGCCGGCGAGCTCTACCTGGCCTACCGGTTCGACCACCTCGACGTCCTGGAGTACACGGCCGGCGAGGGGGACGACATCCTGGTCGAGCTGTACTGGCTGACAGACCCGGACGATGCATTCGGCCTGCTCTCGACGGACTGGGGCGGCGAGGTGGTGACGCTGGGCGCTCCCCCCGACGCGAAGCCAGCACCGAGGACGGAGGCGTGGCCCAGGGCGCTGTACGGCGCCGGCCTGCTGCGGGTGTGGGCCGGCAACCTTTACGCGCGGGTGATGGCCACCCGCGAGAGCGAGGCCGCGAGGTCCGCGGTCCTCACCCTCGGGCAGCGCATCGTCGCCGGCCAGCCGGCCCTTCCCGCGCCCCACCTCGTCGCCGCCCTTCCGCCCGCGATCGGCGCCGCGGGGTTGCACCGCCCGAGCGTCTCTTTCCTGCGCTCCCACCTGGTGCTCAACTCGGCGTACTTCCTCGGCCAGGGGAACCTCCTCGACCTCGGCCGGGACACCGAGGCAGTGATCGCTCGCTATGACGGCAACAGAGGCAACGCGGGGCCGGAGCACATGCGCCTCGTGCTCGTGCGCTACCCCGACCGGCGGCGCGCGGCGGGGGCGGACCGGCACTTCCGCCAAGCCTACCTGCCTGAGGCGCGGGCCGAGACCGCGAGGAACCCGGCAGCCCTGGCCCGGATCGAGGACGGGTGGGCGGGGACGCAAGTGCGCGGGTCATGCCTCGCCATCGCACTGGAATGCCCCGATCGCGGCGCGGCTGTGGCAGTGATCGAGGCCGGGCTGCGCGCGCTCGGCGGCGAGGAGGGATGCCATGACTGACAGGAAGCGTGCCCTGACCAGGCGGGACTTCGTCCGCGCCGGGGGCGGAGCAGCCGTCGGAGTCTCGCTTTCGGCCATCGGCTGGGCGGAGCAGGAAAGCCGACCGCCGCGCGCGGCCACGGTCACGGTGGTCAGGGACAGCCGCGTCCTCGACGCGGCTCACACCGTCGACGCCGGGGTGTTGCGCGAGATGCTGGCCGACACCGTGACCCGCGTGACCGGGGCGGCCAGTGCCCGCGACGCCTGGCGCTCCCTGGTCCGGCCCGAGGACGTCGTCGGGCTCGTGCCCACGCCCCACCTGAACCCGACGCACCCCGAGGTGGTGGACGCCGTGCGGACGGCGCTGGTCGAGGCCGGCGTCCCCGGCGAGCGCATCCGCCACGCCCAGGGCAAGCCCGACGTGGTCGCACCGTGCACCGCGCTGATCTCGTTGCCGGCGCTCAAAGCGCACTGGCTGACCGGGATCGGCACGGTGCTGAAGAACTACATCATGTACTCGGGCCACCCCTCGCGCTACCACGACGAAAATAACGACCGCCTCGGCGAGATCTGGCTCCTCCCGCACGTCAAGGGCAAGACCCGGCTGGTCCTCGTCGATGCCCTGCGGCCGCTGTGCGACAAGGGACCCCAGCCCGACCCGCGCTACCTGTGGGACTACAAGGGTCTGGTGGCCGGCACCGACCCGGTCGCGGTGGAGGCCGTCTGCCTGCGGATCCTCACCGCCAAGCGCGAGGCGCTCAAGGGCGAGCCCTGGCCGCTCTCCCCTCCTCCGCTGTGCGTCCAGATGGCCGACCGGCGGTACGGCCTCGGCACCGCCCGCCGGGAGGAGATCCGGATCGCGCGCTCGGGGTGGGACGAAGGCCACCTGCTCTGAGGGTGCGGGCCCCCTTGACTTCTGCGCGCCCGGGACCGAGCTTGAAGGGCAGTAGTGGGCAGGGGCTCAGCAACTGCAGTACGGGGACGCCCAGCGAGCGATCGGGAGTGCCGGGCGTGCAGCAGGAAGCAGGCAACGGATACCGTTCTTCGCAGTGCAGTTCGTGAGCCCTGGCAGTGCAGGAACCGTAGCGAGACGTCCGTGGCGCGGTACCCCTGCCCACTCGCCGCGCCTCCCTGGAACAGTCGGTAGGACGGACCTCCCAAGCTCCCTCACAAGATTCCATCTGTCTTCACTCGGAAGAGCGGGCCAGGTCGCCGCCTTGGACCCGAGTCCGACACCGCACCTCGGCGCCCGTGATCCTGCCGCGAGCACAGGGGCTGCACCCGCGGCTGGCCCTCGACCGCGTTTTGTCCGAACAGGCGAGTACGTGAAAGCGTGGAAGAGGCTCCCCATCGCGGCCTGACGGATTGGAGCGACCTTCTCCGCTGCCGAGGCTGGCGCGCAAGCCGGCCCTCTCATGCCCGAACGCATGGACCACCCCCGCGCGGCGCTCCGGTGTGCAGCGCCAGTGCGGCGGAAGGCCAAATAGTGTCTCGGAAGAACTTCCGCAGCATGCCGCCGGCCGCGCGCAGCTGCGGTAGAGTGCCGGCATGCACACCGACGATGGACGTCAGCGCGTCATCCTGCAACGCATCGCGCACCGCGTCATGCAGCAACGCGGGCTCGAACCCGACTTCTCCCCTGCCGCGCTCGCCCAGGTCGCCCGGCTCACTGCGGCGCCGGTGCAGGCCGACGGCGCGCGCGACCTGCGCGACCTCCTGTGGTGTTCGATCGACAACGACGACTCGATGGACCTCGACCAGCTCTCGGTCGCGCACCGGGGCAACGACGGTACGGTGCAGCTCCTGGTCGCGGTCGCCGACGTGGATGCCCTCGTCGACAAGGACTCGCCTGTCGACACCCATGCCCGCGCCAACACGACCTCGGTGTACACGGCGGCGGAGATCTTCCCGATGCTGCCGGAGAAGCTCTCGACCGACCTCACCTCGCTCGCCGACGGCCAGGACCGGCGGGCGGTCGTGGTCGAGATCACGATCGGCGTCGGCGGATCGATCACCGGCTCGAGTCTCTACCGGGCGCTGGTCAGGAATCGCGCCAAGCTCGCCTACGACTCGGTGGCAGCGTGGTTGGAGGGGACCGGTCCCATCCCGCCCGCCCTCGCGGCGGTGCCGGGCCTCGACACCAACCTCCGCCTGCAGGACGAGGTCGCGCGGCAGCTTCGCGAATCGCGTCACGAGCATGGCGCGCTCGACCTGCAGACGATCGAGGCCCGGCCGGTTTTCGAGGCGGGTGAGATCAGCGATCTCAGGCCGGAGGAGCGCAACCGCGCCAAGGACCTGATCGAGGACCTGATGATCGCGGCCAACGGCGTGACCGCCCGGTTCCTGGCCGCAAAGGGATTTCCCTCCCTCCGCAGAGTGGTGCGCACCCCGAGGCGCTGGGAGCGGATCGTGGAGGTGGCGGCGCACCTCGGGGATGCGCTGCCTCCCCAGCCCGACGCGCGAGCGCTGTCCGCGTTCCTCGCGAGGCGACGGGCCGCCGACCCGCTGCGCTTCCCCGACCTCTCGCTGACCGTGGTCAAGCTGCTCGGCGCCGGAGAGTACGTCGTCGAGCGGCCAGGGCACGACGCGCCGGGACACTTCGGTCTTGCCGTCAAGGACTACACGCACGCCACGGCACCCAACCGACGCTTCCCGGACCTCATCACGCAGCGCCTGCTCAAGGCCGCGCTCGCCGGCGCGCAGCCCCCGTACACCGACGACGAGCTGGCACAGCTCGCGACGCATTGCACCACGCAAGAGGACGCCGCCAACAAGGTCGAGCGCCAGGTGGCGAAGTCCGCCGCCGCGATGCTCCTGGGAGGGAGGATCGGGCAGGAGTTCGACGCCATCGTCACCGGCGCCGCCGACAAGGGGACCTGGGTGCGGGTGTTCCGGCCCCCGGTCGAGGGCCGTTTGATGCGCGGGTTCGAGGGCGCCGACGTCGGCCACCGCCTGCGCGTCCGCCTGGTGCACACCGACATCGACCGCGGCTTCATCGACTTCGAGCGCGCCGACGGGAAGGTGAGCTGACACCAATCTCCGCCAGTTGGCCTCGATTCGGTACCACGTCAACGAGTGTCGACACTGCTGACGGCGAGCGGAACCGCGACGAGGCCGCCAGGCTCATCTCGCCCTTCTCGCGTGCCTCGGCAGCCGAAGGCGCGAGCCATGGTCGCGGGCCCTCCTGTCCGAGGCCCGATCGGGAGACCGACCACAACCCCAGCCACCCTGCTGGCTCGGACGGCCTGGGAGCTGCGGGCCCTCCGAATACGACAACCGGGATCTCCGTTGTCGGCAGAGAAGGGGGAGGCCCATGGCCGAGCAGCTGGAATGGAGACAGGTGCAGGAGTACCTCGGGAAGCTGGTCCCGGCACGTGATGGAGAGCTGGTCCGGATGGAGACCGAGGCCGCCGAGAGCGGGTTCCCGATCGTCGGGCCGGCCGCCGGGGCCGTGTGCTACCAGATCGCCCGCCTGGCGGGAGCGCGGCGCGTGTTCGAGCTCGGCTCCGGGTTTGGCTACTCCACGGCCTGGTTCGCGCGCGCGGTGCAGGAGAACGGCGGCGGCGAGGTCCATCACGTCGTGTGGGATGAGGCGCTCTCCACGCGCGCGCGCCAGCATCTGGCCCGCCTCGGCCTTGCCGACGTCGTCCGCTTCCACGTCGGCGAGGCGGTCGCTACCCTGCGCGAGTCCGAAGGTCTCTTCGACCTGATCTTCAACGACATCGACAAGGACGGCTATCCCGGGTCTCTGCCGGCAATCGAGGAGAAGCTGCGGCCCGGCGGGGTGTTGATCGTGGACAACGCGCTGTGGCACGGCCGGGTCTTCGATGCCGCCGACACGTCGCCGTTCACCCAGGGCGTCCGCGAGCTGACGCGGCTGATGACGACGGATCCGCGCTGGCTGACCTCACTGCTGCCGGTCCGGGACGGCCTGCTGGTCGCGCTGCGGCGCTGACCGACCGGTGCCCGTAGCAGGCCGTACCGCAGACCACCGGGAGACGGCAACTGGCGGTACCGAGCGCGATGCTCGGCACCGCTGCGGTCTTCACTGCGCGGCCGGGGTCGCGGCGCCGGCGATCACTTCCCTGCTGGTGCGGCCGCCAACTCCGCGACCATCTTCTGCAGGTTGGCCCGGTTGGTCTCGTCGGGCGCCTGCGCCAGCGCGAGCCTGGCGTACTTCAGCGCCTCCTTGGTGCGGCCGACCGCCGCGTAGCCCCGGGCGAGACCGACGTTGACCGGCCAGACGTTCGGGTAGCGGCGTGCGTTGAGCTCGAAGACCCTGAGGGCCCTCTCCTTCTCGCCAAGGGCGAGGAGCTGCCGGCCGTACTGATGGAGATCGATCGGCCGGGCGGTGGGGTGCTCGAGAGCGGTCTGGAGCGTCTTCTCCGACTCGGCAGACAGGCCATTGGCCGCCTGGAGGTCCGCGAGGGTGCGGAGCGTAGCGAAGTTTTCCTGGCCGATGTACGGGAGGCTGACGGCGTTCTGTGCCCACACCATCGCCTCCTTGAGGTTCGTCTTGTTGTCCAGGCAGAATCGCGCGGCCTGCTCCCACCCCTGCCAGTTGAAGCCGGGCGGGCTGCGCAGCTCGCGGCGCAGGTTGTCGACGGAGAGGCCGGTGGCGTCGTCGACGGTGACCGTCCACGGCACCTCGAGGTACTCCCACTTGAGAGCGGCCGTCGCCTGACTCAGCTTCCGCTCGGGAAACTCGTAGGTCAGCCAGTGGTGGTACTCACACTTCCTCGGCTTGACCTTGACCCGCAGCGCATCCTCGGCGGGGCTGTAGAAGAAGCTCCCCCACGACGTGGAGTTCTTCGAGAAGATGATGGTCCACTCCTCCGGGCCCGCGATCATGTGGAGGCCGTAGGAGCCGGCAGGTAGAAGTCGCCCCTCGACCTTGACGTCGTGTGAGACCCGGAAGACGGTGTTCTCGTTGGCGCCCGCACGCCACGGGCACTGGTCGCCACAGGTGCCGAAGCCGAGATCGGCCATTCCGTAGGGCACGAGTTGGCCCCAGATCTTGCCGGTCCGGTCGGTTCCGTCGGGTGCCGTGACCTTAGGACTGTTGTAGGTGATGCTGACCTCAACGAGGCCGATCCACTGCGAGACAGAGGCCTTCTGGTTGCCTCCGTCGGGGGGCAGCGTGACCGACTGGGCACGCACGCCGGACGGTGCGGCGAGCACGGCTGCGGCCACGACTGCAGCGAGACGCAAATGGTTCGCGGTCATGAGATGTCTCCCTTCCCCTGCTACGGTTCGACTCCCCCACCCGACCCCTGCCGGGCAGGCGACGGGCGGACTCTATGGGGTGCCACGTGCACTGTTCCTACGTTCTGCGCGACCGGAGGTTTGGCGCCACGGCCCGTATCCGTGGCGGTACCGTCAGACCCACCAGGCAGGGCGGCGATTGGCAACCGGCCTCCCCGCGTCATCAGTGCCGACAGGGTATGCTGCTGGCGGCAGGAGGGGGTGGGAGAATGGGCCATCGGACGTCACGACCGGCCGCGTTGTCGGGGCTCGTCGCCATCATGCTCGCCACCGCGGGGCTTGCTCACGCCGGGATCCGTGTCCGCGACTACGTGCTCGACATCCGCTTCATTCCCGACCGGGCCGAGCTGTCGGGCCGGGCCACCGTGTCGTTTGTTCCGCCGGCTCCGACGCCTGCCGAGGTGACCTTCGTCCTCCACGGCGAGCTCGAGGTCAGTACCGTGACGATCGGGGCGCAACCGGCGAGATTCTCCCAATCGAAGGTACTCCTCCCCGGCGAGTACTCGCTGGTCGGGACCCGCGTCGTGGTGCAGACCCGGGGAGCCGACCTCGCGGCGGGCATGACCGTCGCTTACCGCGGGACCTTCAACCCGTCGAACGCACGATCCTCCGATCAGGCGATCCGGATCGACCGCGACGGCGTGGTGCTCGCGGGCTCGGAAAGCTCGCCGTGGTTCCCGGTCTTCGAAGAAGAGGGCGGGAGACGCGGTCCGGTCACGTTCAAGACGGTCTGGCTGAGCCTGCCGGAGAGCTTTCGGGCTCTGTTCCCCGGGCGCCTCGCCAGCGAGAAGCTCTCAGGGGGGCAACGCATTTCGGAGTGGGTTGCCGAGGACGTCGACCCGGCTGATGTCGGCTGCATCGCTCGCCAGTTCTCGGCGACCGATGCCGGGAACCTCCATGTCTGGCACCTTGCCGACGCCCACTCGGTGGCCGCCGCGCGCAGCATCGCCTCGTTCGCCGCGCGTCTGGCCGAGCAGTGCGCGATCACGTACCGGCACGATGTGGCGAATGACGCGCTCTACGTGGTGGAGGTCCCGGGCTCCGTCACCTTCTCGGGCCGCAACGTGGTCGCGATCCCCGACGGCGCGTGGCGGGTTTTCGACATCAACCCACTCGCCCGCACGACACTTGCACGGGGTCTCGTCCGCCCGTACATCGCGATCCGTCTGCCCGAGGGAGACCGTCTGACGGCGCTCGCCGCGGTCGGCTTCCCGGCGTACCTGCACCTGCCGATCCTCTACCTGCTCTCCGGGGGCAGCTCCTACGACCAGGCCATGGCCTGGATCGAGGGGCGATACCTCCGCGAGCGGGCCGAGTTGAGCCGGACCACGGGGTCAGCGGCGCGGCCGGAGAAGCCGCTGGCAACCATCTCGGCGTCAGAGATCGCCGCGCCGCGGGAGAACTCGCTGGTCGCGGACCGGGCCAGCCTGTTCCTGAACTGGCTCCGGTCGCACATCGGGCCCAAGGCGTTCTTCACCTTCACGGCTGACCTGTTCAACCGGCCGCAACTCGACTTCGACACCTTCACGAGGCTGGTGGAGAGCTACCTGCCCGGCTCCGGGGCCGACCTCCACACCTGGCTGGAGACGACGGAGTACCCCGACCGCTTCCGGGTCGCCGGAGCGGCGTCGTCCGCCCCCGGACGGCCGCGCTGAGACCGCCGGTGGGGCCGCCCGCTCCGGGTCGGCCATGAGAGTGGCGCGAGACGACCGCGCCGACCACCCTGTCTCGTGGAGGGGGCATTCCTGCGACGTCTCCCGTGCGACCGCATCATCGGCCGAGACCGCCCACACCGTCGCCGCCGGCTGGCGGCTCGGCGACATCGTCGGCTGCAAAGGGTACTGGCCGGTCCGCCGCCGGCTCAGTCGCCGTTCCCGTCCACGACGCCCTGCTCGATCTCGCCGAAGACCCGCCCATAGAGGAGCACATAGACGCCCTGGAACACCGCGGCGAGGTAGAACGGCGTGATGAACCAGCCGGCGCCGATCATCGCCCCCGCGAGGGTTGGCCCGATGGCCTGCGGGACCTGCATGGAGAGGGCGTTGACGCTGGCGGCGAAGCCCCGCCGGGCGTCCGCGACGACGGAGACCACCAGGGCCTGGCGCGCCCCGACGCTGCCCCGGTTGAGCGCGGAGCGGAGCAGGTAGACGGCAGCGGCGAGCACGTACACCGGCATCAGCGGCAGGAGGATGAGCAGGAGCACACCGCCGCTGCGACCCCACACCACCCCCTTCACCAGGCCGATCCGGCGGGTCAGCCGCGCCATGATCAGCGCCGAGAGTGCCGTGGCCGCGAACGTGAGCGCCATGAACGGCCCGATCACATGTGCCCCGACGTGAAAGCGGAGGGCAAACCAGTACGAGACGAGCGGGCCGGTCAGGCCGACCGCCATGCCGTTGAGCGCGTTGAGCCCGGCCATGCGGAGCAGGAAGCGGTTCTCCCTCGCCCGCCCGACCGCCGCGGGCGCAGGAACCGGAGCGGTCAGACGGGAGGGAGACCGGTGCGCCTCGGGAGTCGCAGCGAGCAGCACCACATTGACCGCGTTGCCCAGCAGGACGAGGCCGAAGAGCGGGCGGAAGCTGCCCGCGTGGCCGAGCGCGCCGGTCCACAGCGCTGGGAGCGCGGCCGCCAGCGCCCCCAGCGACATGCCGGTGAAACCGAAGGCCATGTTGAGGCTGTACACGAAACCCCGATCGGTCGGTCGGACGCCCTCGGCCAACCACGCCTGCTCGGCCGGCCCGAACGGTCCGGCCGCCCCGCCGGCGCCGCGGCCGAAGCCGGCGAGGACGATCGCGACTGCCAGCAGCGCAGGCCGGGCGGTCGTCATCGCGACCACGGCGCAGACACAGGTGAGTCCCTCGTACGCGAGCAGGAACGGCTTGCGGCGCAGGCGGTCGCTGGTCACACCCACGACGAGGTTCAGTGCCGCCCCGACGAACCCACCCGCGCTGAGGACACCGCCGATGGCGACCCCTGGCCAGCCCAGGGCGTGCAAGTAAAGCGCGAGATCGACGACCAACGTGCCCTGGCTGATGCTCCGCCAGAAACGTGCGGCGACCAGATGGCGGGTCGCCGGCGCCATCGCCCGCCATGCGGCCCGCGCCCGGCGGATGATCGCCAACGGAGGCTCTGGAGGGCGTGGAGGTCTCTCGGTTTCGGCCATGGACCGGTCTCGGCCGGGCCACATGACGGTTCCGCCCGGCGGCGGGCATTCTCGCGCCCTTCGATCTGCCGACGCCAGCCCGGACCCCCGTGGCGGCAGCGGCCCACGCGACGACTGGGGCGACGACTCCGACCAGCCGGGCATCGTGGCCGGTCTGACGCTCGCGCAGCCCGGCCGGTCCGCAGCCGAGTCACGGCACGGGCGTACCATGAGATGAACGAGACCGGGGGCCACCGTCGGCCGTGATGGCGCTCCCGCCACCCGGGAGGTGGACTTGGCCGCACCCTCGACCACCGTCGTGACCATCTCGCGACAGCTCGCGAGCGGGGGGTCGTTCATCGGCCAGCAGATCGCCCGTCGGCTCGGGTTGCGCTATACCGACCGCGAGATCCTCGCGCATGCCGCGCGCGAGAGCGGAGTGCACGAGGCCGACCTCGAGGGCCTCGAGGAGCGAAGCCGGGGCTTCTGGCGGTCGGTCCTCCGGCAGTACTCGCTCGGCGCCCCGGAAGCGCCCTACGTGGCCCCGCCGGTGCCGCTCCTCTACGAGGACGATCTCTTCGCCCTCGAGAGCGCCATCATCAAACGCGTGGCCGCCCGCTTCGACGCGGTGATCGTCGGCCGAGCCGGCTTCCACGTGCTCGCCGATCACCCCGGTCTGGTCTCGATCCGAATCTATGCGCCTCAACCCTGGCGCGTGCGCCGGGCCATGGAGCTCTACGGGCTTGAGGACGAGCGTGCGGCACGTGAGCTGATCGAGCGCTCCGATCAGCAGAGATCCGCCTTCGTCCGCGCCTTCACCGGCCGGGACTGGAACGACGCTCGCGCCCACCACCTCTGTCTCGACCCCAGCGCCCTGGGCCTCGAGCTCGCGGCCGACCTCGCGGTCCGGCTGGTCTCGGCACGGATGGAGGCACGTCGGACCTCCGCGTGACCTGATCCGTCCCATCGGGCGGTGGCTCACGACCCGGAGCGTAGAATGGGGCCGCCCGTGAGCCACGGGCAGCCGACACATGTACGAAGAGTTCTACGGCCTGAGGGCATCGCCTTTCAGCATCACTCCGGACCCCCGGTACCTGTTCTTTTCGCGCCGGCACCGGGAGGCGTTCGACCACCTGCTGTTCGGGATCCGCGAGCGCAAGGGATTCATCCAGCTCACCGGCGAGGTCGGGGCCGGGAAGAGCACGTTGTGCCGCGCGGTCCTCGACGAGCTGCGGGCGGGCTACTCGACTGCCCTGATCCTCAACCCGGTGATGAGCGGAGTCCAGCTGCTGCGGGCGGTCCTCCACGAGTTCGACCTCGACGACCGCGGCAACGACCGGCTCCGCCTCAACCAGCGCCTCAACGAGTTCCTCCTGACGAAGGTGCACGAAGGCGTCGACGTCGTCCTCTTCATCGACGAGGCCCAGGACCTCTCGGCCGATCTCCTCGAGGAGGTCCGTCTCCTCTCCAACCTCGAGACCGACGACCGCAAGCTGCTCCAGATCGTGCTGATCGGCCAGCCCGAGCTGCGCGAGAGGCTCGATCGGCCCGGCCTGAGGCAGCTGCGCCAGCGGATCACCGTCCGCTACCATCTCGGTCCCATCGAGCGGGAGGAAACCGAGGCCTACGTGCTCCACCGGCTGGCCGTCGCGGGCGCCAACGGCCGTCCCACCTTCACCCCTGCCGCGCTGCGCGCCATTCACCGCCACTCCCGGGGCGTCCCCCGACTGATCAACGCTCTGTGCGACAAGGCCCTCCTCGCCGGCTACGTGGAGGACCGCGACCTGCTCGGTTGGCGTCAGGTGCGACGCGCGATCCGCGATCTCGAAGGCAGGGACCGATGAGCCTGGTCAGCGAGGCGCTGCGCAAGGCCCGCCAGGAGGCCGCCGCCCGCGATGCACGGAGCCGAGGTGCCCTGCCGGCGACCGTCGGTGCTTCTCCCCGGGTGCGGCGCTCGCCGTGGGCCGTGGCGGTGCTCCTCGTCGTTGTCGCCGGTGTCGGCGGTGCCGCGCTGGCCTGGTGGGCGATCGAGCGCAGCCGCGAGGCGGGTGCGCAGCCTGCCCCGACCACCCTGCCCGTGATGCCAGTGCGGACCGCGAGCCACGGCCTGACCACTCCCACGCCCGCCCCTCGGGCGGCAGCGGTCGAACCCGTGCTGGCGGCCTCGCCTCCACCTGCGGCCCCCGCCCCCGCCGGGGAAGCGGCGCCGGCACTCGGGACGAACCGCACGGATCTCGCGGCCGAGCCAGGCGGGGGTCGGATCGCCCCGCCGACGGCCGGGACCGCTGGCGAGCGCGTCCCCGCCCCGACCCGAGGAGAGCCGCCGCAGGCCCAACCGAAGGGCCGCACCTACGTGATCGACGCTGACCTCGGCTACGTGAAGCTCCACCTCGACTGGCTGGTGTTCAAGCCGGGCGGCTCCTTCGGACACATCAACGGGCAGGAGGTCGTCGAGGGCTCCGTGATCGACGGCTTCGTGGTCGAGAAGATCAGCCCGGACTCCGTCACCCTGCGAGACCGCAGGGGCCCGCTCGTCCTCCGGACACGGTGATCGTCCCCCGGCGCCGTGGGCCGAATTGCCCGTTCATTTTCCGGTTGGCGGCACAGGCCCACGTGCTGTAGGTTGACCTCATGAGCGAACGGCTTCTGACCAGCGAACGCCCCCTGCCCGACAGCGACACCCTGTACCGCGCCTTCACGGAGCGCGACCCCACCTTCGACGGCCTCTTCTTCACCGGGGTGACGACCACCGGCATCTTCTGCCGCCCGACCTGCCGGGCTCGCAAGCCGCGCCGCGAGAACGTGGTCTTCTTCGCGGCGGCGCGCGATGCCCTGCTGGCCGGCTATCGACCCTGCCTGCTATGCCGGCCGGTCGAACCCCCCGAGACGACACCGGACCCGATCAGACGGTTGCTCGCCGAGGTCGAGGCGGACCCGGCGCTGCGCCTGCGCGACGCCGACCTGCGTGAGCGCGGCATCGAGCCGGCCGCTCTGCGGCGCTGGTTCAAGCGGCACCACGGCCTTACCTTCCAGGCCTACGCACGGGCCCTGCGTATCGGTGCTGCGTTCGGGCAGATCCAACAGGGGGAGACGGCGACGTCAGCTGCCTTCGACCACGGGTGGAGCTCGTTGTCGGGGTTCGGTGAGGCGTTCAAGAAGGTCGTTGGCGGCCCGCCCTCACGGGTCGCCGCCGGCGTGATCGCGGTGACCCGTGTCGAAACGCCGCTCGGGCCGATGCTCGCCGGCGCATCCGATGCCGGCGTGTGCCTGCTCGAATTCGTCGACCGGCGGATGGTCGAGACTCAGCTCGCCCGCATCTCCGAGCGGTTCGATGCCGCCCTCGTGCCCGGCAGTCACCCGTTCCTCGACCGTCTCGACGAGGAACTCCGGTGCTATTTCGCCGGCGAGTTGCAGCGCTTCACCGTGCCTCTCGACCTGCGGGGGACACCGTTCCAGGAGAAGGTCTGGCGGGGCGTGCTGTCGATCCCCTACGGGCGGACCCGCAGCTACGCCGAGCAGGCGATCAACCTCGGGATGCCGCGCGCCGTCAGGGCCGTGGCACGCGCCAACGGCGACAACCGGATGGCGATCATCATCCCCTGCCACCGCGTCGTGGGCGCCGACGGGTCGCTCACCGGCTACGGCGGCGGGCTGTGGCGCAAGCGTTGGCTCCTCGACCTCGAGCGACGCACCCTTGGGGAGGGGCCCGGGGCGTGAGGCCCGCCCGTTCGGCCAGCCACCCAGGGGTGAACACATCCCCAGCCAGGCCGGGTGACCACACTGTCCGGAGGTGCAGGCGTGGCCCACGCCTCCACGCGGCTTGGGACATGGGAGGCGCGACTCGAGACGAGGTGAGCGGACTGGCTCTCTCGGCTGAGGGACCGGGGCAGGCATCCGACGCGCCGCGTGCGACCCGCGGCGACGGACGCATGCGCGCGTCGTCCAACCTCACCGCGACTCCGACCGTCCCCTCGCTGGCCTGACCGGCTTCCGGCCGGGAAACTCTCCCCGATCGGGAAAGGATTGCCTCCCGCACCTGCGCCGATTTCGCGCGGCGCGCTTGACCGTATCTGTTGCAGGAGCGGGACATCCGGCAGGCTGCGCAGGTTCTCGTCGAGGGAGACGCGCCCGGTCGCAAGCCGCGATCGCAAGCCCTTTTCCATGAATAGTTTGAGGCGACAGCTCCCGCTGGCATCAGGGTTGCTCCTGGACCCCACCGAGACGACGCGGGCGCTGTCGCGATCGCTCACGGTTGAGGTGCCACCGACGTTGCCGGTGGCGGGGGCGCCCACGGGAAAGGAGGCCACCAACGATGAGAAGCCTAGCCTGCATCCTGCTGGCCATGGTCGCCCTCAACTCGTCGGCCGCGACCCACGAGCTCCGTGAACGGATCTCCTATGAGGGCCGAAGCGATTGCCCCTACCCATGGTGCGCGCAGCGGCCAGCGATCTACCGGCTCGTCGCTCCGCAGGACCCGGCGCTGTACCTGGGAGACCGGATCTCGTACGAGCGCCCGAGCGACTGGCGCGACTTTGCGCCCCTGCGCGACACGGTCGAGGACCTGGTTCGTGGCCGCACGTCGACCCTTGACCAGGTCCAGGCGATCGCCGATTGGCTCAAACACGCGAAGCAGCCCGGTGCACATCAGTACGAAAGCTGGCCCGCGAGCATCGTCGACATGTGGGGATTCGACCCGATTCAGTGCGAGGAGGCGTCCTTCCTTCTCACCGCGATGCTGCGCGCCGTCGGCATCCCGGCGATGCGTTTCCTCACCTGGAACAACCAGCACGCGGCCGTGCGCGCGTTCGTCGACGGCGACTGGATCGTCGTGGACGCCACGCCGACTTCGCCGGACAACTCCGGCCCCGCTCGGGTCTACGGACCTGACGACCCCTCGGTGGTCGCCGGATTTCAGGAGCGGCCGATCCTCACGCTCCAGCGGGTGGCCATGCCGGGCAGTGACGAGCCGGTCGACTCCTTCACGATGTACAGCTACGAGCCTATCGACGAGTCCGCGAAGCTCGATCGTCTCGGGCTGAGCTACGGGTCGGTGACCTTCCCCGTCACGAATCGGTTCTTGTACTACGACAGCACGACGCGGCTCCTCGACGATCAGGGCACCTCCGACCAGCGCGTCACGATCCTGTTTCACATCGACGCGATCGATGGCTCATGCCTGAACGACCGGGGATCGTGGTACGCGACGCCCCTTCGCTTCATCGTGCCGGACGTGATCTGGCGGACCATCGATGGAAAGCTCCCACCTCAGATCGGGGTGACCTACCCGGACGGGTACATCGAGACCATTCTTCCAGCGTGCGGGACGTGGCGGATCAACTACTACTTCAGCGACCTCGACCTCAACGCCTCCGACGCCGCCCTGGCGTATGCCGACTTCGACGTCGGAAACGACGGCGGCCACGTGGTGATCCGTCCAGAGTCGCTGCAGCCGGCAGAGGGCGCGGACATGTACTTCTTCGGGCAACTCGTGAACGCCCTGGCGCAGTTGCCGGCCTACGAGCAGCTCGGGGGCGACGCCACACAGTGATGACAGCATCTCGTGGACTGTGATGCGGGCTGGCAGGGCAACCCGGTGCGCCCTGGCTGATATCCATGCCGGGTTCCAGCCCGACGCCACCTGCCGGCCTATCGCCGTCATGCTCGACCGGCGTGAGCGGCTGATCGCCGGCCCCGCCGCGGCGAGGTTGCGCTATTCTCCGGGGCCGGGCCGACCGCACGCCGGGGGAACGTCGGTGGGGTCCGGCCGAGACTGTTCGTGGGGGAAGACCATGCGCACCACCAGGCTCTGGTTCAGCGTCCTGCTCCTTGTGGCGCCGCTCGTCGCGGTCGCCCAGGAGCCGGTCGACCTCAATGTCCTCACGAAGATCCGTGACGAAGGGCTCAACCACTCGCACGTGATGGAGATCGCGCGGGTCCTCACCGACGAGATCGGTCCCCGGCTGACCAACTCGCCGGCGAAGCGACGTGCCGAGCAGTGGACGATGGCCAAGCTCGAGGAGTGGGGGCTCGCCAACGCGCACTTGGAGCCGTACGAGTTCGGGCGCGGGTGGTCGTTCAGCAACGTCGACGTGCGCATGCTCAAGCCCGAGGCGGTGCCGCTCTTCGCCCTGCCCAAGGCGTGGACGCCCGGCACCGGCGGGGCTGTGCACGGGCCGGTGATGATCGCCACGGTCGACAGCGAGCAGGACGTCGAGCAGCTGCGCGACAAGGTTGCGGGCAAGATCGTCTTCTTGAACAGGGCACGCGAGCTGATGCCGCCGGTGGGCCCGGAGTTCCAGCGCTACACCGAGGAGGAGCTCCAGGGACTCGAGCAGTTCCCCATCCCGACCGGGCGCCGCCCCGCCTGGCGCGAGCGCTACCTGAAGGAGCGCCGACTGGGCGGCAAGCTCGCCGAGATGCTGCGCAGCGAGGGTGCGCTCGCCACGGTGGAGATCAGCCAGCGTGACGGGGGCTTGCTCACGGTGGGCGGCACCCAGGCGTATAAGCCCGACGCCAGCGTCGGGGTGCCTGCCCTTGTGATGGCCGCGGAGCAGTACAACAGGATCGTCCGCCTGATCGAGCACGGCATTCCGGTCGAGCTCGAGGTCACGGTCAACGCGCGCTTCCTGGACGAGGACACGAAGGACAACGACGTGATCGCGGAGATCCCGGGCGGCGACCGCAAGGACGAGGTCGTGATGGCCGGGGCGCACCTCGACTCCTGGCACGCCGGGACCGGGGCTACCGACAACGCCGCCGGTTGCGCGGTGGTGATGGAAGCGGCCCGTATCCTCAAGGCGATCGGCGTCACGCCGCGCCGCACCATCCGGGTCGCGCTGTGGGGTGGCGAGGAGCAGGGGCTGATCGGCTCCCGCGCCTACGTCGCCGCCCACTTCGCCGCCCGGCCCGAGCCCACCGACCCGGAGCAGAAGGCGCTGCCGGAGTGGGCACGCACCGAGCGTGGACCGCTCGAGCTCAAGCCGGAGTTCGACCGGCTCTCCGCCTACTACAACGTCGACAACGGGAGCGGGAGGATCCGCGGCATCTACGCCCAGGAGAACGCTGCCGCGCGGCCGATTTTCGCGGAGTGGCTGCTACCCCTGGCTGATCTCGGAGCCGACACGGTCACGCTGCGCGACACCCGCGGCACCGATCATCTCTCTTTCGACGCCGTCGGCCTGCCGGCGTTCCAGTTCATCCAGGACGAGCTCGACTACGACAGCCGCACCCACCACACCGAGATGGACGTCTACGACAGGCTGCAGGCCGACGACCTCATGCAGGCCTCGGTCGTGCTCGCCTCGTTCCTCTACGACACCGCCATGCGCGATGGAGAGATGCCACGAAAGCCGCTGCCGCGCGAG
Organism: Acidobacteriota bacterium; assembly: GCA_050257595.1. Classification (GTDB taxonomy): domain Bacteria; phylum Acidobacteriota; class Thermoanaerobaculia; order Thermoanaerobaculales; family Thermoanaerobaculaceae; genus JBLMXF01. The sequence goes on along the minus strand of JBLMXF010000051.1, from coordinate 53,095 downwards.
GAGAAACCGGCGCACCCGAACTCCCACGACTGAGTCCCGCCCCTTGTCCGCCGGCCACCTCGGCAGTCCACGACAGGTGCAGTGGCGCGGCGGCCACGTACTCGCGCCCACCCGCGCTCCCAGGTCGGCCGCGTGCGGACGCGGCCAAACCAGGCGTGGCCTGGCCCTCCGGCTCTCGCCTGACCCGGGTGTCGGTCTCGGGGGCTCGGGAGGCCGGTCAGCGAGAGGCCCCTCTCCAACGCCACCCAAAGCCGAAAGCGACCTTGACAGCGGTGCTCCCATGTCTATCATCGGGCTCACGTCGCAAGAAGACTCGAGGCTACGAAAAGGGGGGAGAGGGCATGTCAGGAATACGCGCACTCATGTTGATGGTGACCTTTGCGGGAGGTGGGTTGATCGCCGTGCCCGGATTCGCGCAGATCGCGCGGGTCGTTCCGGCGCCGGAGATGGTGCCCGTGGCCCCGGTGGTTGCGACCGCCGAGACGCCGCACGCATACGGGCTGGCGGCCACCACGGTCGCCAAGATCCACGGTACGGCGTTCCGGAGCCAGTGTTCCGGTGACAGCCTGGACGCGTTCTGGGACACCGGGATCACCTACCGGTCGGCCGGAAACGTCAACTGCATGCTCCACGCGCCGGTTCAGCTGCCCGCCGGCGCTCTCGTCACTCAAGTCGGCTTCGACGGGTATGACGTTGACCCCGCGCTCAACATCAGTTGGGGAATCTACTACGTGAGTCAGAGCAGCGCCGACACCACGGGCTATTTCGCGTGGTATGCCTCGAGTCAGAGCGGTGGCTCGTTCAACGCCACGGCGACCCTCGGCAGCCCATACACCGTCGACGCCGGCAACTACTACTTCGCCTTGGTGGAGCTGCCCAAGCTCGGTCAGGACCTCCGCATCAAGGGGATGCGGGTCGTCTACAAGCTGCAGGTCAGCCCTGCGCCGGCGACCGCCACATTCAACGACGTGCCCGTGGGGGCGTTCGGCTTCCAGTTCATCGAGGCCCTCGCCGCCTCCGGGATCACCGCGGGCTGCGGCGGAGGCAACTTCTGCCCCAACGACCCGATCACGCGGGCGCAGATGGCCGTCTTCCTGTCCGCGGCGCTCGGCCTCCACTGGCCCGGCTAGCCACCCCTGACGCCGTGACTGGGGCGGGACGACTCAGCGTCGAGGCGTCGCGGTAGGGTTCTCTTGAGCGGGCGCACTGGCCGCGTTGCCGCACGCCGCGGTGGGATCGCCGCCGATCATGTCGAGGGCATGCCGGTTCCCGAGCGCGGCCGAGCGGCAGTACCAGCGCTTCGCCTCCTCGTGGTCCTTGCCCACGCCGAAGCCGTTCGCGAAGAGGTTGCCGATGGCGTACATGGCATCGGAACTGCCGTTCGCCGCGGCCTTGCGGTACCACGAGAGGGCCTTTGCGTAGTCCTGTACCGTTCCGCGCCCGCCGTCGTACATCACGCCGAGCCCATATTCGGCCTCGACGTCACCCCCCTCGGCAGCCTGAGACATGAGGGAGAAGGCATGCTCGAGGTTGCGCCCGACGCCGCGGCCTGACGCGTAGAGGAGTGCGAGGGCGTACTGCGCGCGGGCAAACCCCTGTCCAGCGGCCCTGGCATACCAGGCGGCCGCCTGCTCGTCGCTCTGCCCCACCCCGGTACCGTGTTCATACAGGTAGCCGAGGTCGTACTGCGCGCGGGCGTAATCCTGTTCGGCGGCCTTTCGGAACCATGCCGCGGCCTCGGACTTGTCCGCCTTCAGGCCGCCGTCACCGTTGGCGTAGGCCTTGCCGAGGTCGTACTGCGCCTGGGCGTAGCCGAGCTCCGCTGCGTCGCGGACCTTCTTCACGGTCTCGGGCGAGTTCGGCTCCAGGCCGCGCGCCGGGTTCAGGAGCCCGAGCTGATAGATCGCTTCGAGGTCCTGCTGGCGGGCCGCCTTGCGTAGCCACGCGATGGCCTCAGGGGTGCTCTTCTCCACGCCGAGACCCTGGAGGTACGCCAGACCGAGACTGTACTGCGCCGCTGCCGATCCCTGCTCGGCGGCCTTGCGGAACCAGGTCGCGGCGGCGGCGGGGTCCCGCGCCACGCCCTGGCCCTGGATGCTGGCCAGACCGAGGGCGTACTGCGCGTCGGCGTACCCCTGGCGCGCCGACTTGAGCAGCCACCTGGCTCCCTCGGTCGGGTCCTTCGCGACGCCTCGCCCCTGCAGCAGGGCCAGGCCGAGGTTGTACTGCGCCTTGGCGTGCCCCGACTCGGCGGCCTTGCGGTACCAGTTGAGGGCGATCTCGGCGTCCTGCGGTACACCCTGCCCCTGCGCGTACATGTAGCCGACCCGGAACTGCGCCTCCGAGCTGCCCTGCTCGGCGAGCGGCCGCCACGCCGCCAGCGCCGTGACGTAGTCCTTGGCCTCGTACGCCTGCAGTCCGCGCTGCAGCTCATCGGGCGGTGCTGCCGTCAGAGGCAGGGCGAACGCCACCAGCAGGACCGCAGCGAGAAAGACGCAACCTGTCGGTGCTGACCTCATCCCTCGCTCCTCTCGATCCGGACGTCGAGATTGTACACGGCGCCTCGCCGTGTCCCCCGCCGGCGTGGTAGGTCGAGGGCGGAGGTTGACACCCACGTCTCGCGGGGATATGGTTGGAACGTCACAAGCCAAAATGAGTGGAGCACTGACTGCTCCAACAGGCCTACCGAAGGAGGGCTGACATGTCAAGAAAACGTCATTGGCTTCTCAGTGCGGCAACGATGGCCTCTTGCCTGGTGTTGACGGCGGCGGTCGCTCAGGCGAGTGAGCCCGTCGTCGCCCCCGGTGAGACGCTGGCGCCGGTCGCGGCCGTCCAGGCCGCCTCGGACGCCGAGAGTGCCCCTGCAGAGGGCAACTCGTATGGGCTGAACGCCTGGACGGTCGTCAACATCCCCGGATCGGAACTCCATGCCTACAACACGGCGCTGGGGTACATCTTCTGGTCCACGGGGGGGATCGGAGCTCAAACCGGCGATACCTTCCGGTACTTCGAGACCACCGTCCACGTCCCGACTGGCGCGATCGTCTACGGTGCGACGCCGTTCTACTACGACAACTCGGCGGCCGGGGACATCGAGATGTGGCTCTGGCAGTACACCATCAGCAACTCCGGACCCGCCGTCCAGGCGGAGGTCTACCACCATCTCTCGTCGGGGCAGCCAGGCTATTACGGGGCATATGCGCCCTTCGCCTCGCCAGTCACATGGGCGAACTGGAACGGCCAGCTCGGACTCTACTACATCTTTCGCGTTCACCTCGGTACTACCGACTCCTCGAACCGCTTCGAGGGTTTGACCCTTTGGACCAAGCGGCAGGTCAGCCCAGCGCCGGCGACCGCCTCGTTCAACGACGTGCCGGTGGGGGCGTTCGGCTTCCAGTTCATCGAGGCCCTCGCCGCCTCCGGGATCACCGCGGGTTGCGGCGGAGGCAACTTCTGCCCCAACGACCCGATCACGCGGGCGCAAATGGCCATCTTCCTGTCCGCGGGGCTCGGTCTCCACTGGCCCGACCTGTGATTCAGGGCCTGATCTCGACTCGGGCCTCCGCCGCAACTCCGCGGGGGTAGGGAACAGGAAAGCATCCGACGACCCGGCCGCGCCGGTTTCGGGGACACCCTCTCGACCGGCGCGGCCGGTGATGTTTCGCGGCTGCAGCCGGCTCATGGTCCGGCTCGCCGGTGGGGATGCGCGGAGCGAGTCGCGAAGGACAGCAGGCCGAGCAGGCAATTGAGCCGCACGCGATCTGCCGACGTCCTCACTGTGATCCCATTGTTACAATGGCCGCACGGGGGTGTGACATGCCGGCGCTGTCGACAACCTTCTACGTGGTCGTCGTTGCGTTCGTCCTCGTCTTCGCCTACTTCACGGTCCGCTTTCGCTACAAGAAGGCCGGCCCCGACGAGGCGCTGATCATCTACGGCCGGCGCAAGCTGATCGGCCATAAGGTGCGCGACGCGAAGGGCGACGTCGAGGCGTTCCGCATCGTCCGCGGCGGCGGCACCTTCGTCTGGCCGGCGTGGGAGGCCGCCGAGACCCTCTCGCTCAAGATGATGACCCTCGACATCGACCTCAAGCACGTCTACACCGTGCAGGGCATCCCGATCAACGTCAAGGCGGTCGCCCAGGTCAAGATCTCGAGCGACATCGACCACGTCCGCCGGGCCGCCGAGGGCTTCCTGGGCGTCCCCCCGCAGCAGATCCAGGGGACCATCAAGGAAACCGTGGCAGGCCACCTGCGCGGCATCATCGGCACCCTCACCGTGGAGGAACTCTACCGCGACCAGAAGCGCTTCCAGGAGCGCATCCGGGAGGAGGCCCACCAGGACCTCGACGGCATGGGGTTCGAGTTCAAGTCGTTCGTCTTCCAGGAAATTCAGGACGACGAGGGCTACCTGAACGCGCTCGGCCAGCCGAAGATCCAGGAAGCGCTCAAGAACGCCCGCATCGCCACCGCGGGAGCCGACAAGGACGCCACGCTGGAGGAGGAGAACGCGCGCCAGACCAAGGAGCAGAAGCGCTTCGCGGTCGACACCGAGGTCGCGGAGACCGAGAAGGCGCTCAAGCTCAAGGTCGCGGCGATCAAGGAACAGGTCGACGTGGCCCAGGCCAAGGCCACCAAGGCCGGCGAGATGGAAACCAAGGTCCAGGACATCAACATCGCCGGCAAGGAGGTGGACCGCCAGAAGCTCGCTCTCAACGCCACCATCCGGGAGCAGGCGGACGCCAAGAAGTACGAGGCCGAGCGGCTCGCCGACGCCGAACAGTACCGCGTCGAGCGGCAGGCGGCGGCCGAGCGCAAGCGCCGCGAGGAGAACGCCGAGGCGGTCAAGGCCGAGGGACTCGCAAAAGCCGAGGCCGAGTCCGTGATGCGGCGCGACATCGGCCTTGCCGAGGCACAGGCGATCAGGGCCAAGGGCGAGGCGGAGGCCGAGGCGCGCCGGCTGCTCGCCGAGGCGCTCAAGCTCTACAACGAGTCGGGGCTCTCGATCGAGGCCCTGAAGGTCCTGCCGGAAATCGCGGCGGCAATCTCCGAACCGCTGTCCCGGGCGGGCTCGACGACGATCATCAGCCAGGGCGGCAACGCGGGCGACGGCACCGGGGCCGCCAGGCTGAGCGAGGACGTCGTCAAGGTCCTCAGCCAGCTCAACCCGATCATGCAGCAGCTCGCCGGCGTGGATCTCCAGAAGTTCCTGCAGAACATCGCCCAGCTCCCGGCCGCCATCGTGGTCGATGCCGGCGGCCGGAAAGGCGGCGAGCCGAGGAGCTAGGGAGACGGGGTGGCCGCCAGCGCCAAACAGGTCGCGGAACTCCTCTTCCAACTCAGGAGTGCCCGCTCGCCGCTCGCCAAGGTCAGGGTGCTGCAGCAGGCCTGGCAGGTCGTTCACGCCTTGACGCCGAGCGACCGTCTCGAGGTTGCGACCGCCCTCGGCTTCGAAGGCGCCGAGTCGGTCGTCGACCGACTCGCCAGCGAGCGCGGCGGTCTGACTCCGGAGCTTCTCCACGACCTACTCGCCCGGGCCGAGGACACCGACCCCGAGCGGACCAGGGAGCTCGCTCAGCAGCTGCGTGACCCCCAGCGTCGCAAGAACCTGCTCGAGCGGGGCCTCGAGGAGGTGGAGACGTTCCTGGCCACCGGCTCGTGGCCGGGCCCGCAACCGGCCTCCTCGGCGGCGCCCCCGCCCGCACCCGCGGCGCCGGCCAGACCAGTTGCACAGACCTCCACCTCCGGCTCGCCGCACCCCCCCATGGCCTCCGGACCAGGACTCGCGTCGCCGGGCGCGCCGCCAGCACACGCCGGCACCGTGCCGGGGAGGCCGTCTCCACCGCCGGCTCCACCTGTGCCGATGCAACCGGTCCCTCCCACCGCGACAGCGGAGCGGTCCACGCCAAAGCTCGAGCGCGAGCCGTCACGCCCTGCGCCACGACCCGCCGCGACCCCGCAATCGGCGAGGTCGTCACCGCCCACGGTTCCCACGGCCGAGGCCCCGCCGAGTGCCGATTCGCGGTCGGACCGCGAGGCTGCCGCGTGGATCGCGGACCTCCACGCGGCTCCGAGCGTCCTCGCCCGCCTGTGGATCCTGCGCGACAACCTCCCCGCCCTCGCGGGCGAGAGTGTGGGCGCCATCCGTCAGGTGCTCGACGCGTTTCCCGAGCCATGGGCCCGCCGCCGGGCGATCGCCGCGATGCTCGGCGCCGGAGTCCCGGAAGCGCTCGCGGACGGGCTCAAACTCATCGACGACCTGGCAGCTCCGCACGACCGGCGCTGGTGCCTCGCCGTCCTGGCCCGGTCGCGCGAGCTCACACCCGCCGACCTCGACAGCGTGGTGGCGCGATTCGGAACGGGCGTGGTTGGGCGGCTCTTCGCGTCCAGGTGCCGCACCCAGCGAGAGGGCCGGGCGGGCGACGAGCGAGACCCGCACACGCTGCGATCGCGGAGGATGTCGCCCCGTGCCCCTCGCTGACGCGCTCCTCCGACTGCTCCACGGGCCCACGCCCGAAGCTCTCTGGCAGCTTCGGGGGGACGTTCTCGAGGCCGGTGTGCCGGCGGACGACCGCGTCTGGACCGTGATCGGCGCTTTCCGCGCCTTCCTCGACCGCCTGTCGACGAACTCGTCGTCCCGCGCTTACAGCGACCTCGCCTCGAAGATGGACATCAGCGCGCTGGGCGGCGTCGTCATCGAGGAAGCGATGGCCGCCGCCGACGCCCGCGAGCTTGCCCAGCGCATGCTGACCGGCGTCATCACCGAAGGGCTCGCCGTCCTCGCCACCCGACAGCACGTCAAGGCATGGGAGGGTGAGCTGTCGGCCGTTTACCGCGACGCGACGTGGTTCCTCTACGAGGAGCTGTGGCGCTGGGCCGCCCTCCGCCGACCCGAGCTCGCTCCCGGTGATCGGCGCAGGCTCCTCGATGGGCTCCTCGCGCCGCTCACCGACCCCGGCACAGCCGGCGAGGTCAAGGCTGTGGTGATCGGTCGTCTCTTCCAGCTCCTCATCGCCGACGCGCTCTCCCGCGCCCTCGCGAGGTAATCGGTCGAGGAGGGGTCGCGCGGTACGGCCGGCTGAGCAGCGGAGAGCGCCCGCGAGGTACCCTGAGAACCCGGCAGTCGTGCATCCTGGGCGCTCGGGGAACACGTAGCCACGGGAGGAGCCTGCGTATGGACGCGAAGATCTGGAGTGACATGTTCCAACTCGGTCTGCCGATCGCGGAGAAGATCGCCCGGCCCGTCGTCGTCTATGCCGCCCTGGTCGTCGGGCTGCGTCTCGCCGGCAAGCGGGAGCTCGCCCAGCTCAACCCCTTCGACCTCGTCGTTCTGCTCACCCTGTCGAACACCGTCCAGAACGCCATCATCGGCAACGACAACTCGGTCACCGGGGGCCTGATCGGAGCGGCCACACTGCTTGTTCTCAACTACTTCGTGGTCCGCTTCCTGTACAGCCACGACCGCCTCGACCGCCTGGTCGAGGGCGGCGAGACGGTCCTCGTGGACAACGGCCAGGTGCGCCCGGCCAGCCTCAAGCAGGAGGCGATCACCCTGCCCGAGCTGCAGGCAGCGGCTCACAAGCAGGGCTTCGCCTCGCTCGCCGAGGTCGAGAAAGCCGTCCTCGAACCGGGAGGCACCATCTCGTTCGTCGGCCGGCGGCCCGACCCCGACGCGCTCCGGCACCAGGAGCTCCTCGACCGCATCGAGCTCCTGCGCGCCGACCTGGGCGCGGCACGGACCGCCCCGGGCGGGGCGGGCTCGTGACCGCTCCTCGGGAGGAGGGCCGGACCGGCCGCGCCGGTCCGGCCCGGTGCTGCCGGGCAAGCCAGCGCAACCGAGCGGTCAGCGGGCTGGGGCCGGCTGCGCGTCGAGACCGGCGAGGAACTCCAGGACGATCCGGTTGAACTCCGCCGGCTGCTCCATGTTGACGACGTGACCGGCGGCCGGGATCATCACCTTGCGCGCGCCGGGGACCTGGGCGCCGAGCAGTCCCACGATGTTGAGGATATCGGAGGAGTCGAGCGCCCCGGCGATGACCAGCGTCGGGGCATGGATCTCGCCCAGCCGGGAGAGCGCCCCGACCTCGACGACCTTGACGTTCCCGCTGGCCGCCAGGCGCGTCAGGTTCTCCCTCGCCATGGCACGGACAGCGGCCCTCAGATGCGGGTCGACGTCGCTGGGCTTGCGCCGGGGGCCGTCGGTCCAGGCGCGCTGAAAGTACTCGACGTAGCCGTCGAGGTCGCCCCGCTCGGCCGCCGCCTGGAGGTTCTTCTGGTAGCTCGCGAGCACCGGGTCGGTGAACTGCCAGCCGCTGATGCCGGGGTTGGCGAGGACCAGCGCGTCGACCATCTTCGGGTACTTCAGCGTGAAGTCGATGGCGGTCCGCCCGCCGAGGGAAACGCCGACCAGCGCGGCGTGTGAAACGTGGAGCCCGACGAGGAGGTCGTGGAGGTCCTCGTAGTTGCACAGTTCTCCGCGTGGCATCGAGGACATTCCGTGGCCGCGGGCGTCGTAGCGGATCACCCGATAGTGTCGGGCGAACGTGTCGAACTGCCCGTCCCACATCCGGCGGTCGAGCAGGCCCGCATGGAGGAGGACGACGGGCCGACCGGTGCCCTTCATCTCGTAATACAGCTCCCCGCCCTTGACCTTGACCATCCCGCTCGTTACCCGGTCCGCCGTGGGGGTCGTTGCGGACGGTCCAGTCAGGGCCACCGTCGCACCCAGCGCCACCGCGACCACCCCGAAGAGCCTCACCATTCCACGCCTCCCTCCCCGTCCCCTCGCCACGAGTCGTGCATCTCGCGAAGACGAGGCACAGCCTCCATAGCCTGAGCCATTCGCGGGCGGCCGTCCAGACCACGAGGAAAGCCGCCTGATACCGCCCGCTGGCCGTGGCTCGGTGACCTGCACCTGGAATAGCCCACCGGGGGGCCATGCCGCCAGTCGGCGCCGCTGCCGACCGGACTGATGACAAGAAAGGCAAGGATCGAGCGGACCCGACGACGCGCTCGTCCAAGGGAGCAGACCACCGAACGGCACCTGCATCCTTGCTGTCCGAGCACTCGTATACTCAGCGATGAGGCGTTCTCGATATGGGTGGGCGTTCTGTGCCCTGCTTGCGAGCAGCGCTCCGGCGCTCGCCGCGGCACCACCGCGTTTCGACCGCCTCTCGCTCCAGCATGGGCTGTCGCAGAGCATCACCGAGGGCATCCTCCAGGACCGCAAGGGCTTCATGTGGTTCGTCACCGAGGACGGCCTGGACCGCTTCGACGGCTACCGCTTCACCGTCCTCAAGAGCTCGGCGAGCGACGTCAACAGCCTGAGCCACAACGAGCTCAAGGCCGTCTACGAGGATCGCGCCGGGGTGCTGTGGATCGGCACCTTCGAGGGCGGCCTCAACAGCTTCGACCCGGCGACAGGGCGCTTCACCCGTTTCCGGCACGACCCCGCCGACCCCACCAGCTTGGCCGCCAACACGGTGCGCGCCATCCTCGAGGACCGCTCCGGCAACCTCTGGGTCGGCACGCAGGGCGGCGGGCTCGACCTCCTCGACCGCGCCTCGGGCCGCTTCGTCCACCACCGCGCCGACCCGGCTGATCCGACCAGCCTGAGCCACGACGACGTGCGCGCCCTCTACGAGGATCGCACCGGTGCGGTCTGGGTTGGCACTCTCGGGGGAGGGCTGAACCGTCGCGACCCCGCGACCGGCGCCTTCACGCGCTACCGGGCGCGACCGACCGACGCGACCGCGCTGCCCCACGACGAGGTGCTGGCGATTACCGAGGACCGCGCGGGGCTGCTCTGGGTGGGCACCAACGGGGGCGGGCTGACCGCCTTCGAACGCGCCACCGGACACTTCGCGAGGTTCTCGATGACCCCGCCGCCGACCGCGGGGAGGGAAGTCGTCCGGGCGATCCTGGAGGACCACAACGGCACCCTGTGGGTGGCCACGGACGGCAGCGGCCTGGTCCGCGGCGACCGCCGCACGGGCGCCTTCGCCGTCTTCCGCAACGACCCCCTGGACCCCACCAGCCTGAGCACCGACCGCCTGTGGTCGCTCTACGAGGACCGCTCCCACGTGCTGTGGATCGGCACCTACGGCGGCGGCCTCAACACCCTCGACCTCGACCGCAAGAGCTTCACCCACGTCCGCAACCAGCCGGGCAACCCCGACTCGCTCGGCCAGAACATCGTCTGGTCGATCCTCAAGGACCCCGACGGGGTCCTCTGGATCGGCACCGACTCCGGAGGCCTCGACCGCTACGACCGTCGGACCGGGCGCTTCACCCACTACCTTCACGACCCGGCGGACCCCGACACCCCGAGCCACAACACCGTGCGCAAGGTGTACCGCGACCGGCGCGGCATGCTGTGGCTCGCCACCCACGGTGGCGGGCTCGACCGGTTTGATCCGCGCTCGGGCCGCTTCACCCACTTCCGCCACGATCCCTCCGACCAATCCTCGCTCGCGCACAACGAGCTCCGCTGCCTGCTCGAGGACCGGTCCGGGGCCCTCTGGGTCGGGACCTTCGGGGGCGGACTCGACCGCTTCGATCCCGCGACCGGGCGTTTCACCCATTTCCGCAACCATCCCGACGACCCCACCACCCTGAGCAACGACTTCGTCCGGACCGTCGTCGAGACCACCGATGGCCAGCTGTGGGTGGGGACCCAGGGAGGAGGGCTCAACCGCCTCAATCCCCGCACCGGGACGTTCACGCGCTTCCACAGCGATCCGTCAGATCCGACCAGCCTGAGCAACGACTACGTCTTCGCCATCCTCGAAGATCACAGTGGCACCCTGTGGATCGGAACCTACGGGGGAGGCCTGAATCGATTCGATCGAGCGACCGGCGCCTTCACCCGCATCACGGCCGACGACGGCCTGGCCAGCGACTCCGTCTACGGCATGCTCGAGGACGACCGGGGCCGTTTGTGGATCAGCACCAACAACGGGCTGTCCCGCTTCGACCCCGCCACCACGACGTTCCACAACTTCGACGTTCGCGACGGATTGCAGAGCAACGAGTTCAACGGCGGCTCCTTCTACGGGGCCACCGACGGCGAGATGTTCTTCGGCGGGATCAACGGCTTCAACTCGTTCTTCCCCGACGAGATCCACCTCAACCTGCAGGCCCCGCCGGTGGTCATCACGGACCTCCAGCTGTTCAACCGCTCCGTCCGCCTCGGCGAGGGCGACCGCGACCGGCCGATCCTCGTCCGGCCGATCGAGTACACCGATCACGTCACCCTCTCCTATCGCGACAGCGTGGTGTCGTTCGAGTTCGCGGCGCTCCACTTCACGGCGCCCGAGAAGAACCGGTACGCCTACCGGCTGGAAGGCTTCCACAGCGGGTGGATCCCCACCCCCTCGGGCCGGCGCTTCGCGACCTTCACGGGCCTCAAGCCGGGCACCTACGTGTTCCGGGTTCGTGCTGCGAACTCCGACGGCGTCTGGGCCGAGCAGCCGGCGACGATCACGCTCACCGTGACCCCGCCGTTCTGGGCCACCTGGTGGTTCCGCCTCGCCGCGCTCGCGGCAGTCGCCGGCGTGGTCGTGGCCGGGGTCCGCCGCCACACCAAGACCATCCGGCTGGCCGCCGAGCTGCGCGCCGCTCACGACGCGCAGATGGCGATCACCCCGCAGGGCGACCCCGCCCTCGCGGGTTTCGAGGTCTCGGGGGTGAGCATCCCGGCAAACGAGGTCGGCGGTGACTTCTTCGACTACTTCTGGCTCGCCAGCGACCACAGCAGGCTCGGCATCGCGGTCGGTGACGTCTCCGGGAAGGCCATGAAGGCGGCCATGACGGCCGTGATGTCGAGCGGGATGATCGCCGCCCGCGCGGATGCCGACGCCTCGCTCGAAGCCCTCATGACCGGCGTCAACCGCTCGCTCCACGGCAAGATCGAGCGACGGATGTTCACGGCTCTCTGCCTGGTCTCCCTCGACGGCCAGACCAGGGAGATGACGTTCGTCAACGCGGGTCTCTGCCAGCCTCTCGTCAGGACCCGCGAGGGCGCGCGCTACCTGGAGTCCACCGGCCCCTCCTTCCCGCTCGGAGTATTCGCCGCGACGGCTTACCGGCAGAGCGCCCTCCGCCTCGAGAGAGGCGACATCGTCGTGCTGTTCACCGACGGGATCCCGGAGACGCGCAACCGCTCGGACGAAGAGTACGGCTATGACGCGCTCCTCGCGTTCGTCGCCGGGATCGAGGCCGATGGCCTGTCGGCGCTCGACATCAAGAGCGCCATCGTCGCCGAGGTCGAACGCTTCGCCGCGGGCACCCGGCAGCACGACGACATCTCGATCGTCGTCGTCACCGCGAGATGAGCCGCGACAAGAAAGGGTCGCGGCCGCCCTTGTCACACGCTGCGCCACAATGCACACTCGCGGCGTGACCGACCGTCTCCTCGGCAGCATTCTCTTCCTGCCGGTGCCGATCGTGCTGTGGCTATTCACGCGTGCCCCGCTGGGCGTTCCCCTCTCGCTCGCGCTCGGCACGCTCGTGATGGCGACGCATCGCAGGTATGCCCGCCCCTGGGCGCGACTGCGAGCCGGGCGGCGCTGTCTGTGGTGCGGCGCGGCCACAGAAGGGGGCGTGCCGGTCGCCATCGAGGAGCCCCTCGGCCACACGACCTGGCGGGCCTGTGGTGACGCCCATGCCGGAAAGCTCGCTCGGGTGCTGCGCTTCGCCGAGCGCTGGTCGGCCGGCCTGAGGATCGCGATCTTCGGCGGACTCGCCGTGTTCCTGCCGGCTGCCTTGCTCGCGGCGACCGGAAACCTCGGTCTCCTGACCTACGGCGACGCTGTCGCCTTCTTCAAGCTCCTGGTCGCGATCGGCGTACTGCCGCTCGGCTGGCTCGGACCGTTCTCCCGGCCGTTCGCCTCGCGCCCGATCCGCGTGCCGTTCCCGGTCCACATCCAGGCGCTGATCGGCACCTGGGCCGTGCTCTGGCTGTTCCGCGTCGTCGGGCTGGTGTGGCTGGTCCAGGCCGCGCTCCATGTGGCGCGAAGGCTATGATGGCGGCCCGGGCGCAGGTACCCCGATCCCCCGCGTCCGGGTGGGAGGCAGGAATGACGCGAACGCCGACAGGGCTGATCCTCGCGGTGGTCATGCTCGCGGCCATGGCCGCGGCACCGGCGATGGCGGGACCGACGGAGGCAAAGGTGAGCGAAGGCAAGACCGCGCTCGTGATCATCGACATCCAGCACTTCTACTTCGCGGGCGGCCGCCTACCACTGGTCGCACCCGTCGAGGCGAGCCTGCAGGCGAAGCGGCTGCTCGAGCGCTTCCGGGCCAAGGGGTGGCCGGTCATCCACGTCCAGCACCTGCCCAAGGGCCAGGACGTGCCCAGCCCGGACTCCGGCGACGAGCAGTACCGCATCCACCCCAACGTCATGCCGGTCGCCGGCGAGATCGTGATCGGCAAGCACTACGCCAACGCTTTCCGCGACACCACGCTGCTCGAGACGCTCCGGAGGCTCGGCGTGACGAAGCTGGTGATCTGCGGGATGCAGACCCACATGTGCGTCGAGGCGACGACGCGGGCGGCGGCCGACCTCGGCTTCGAGGTGACCGTGGTGCGCGACGCGTGCGCCACCCGCGCCCTGTCGTTCGGCGGCACCGAGGTGCCGGCCGCGCAGGTGCACGCCGCGGCGCTCGCCGCGATGCGCGATGGCTACGCGCGCATCGTCTCCACCGACGAGCTGCTTGCCGAGCTGCGCTGAGCGGTCCCCGATGGACCGGCGTCGACGGGGCCGCGACACGTCTCTGCCGCGCCTACCCTCCCAGGCATGTCCGATGCTGCTGTCGCCCATCGCCGGCGCGGCAGCTCCGGCGCGTGATGGCGCCCATCGATGAGGTGAAAGACGGCAAGGACCGGGTGGCGCCACAGCATGCGCGGACCGGCCCAGCGCATCACCTCGCGCACGCGCTCGCGGGGCTCGGCCCCGTAGCAGTGGACCGGGCAGTTCGCGCAGGTCGGCTTGTCTGGCCCGAACGCGCAGCGGTCGAGCCGGCGGTCGGCGTACGTGGCCAGACCCCGGCACGATTCGCACAGCCGACGTTCCCGGTGGTGCGCCCGGCAGTAGAGGGCGATCATGGCGTGGACCGTCCGCCTCTCCCGGCGCAGCCGTCGGGTCTCCCCACCCATGTGCCGAACATCGCTCGTCGTCAGGCGGACGTCCTTGATCGCGGTCAAGAGCTCGAGCGACGCCACCGCCGACGTCACCCCTGCGGTGCCGACGCGTGCAGCACGGTGAGGGCGAACACCTTGGCGTCGGCGATCAGGTTGTCCAGGATGCACGACTCGTTGGGCTGGTGGGCGGTCTCCTCGAGCTTCGCGTAGACCACCGCCGGGAGGCCGAGGCGACGGAAGATCGCGGCCACCGTCCCGCCCCCGATCCCCTTCGGCTCGGGCGTGATGCCGTGCACCTCGCGGATCGACTCGATCACCCAGCGCACGACATCGGCGTCCGGGTTGGTGGCCGGCGCAGCCGCGGCCCGCTGCACGTCCTCGAGCGTGACGGTGACGCCGTGGGTCGCCTCGACCTCGCGGGCCAGGCGGCGGACCTCGGCTTCGACCTCCGCCAGCGGCACGGTCGGCAGCACCCGCGCATCGAGGTAGAACACGTCGTCGCCCGGGATGGTGTTGACGTTCGGGACGTTGGGCTCCTTCTTGGTGGGCTCGAAGGTGCTGATCGGCGGGTCGAAGAGCGGGTCCGTCACCCCGAAGGTCCGATACAGCGAGCCGAGCCTCGTGACCAGGTCGCTGGCGGCACGGAAGGCGTTGACACCTTGCTCCGGCGTGGAGGCGTGGCACTGCCGCCCGACGGTGCGGACCTTGAGCCACCACAGCGACTTCTCCGCCACCTCGAGGAGCGTGCCCTCGGGGTTGCCTGCGTCGGGCACCAGGAAGACATCGGCGGGACCGAACAGGTCGCGGTGGTGCTGGGCGAGGAACCCGGCACCGAACTCGGAGCCGGTCTCCTCGTCGGCGCAGAACAGCAGCGCAAGGTCCACCGGGGGGCGGACACCGGCGTCCATCAGGGCCCGGGCCACGAGCAGGCTGGAGACGACGGCCTGCTGGTTGTCCTCCACGCCGCGGCCGAATAGCTTGCCGCCCTCGACGTGGAGCGTGTAAGGGTCGGTTCGCCAGGCAGTGCGGTCCCCGGGCGGAACGACGTCGAGGTGGGACATGATCCACACCGTGCGCGCCGAGCTCTCCCCCCGGTAGCGCGCGACCAGGTTGGGGCGCACGCCGTGCTTGGCCCGCGAGTCGGGGGCGTCGAGGCGCTCGACCCGATCGAAAGGCAGTGCGCGCAAGGCCTGCTCTAGCCACACCACCTTGTCGTACTCACCCTCGCCGCCGCTTTCGGGGCAGATCGCGGGGATCGCGGTCAGGCCCCGCTGCAGCTCCACCGCCCACCCGCGGTAGCTCTCGATCCGCCCCAGGATGTCGTCGTTCATGCCGTCTCCTCCTCGCCCTCATCGACCCGGCAGGGCCGCTCAGTATGAACCGTTCCTCTGTTCAGCGCCTCGCGGACCGGGTCCCGCCAGTCGCACGCCACAGCCCACCCAACCTCGCCTTCCCGACCGGAGGGCGCGTCGCGGGTCACTGCTAGTACTACGTGGGTGGACTGCTCCGGGTTGACCGCCACACAGCACCGCGCCGCCACCCACGCCGCGAGTGCCGTCGAGACGGGGAGTCACACGGTCTTAGCGACCGGAGCCGGCGCGGTAGCGACGTTGGAGGCTGCGGACCTCCGCGCCGGGATCGCCGCTCTCACGTGGCAGCGCTGCGTCCGGCTACGCGCCGAACACCTCGACGAGTTCCTGCTTCGTCTTGCCGCGGATGCCGTACCGGTCTCCGACCTCGACGAAGGCCGCGATAGCGGTGTCCAGGTGGTGCTTCTCGTGGGCCGCCGAGAGCTGCGTGCGGATGCGCGCCTGTCCCTTGGGCACGACCGGGAAGAAGAACCCGACGACATAGATCCCCTCGGCGAACAGGTCGCGGGCGATGTCCTGCGCCAGCTTTGCGTTGTACAGCATCACCGGCACGATCGGGCTTTCGCCGGGGCGCACGTCGAACCCCGCGTCGGTCAACAACCGGCGCCAGTAGGATGCGTTCCACTCCAGCTTGTCGCGCCGTTCCGTGGTGCTGGAGAGCAGCTCGAGGACCTTGAGGGCGCCGCTCACGATCACCGGTGCCACCGTGTTCGAGAACAGGTAGGGGCGGGCACGCTGGCGGCACATCTCGATCAGCTCGCGCCGGCCTGCGACGCAGCCTCCAGAGGCGCCGCCGAGCGCCTTGCCGAGCGTGGTGGTGATGAGGTCGATCCGCCCGACAACTCCGCACTGCTCGTGAGTGCCGCGCCCGGTCCTGCCGATGAACCCGGTGGCGTGCGAATCGTCCACGGTGACCAGGGCGTCGTATCGCTCGGCAAGTGCCACGATCCGGTCAAGTTTGGCCAGGTCGCCGTCCATCGAGAAGACGCCGTCCGTGATCACCATCCGGAAACGCTTGTCCTGGTGCTCCTGGAGCTTCTCCTCCAGGTGGCCCATGTCCGAGTGCTTGAACGTGTCGGTCATCGCCTTGCACAACCGCATGCCGTCGACGATCGACGCGTGCACCAGCCGATCCGCGATCATCACGTCCCGCTCGCCGAGGACGGCCTCGAAGACACCGGCGTTGGCATCCATGCACGACGGGAACAGAAGCGCGTCCTCGGTGCCGAGGAACCCGCTCAGCCGATTCTCCAGCTCGCGGTGGATGTCCTGGGTACCGCAGATGAAGCGGACCGACGACATGCCGTAGCCCCGGCTCTCCAACCCCTCGTGTGCCGCCCGGATCACCTCGGGGTGGCTCGACAGGCCGAGGTAGTTGTTGGCGCACAGGTTGATCACCCGCCGCGGCGCTTGGCCCTCTCCGACCGGGAACTCGACCTCGATCTCGGCCGACTGCGGCGAGTGGATGTAGCGCTCTTCCTTGAACAACCCCTGGCTCCTGAGGCCCGCCAGCTCACCCTGATACCACTCCCGAGCCTTCGCGCTGAAGCTCATGGCACACCTCTCTAGACTTTCACGGGGGTGAAGCGTGAGACCAGTTGGGCGATCTCCTCGACCGTGTCGAACGCCTCCGGGGTCGCCTCGGCGTCCGGGATGCGGATGTCGTACCTCCTCTCGAGGAAGCGCTTCAGTGAGACCATCGAGAACGAATCGACGATGCCGCCACTGATCAGCGGCGTGTCGTCGCGCACCTGCCGGTCGTCGCCCTCCTCGAGGTACTCCTTCACCACGTACTCGCGGATGACTCTCCTGAGCTCGTCCATCGCTGCCCCCTCGTCGCTTCTCCCGCTCCGCTCGCCCTCCCGGCCGTGCGGACGGCCGGCGACCGCAACCCGCCGCATGGTCTCGGTCGCTGGAGGACTAGTCGTCCATCATCGTCGACAGGTCGCCGACCGGCTGGCCGAACTCCTTCGCCCGCAGGACGCGGCGCAGGATCTTGCCACTCCGGGTCTTGGGCAAGAGATCCACGAACTCGATCTCCTGCGGCATCGCCAGGGGCGACAGCTTCCTGCGGATGAAGTTCATGATCTCCAGCTCGAGGTCCGGGTCGCCGGCGAAGCCGGGCTTGAGGGTGACGAGCGCCTTGACGACCTCCATGTTGACGAGGTCCGGCTTCGCCACCGCCGCCGACTCGGCCACGGCCGGATGCTCGAGCAGCGCCGATTCGATCTCGAACGGCCCGACCAGGTGGCCGCCGGTGTTGATGACGTCGTCGTCGCGGCCGACGAACCAGAAGTACCCATCGCCGTCGATGCTCGCCCGGTCGCCGGTGACGTACCAGCCGTTCCTGAACTTGCTCGCGTACGCCTCGGGGTTGTTCCGATACGAGCGGATCATCGAGGGCCAACCGGGTCGTAGAGCGATGAGGCCGACCCGGTCTGGCGCGTCGAGGGGTTCGAAGCTGGCGGGGTCGAGCACGGTGGCGCTGATCCCCGGGAATGGCTTTCCCATCGACCCCGGCTTGATCGGCATGCCTGGCAGGTTGGTGATGACGATGCAACCGGTCTCCGTCTGCCAGTAGGTGTCGTGGAAGGGCCGGCCGAATGCCTCCCGCGACCACACCACTGCCTCGGGGTTGAGCGGCTCGCCGACGCTGGCGAGGTGGCGCAGGGCCGAGAGGTCGTGGCGCCTGGCGATGTCGGTACCGTCGCGCATCAGCAGGCGGATCGCGGTCGGCGCCGAGTACCACACCGTGACGCGGTGCCTGGCCATGAAGGCGTACCACTTCTCGGAATTGAACCCGGCGTCGAGGACCACCTGCGTGATGCCGTTCGCCCACGGGCCGATGATGCCGTACGAGGTCCCGGTCACCCAGCCCGGATCGGCGTTGCACCAGTAGACGTCATCCGGTCTCAGGTCGAGCACGACCTTGGCGGTCAGGTACTGCGAGACGAGCGAGTGGTGGACGTGCTGCGCGCCCTTCGGCTGGCCGGTGGTCCCGGACGTGTAGTGCAGTACCGAGGAGGTCTCGGCCATCGCCGGGAACGCCTCGAACACGCTGACCGGCGGCAGCTCTTCGAGCGCCAGCCTTGTCTCGCCGGGGCGCAGGATGGCGTCGGAGGCGTCGACCACGACCACGCGCCGCAACGCCGGCAACTGGTCGCGGATCTTGCGCACTTTCGAGACGTGCTTCGTCTGGGTCACGACCGCTGCGGTCTCGGCGTCGGCCAGGCGCGTGTAGAGCGACTCGTCCCCGAACGCCGAGAACAAGGGCTGGGCGATCCCTCCCATCTTGAGGATGGCCAAGAAACCGATGTAGAGCTCGGGGATACGGTCCATGAACAGGCAGATACGCTCTCCCGGCGAGAGACCGAGGTCGAGCAGGTGTGCCGCCATGGTGTTGGAGAGCACGCGCAGGTCGTCGAACGAGTACCGTCTCTCGTTGCCGCGGAAGTCCTCCCACCGGAGCGCCGTCTTCGCCCCCTTCCCGGATCGGCAGATCCGGTCGCTGCAGTGCCAGCCGATGTTGATCGGCTTCCCGGGCTGGTAGCCGACCTCCCGCTCGGCCACCTCCCAGCCGGTTGCCGAAGTCAGCTCCTCGTAGCCAACGCCGTCGCTCATGGCCACGCCTCCGTTCTGCCCTCGCGGGTCCCAGCGCGCGTCGAGACCACCGCGCATGCCGCGGCCAGCGGCCGCGTGCATGCCAGCGAGACGGCCACCCCAACCGCGCCGCGTTCCTTGGCGAGACGACGGAACTTCCCGTGCAGGACCGCACGAGGTGCTCCGCCACCAGCAGTCACGATCTCGACGTCGTGCCAGCCGAGCCGCTCGGCGCTGCCGCCGACCAGCGCCTTGAACACAGCCTCCTTGGCGGCAAAGCGCGCGGCGAAGTGCGCAGCGGCATGCGGTCTCGCCTGGCAGTCCGCGATCTCCGCGGCGGTGAACACGTCGTCGCGGAACCCGCAACCCTCCCGCGAGAGCTCCCGCTCCATGCGCGCCACCTCGCAAAGGTCGAGACCGACTCCGAGCAGCGCCACCAACTCCTCACCCGCCGGTCCTCCAGGCCATGGCTCCGGCGCGAACTGCCATTGTGGGGTCCTTGTGAGAAAAAGTACACGCACAAACGCCCACTGTCAAGGCTTCTCGGCAGTCCGTCCCAAGGGCACGAACGTGCTACGCTCCCACGGCCCGACCGGGCCGGAGGTCTCCCGTGTCGCTCGAGAAGCTCAACGACAGCCTGATGCGAGAGGTCAGGACCCTGGAAGCGGAGGGACGTGCCAAGGCCCCCGAACGGGTGATCGAAGGCTACCTGCCGCCCTCGGGCGCGCACGGCCCGCGCTACCGCCTGCGCGGCTCCGACAGTCTCTACATCCGGATGAACTCGAACTCCTACCTCTCGCTCTCCAACCACCCGAAGCTGGTGGAGGCGGCAGACCTGGCCGCGCGGGAGTTCGGCGTCGGCCCCGGCGCGGTTCGCTTCATCGATGGTACCTTCGCCCACCACGTCGAGCTCGAGGCGAGGATCGCGGCGTTCGTCGGCCGACCGGCGGCCAAGATCTTCAACTCGGCGTACACCGCCAACCTCGGCCAGGCGCTGGCCATCGCCTCGCCCCGCACCTCCTGGGTCGGCGACGAGCTCAACCACAACTCGATCATCCGGGCGATGCGCATCGCCGGCGTCCCGAAGGAGAACCGCGCGATCTACAGCCACAACGACACCGACGAGCTGGCCCGGCTGGTCGAGGAGATGCCCGACCACATCGAGAGGGTCGTCGTCATCTTCGACGGCATCTTCTCGATGCGCGGCGACTTCGCTCCGATCGACAGAATCAACGCCGTGCTCGCACCCTACCGCGACCGCTTCCCCCAGGGGCTGGTCACGGTGATCGACGACAGCCACGGGATCGGCGCCTACGGCCCGAACGGCCGCGGCACCGAGGAGCACACCGGGGCCAAGGCCGACCTCGTCATCGGGACCTTCGGCAAGGCGTTCGGCGTCAACGGCGGCTTCGTCGCCTCGAGCCGGGAGGTCGTGGAGGGCATCCGCCAGAAGTCGGACACCTACATCTACACCAACCCGCTCGGCGTCGCCGACTGTGCCGCCGCCCTGGCCGCCCTCGACCTCGTCGAGGGCCCCGAGGGGCGCGAGCGGCTCGCCCACCTCCACGCCCGCATCGCCCAGTTCCGCGCCGGCATCGGGCGGCTGGGGTGGGAGTCGATCGCCGGACCGCACCCGGTAGTCCCGGTGCTCGTGCGCGACACCGGCCGTGCGCGCGCCCTCGTGAAGCACTTCTTCGACCACGGCGTGCTGGTCGTCGGACTGACCTTCCCGGTGGTCCCCAAGGGGAGCGAGACGATCCGCTTCCAGATCAACGCCGCCCACACCGAGGCCGACATCGACGAGGTGCTGTCGGTCCTCGCCGAGTTCCAGGGCTAGCAGTCCGCTACGTGGGCGGCACGATCGAGCCACCGTGGTACCAGGTCCCGCGCGGCCCGGCGATCGTCACGTAGGCGGTGCAGCGAACCGACACGTAGTAGCAGTACTCGCCACCGTCGACCCCCGTCCGCACCGCCATCATCGGCCGGTCGCCACCCGCCGGAGGACGGTCAGTGATCTCGCAGCTGGAGAGGTGGGGGTCGGACTCGAGGTGCACCTCCTGCGAGTACACCTGCCAGTCGTTCCTCAGGGTTTCCCGAAAGAACGGGTTGTCGGTCCAATAGACCCAGTCGCAAGAGCTGTCCTCGTGGACTAGAACCTCGGACAACGTGTGGTACACGATCGTGGCGTGAAACGTCAGCCGGTGACGCGCCGACCGGCCGCCCGCCGTAGTCAGTTCGAGCTCGCACGCAACCTCGCGCGGTAAGCCCGACAGCCCCTCGTCGAGGTGGACGACCACCGCGGTGTCGGCCCACGAGTCCACGAGTGCGTCCTGAGTGTGCCCGAGCGAAGGAAAGCGCACCCGGGCCTGCCCCCTGCCGGCACCGAAACCCGTGCCCTCGACGATGAGGAGCTGTCCCGGCTCGATTGACGTATCGGACGTGCCGGTGATCGTCGGCACGCCCGAGGAGACCAGGCGCATCGCAAACGTGGGGCCGAGGTCGTGACTCGGCGCCCTGACCCAGAACAACACCGACTCGCCGGAGGAGCCGACAAGCGCTTCCACGCCCGCCGGGACCCTCGCCGACACGCCGGAGTCGCTCCAACCCCTGACCTCGCAGGCGATCGAGAGTCTCGCCGCCTCAAACAACAGGTCGACGCGCCCCCGATCACCGCCAAACCGCCGCCCGCTGAAGGTCACGAGCTGACCGACGACGGCGGGATCCGGGCTCGCCGACGTGATGGTTGCCGGGTTGTCCTCGGTCGGCCGGAACGAGCGCGCCGCGAGCAGCGTCTGTGGCGCAACCGGCGTCATCCTCACGGTTGGCAGCGGCTTCGCCTTCCCGCTCAGCAGTACCGCAAGTCGACCCTGCACCTGGCGGTTCCTCGCCGCCAGCGCATCGCCATTCTTGGCGTTGAGCCGCTCGGCGAGGAGCTTGGCCGATTGCGCGGCCTGACTTCGCGCAAGGCTCGCCGCCTGGCCGGCGAGCCGCCTCAGATGCGCGGCCACGGCCGGTTCCTTCAGCCTCGCTCGCAGGGCGGCGGCGTCGCCGGGCGGCAGCCTGGCCGCGCGGAGTGCCTGCTCGGCCTGTCCGATCGAGCCCGCGGCCATGAGTCGTCGCACAAGTTCGTCGACCGGCCCGCCCGGGGCGCCTGCCGCCGACCCGGGAGCCATGACGGCGACCCCCCAGGCCACCGCGGCCGCGACGAGCCACACACGCCACGCCGACATCCTTGCCATGGTCACCTCCCGCCCTCCGGACGCTCAGCCGGGGGGCAGACCGTTCTTCTCACCACGATCGGGCATCCCGCCCGGGATCGCCATCGGCGCAAGCGACTGAAAGCTGTCCACAGGCGACAGTCGGCTGCACGGATGCGCCAGGCCCGGCAGGTGGCGTTCGCTCTCCCCGCCGGGTCACCGCTGTCGCCGGTCGCGACCCCGCGGCGCTGCACGGACGGGAATCTGCCGCGATCAGCAACGCCCCCGGCCCAGCCTCCGGTGGCGCTGGCACGCCGGCAGGAGGCGTGATGCAGCGGATTGCGAGGGTGGACTCGAGGCGCCGGCTGCGCCGGTTCATCGAGCTCTCCTACCGCCTCTCCCGTGGCGACCCCATTCGGGTTCCGCCACTGCGGCTCGAACGCGACGGCGGGACGCTCCAGCGCTGCCTGCTCGCCCTCGCGCTCGCCAACGTCGCCTGCGACGCCGGCTTCGTGCTTCGCCCTGTTGCCGGACCGGTGGTCTTGGCGAGCCGGTGGCTCGCCGCCCGCGGGGAATCCACGGCGGGACGATGAATTGGCCTGCTCAACATGATTAGGAATTGGATCTTCACACCAGCCGATTTGAGGACTAGCTTCCCCGGTGAGAGGAGCGCCCCATGGTCCTGCTCACCGTTGACCCCGCCAGCCCGGTCCCGCTCTACCGCCAGGTCGTCGAGCGCGTGCGCGCGCTGGTCGACGGCGGCTCCCTCGCGGTCGGCCACCGGCTGCCGCCCAGCCGGGTGCTCGCCGGGCAGCTCGGCGTCAACCGTTCCACGGTGCTGCGTGCCTACCAGGAGCTGTGGGCGCTCGGCTACCTCGAGGCCCGGCCGGGCTCGTACTCGACGATCCGCCGGCGGGTGAGGGTCGTCGGCGAGACGGAGCGGCGCGCCGTGCCGCTGATCGACTGGGAGCAGGCCGCGGCGCCCGCGGCACGCGATCTCGCCGAGACCCACCGGCGCTTCGCCCGTCTCTCGGAGAGGTCCGGCGGACCCGACGTGATCAGCTTCGCCTCCCTGGCCGGGGATCGCTCCCTCGCCCCCGTCGCGGCGCTCCGCCGCGCGGTCGACCGCGTCCTGCGCGAGGAATCCGACGCCGTCCTCGACTACGGCAGCCCCCAGGGGTACGAGCCGCTGCGCGAGGCGATCGCGGTGCGGATGCGCGCCCACGGCATGGCCGTGCAGCCGGCCGAGATCATGGTCACGAACGGCGCGCAGCACGGCATCGAGCTGGTCGCCCGGCTGTTCGCCGGCCCCGGTCGCAGCGCGGTCATCGAGGCGCCCACCTACTCGGCGGCGGTGCCGCTGCTGCGCTTCGCCGGCCTCGAGCTCGTCGAGGTGGCGATGCGCGACGACGGCATGGACCTCGACGCCCTGGCAGAGGTGCTGCGGTCTCAGCGCCCGGCCTTCGTCTACACCATGCCGACGTTCCAGAACCCGACCGGGATCACCACCAGCCAGACGCATCGGGAGCGGCTGCTGGCGCTCTGTGAGGCGCACCGCGTCCCGCTCGTCGAGGACGGCTTCGAGGAGGAGCTGAAGTACTTCGGCCGCGCCGTCCTGCCGGTCAAGTCAATGGACCACCGCGGCGTGGTCATCTACCTCTCGACCTTCTCGAAGGTCCTCTTCCCCGGCCTGCGCGTGGGCTGGATCGCTGCCGAGCGGGGCTGCATCGAGCGCCTCGTGGCGCTCAACCGCTTCGCCAGCCTGTCCACCACCACGCTCGGTCAGGCCGCCTTCGCCCGCTTGCTGCACGAGGGGCGCTTCGAGGCCCATGTCCGCCGCGTCCACGCAGCCTACCGCCGGCGCATGTCGGCGCTCCTGCGCGCGCTGGAGGAGCGCATCCCGAGCGGCGTCACGTGGACCCGACCCGAGGGCGGCTACACCCTGTGGGTGCGGCTCGCCGCACCGTGCGGCGACGAGGAGGCGCTGCTCGCGGCGCTCGCCGAGCACCGAGTGGCGGTGGCGGCCGGCAGTCTGTTCTTCGCCAGCACGGCGAGCGAGCTCGGCTTCCGTCTGTCGATCTCCAACCTGACCGAGGCCGACATCGAGGAGGGTGTGGCCCGCCTCGGCCGGGTGCTGGCCGCGGTGGTGTCGTGATGGCCCGCATGCTCGCCCTCAAGGGCTCCGCCGTCTACGGCCCGGTCGCCTCCCGTCGGCTCGGCGCCTCGCTCGGCATCAACGTTCTCCCGTCCGCGGGCAAGGCGTGCACTCTCGACTGCGTCTACTGCCAGTACGGCTGGACCCGCTGGCATCGGCTCGACGAGCTCGCGGCGCTGGACTTCCCCTCGCCTGCCGCGATCCTCGACCAGGTCGCCGGGGCGCTCGGCCGGCTGGCGACGCCGCCCGCGTACCTCACGTTCTCCGGCAACGGCGAGCCGACCCTCCACCCCGAGTTCCCGGCCCTCGTCGACGGCATCATCGCGCTGCGCGACCGTCTCGCACCCTCGGCCCACACCGCGATCCTCTCGAACTCCAGTCGGGTGCCGGAGCCCTCGGTCCGGGCCGCTCTAGCTCGCCTCGACGCCCGTATCATGAAGCTCGACTGCGGCATCGAAGCGACCTTCCGGAGCTTCAACCGCCCTTGCGCGGGCGTCACGCTCGCCGGCATCGCTGCCGCCCTGCGCGACCTCGGCGGGGTGACGATCCAGGCGCTCTTCGCCGGCGGCGCGGGCGGCAACGCCGGTGACGGCGAGGTCGCAGCCTGGGCCGCCCTGGTCGCCGGCATCCGCCCCGTCGCGGTGCAGATCTACACGCTCGACCGCGGCTGGCCCGGCCGCGACCTCGAGCCCCTGCCGCCCGAGCGCCTGCTCGGAATCCGCGACGTCCTGCTCCGCCACGGCCTCCGCGGTGAGGTGTTCTGACCGCGCGGCCGCCGCCCGGGGCCCGACCGCCGCGCATCCCACCCGCTCGCCGGGCGGCCGAGCGGGCCGCGAAATCCAGGCCCCAAGCCCCGAGTCCGTCGCATAATGGAGCGTGGAGGCGCACAATGCCACGCACGATCGCGGGACAGGAAGCCGGCCGCGCGGACCTCGCCGACTGGCGGCACGCCCTTGGCGCCAACCGCTTCGACACCGATCTCTTCGCCCAGCGCCTCCTCCAGCGCCACCTGGGTGACGACTACGCGGAGATGGAGCCGAGGCTGCGCGCGGTCGCCGACGCCGCCGGCGAGCGGCTCGCGGCGCTGATCGAGGAGTCGAGCCGCGACGAGCACCTCCCGGCGGTCCGCCGTCACGGCGCCGACGGCGACCCGGTCGAGGACGTCGTCTTCCACCCCGCCTACCATGAGGCCGGCCGGGTCTTCTGGGCCAGCGGCGTGCTCGCCGAGCTCGCCGAGACAGGCCACGAGGTGCGCTGCGGTGCCCTTGCCTACCTCCTCGACCAGCACGGCGAGGGCGGCCACGCCTGCCCGGTGGCGTGCACGGCCGGTGCGATCAAGCTCCTCCAGCGGGTCGGCAGCGACGCCCAACGGGAGCGCTACCTCCCGGCGCTGCTCGAGAGCGACTACGAGAGCCGCCTGCACGCCGCACAGTTCGTCACCGAGGTGCAGGGCGGCTCCGACGTCGGGCTCAACGCCTGCGTCGCCGTGCCCGAGCCCGGCCAACCGGGGTGGTACCGGATCTCCGGCGAGAAGTGGTTCTGCTCGGTGGCCGACGCCGGCCTGTTTGTGGTCAGCGCGCGGCCGGACGGGGCGCAGGCGGGCACCCGCGGCCTCGGGCTGTTCCTCGTTCCGCGCCGGATCGACGGCGCCCCCAACGGCTTCCAGCTCCGCCGCCTGAAGTGGAAGCTGGGCACCCGCTCCATGGCGACCGGGGAGATCGAGTTCGACGGCGCCCTCGGGGAAGCCCTCGGCCCCCTGGGCGACGGCTTCCGCAACCTCGTGGGCATCGTGCTCGACACCTCGCGCGTCCACAATGCCCTCGCCGCCTGCGGGGTGATGCGGGGTGCGTTCGTCGAGGCGCAGCTGTTCGCCGCGCGGCGGCGCGCCTTCGAGCGCCCGATCATCGAGTACCCGGCGGTCCAGGAGTTGCTCGCCCGCATGAAGGTGCGCACCATGACGGCGCTCGCGACGACCTTCCGCATCCTCGCCATGAGCGACCGCATCGACACCGGCCGCGGCGACGAGGGGCTGGTGGCCGCGCGGCGGATCGCCGTGATGATCAACAAGAGCTGGACCGCGCTCGCCTGCACCGCCGCCGCCCGCGACGGCATCGAGGTGCTCGGCGGCAACGGCACTATCGAGGACTTCTCACCGCTCCCCCGCCTGTGGCGCGACGCCATCGTGGTGGAGAGCTGGGAGGGCACCCACAACACACTGGCCGCGCAGGTCGTGCGCGACTTCGGCAGCCGCAGGCTGCACGCGCCATGGCTCGAGCAGATCGACGCGGAGCTGACCTCGCTCGCCCACCCCCAGCTCGCCGCGGCGAGGGAGCGCGGGCGCGTCATGCTGGCCGACGTTTCCACGCGGGTCAGTGCGCTGCTCGCCGCCGATCCCGAAGCCGCCTCGGCGACCATGCGGCACGTCCTCGACCGGGGCTGCCGGCTCACCGACTGGGTCAGTCTGGCCGCCCAGCGCCAGTGGGAGCTCGAGCAGGGCGTGGAGTCCGAGACCGCCGACGCGATGGAGCTCTACGAGCTCGCGTTCCTCGACGGCCTGGGCCCGGACGACGCGCCGCGCCTGATCGACCTCCACCGTCGCCTGGCCAGCGGGCTCTAGGCACACTCGGGGGCGCCCGGACTCCAGGGCCATCCGGCGCACCCGGCCGCGAACCGTCCAGGCCTTCCCCTCGTAGTACCCCATGCAGACGGCAATGCCGCGCGCGAGGGAGGATCACATGCGCCCACAGAGCCTGCTGGCCATCGGTTCGCTGCTCGTCATCGCCTCGGCCGGGAGGGCGGAGACGACGAAGACCCTGCGGGTCACACTCGAAGGCGGCACGGGAAGGCCGTTCGCCGTCGAGAACCTGGCGGGCACGATGACCGTCATCGGCGGCGAAGGCGGAGTAGTCACCGCCGTCGCCGTCATCCACGCCGAGGACGACACGCTCGCCGAGGCCGTCCGCTTCGAGCAGGTCGCCGGAAAGGACGGCGTCCCCACCCTGCGGGTCGTCTACCCTCTCGACCGAGAGAGCACCTTCCGGTACCCGGCGGCGAGTGGCAGCTCCACCGTGGAGTACGCGGACCGCAAGGTGCGGGTGAGCCGGGGCTCCGGCGCGCTCCTGTGGGCCGAGGTCGAGGTCCATGTCCCCGGCCAGGTCGGGGACGCCACGTTCCGCAACCTGGTCGGCACGCTCCACGCCGCGGGCATCGCGGGCCGGCTCCTGCTCGACAGCGCCAGCGGTGACATCGACGCCCGCGAGCTGGGCGGCACGGTCAGGGCCGACACCGGGTCCGGAGACGTGCGCGCCGAGAGCGTCAAGGGGGTCTTCACCTGCGACACCGGCTCGGGCGACTGCACCGTGACCGGGTTCGACGGCTCCGACCTCGTCTGCGACACCGGGTCCGGCGACGTCCGCCTCAGCAAGGCGACCTCTGGCAAGGTCACGGCCGACACCGGCTCCGGCAGCGTTCGAATCGACGGTGCCGACATCGAGGAGCTCGACGCGGACACCGGGTCGGGCAGCGTCGCGGCCGAGGTCGTTGGCACGCGGCTGCGCCGTGTCAAGGCCGACACCGGGAGCGGATCCTTCACGCTCCGGCTCCCACCCGAGACCTCCTTCGAGCTGGCTACGGACATGGGCGGCGGGGACCTCAAGTGCGAGTTCGCCGATGCCCGGGCGATCGTCCGTCACCGCGAGGTGGTCGGCTACTCGCGCGGTGAAGGCAAGGTGCGTATCGACGCCGACACCGGCAGCGGCGACGTCACCATCGGGCCGACGCGGTAGGTGGAGGCGCCGGCCGCTCCGTCGCGGATGATCCTCGCGGCGTGACACGCCGCTCTCGTGAGGTCGCGTGCCGGTAGCGGAGACCGCAACCGGGGTACGAGAGCGCGCTCGATTTCGTCCGCGAGACGGCTGGCGACGCGGTCGGACTCACCGAGGGCCGCGGCGCGGGTGGAGGCCACCGCCCCCACGGTCCTCGGGAGTCCCCTGGAACATCATCAGCGGGCCGCGCCCATCCCAGGCTCGGCAGGGCGGACAGCGGGCCCGCCGTGAGCGAGCACAACACCCTGCCCGGCGCGGCTACCGGGCCCCTCTGGGCCTGTAAGTGGCCACCTTCGCGTTGTTCCGTTCGTTGGACTCCGTGACCGTCCTGCCACTGTCTCCGGTCACCCTGAACGACGACGGCAGGTCGCAGTCATTGAACTGACGTGCCTCGAGAGTCAGCTTGCGGTCTGCCTCAAGTCCACCGGGGACCTCCCAGTAACACAGGGGACAGGGCTGCACGAACGCACCACCAGGGCCCTGGTTTCGCTCGAGGAGCACCTTGAACTTCCTCGCCGGCGCGTGCCCCTGGTTGGCGATGGTCGGGACGACGTTGAACAGGTCACACTTTCCGCCGCGTGCGTTGGTCAGCGGCTTGACGAACTGGAACTCAACCCTCTCGACGACCAGGTCCGGTGCCAGCCTCACGATCTCCGCCGGCGAGACCGTGGGCTTGTCAGGATGCTGGGCGAACCCCGGGACCGGCCATGCGAGTGCGACGACAATCGCAATCCCTGCCGCAACTGCCGCGAGGCGAGCGGTGCCTGCCATGACGACCTCCTCCGGCCGGTCCGGACCTCCCAGGGGCTCGCGGCCGCGACTCGTCGCTCCCCCGTGCGGGCCTCGCGGGCGGATCCTCCGGCTCAATGCATCAACGTCCGGGGCCGACCGAAGCGCACGGGACCCTCCCCGCCGACGGGCGGCGGAAGGGTGACCCGCACCCGAAACTGCTCTCGTAACCCCTCCTGAGGTGCCCGGCGCACCTGTCCCGGCAGGGACAACCTTCCGCGACCAGCTGAGTTCCCGCCAGGATGGGTGGGCGCCGCGGCCCGGCGACGTGTTGTCTGAACCCTCGATGCCCGGCATGGCCCGACGACTTGTCCCGGGCCACTGAGTGTCGTACATTTGTCACAGATCGTCACTCGCAAGCGAGCCATGACCAGGCTTCCTTCGAACCGGCCTGGAGGTGAAGCACCCGTCGCGCCGGCCCGTGAGGACAAAGCGTCCCACGCCGTCTCGCGGCCGCCTTCCGCTTCTGCTCTGGAGAGCACGGCGAGCCTCCTCGAGCTCGTTCGGGAGGGCAACATCGACGCCCGGGAGCGCCTGATCGCCCGCTGTCTCCCCCTCCTGCGCCGGTGGGCCCACGGCCGCCTGCCCAACATGGCGCGGGGGATGGTCGACACCGATGACCTTGTGCAGGTTTCCCTCCTACGAGCGTTGAACCAGGTGGGACGCTTCGAGCCCCGGCGCGAAGGAGCCTTCCTCGCGTACCTGCGCCGGATCATCCTCAACGCCGTCCGGGACGAGGTTCGGCGGGCGGTCCGGCGGCCAGGAGGGGACGAGCCGCCCGAGGACATCGTGGATCGCGCGCCCTCGCTCGTCGAGCAGGCGATCGGCCACGAGATTGTCGAGCGCTACGAGGCGGCGCTCGCCACGCTGGCGGAAATCCAGCAGGAGGCCGTGATCTTGCGGGTCGAGTTCGGGTTCAGCTATCAGGAGATCGCCGACGCGATCGTCTCGCCGTCCGCGAACGCGGCGCGGATGATGGTCTCCCGCGCGCTTGTCCGCCTTGCCGAGGCGATGGATGGCCTCCGATAAGCCCACCCTGCTGGCGCTCGCCGAGGCGGTGGCCGACGAGACCCCGGTCGAGTGGGGCGACCTCGGACCGGAGGATGGGCGAGTAGCAGGGCTCCGCCAGATCCAGGCGGTGTCGGCGGCCTTCCGCGCCGCGGCCCGGGAGCGCCCGGCGAGCCCGGCGGGCTCTGGCCCAGCCCTGGACGTGCTCTTCGAGTGGGGCCACCTGCGGGTGCTCGAGAGGCTCGCCGGCGGATCGTTTGGCGACGTGTACCGGGCCTGGGACGAGATCCTCGAGCGAGTCGTGGCTCTCAAGCTCTGGCGCCACGCGGAGGCCCCAGGAGCCGGCGGGCGCCGCCTCCTCATGGAGGCCCGACTTCTCGCGCGGGTGCGCCATCCCAATGTGGTCACCGTCCACGGTGCGGAGGTCCACGACGGCCGTGCGGGTCTGTGGACCGATCTCGTGGAGGGGCGGACCCTGGAGGATTGGATCGACCAGGAGGGCCCTCGCGGGGCCCAGGAGGCCGCGCTGATCGGCATCGACCTGTGCCGCGCGCTCGCCGCGGTGCACGCCGCCGGCCTTGTCCACGGCGACATCAAGACGGCGAACGTCATGCGCGAGCTCGGCGGGCGCATTGTGCTCATGGACTTCGGCGCCGGCCTCGCGACGGAGACGAGCGCGCTCGGCGCCGCCTTCGGCACGCCGCTGGCGATGGCCCCGGAGGTGCTACGCGGCGAGCCGCCCGGGCCGGCCGGCGATCTCTACTCGCTCGGGGTCCTGCTCTACCGGCTCGTCACCGGTTGCCACCCGGTCGTCGCCGACGATATCCCGGGGCTGCTGACGGCGCACGAGCGCGGCGAACGGGTCCCGCTCGCCGACCGGCGGCCCGACCTTCCCGCCGCGTTCCTCGAGGCCGTCGAACGCACGCTCGCCCCGGCTCCCGGGGACCGCTGGGCGAGCGCGGGCGCCCTGGAGCGGGCACTTGCCCGCTCGCTTCCCGACTCCGCCCGATCGTCGACGTCGGTTCGCCCCATATCGAGTTCCCACACCTGGCGGACGGCCCTGCTGCCAGCCGGCCTCGCCGCGGCTCTTGTGGTCCTCATGTACGTCGTTACGGCCCCTCCGCGCACGTCGCCGCCTCCGGCCCAGGTCCGCTCCCTTGCGGTGCTCCCCTTCGAGCCCGGCGATTCCGCATCTCGCGAGGCCTTCCTCGGTCCCTCGCTCTCGGACGGTCTCACCCAACGTCTCGAACGCCTGAGCGCGCTGCGGATGGTGCCCGGCGCCAAGGTAACGCGCTGGGTCCCGGGGCACCCGGACGCCCAGACCATCGGGCGATCGCTCGAGGTTCCGGCTTTCATCGACGGCGCGGTCAGATTCGA
This sequence comes from Acidobacteriota bacterium, assembly GCA_050257595.1. Taxonomy (GTDB): domain Bacteria; phylum Acidobacteriota; class Thermoanaerobaculia; order Thermoanaerobaculales; family Thermoanaerobaculaceae; genus JBLMXF01. The sequence continues at coordinate 21,633 of JBLMXF010000051.1, read as the reverse complement.
CGGTGACCGGCTCCGCCTCGCCGTCGAGATGGTCAGCACCCGCGATGGGTCGGTAATGTGGTCGACGGACGTCACCGGCCCGGCCGCCCAGCAAGGCGACCTGGAGGACACGGTCGCGCGGCGCCTCGCCAAGGTCCTCAGGATTCCCGACTCGCCGGACACCGAGGCCGCCCTGCACTGGCGCCCGCCAATCGGGATCGAGGCGCATCGCGCACTGCTCGCCGGTGCGTACTACGGCTCGATCCTGACTCCCGAGTCGCTCACGCGAGCGGTCGAGAGCTTCGAGCGCGCGATCCGTCACGAGCCCAGCCTGGCAGCCGCTCACGCGGGGCTGGCACGGACCTGGGCTCGGTTCGCCACCATCGAGTCATCGCGGCAATCCCCTCAACAGGCGTGGGTGCGGGCTCGGCGCGAGGCTCTGCGGGCGCTCGACCTCGATCCCGGTATCGCGTCGGCCCATACCACGCTGGGCGCCGTTGCGTTCCGCTGTGACTGGGCCTGGGCGGCCGCCGAGCGGGACTTCCGGAGCGCCATCTCACTCGCTCCGGATGACGCCGACGCGCATCGTCAGCTCGCCGAGCTCCTCTCGGTCGTGCAGCGCCACGAGGAGGCGATCCTCGCCATTCGGCGCGCCGTCGAGCTGGAGCCCGAGTCGGCCCCGATCCGGACGGCTGCGGGGACCATCTTCCTTGAGGCGGGACACTTCGACGAGGCGATCCCACAGGTGCGCGCGGGGCTCGCCATCGATCCGTCCTACCACCCGGCCTATGTGGTCCTGGGCTCCATCTACGAGGAGAAGGGCCAGATCGAGGAGGCTGTTGCTCAGTGGCTGAACGGGCTCACCGTGGCGGGTGCGTCCCCGAACGAGACGACGACGCTCGGCCAGGCGTACCAGTCGTTCGGCATGGCCGGAGTCTGGCGCTGGCGACTCGCGCGGCTCGAGGAGCAGGCCGCCAAGGGGTACGTCTCGCCCGCTCTCGTAGCCCGCGCCCATGCGGGGCTCGGCCATCAGGAGGAGGCGATGCGCTGGCTCACACGAGCCGTCGAGGAGCGCGACGACCGCTTCCTCGACATCAAGGAGGAGCCGGCCTTCGATGAGCTTCGCCTCGACCCACGGTTCGGATCGCTGCGTGACCGCCTGCACTTCGAAACCTCGCTGACTCCGGACCGCATGGCGACTGAGCGCGTTGGCACCGCTCCTGCCGTGCACCCGCTCAAGGTCGAGGCCGCTCTCTACCGCACTGGGGAGGGTCGGGCGGAGGCTCTTGCCAACGGCGCCTCGGTGTCGCCGGGCGACCACCTTTTCCTGGCCTTGACCTGCTCCGAGCCGATCCACCTCTACGTCATCAACGAGGACCGCCTGGGCAGCCTGTTCGTTCTCTTCCCGCTGCCCGGCCTGGATCTGACTAACCCGCTGCCAGCGCGGCAGCGTCATCGGGTTCCCGGTCGCCGCGACGGTGTCGGGCAGGATTGGCTGGTGACCAGCGCGGGCGGCCGTGAGGCGATCCTAGTGGTCGCGTCGCGCCGAGCTCTGCCCGAGCTGGAGAGGGAGCTGTTCGGGGCGCGAGTGGCCGACGCCGGTCGCGCCGTCCAGCGCACCGAGCCCCCATCGCGGCCCGTGGTGGCGCTGCGCGGGGTCGGCGGTCTGGCCGCCAACACGCCGGCACCGTCGATCGGAATCCCCGGACGGCTCACCCAGCTCGCCGGCAGGCTCGCCGAGCAGGCCGCTCGGGGCGACGCCTGGCTCAGGGAGTTCATCCTCGAGAACGGCGGCCAGTGAGGCACAGGAGGGTCTCGATGCGGGGGTGGATGGCGTTGCGGCCTGCCGCGACAATCTGGACCGCGCTGGCCGTATTCGGGGCCGCCGTCATGACCGCGGGCGAGCTTGCGCGCCCAGGGAGCGACGAGATCCGGGCTTCGCTCGAGCGGGGCGCGTACGCTGAGGCCGAGCAGGCGAGCCGCGCCGCCCTCTGCGCTCTCGACGCCTCCGGTCGTGCAGACTCGCTGGAAGCCGCCGACAATCTGGACCTCCTCGTCGCGGCCCTGGGCCGGCTCGCCAAGGAACGGACTGCCGAGGCACGCGCGCTGGCGGAGAAGGCGGTGGCGATCCGGACGAGGCTGCAGGGCACCGACCACCCCGACACCGCGACCAGCATGCTGGGGCTCGCTACTGTCCTGCGCCGCCAACGCGACTTTGCCGGTGCACAGCCGCTGCACGAGCGGGCGCTGGCGATCCGCGAGCGCGCGTTCGGTCCCGAAAGCGCCGAGTACGGCGATGCTCTCAACGCGCTCGCGAACCTTCTCTATGACGCAGGCAACCCGGCGATGGCGATGCCGCTCTACCAGCGCGTGCTCGCCATCCGCGAGCGGGTCCTCGGGCCAGACCACCCCGACACCGCCGATGCTCTCAACAACCTCGGCAGTACTCAGCGCCGACTCGGAGATGCGACGGCAGCACGGCTCGCCTACGAGCGCGCTCTCTCGATCTTCGAGCACGCCTTCGGCCCGGAGCACCTCAAGGTCGCGAACACGCTCAACAATCTCGCGATCACGCTCAAGAACAGCGGCGAGTGGGCTCAGGCCCGCCGCTGCTGGGAGCGAGCCCTCCCGATCTACCAGCGGGAGTTCGGCGGGGACCATCCCTTCGTCGCGGGCCTGCTCAACAACCTGGCCGACCTCGCCCTCAAGGTCGGTGACCTCCCCGAGGCGCGGCGACTGCTGGAGCGGTCGCTGGCGATTCGTGAGCGCACCCTCGGACCGGACCACGTAGACGTCGCACAGAGCCTCAACAACCTGGCCGCCGTGTTCAAAGAGCAGGGCGACCTCCTCAAGGCCCGGCCCCTTCTCGAGCGGTCCGTCGCGATGCGGGAGAAAGCGCTGGGTGAGGCGCACCCGGACCTCGCCTACTCTCTCAACAACCTCGGCGAGCTCCTCAACGGGCTCGGCGACCTACCGGGCGCGCGGGCCACCCACGAGCGCGCCCGCGAGATCCGGGAGCACGCCTTCGGCCCCAATCACCCCAACGTTGCGGAGAGCCTGCACAACCTGGCGCTCGTGCGTCTCGCCCAGGGCGACGCGGCCGCCGCCCGCCCACTGGCCGAGCGAGCGCTCGAGCTCTGGGTGCGCGTCAACGGCGAGATCCACCCCCGCTCCGCGCAGGCCTCGACCACCCTCGCCCGCGTTCTTCTCGTCGTCGGTGATCTCCCGGGATCCCTCGACGCCGCGCTGCGTGCGGAGGACTGGGCGCGCGCCCACCTGCAGCTCACGGCCTCCCGCCTCTCCGAGCGGGAGGCCCTGAGCTACGCCGGCGTGCGGGCGAGCGGCCGCGATCTGGCGCTGAGCGTGCTGGCCGCTGGCGGCAGCACGGCGGACCAGCGGCGACGGGTGTGGGAGTCCGTTGCTCGCGCCCGTGGCGTCGTGCTCGAGTCGCTGCTCCAACGGCGCCTGGCGGGCGGCGAATCCACTGACCCGGCTCTGGCACGCCTCACCGCAGCGCGCGACCGCGCCGGCGAGGAGTATGCCCGCCAGGTGGTCGCGGGCTCTGCGGGGAACACCGACGAGGGTGCGCGGCAGCAACTCGATGCGGCACGGAACGCCATGGAGAAAGCGGAGAGGGAGCTGGCCGCGCGCAGCGCCCCCTTCGATCACAGCATGGCACGCCGGGAGCTCACCGTCGACCAGGTCTCTGCATTCCTCCCTCCCGGCAGTGCCCTGGTCTCGTTCGTCCGCTTCGCCCGCGAGACCCTCTCTCCTGCCACCCATGCTCCCGGGCCTCCTGTCGAGCACTACCTGGCGCTGATCCTCCGCGCCGGCGAGGACGACGTCAAAATGGTGCCGCTCGGCGCGGCAGCTCGCCTCGAGACGCTCGTGGAGTCCTGGGGATCGGAGGCCTCCCACGGCTTGCTCGCGCCAGGGCGCACCCCGGCTGGAGCGATCGCCGCCTACCGCCAGGCGGGAAGGGCATTGCGCCGCGCCGCGTGGGATCCGCTGCAGGCGCACCTGGCGGAGACGCGGCTCGTGCTCATAGTCCCGGATGGTGTCCTGCACCGGGTGAGCTGGATGACGCTGCCGGTCGGCCGATCCGCGTACCTCGTCGAACGTGGCCCCACCATCCACCTGCTCACGGCGGAACGCGAGGTGGTCCTGCTCGCCGGTCACGAACACCACGGTGTCGGCCTTCTCGCGGTCGGCGCACCCGACTACGACGCCATGCCAGAGCGTGCGTCCCCCCTTGGCGGCCTTCCCGTGACGACTGGAAGCGCCCCGCCCCCGGAGGTTCCCCCTTCCCTCCGCTTCGCGCCTCTTCCCGAGACGGCCCGCGAGGTCGACGAGGTCGCCGCCATCTGGCGGGAGAGTCCTGGCGTCCACACGCCCGACCCTCCGGCGGACAGGGGGGAAGGGGAGACGGTCGAAGATGTGGTCCTGCTCCGAGGCGCAGAGGCCAGCGAGAGCGCGGTTACCTCTGCCTCGGCCGGCCGCCTCGTCGTCCACATCGCCACCCACGCGCTTTTCCTCGGCACCCCGGGACCGGCGAAGGACCCCACGTTGCGGGGGCTGGGCGGTCTCGCACCGACCGGGAGCACGGCGGCGCTCGCCGTGATGGAGGGCCGTGTGGGGATCTCCGGCCTCGCGCTCGCCGGGGCCAACCGGCGGGGATCCTCGCGGGGCGAAAGCGACGGCGTGCTCACCACGGACGAGATCGGCTTCCTCGATCTCTCGACCGTGGAGTGGGCGGTGCTGTCCGCCTGCGAGACAGGGACGGGCCGTCTGCACGTCAGCGAGGGCGTACTGGGCTTGCAGCGCGCCTTCCGGCAAGCCGGCGCCCGGAGCGTGATCGTGAGCCTGTGGGCGGTCGACGACCGCGCCACGCGCGCGTGGATGGCCACCCTCTACCGCGCCCGGTTGGACGACGGTCTGGCGACTGCTGAGGCGGTTCGTCGGGCCGCTCTCCACCTCCTCGCCGAGAGGCGAACCGCGTCGTCTTCGCACCCCTTCGCCTGGGGAGCGTTCGTCGCCACCGGGGACTGGCGCTGACCCCCGGGTCGCACGGCGACCGAGGCGCGCCTGGTGCTGGCGCGTCCGGATATGGTGCGGTCGCGTCCGGCCATTCCCTGCCCCCGGGCCAGGAGGCGACATTCCCGGCATGACCTGCAGACGAGCCGGGGACCGGCTCGCCGTCGTCCTCTCCACGGCCGTGCTCCGGCGGCGTGTGCGCTTCTCACCGCTCCCGGCGTTCTTTCGTTGAGTTGCGGAGAAACACCTTCACGGATGCGACCCGCTGGCGGGCGGGGGATGTCGGAAAGGACGAGGTGACGGCCATGCGAGCGACTGTCCGTTCCCCCTACTCGGCCAGGAACCTGTGTGCCGCCGGCGCTGCGCACGCGCCAACGGTCCTCTTGGCGGCGTCGATCATGTTCGCGCTCGGAGGCGGCCAGGCAGAGGCTCAGATCTCCGCCGCACCACCGTCGGTGTCGATCTTCCCGACCCAGACGAGCTCAACGGTCACCCTCACCATCGCGAACATCACGGCCGGGGTCCCTGGGACCCACAACGTGGTCTTCTCAGGACTTCCGGCTGGAGTGACGGCGAACCCGCCGGCACCGGCGTTCACCGTGCCTGCGACGCTGCCGGCCACCGCGACCACCACGTTCCAGTTCCAGGCCGCCGCGACTGCCAGTCTTGGCACCTACACGATCAACATGCAGTCGCCGAGCGCCCTCTGCGGGTCGATTCTCTGCATGGGGACGATGACGTTGCAGGTCCTCCAACCCTCGTTCACCGCACTGGCCTCGCCCAATCCCGCGAGCGTTCCCTGGGGCGGGACGCGGACAGTGACGGTGACAATCACTCCCGATCCGGGGTTCACGCAGACACTCACCATCTGGTTCGGCGGGTTCCCGGCGGGGATTTCGGTCGGTGGGACACAGGTGCTGTCTCCCCCCTACCCACCTCTCCCCTTCACCTTCTCGGTGGCCGCCGGCATCACCCCACAGACCTACAACGGCACGCTGTTCGTGACTCCGGGGAACTTCACGCCACGGACGTTCCCGATGACCGTGATCGTGCCGCCGCCGGACATCCTCGTCGCGTTCAGCCAACCTTCGGTGTCGGTATGCGATGGAGGGCCGCCGGTCAACAACGGGATCGTGCTCCAGCCGGCAAACGGCTACGCCGGCACCCCGCTCCTCTCGTTCTCGTCGATCCCGGCCGGCATCACGGTCACGCCCACCAATCCAACGGCCGGGCCCATGCCGCCCGGCCAGACTGTGCCGTTCACGGTCTCGGCCAGCGGCGCGACGCCAGGTCTTCACCTCGTGACCCTGCAGGTGCAGGATGCCGCGGCCGGTATCGCCAAGACCGCGCAGCTCTCGGTCAACGTTCCCGCTGCCGACTTCGTGCCGAGCGTCGCGCCGTCTGCGCTGTCGGTTCCCGCGGGCGGGTCGGCCGCCGGCTACGTCGCTTCGGTGGCCGGCAATGCGTGCTTCTCGCCCGCATCGGTGACCGTGACGCCGTCCGGAGCCCCGGGCGGCGTGACCTTCTCCCCGCCCGCGGTAACCCTCATGGGTCCGACTTACATACCTGCCGGCTTCAACGTGCAGGTGGCCCCGACGGTGCCTCCGGGAAGCTACCCGCTCACGTTTACCTTCGCGCCGTCGACCGGAGCACCGCGAACCCGGAGCGGCACGCTCACGGTGACGGCCGGCCCTGATTTCACACTCGCGGCGAGTCCCGCCAGCCTGGCCATCCAGGCCGGAGCGACCGGCACGGTCATGTTGACGGCTACGGGACTCAATGGGTTCAACGACGCGGTGACGGTCACCACTCCTTCGATCGCCGGAGTGACCTTCACGCCGGCGAGCTTCACCATTCTCCCCGGCGGCTCACAGCCGGTCGCCGTCCAGGTCGCCCAGGCCGCCCCGCCGGGCACGCTGACCGCGACCTTCACAGGCACGTCCCCGACCGTCATTGGAAGCCGGACCGCCGCCCTCACTCTGCAGATCACTGCCGCTCCAGACTTCTCGCTCGCGGTCAACCCACCGACGCTGAGCGTGGTCTCGGGCTCATCGGGGACCGTCACAGTGACGGCAACAGGCCTCAACGGCTTTGCGGACGCCGTCGCGGTCACGGCTCCTTTGATCGCCGGAGTGACGTTCGCGCCCGCGACCTTCGCCCTGCTTCCCGGAGGTTCGCAGTCTGTCGCCGTCCAGGTCGCCCAGGGCACCTTGGCGAGCCTGCTGACCGCGACCTTCACCGGCACGTCCGCGACCGTTCCGGGCAGCCGAACCTCCACGCTGACCCTGCAGATCACGCCTCCACCCGACTTCGCCCTCGCCTTGACCCCGCCGACGTTGTCGATCACGGCGGGCGTACCGGCGACCGTGGTGGTCGCGGTGACGGCTGCCCATGGGTTCACCGGCACAGTCAACGTCACCGCCGTCCCGTCAGGAACGCTGGCGTGCGACCCGGCCTCGTTCACGGTACCCGCAGGCGGCTCGCAGACCGTCACGCTGACCTCTCCGCCCGAGGCCGCCGCCGCCATGGTGCAGGTCCGCTTCGAGGGGACCGCTGCCGGAATCGTCGGGAGCCGGCAGGCGATCCTCTCGGTGACACTCGTTCCGGCTCCCCCGGTCATCGAATCGGTCACCCCTCCCGCCCTCACACCGGGAACCACAAGCTCGATCCTGCGTCTGACCGGCCAGCACTTCCGGCCGGGTGCCGTGGCAAGCTCCCCATCCCCCGGTCTGGTGGTCACCCGCACCACAGTCCTCTCCCCGACGATGGCGGATGTCGTGCTCGACGTCCATCCCAAGGCCCCTACCGGGTTGCACCGCATCGATCTCACCAACCCGGACGGGACCCGGACATCGCAGGGATTCATGCTCGTGGTCTACCCGTCCACCTCGATCGGGGCAGCGCTCGGGGTCACGGTCGCGGCAATCGTCCACCCGCGGCCGTACACCCTCCTCCACCCTTCCGACCCGGTCTTCCCGCGCGGCCTGCTCGCCACCACGGGCCTCGGGACCGTGATCGGCTCCTGGAACCTCGACGGCTTCCCGTTCGATCGCTTCGTGGTTCCGGTCTCGGGCGGAATGCCGGTGGAGGTGCGGGCGAGCATTCCCATCCCCGCGACCTTCCTCGGTGAACACCGTCTCGAGCTGGTGGTCGAGCAGCCTCGATCACTGATCTCGGCCCCCATCCCCGTCGTCGTCTCCACCGACGGCAGGAGCCAGCTCACGATCCTCGCACCCGAGGACGGCGTCGTCTTCGGCACGGTGGCACCGCTCGTGCGCTGGTCGATGGTCCCCGGGGCGTCGGGATACGAGGTGGAGATCGGCCGCGACGCGGACGAGTTCCCCCTGCTCCGACGACTTTCCGCCACGGAATGGCGACCTTCCACGAGGGATGTCGCCGAGATCGGGCCCGGCCCACGGCGCTTGCGCGTGCGCGCCGTGTTCCCCGGAGACGTGACCGGCGAGCCGACGCGCTGGCTCGACTTCTTCATCCTTCCCGCCCGGGTGGAGCTGACCATCCTCGCGCCCTCCCTCGACCACGACACCGGTCGGCCCGTCATCCGCTGGGAGGGCGGCGCGCCGGGGCTGTTGTACCGGGTCGAGCTTTTCGCCGAAGGTGCCGAATCCCCCTTCGCCGCTGCGGTCACTCCGCGCCAGGAGTACGCCCTGCCACCGGGGACTCCGTCCGGACCCCTGCAGGTTCGGATCAGGGCACTCGATCCCGAGGGCCACGTGCGGGGCAGCGCCGGGCCGGCTACCTTGACGCTGCCGCACCCACCGCAGGCGAGCCTGGGGCGAATCGTCCTCGCCCGGCTCGACGCGCAGGTCACAGCGATGTCGCCCCGCGAGGGTGACCTCGTCGACACACCCCGGCCCCGCATCGAGGCCCGATGGAGCAGCGCCCTTCCTCCCGAAGAGGTCACGCTGCTCGTCGACGCCACTGACTTCACACCGATCGCGCGGGTCGAGCCCGAAGGTCTCGTCCTCGAACCCGTGGAGGAGTTGGCGCCGGGACCTCACACGGTCTTCCTCTCGCTGGCCGGTGTCGTCACCACGTGGACGTTTGCCATCGTTGCGGCCGTCGAGGCACCGGCCGTCGAGCCCGCACTCGGGGCCGCGAGTTCGCTGATGCCGGAGCCTCACCGCGACGGCGAGGCCGTCGCGATGCTGACGGTCACCGGCCAGGACGAGGAGGGCGGCTCGGCCGACGACACCGCTCGGCTTGAGCTTTCCACCCAACTCGACGTCGCGCAGGGCGCGATCGAGGTGAAGGGAACCGGTGACGTCGCTGGGCGGCACGATCTCAACGCACCGCACGCGACGGTCAACGAGAGCCGGAACTGGGACCTTCTCCTCGCGGCTGGCGGCTCGGGCTTCAGGACCGAGGCCCGGGGGGGCTACTCGCCCCCGGACTTCCTCGACCAGAGCGAGTTTCTCTCCGCCGGTCTCGCACGTGGAGGCCTCGAGGGTAAGGTCGTCACGTCGCTCGGCTCGCTTGCCTACTACCGGACGACCAACGAGATCCCTTCCGGAACGGCAGGCATGCCGTTGTCCGGCCCGCAACGCATCGAGGCGATCGGCTATGAGGTCCCGGGGGACCCGAACCGCTTCTTCCTGCGTGCCTTTGCGCTCCGGTCGGAGAGCGAGGCAAGCTTCTTCGAGCCAGGCGCGGCCTCGGAGGCCGCAGGGCTGCTGGGTCGCATCGCGTTCGGGCCAGGTCTTGCCCTCGTCTTCGAGGGGGCTCACGGGTGGGTCGAGCCTGCCGACGCACCAGAGAAGGTCGCCGGGGATGCCTTCCGGGTTGGCGCCACCGGGACGGTCGGCCGGTTCAACTACTCGTTGGCCTTTCGGAAGACGGATGCCGACTTCATCAACCCCACCAACCCGGGCCTCACGCCCGGTGGTGTCCCCGACCGCACCGGCGGCGATCTCTCGCTCACCGCCATGCTCGGGCGAGCCTCGGTTTCGCTGCAGGCGCGCCGGCTCGAGAGCGGCGGCAACGAGGGAGGCGGGCCGAAGGTCGTCGAGGACGGCGGAGCGCTCAGCGTGAACCTGCCGCTCGGCGAGCGCGTGACCGCCGCCGCCACCGGCACCCTGACGACCAACCGGGGGGACGGGGACGAGGCGCTGTATCTGCCGGCCACCGATCGCTCCCAGCGCGGGGTGACGCTCACCCTGACCGAGATGGCAGGCACGGCGAGCTTCTCGCAGTCGCTGTCCTGGCAGGACATGGACGACAAGGTGCAGCCAGCCGCCAATCAGGCGGTCACGGCGCTCAACCTCTCCGCCAACGGCGCGCTCACCCGTGTCGTCTCGCTGAGCGGAACGATTTCAGGTACCCGCAGCGACGCGGCGCCCGCGCTCGGCCGCACTGACCAGTTCCTCGTCTCGCTCCAGCCGGTGATCAACTGGCAGAAGCAGAACCTCGTCTTCACGCTGCGCGGCAGTTACAACCGTTCCAAGAACGAGGCTTCCGCCAGCCTCACCGAGAGCGACCAGTACCAGATCATGGTCCAGTGGACCCCGCCGTGGCTGGGCTCGCTGCTCGCGGCCCAGCTCGCCGCCGACTGGAACCGGACCCGGTCTAGCTACCAGCCCGGCCATGCGCCCTTTCACAGGCGCCTGGTCGCCTCGCTGACGGTCCGCAAGACCGGTACCCTGCCGCCCCTCGCGCAACCGGTGACGGCTGCGGGTCTTCCCCCGGGAATCGCGCCCGGGCGGATCGCGTCACGTTTGTGAGTCTGCGCTTCGGAGACCGGGCGGCGGCCTCATGGTCGGGGCCCGCCTGGTAGGGCGGGCCCCGGCGTCGTTCGCGCCTCACCCCGCCACGGATCGCCGGCTCTCGGGACCGGAGCGCCCGGTCCCGGGGCGGGAGTGGACCCTGCGCTGGGCAGGCCGCGTGGCGGCAAGACTGATCCGATACACGGCGGACAGCAGGGCGCAGCTCCCGCGCCCCGAAGCGGGAGCGCCTTCGACTCACCGTCTGGGAGCCAGATTCCCGGCCTGGGCCGGGACAAAACCCTCCAGACTGGTCAGTCTCCTGAGCGCACCACGTGCCACCTCGGCACGGACACCGCCCCTGAGCTTGTAGCTTCCATCAGGGAGCAGGCGGCGGGCCGACCCTTCGAGCAAGAAGAGCTGCCCCCTCACGAGAACGACCTCTCCACCGCCCGCGAGAGCGCTCCGGAGCGCGTACCCTGGCGGCTCCGGCTGCGGATCGAACTCCCCGAGCTTCCGTGGCGGGACCACCAGCCTCCCGGACCTCACCGAGAACTGCCCACCGCTCTTGAGCGAAAACGTGCCGTCGCCCGCCGAGCGGAGGACGCCCTCGGCACCCAGCAGGAAGAGCCTGCCGCCGAGTGCGAACGCGCGAGAGCCGTCGGCGAGAACGAACTCCTCGATCGTGATGCCGGCGAGGACGGGACGGGCCAGCAGCACGCCGGCCACTACCGCGATGAGCACAGCGAATCGGGCGCGCTTCATTTCTGCTCTCCTTCCGACGAGCCCGCCCGGCCACCTCGAGGCTGGGCCGCAACGGACTCCTCACCGGGACCAACGCGGGGTTACGGCGCGAGCGCACACGAGGGCACACCTCCGGCTCCGCCCCCGGGCCGGCGGGCGTCCACGTCCCGCCACCCGGGAGACGCCGGAGGGTGCCGGACCAGGCGCGCCGTCGCCGGCGCTGGCCGGTGCCGCGCGAGGGGTCACAGACCGGCGCTCCCGGAGCCACCTGCTAAGATTGAATGATGATTCAGTCATTGACATCGCATTTCCCGTTCGGGACCACCGCCGTTACCTCCGGGGGGTAGGAGCATGCGCGCCGACCATCTCGCCTGGGTCCTGCGGGACCGGGTCGCCAGGTACGGCGACCGCACCGCGCTGCGCTACCGCCAGGGCGAGGACTGGCGGGACCTCTCCTGGCGGTCGTTCGGAGAGCAGGTCGAGGCCCTCGCCCGCGGCCTCGTCGAGCTCGGCGTCCCGACCGGCGGCAGGGTCGCGATCTTCTCGCAGAACATGCCGGAGTGGACGATCGCCGACTTCGGCACCCTCACCGCCGCCGCCGTGTCGGTGCCGATCTACCCGACCAACACCGCCGCGCAGGCGGGGTACATCCTCGCCGACGCCGAGGCCCGGGTCGCCTTCGTGGGCGCGTACGACCAGTACGAGAAGATCCGCAGCGCCGCCTCGCCCGACCTCCCGGTGGTCGTCTTCGAGCCCTCGGTGCGTCTCGACGGCGATCCCCACGCCATGCACTTCGCCGATCTGCTCGACCGCGGCCGTCGCTCGGCCCGGGGCGAGGAGGTCGAGGCCAGGCTCGCCGCCGCCGGCGCGGACGATCTCCTGACCCTGATCTACACCTCCGGGACGACCGGCGAGCCCAAGGGCGTCATGCTCACCCACGCCAACGTCCTCGAGGCCCGCCGCATCCACGACCTGCGCCTGCTCGACCCCAACGACGGCGACGTCTCGCTCTGCTTTCTGCCGCTCTCGCACGTGTTCGAGCGCTGCTGGACCTACTACGCGCTCGCCAAGGGGATGACCAACTGCTACCTCGAGGACCCCACCAAGGTCGTCGAGGCGCTCCAGCAGGTCCGGCCGACCATCATGTGCGCGGTGCCGCGCTTCTACGAGAAGGTGTACGCGGCGATCCTCACCCGACTCCAGTCCGCCCCGGCCCTCCGCAGGGCCATCTTCCGCTGGGCCACCGGGGTCGGCCGGCAGTACGCCTGGCGGGTCAAGGACACGCTGCCCGTCCCCACCCTCCTGCGCCTCCGGCACGCGGTGGCGGACCGGCTCGTGCTCGCCAAGCTGCGCGCCATCGTCGGCGGGAGGATCAAGTTCTTCCCGTGCGCGGGAGCGCCGCTGGCCCGCGAGATCGAGGAGTTCTTCTACGCCGCCGGCATCTTCGTCTGCTACGGCTACGGGCTCACCGAGACCACCGCCACCGTGTCGTGCCACGAGGCGCGCCACTTCGTGTTTGGCTCGGTCGGCCGGCCGATGCCCGGCGTCGAGGTTCGGATCGGCGACGACGGCGAGATCCAGGTGCGCGGCAAGACCGTCATGCGCGGCTACTACCGCAAGCCGGAGGCCACCGCCGAGGCATTCGTCGACGGCTGGTTCCGCACCGGCGACGCCGGCTATCTCGACGACCGGGGCTGCCTGGTCATCACCGATCGCATCAAGGACCTGATCAAGACCTCGGGCGGCAAGTACATCGCGCCGCAGCTCATCGAGGCCAGGGTGGGGAGCGACCCGCTGGTCGAGCAGATCGCCGTGATCGGCGACGAGCGGCGCTTCGTCTCGGCGCTCATCGTGCCGGCGTTCCCGGCGCTCGAGGACCACGCCCGCGCCCGGGGCATCCCGTTCGCCTCGCGCGCAGAACTGATCGCGTCGCCGCAGGTGCTCGCTCTCTACCAGGAGCGTCTCGACGCGCACAACCGCGACCTCGCCCGCTTCGAGCAGATCCGCAAGTTCACCCTGCTGCCGGCGGAGTTCACGGTGGCGGGGGGCGAGATCACGCCCACGCTGAAGGTCAAACGCCGCCAGATCGGTGAGAAGTACCGGCGCGAGATCGACGCGATGTACGCCGCGTCGGTTTGATGGCCTCCTCGGCTCCCTCTCCCGCGTGCGGGAGAGGGCAGGGGTGAGGGTGAGCGCGTCGTCGCACCAGTCTGCACCACCCCTCACCCTGGCCTTCTCCCCCGCTCCGCGGGGCGAGGGAAGCGCGACGGAACGCACTGCAGGTGTGCCGGCGAGGGTCGCGCGCAACCCCCGGCGGAGAGACAAGACAGGTCACTGGCGACAGCCGACGGCTTCCAGAAGCCAGCTCACAGTTGGCAGCTGAGAACTTTCCCCACACCCCCACCCAACAAGGAGATGCCTCCACCCACTCGGTTCCAGGGATAGGGGCGAGAACAGAGGAACGAGGCGCAGCGCGGGGCGTGGAGGGAAATCGGCGCGGTGCGTGCGAGGTTCTGCTAAGGTGTCGCGGTTGCGGCGGAGGTGGGTGTGCTGCTGACCATCGATCCCGTCGAGCCCGAGAGCTGGCTCATCGCCCGTGCGGCGCAGGCGCTCCGCAAGGGCGGGGTCGTGGTCGTGCCCACCGACACCGTCTATGCGCTCGCGTGCCGCCTCTCCGACGAGGAGGCCGTCGAGCGACTCTATGGCATCAAGGGGATCACCCCGGCGCGCCGGCTCTCGATCCTGGTCCGCGACATCGCCACCGCGTCACGCTACACCCGCGGCATCGCCAACCCGGTCTTCCGCGCCATGCGCCGCGTGCTGCCCGGGCCGTACACCTTCATCTTCCAGGCCTCCAACGAGGTCCCGCGGGTGATGCTGCACAAGCGACGAACCGTCGGCCTCCGCATCCCGGACAGCCCGATCACGCTCGCCCTGCTCGGCCAGCTCGACGAGCCGCTGCTCACCGGCTCGGTCCGCGACGACCGCGACGAGTGGCTCCTCGACCCCGCCGAGATCGAGGAGGCGCTCGCCGGTCAGGTCGACCTCGTCCTCGACGGCGGCCCGCTCACCCGCGAGCCGAGCACGGTGGTCGACCTCACCGGCGACGAGCCGGTCCTCGTCCGCGAGGGCAAGGGCGACGTCGCCGCGCTCGAACTGTTCGGCTGAGCGCTCGCGGGGGTTCGCGACGACCCAGCGGAACAACAGCGGCTGCCCCGGCGCGTGGCGAGTCGCGCCACCTCCTCTTCGCAGCGTAGACACGGAGGGCGGCGCCTCGCGCCGCCCCGTGGACTTCCGCCATTCTGCGATCGCTTACATCTTGAGTCCCCTCTTCTCGAGCAGCGGCTCGACGCTGGGCGCCCGGCCGCGGAAGTGGACGTAGAGCGTCATGGCGTCCTCGGTGCCGCCTTTCTCGAGGATGTTCCGCCGGAACGAGGTCGCGGTCGCCTGGTCGAACAGCCCCCTTTCCCGGAACGCCGCGAAGGCGTCGGCGTCGAGGACCTCGGCCCAGATGTAGCTGTAATACCCAGCCGAGTAGCCGCCGCCCGGGCCGAAGACGTGCTGGAAGTAGGTGGTGCGGTAGCGCGGCACGATCTCGCGCGGCATGCCCATGCGCGCGAGCGAGATCCGCTCGAAGGCCGCGGCGTTGGGCGCGGCCGCGGCGGTGAGTGTGTGCCAATCCATGTCGAGCAGAGACGCCGCCAGGTACTCCGTGCTCCGGAAGCCCTCATTGAACAGCCGCGCCGCCTTGATCTTCTCGACCAGCGCCGCCGGGATGACTTCGCCGGTCTTCCAGTGCTTGGCGTAGACCTTGAGGACCTCGGGCTCCATGGCCCAGTTCTCCATGATCTGCGAGGGCAGCTCGACGAAGTCGCGCGGGGTCGAGGCCAGGCTGCCGTAGTGGATGCGCGACAGGATCGAGTGGAGCGCGTGGCCGAACTCGTGGAAGAGCGTCTCGACCTCCTCGGTGGAGAGCAGCGCGGGCGCGTCGCCGGTCGGCCGCGAGAAGTTGCATACGTTGACCACGACCGGGCGGATCTCCTTGCCGTCGCGCCACTCCTGGCCGCGGTAGCGGCTCGACCACGCCCCGGAGCGCTTCCCCGGGCGCGGGTGGTAGTCGACGTAGTAGACGGCGAGGTGGGAGCCGTCGGCGTCCTTGACCTCGAACGCCTTGACCTCCGGGCTGTAGACCGGGACGTTCTTCAGCTCGGTGAAGGTGATCCCGTAGAGCCGATGCGCGACGTAGAAGGCACCCTCGCGCACGTTGTCGAGCGCGAAGTAGGGCCTGACCTCTGCCTCGTCGAGGTCGTACCTTGCCCTGCGCACCTTCTCCGCGTAGTAGAACCAGTCCCACGGCTCGAGCTGGAACTCCTTGCCGTCGTCCTTGATCGCCGCCTGGAACGTCGCCGCCTCCCGGGCGGCCACGGCCTTGGCCGGCACCCACAGGCGGTTGAGCAGGTCGTAGACCCCCGCAGGCGACTTCGCCATGTTCTCGTCGAGGACGAAGTCCGCCCAGGTGTCGAAGCCGAGCAGGTGCGCCCGCTCGGTGCGCAGGGCGGCGAGGCGCGCCGCCAGCGCATTGGTGTCGAGCGCGTCGCCGTGGTCGCCGCGCGTGGTGTAGGCGGTGAAGATCTGCCGCCGCAGCTCGCGGTTGTCGGCGTACTGGAGGAACGGCCACAGGCTCGGCGCGTGCAAGGTGAACACCCACTTCCCCGCCAGGCCGGCCTTCCTCGCGGCCTCGGCCGCGCCCGCCACCACCCGCTCGGGCAGCCCGGCGAGGTCTTCCTTCCTGTCGATCACCAGCCGGTAGGCGTTCATCTCCTTGAGGAGGTTGTCGCCGAAGGTGAGACCAGTGGTCGCCAGCTCGGCGTTGATCGCACGGAGCCGCTCCTTGCTGGGCGCGTCGAGGAGCGCGCCGCCGCGCACGAAGCGCGAGTATGTCTTCTCCAGGAGCCGGCGCTGCTCGCCGTCGAGCGCGAGCGTGTCGCGGCTGTCCCAGACGGCCTTGATCCGAGCGAACAGCCTCTCGTTGAGGATGATGTCGTCGCGGTGCGCGGCCTGCAGAGGCGCCAGCTCCTGGGCGATCGCCTGCAGGACGTCGTTGGTCTCGGCGCTCACCAGGTTGGAGAAGACGCTCCCCGTCCGGTCGAGCAGCTCGCCGCTGGACTCGAGCGCCTCGACGGTGTTGGTGAACGTGGGCGGCTGCTGGGAGTCGGCGATGGCCGCCACCTCCCTCTTCTGCCGCGCCATGCCCTCCTTGAACGCGGGCAGGAAGTGCTCCGCCCCGATCTGGTCGAACGGGGGCGCGCCGAACGGTGTGCGCCATTCGATGAGGAAGGGGTTGGCCTGTGGACCCGCGCTGGGCTGTTGCGCCAGGACCGGCAGCGCAGCCAGCACCACGAGGGCGAGCAGCATGAGCTTGCGCATCTTGGTGGCCTCCTCGGCTGGTCGTGTGCCGCCCCGTCGCCCGACACCGCACCTGCAGTCCGGGCCGTCGAGCCGGCCCGCGTATTGTACGCGTTCTGTCACGAACCCCCACGGCGAGAAGACGGAACTGGTCGAGGCAGGGCCGCCCCCCAAGGCACCTTGCCCGGCTCCCAGGGTGGGCCATCGGCCCATCGCCGGCTTGGCGGTCCCAGGCGGAAACCTCGGCCGGCGCGAATCGTATTGAGATTGAAGGATGTGTACCACGCGCGTTGACGCGGGAGGTCGACACGTGAGCGACCACGACGGCAGCCCCTGTGCGACCCACCGACCGCTCTCCCTCGACCGAGAAGCCGCCGGACCCCTGCACTGCGGTGACAGCTCGACCGGCCGTGACGGTTCAGCGCTCCTGAGCGTGCTGGCGCTCGCCGCATGCGTGACCCTCGCGCTCTCCTGCGGGCCCGGCGCGGCCGGCAACGCGCCCGGGAAGGTCCCGATCACCACGTCGTCGCAAGCGGCGCTGCGCGACTACCTCAAGGGGCGGGACCTCACCGAAAAGCTGCGCGGCAACGAGGGCCACGACTACTTCCAGTCGGCCGCCGAGCACGACCCGGACTTTGCCCTCGCCTACCTCGGGCTGGCCAGCACGGCGCCCTCGACGGGAGACTTCTTCCGGGCGATCCACCAGGCGGTCCAGCTCGCCGGCCGGGTGAGCCCGGGCGAGGCCTGCGTGATCCGCGCCGCCGAGGCGGATTCCCAGAACAACCCGGCCGCTCAGCTCGAGCAGCTCACCACACTGGTCAACGCCTACCCCGAGGACGAGCGTGCTCACACCCTGCTCGGCCACCTCTACTTCGAGAGCCACCAGTGGGAGGCGGCGATCCGCGAGTACCGCCGAGCGACCGAGATCAACCCCGACTTCTCGCCGGCGTACAACCAGCTCGGCTACGCCTTCCGCTACCTCGGGCGGTACGCCGAGGCCGAGAAGGCTTTCAAGCGGTACTCCGAGCTCATCCCGGACGAGCCCAACCCGTACGACTCGTATGCCGAGCTGCTGATGAAGGTCGGCCGCTTCGAGGAGTCGATCCGCCAGTACCAGAAGGCGCTCGACCTCGACCCGAACTTCCTGACCGCCTACGTCGGGATGGGCAACGACTACATGCTGCTCGGCGACTACGACGAGGCGCGGCGCTGCTTCACCAAACAGCGGTTCATTGCGCGCACCGACAACGAACGGGCGAGGAGCCACGTCTGGGCGGCGATCTCGTACCTGCATCAGGGCGAGCTCGAGCCCGGTCTCGCGGAGCTCGGCAAGGCCCAGGACATCGCCGTGAAGGCACAGGACGCCTTCGCACAGGCCGGGACCCTCGACCTAATCGGTCAGGTCCTCCTCGAGGCGGGTCGGGCCGAAGACGCGGCCAAGAAGTTTGCCGAGGCGCTGGCGGTGCTCGAGCACTCCTCCGCAACGCCGGAGGCGATGGCGGCCGCCCGTCGCCGTGACCTCTTCAATCGGGCCAGGGTCGCCCTCGGCCGCTCGAAGCTGGCGGAGGTCGACACGCTCGCCGCGGAGTACGACCGCGCCGTCGCCGTGAACCAGGTTCCCAGCGAGCTCCGCCAGGCGCACGAGATCGCGGGACTGCTCGACCTCGCCAAGGGCAAGGCCGAAGACGCGGTGACCGAGCTGACCCAGGCCGACCAGGACGACCCGCGGGTGCTGTTCAACCTCGGGCTCGCCTACGAGGGAACCGGCAGGCTCGCCGAGGCCCGCGAAGCCTATGTAAGGGCGGCCGACTTCAACGGCCTCAGCTTCACCTACGCCGCCGTGCGCGCCCGCGCCCTCGCGAAGCTCGCCGAATTGCACGCCCCCTCAGCCCCGCATTGACTTCAGGGCCAGGGCATTCTTGGGCCAACCCGCATCATGAACGTCACGCTCCAGGGCAACGCGTAGGCGAGCGTGAAGGCGAGCGCCCCATGGGCAGCACCGAGCGCGAAGAGGTTGTCCACGTGGCGGTAGAGGCAACAGGCCAGGATCCCGAGGGGCAGGGCCACCGCCGTCAGGAACGGGTTCGGCAGGTGGAAGAGGGCGAACAGGAGGCCGCTGGCAGCCTCTGCTGAGCCCCGCCCGGGAAGCACCTCGCAGAGGCGGCGGTAGAACACGCAAAGCAGGCCGTACTGTTGTGCGGTCCCCCACACCACATCCCAGCCCGCGATCAACGGCGCGCGGTGGGGTAGATGCCAGGTGCCGAGCAGGGCGCCGAGCACCCCGATCCCGACGATCAGCGGCCCGACCCAGCGGAGGACCGTAAGCACCGCGGTCCCCAGGTTGTCGAGTCGGATGCCGACCTGGCGCGGCGTCTCGCCGCGGCGCAGATGGCTCTCGAGGCCGATCCCGAAGTAGAGCGCCACGACGGCCACCCCGCTCCCCCGGAAGCTGCCTTGCCAGAGCCAGATGTAGGAGAGCAGCAGGAGGGCGAGCGCGGCGATCTCGACCCACGCCACGCGGCGTGCCACAGGCCTGGCGACAGCGGCGGCGGGTGCCATCGAGCACCATCATCCCACCGTCGTGCTCGGCCCTCGGCGCGGGCTCCGGGTGGAGGCGTTTGCGGCTTCCCCCACCAGGGGAAGGCCCGGTGGGCCGAGCGGCGATAATGGGGTCGGAGGCCGAAGCGATGCGCATCGCCCTCGTCCAGCAGGTCGCCACCGCCGACCTTGCCGACAACCTCACCCGCGGTCTCGCGGCGGTGGCCCGCGCCGCTGATGCCGGAGCCCGCCTGGTCGCTTTCGCCGAACTCGCCCTCACCCCGTTCTACCCGCGGCGGCCGGTGTGCGGTCCGCCCCCGCTCGACCTCGCCGAGCCGGTCCCGGGGCCGACGACCGCGGCGTTCGCCGCCCTCGCCCGCGAGCGCGGCGTGGTGATCGTCCTCAACGTCTTCGAGCGCGCCGGCGAACGGGCGCACGACAGCTCACCGGTGATCGATGCCGACGGCCGTCTCCTCGGGCTGACGCGCATGCTCCACATCGCCGAGATGGACGGCTTCCACGAACAGGGGTACTACACGCCCGGGGACCGCGGCATGCCCGTCTACGCGACCGCGGCAGGCAGGGTCGGCGTGGCGATCTGCTACGACCGCCACTACCCCGAGGTGATGCGGGCCCTCGCCCTGCGCGGCGCCGAGATCGTCGTCGTCCCGCAGGCCGGGGCGGTCGGCGAGTGGCCCGACGGTCTCTTCGAGGCGGAGCTGCGGGTGGCGGCGTTCCAGAACGGCTACTTCACCGCGCTCGCCAACCGCGTCGGTCGCGAGGGCGACCTCGAGTTCGCCGGCGAGTCGTTCGTCTGCGACCCCGCCGGCCGGGTGATCGCGCGGGCGCCGCGAGGCGAGGAGCATCTCCTCGTCGCCGAGGTGGACCTCGACCTCGTCGGGCGCTCCCACGCCCGCCGTCTCTTCCTCCGCGACCGTCGCCCCGAGCTGACGGCGGAGCTGCTCGACTTCACACAGGAATGAGACACCGCGGTGTCGGGGAACACACGGGCGCCTCAACCAGCCACCTGGGCGACCCGTAGAAGGCAATGTGGCGCGGAGCGGCCGGGAACCCGGGGCGACCCCTCGTCCGTCCCGAGGAAGACCGTCCGGGCCATGGGGGCAGTGTTGGCCCGCGCGTGGAGGACCGATGCAGGAAGGGCAAGGCCTGAGGAACGATCCCGCCCTCGTGGGGCGACGTCCGTCGCGAACCCGCAGCCCCGACCATGGCGACCGCGGCCGGAGAGCCTTGCCACCGCCGGCCGATGGCGCCTCTGCCGCGGTGGTACCATCCGGTCCGAGTGCACCCGGCGGGGCTGCTCCCGCTGGCGGACCGACCATGACCGTCGAGACCGACCTCACCGGCACAACGGTGTCGCACTACGCCGTCCTCGAGCGCCTCGGCATCGGCGGGATGGGAGTGGTTTACAAGGCGCGCGACACGCGGCTCGACCGGCTCGTGGCCCTCAAGTTCCTGCCCACCCAGCTCACCGGCGACGCGGCCGCCAAGCAGAGGTTCATCGACGAGGCGAAGACCGCCTCGGCCCTCGACCACCCCCACGTGTGCACCGTCTACGACATCGACGAGACCGGCGAGGGGCACCTGTTCATGGCGATGGCCTACGTTCCCGGCGAGACCCTCAAGGCCAGAATCGCCAGGGCCCCGCTGTCCGTCCCCGAATCGCTCGACATCGCGCTCAAGGTGGTCGCCGGCCTGATCGAGGCCCACGAGCACGGGATTGCCCATCGCGACATCAAGCCCGCCAACGTGCTGATCTCGCGCGAGGGGAACGTCAAGATCGTCGACTTCGGTCTTTCGACCCTGGTCGGTCTGGCCGCCGAGGGACAGAAGGGCGTGATCATGGGGACGCTCGCCTACATGTCGCCGGAGCAGACGCGCAACGAGCCCGTCGACCACCGCAGCGACATCTGGTCGCTCGGCATCACCATCTGGGAGATGCTCGTCGGTCGCCCGCCGTTCGGCGTCCTCGACGAGGAGCCCATCCTCTACGCGATCCAGAGCCGGGTCGTGCCGTCGCTGGCCGAGCTGCGTCCGGACGTGCCGAAGGAGCTCGCCAGGGTGGTCGCGCGCTGTCTCGAGAAGGACCGCCACCGCCGCTACCGGACCGCCGTCGAGCTCGAGCACGAGCTGCGCCGCTGCCAGCGCGCCGTGGCCGAGAGGTCGAGCTCCTCCGGTCCATCGCTTCCGCCGGAGC
>JBLMXF010000050.1:0-30778 GCA_050257595.1 Acidobacteriota bacterium | reverse complement strand
CGGACGACCCGTGGGTACTGTTTGTCACGTCCATGTATGCAGTGCACCACCGATCCCGAGGCCTGATGCGCACCACGACCCGGTGAACGGCCGCTGTCCAGCCTTGCCGCCGACGTGAGTCGCGCGCGAGCCGATGTCGGGGACCACTCCCAGTCGCCAGAATCGAAGCATGTTCACGAGATGACGTCTCAACGGTGCGTCCAGCGGGCGGCGTGACGTTCCTGCTACCGGGTTCAGGCGGCCGACGGGTTGCATCATGCTGTCGCTCCTGTGCTTGTGATGATTCACCACAAGTCTGACAGGGGGACTAGACAGGTTAGTGACGTTTGCTATACAGTCATCACCTAAGATTCTTCAGACGGTGACGTCGGCCGTCTGCGTCGGATGAGGATGAGAGAAAGGGGGAGCGAGGCAGCATGAAAAATCACATGCATCAACTCAAGGCGGGGCTGCTGGTCGCGGTGCTTGTTGGCGGGTTCCTCGGGCTCGCCCCCACGACCGTCATGGCCTCCAACCCGGTCGACGTGCAGGTCACTGTCTCGGGTACGCCGGCATTCGGCGCCACCGTGACGGCGAAGGCCACGATCACCATCAACGACGGATCGGCTCTGCAGAGCATCCTGTGGCAGCAGACAGGAGGAGCGACTGCGGCGCTCTCCGGGACCACGACTGACACCGTGACCGTCGTCCTTCCGGGCAGGGGCGCGTTCCGCGCGGCGCTCATCCATGTGCTCAGCGAGCCGCCGATCACCGCTGCGCAGCTCCCGCCCAACGTTCCGGTGCCTCCGACCGAGTTTCCGGGCGGGCTCCAGAATCGGTTCGGCGTCGTTGCGGTCAACCCCTTCGCCCTCGAAGAGGGCGGCGCGGTCGCCCTGACGGTCACTGTCAAGACCTCGTCGGGGACCTACACGGGGAAAGCCACGATCGCGACCCCGCTCCCCTGGGCGACCAGCACCGGGCTGCGCAACGTGGCGGTGGGGATTCCCGTGATCGTCCACGCGAAGACGCAGGCGTCGTACAACTGGGCGCTGGCGGGGCCGTCGGGTTCGACTGCGACGCTGACTGATGCCACCACCCAGAGCCCGGAGTTCACACCGGACGTGCCGGGCACCTACCAGATCACCGTCACTGATCTTGCCGGCGGCTCGCCGGTCACTATCCCGGTCATCGCCGGCCTGTGGCGCGGCGTGATCGTCGGGCAGGACGCGAACAGCCGGCCCAAGGTCGACACTGCCTGCACCGGCTGCCACGCCGCCGGCACCGCCCTCGACCTCTTCACCCCCTGGGCGCAGACCGGGCATGCCGAGATCTTCACGCAGAACGTGGACACCCCGAACGGCCACTACGGCACGAGCTGCCTGTCGTGCCACACCGTCGGCTACGACCCAGCGGCGAGCAACAACGGCATCGACGATCAGTCCGACTGGACGGCGTTCCTCGCCAGCAACCTGCTCACCCACGGCGATCCGACCAACTGGACCAACATCCTCACGCAGTTCCCGAAGACCGCGAAGCTGGCCAACATCCAGTGCGAGAACTGCCACGGCCCGCAGCAGAGTGACGCCCACACCAATGCTGACGCTCGCGAGAACCTGTCGGCCGACCTGTGCGGTTCCTGCCACGGCGAACCTCTGCGCCATGGCCGCTATCAGCAGTGGCAGCTCTCCGCCCATGCGAACTACGAGACGGCAGATGCCGAGGGGACCAACGGCGGTTGCGCGATGTGCCACAGCGCCAACGGCTTCATCGCGTGGGGTCAGTCCGGATACACCGCGTCGAGCGTGGACGTCACGTGGACGCAGGACGAGGTCCATCCGCAGACCTGCCAGGCGTGCCACGACCCGCACGCGATCGGCACCACCTCCGGCAGCCCGGCCACGAACGCGACGGTGCGGATCACCGACAACACGCCGCCGCTGATGGCGGGGTTTGCGGCCACCAACGTCGGGCGCGGCGCCCTCTGCATGACCTGCCACAACGGTCGCCGCGGCCTGCGCAACGACAGCACCTACAAGCCCTCCGACGCCGCCCGTGCGCCACACGTCGGCCCGCAGGCCGATGTCCTCATGGGGCAGAACTTCTACCTCGTCAACCTGAGCGGCCCGGGGTACCACGCGCGCGTGCAGGACACCTGCGTGACCTGCCACATGGCGAAGACCCCGCCGCCGGCAGACCTCTCCTACCAGCTGGGCGGAACGAACCACACGTTCTACGCGTCGAAGGAGATCTGCTCCGACTGCCACGCCACGATCACGGCCGATGACGTGCAGGGCCCGGTCGAGGCCAAGGTCGAGACGCTCAAGCAGACCATCGACCAGGCGCTCGCCGACCTCATCAAGGCGAAGCTCGCCGCCGGTAACACGATCGACCTCGGCGGCCTGAAGACGCTGACCAACGCCGGCGACTTCACGCAGGTCGAGTTGGCTGACTCGCACGGCTCGCAGGGAATCACGGTCACGCTGTCCGACACCACCACCGTGGGCCCAGTCGCCATGGGTTCGGTCAAGGTCGTGCCGCCGACCGGGTCGCCTGTCGCGTTGTACACCGTCGCCGATCAGACCATCCCGAAGGCGGCGTGGAACCTGCTGATGATCGAGAACGACGCCAGCAAGGGGGTTCACAACCCGGGTCTGGTGAACCGCGTCCTCGACGTGTCGATCTACGCGCTCCAGCATCCCAGCACGACCACCGGAGGCTTCGTCGACCCGAGCCTCGGTGGTGGCCCGGGCAACAACGCCGGCGCGGTGTCGTGCACCACGCCATACGTCTACTGGGCGCAGGTCGCGACCCACGGCGCGGGTGACAACGGGAGCCAGTGGCGCACCGACATGGTGGCCATGAACCTCTCCGCCGCGCCCGCGTCGCTCCGCTTCGTCCTCCACGCCGACAACGGCAATCACGAGGCCACGGGCACCGTGCCGGGTTCCGGCCAGGGCGTGTTCGCCGACATCGTCGGGCTGATGGGCGTCGAGGCGAAGGGCGCTCTCGAGATCTGCTCCGACAAACCTCTGCTGCTCACCGGCCGGATCTTCAACCAGGCTCCGGAGGGGACGTTCGGCCAGTTCCTCGACGGCAACGTCGCCAACCTCGGGCTGTCCGCCGGCCAGTTCGCGGACCTCCTCGGCCTGCGCCAGGAGACCGGCAAGTACCGCACCAACATCACCGTCACCAACGGCGGGACGCAGCCGGCCCAGGTCGCGGTCACGCTCTTTGATAACGCCGGCAACAACCTGGCCACCTACAACCTGAGTATCGGACCGGGCCTGGTCGTGCAGGACCTCCAGCCTTTCGCGGCGCGCGCCAACGCGCCAGACCTCGGATGGGGCTTTGCCACGGTCAAGGTCCTGTCGGGCTCAAACGTCATGACTTCGGCGTCGGTGGTGGATGCCGTCACCAACGACCCGACCTACGTCCCGGCGAAGCGGTAACACTCCGCCGAAACGGGCCCTTACGGGCGGCAGCGCGAGCTGCCGCCCATTTTTTTCGCCGGGCAGGACGTCCGGGGGCGACTCTATGCCGTGGCTGCCGCCAGGCGTGCGGCGGGGAAGGGCCGTCCGTGGGCGGGATAGACCATACGGACGCCGAGATCGACGAGCTTCTTCCAGCTCTTCGGAACGATCTCGGGCTGGTGCGCGAAGATTCCGAACGACGGCCTCAGGCAGATCGGCGGCCCGTTCATCGCGAGATCGCCGACGAATGCGTCGCCGGACTGAAGCACCAGCGACACGGATCCTGGCGAGTGGCCCGGCGTGGCGACGACCCGGCCCGCGACGCCGTAAGGCTCGAGATCGAGACCCTCGTCATCCAGAACGAGGTCGGGCTCCAGTCTCGGCGGCTGCATGAACGCGAGCGTGACCCGGCCGAACACCGTGCGGATGAGCCGTCCCCATCGCGTGACTCCGTGAGGCCAGACGGCCTTGCCTTCTCGCAGCCAGGCGACGTCCCCGCGATGGATGGCCAGCGGGGCACAGGTGAGCTCACGCATCTCGCGTGCCGCGCCGATGTGGTCGAAATGTCCGTGGGTCACGACGATCAGATCGACACGCGGCATCTCGCCGAGGCGCTCGCGTAGCTTGCGCAGCACGGCGTCCGCCTTCCCCGGTCCGCCGGGGTCGATGAGGACGGTTCCCCGATCGCGAATCAGGTAGGTGTTCGTGATGCCTGTGCGTACCGCGGTGATGGTGGCTGCCATCTCACGTGCCCATCGTCTCTGCGCTTGGCCATAGTTCTTGCCGGAGGGCCGCGAACCACTCCTGTACCCAGGCCGGCGAGAGGCGAAGATATCCCGGTCCGAGCACGCACATCGAGAACATCGGTGAGCGCTCGAACTCGGCCTGCCGGAGAAGAGACTCGCTGCGCTCCCTCTCACCGAGAGGTGCGTTCGCGAAAGCGAGCACGAGTGGCGGAACGTATCTCTCGGCTGCCATCCGTTCGAGCGTCCCCGCGATCTCGCGGGCGAGGTCGAGGTTGCCACCGCGGACGAGGAGGGCCGTCCGGTAATTCAGCGAGGTTGGCATGCCGGCGTCTGCAGCCTGGCGAAGCAACGCATCGGCCTCGTCGTCGCGGCCTTGGAGCCCCCTACAGTAGCCGAGCCAGAAGAGGGCGACCGGCATCGTGGGGTCGAGCTCGAGTGCCTGCTCGAGCAGCTCGGTCGCCCTCGCGATCTCGCCCATGCCGATGTAGGCCGCCGCGGCTTGCGTGTGGGCCGCCGACGAGAGCGGCTCGAGCTCGATCGCGCGCTCGGCCTCCGCCGCGCACTCTTCGGGGCGGCCGACGGCAAATCGGTAGAGCCCGAGGCCGATTTGGACCGGTGCGGCGGTAGGGCGGAGCTGGGTCACGCGACGGAACTCCGCCTCGGCGTCCTCCCAACGCCACTCGTAGAGGAGGAGCACGAACGCGAGCGCCGCGTGGGCCTCGGCGAGCGAGTCGTCCAGCTCGATGGCACGCTGAGCAGCCGCCTTGGCCCTGGCCATCGCCACGTCGGGGGGAAGGAAGCCCCACAGGCCGAGCACGTTGAAGACCTCTGCGATCCCCTGGTAGGGAGGCGCGTACAGCGGGTCGGCCGCGATCGCCTTCTCGAAGTGCGCGATCGCGAGCTGGAGGTCCCCGGCGCGTCGCCGGTTGAAGAAGTAGCGGCCCTTGAGGTGGAGGTGATAGGCCTCCGGGGACGGTTCGTGCCGGCGAACAAGCGCCTGCTGGTCTCCGGCCAGGAGCTTTCCCTTGAGCTTGTCGACGACGCCTCGGGCGATCTCGTCCTGGATCGCGAAGATGTCGTCGGCGTGGCGGTCGAAGCGCTCCGACCACAGGTGGTAGCCGTCAGCGACGTTGATGAGCTGGACCGTGATCCGCAACCGCTCGCCCGCCTTGCGCACGCTCCCCTCGAGCACCGCCCCGACACCGAGACGACGGCCGATCTCCCGCACGTCCGCGAGCTCGCCCTTGAAGGCAAACGACGACGTCCGCGCGGCGACGCGCAGCCCCTCGAGTTGGGCGAGAGCGTTGATGATCTCCTCGGCGATGCCGTCGCAGAAGTAGTCCTGGTCGACAGCCGCGCTCATGTCCGCGAACGGCAGGACGGCGACGCTGGGCGCGACATCCGAGGGCTCGCTCCGGGCGGCGCTCTTCGGGATCGCCCCGTTGCCGTGACGGGCCACCGCAGCGAGACGTTCGCGCACCTCGCCGGCGGTAGGCCGGCGTTCTGGCTCTCCGGCGAGGCACGCCGCCACGATGTCCCCGAACTCCAGCGGAAGATCGGCCCTGAGCGACCGGATCTGCCGAGGCGTCCCGGCGAGGACAGCGTGCATGAGCGCGGCAGGGGTGTCGCCGGCGAACGGCCTGGTGCCGGTGGCCATCTCATAGAGCACGACGCCGAGGGCGAACACGTCCGTACGTGTGTCTGCGGGGGAGCCGCGGTACTGCTCCGGGGCGATGTACGCGAAGGTGCCGAGAACGGTGCCGGCACGTGTGGCGTCGGCGGTCGCTGCCCCGAGATCGGTAGGCTCGGAGCCCGCCCGGACCAGCTTCGCGAGGCCGAAGTCGAGCACCTTGACGCGACCCTCGGGGGTGACCATCACGTTCGCTGGCTTGAGGTCGCGATGGAGGATGCCGCTCTTGTGGGCCATTTCCAGCGCGTCGGCGAGCGCGAGGCCGAGGTCGAAGACGCGCCCGGGCGGCAGGGCCTCGCGGGCGATAAGTTCGCCGAGCGTCGTCCCTCCTACGAGCTCCATCGCGAAGAAGTGCTGGCCGTCGCTCTCCTCGACCGAGTAAATGGTCACGATCGCCGGGTGGTTCAGCGCCGCCAGCGCCCTCGCCTCCGTGGCGAAGCGGAGGAGGCGCTCGCGGTCGGACGCGAGCTCTCTCGGCAGCAGCTTGAGCGCGACCCGTCGCCCGAGCTTGAGGTCCTCGGCCTCCCAGACTTCGCCCATGCCTCCTGCACCGATCCGCGAAAGAAGCCGGAAGTGCCCGAGATGGCGAGCCGCGTGCTGAATCGTCGCTCCTCCGAGTGGTTGTCTCTCATCTTATCATCGGCCGGCGCGACGAGAGCGCTCCGGAGCGGTCTCGTCGAGTGATTGGCTTCGCGCGGTGCCGGGAGCAGCGCGGCGTGCGCGGCGCACTCAAGCCTCGAGTGAGAACCCCCAGGAGCAGGCGCGTTCGCCGGTCTCGTCGGGCGGGCATGCGAGACAGGTCGTCCGGATGCGGGGGTCGACGGTCCGGGCGAACGTGGAGAACTCCACGGCCCCGACCGGCTTGCACGGAAAGTCGGCCATCCCCTTGCGCCGCCGGGTCTGCTGCACGCGGCAGGAGTCCATGACGAAGCGCAGGCGGGTGCGGTCGGGCGACCACTCCACGTGCTGCTCGTTGACGAGGGCGTACATGCGGCGGTCGAGCGCACGTTCGAGCGCCTCGAGGCCGCCACCCGGCGGGATGGCGAGGCTCTCGAGGATCCGGCGCGCCTCGGCCGCGGCGAAGTGCTCCCACGACCGTGCGTCGAGCTCGATGGCGGTCTCGAGGCCGAACCGCTCCTCGGCGGCGAGGAACCAGCAGCCGTCGTGGGCCAGCCAGTTCTTCGCGAACAGCCGCAATGCGTCGAGCAGCTCCTCCCTGGTCAAGGCGTCGTAGGCGGACACGGTTCCTCCCCCGCAGGCGGTTCGACCGACGCGAGGATGGTAGGTCTGGCAGCCAGCGCTGTCTACCGTCGGCCAGCGCGGCTCAGTTCGGCGCTGCGGCGGCGGAGCGAGCCTGCGGGAACCGATGGGCCGGTTCCCGCAGGTCACGCTGAAGCGCTCACCAGATCTTGCAGGTCTCCGTGTGGACCATCGGATCGCCCGGCTTGCAGCCGAACGCGGCGGCGAACGCAGGCATGTTGGACGGCGCCCCGATCGCCCGGAACCGCATTGCCGGGTGGGGATCGAGGCGAACGGCGAGCTGCTCGTACTCCGGCCGGGCCGACCCCGCCCAGACCCGTGCAAAGGCCAGAAAGAAGCGCTGGTCAGCGGTGAAGCCGTCGATCACCGGAGGCTTGGCTCCGGTCAGGCTCATCTCGTACGCCTTGTGCGCGATGGTCAGCCCGCCCAGGTCGGCGATCGCCTCGCCGAGGACGAGCTTGCCGTTCTCGTGGAGCCCGGGCTGGACCTCGTAGCCCTCGAACTGCTTCTGGACGCAGGCGGCCCGCTCATCGTAGTTCTTGGCGTCCTGGGGCGTCCACCAGTCCTTGAGGTTGCCCTGCGCGTCGAACTTACGCCCCTGGTCGTCGAAGCCATGCGTCATCTCGTGGCCGATGACGGCCCCGATGGCGCCGTAGTTCACGGCCGCGTCGGCCTGGGGGTCGAAGAACGGCGGCTGCAGGATTCCGGCCGGGAAAACGATCTCATTGCGGGATGGGTTGTAATAGGCGTTCACGGTCTGCGGGGTCATGCCCCACTCCGTGCGGTCCACGGGCTTGCCGATCTTGTCGACCTCGCGGTGGAACTCGAACTCCTCGCCGCGCATGACGTTGCCGGCGTAGTCGCCGGTCTTGACCTCGTATTTCGCGTAGTCGCGCCACTTGTCCGGGTAGCCGGTCTTGGGGGTGAAAGCATCCAGCTTGGTGATCGCAGCCTTCCTGGTCGGTGCGGACATCCAGTCCAGGGTCGAGATGTCGGTCCGCAGCGCAGCGATGAGGTTGTGGACGAGCTGATCGGCCTCCTTCTTGGCCTCGGGTGGGAAGTACTTCGCCACGTACAGCCGGCCGAGGGCGAAGCCGAGCTGGCCGTCGATGCCGGCCACGCATCGCATCCAGCGGTCCTGGATCTTCTCGGTCCCCTGCAGTGTCTTGCCACCGAAAGCAAAGTCCTCGTTGACGAAGGGAGACGAGAGGTGAGGCGCCGCGGCGTCGACGACGTGCCAGCGCAGGTACGTCTTCCACTGGTCGAGGGTGAAGTGCGAGAGGAGCGTGCCCAGTCCCCGGACGAAGTCGGGCTGCGCGACGTTGATCGCCACCAGCTTCGGCGACTGCACCCGCTCGAAGTAGGCGGTCCAGTCGAAGTCAGGCGCGAGCTTGGCGAGCTCGGCTGGCGCCATCCGGTGGTAGGTCTTGTCGGGGTTGCGCCGCTCGACGCGGGTCATCGACACCTTGGCGAGCTCGGTCTCGATGGCCATGACGGTGCCGGCCTCGTCCTTGGCCTTGTCCGCGCCGTCGCCCAGCAGCTCCAGCATCCTGGCCACGTGGCTCGCGTACTTCTCGCGGATCTCCTTGGAACGCGCGTCGTCGTTGAGGTAGTAGTCGCGGTCGGGCAAGCCGAGCCCGCCCTGGCGGAGACCTGCGATCATCTCCTCGCTGTTCTTGCGGTCCTGCTCGGAGCCGAACCCGAACATCACCCGGACCCCCTCGGTCTGGAGTCGGGCCACCTCGGCCTGCAGCTCGGGCGCGGTCTTGATGGCTCCGATGCGCGCCAGCTCGGGTTCGATTGGCGTGGCCCCCGCAGCCTCGACCGCCTTGTCGTCCATGCAGGAGCCCCAGTAGTCGGCGAGCTTCTTTGCGTCGGAGCCGGGCGCCAGGTCGGTGCGGGCGGCGAGGCCCTCGAGGATCCCGCGCAGCTTGACGCGGTTGTCTTTTGCCAGCGCGTTGAACGTGCCCCAGCGCGGATACTCGGGTGGGATGGGGTGCGCCTTGATCCAGCCGCCGTCGGCGTAGTGGAAGAAATCCTGACAGGCCTTGACGCTGGGATCCATGTCGGATGTGCTGATGCCGTGAGTCTCCTGGGCAGCCAGTGGCAGCGCGACCGCCGTCGCAACCGTCGCCAGGACAGCGAGAATCCGCCGTTGCAAGATGTTTTCTCCCTCCGGCCGGGGATTATAGGCCGTCGCCAGGGCGGGCGAGCCCGCAGTCCGTGTCGGCCGAGCGCGGTCGTTCCCGGCGGAGACCTGGCGGTCATGTGACTTGGTTCACCTCAGGCGCCACCTGAGCCGCGGTACGGTGATCGGAGAGCCAGGCTCGATTGGAGGTCTCAGGATGTGGAAGAAGGACGAGCAGGAGCAACCGCAGGTCCCCCAGCCGGTCAGGCCGGTGGTCGCGAGCGTACGGCCCGAGCCCGCCAGCAGGCCGCAACCTGGAGGGGAGAAGGCGACGATCGGGCGGTCGATCGCCATCCGCGGTGATGTCACCGGGGACGAGGACCTCGTGATCCAGGGGCACGTCGAGGGGACGGTCGACCTCAAGCAGCACAGCGTCACGGTGGGCCCCGAAGGCAAGGTCAAGGCGGACATCAGCGGGCGCGAGGTCACCGTCGAGGGTGAGGTGACCGGAAACCTCAGAGCCGACGAGCACGTGGTCCTGCGCAGTACGGCGAAGGTCGAGGGCGACCTGACGGCGCCCGGGGTCGTCATCGAGGACGGGGCGGTCTTCCGCGGCCGCATCGACATGAAGGAGCCGGCGGACAAGGGGCAGCGGCCGAAGCCTGTGCCCGCGCCGCCGCCACCGGTCGCGAACGCCAGCTCACTGCCTGCCGCTTCCGGGAGCACGGTGAAGGAGTCCGCCAAGAGCTGAATGCGCTGGCCCGGACGTCATGCTCCCGATGCTTCCCCGGCGTCCGCCGAGGAGGCCGCACCGCGAGCCTCGATGCAGGCCGTGGTGCATCACTCTCCGGGTCTGGCAGCCCTGTTTGCCGGCACGAGGGGAGAGCGGCCGAAACGGATCCTCGACCTTGGGCCGGCCATCAGAGCCAACCTCGAGGCGTATGGTCGGTTTGCCGCGTGTGTGCGGGTGGTGGACCTGCTGCGCGACGTCGCCGGGGGAGAGGGTGCCAACCTACCGCTGACGCGACCCACGGCTGAACAGCTTGCCGCCGCCCTGCCGGCGGGAGAGCCACCCTACGACATCGTCTTGCTGTGGGATCTGCTCGACTACCTCGACGCTGAGGGCTGGCACCCGATCCTTGCCCGGTTGGCGGAGTGCGGGACCGCGGGCTCCCGTCTGTTCCTGATGGTGTTCACGATGCCGGAGATGCCCGCGCGCCCGACCCGGTTCGAGATCGTCGACGACGAGCACCTCGCCTACCGCGTGGTGACCGAGGAGACCCGCCGGAGCCCCCGGCTGGCGCCCGCCGAGGTCGAACGCCGGCTGTCGCCGTTTCGCGTCGAGCGTTCCACCGTTCTCCGCCATGGGGTGCGGGAGTACGTGGCCGTCCTCCCCAGGGAGACCGAGCTGTGACGAGGCGGTCGCCGTTGTTCTTGCTGGCCATGTCAGTCTGCTGGTATCATGACGCTTCCTCTCAACCGGGGGCGCACGTACCGGTGCGGGATGTGCGCTGCGGCGAATCTCAGAGGTGAAGAAGGAGGCCCGACATTATCAAGGGAAGCAAGTCGTTCCGCGAACCACCACCGAATCAGCAGCAACAGCGTATCAATGAGCGGATCCGGATCACGCCGGTCCGCGTGATCGGCCCCGACGGAGCCCAGCTCGGGGTGCTTGAAATCGAAGAGGCCCGCGAGAAGGCGCGAGAGCTCGGCCTCGACCTCGTCGAGGTGGCGCCCGACGTCCGTCCCGTGGTCTGCAAGATCATGGACTACGGAAAGTACCTGTACGAGGCCGAGAAGAACGCCCGCGAGGCCCGCAAGCGCCAGCACGAGGTAAGCGTCAAGGAGGTCAAGCTGCGGCCCGGTATCGGCGCGGGTGACCTCGAGACCAAGCTCGACATGGCGCGGCGATTTCTCGGTCAGGGCAAGCGCGTCAAGGTCACTGTGATGTTCCGGCGGCGCGAGCTCCGCCGGCCGGAGAACGGCTACCAGCTCCTCGCTCAGGTCATCGAATTGCTCCGCGAGGTCGCCGAGGTAGAGCAGGCGCCGCCGCCTCAGCTCGAAGGACGCGACCTCACAATGCTGCTGCGTCAGGCACGCTGAGCTTTCCTGTCCGCGCGCGCCACCGGGAGACGCGGGCCGGGCCGGCCGGCCACGGCCAGCGTCGCCGCCGAGAGTCCGACCAGGAGTGACGCGGCCGGCGTCGTGTAGCGGGCGATCGAGAGCACGGCGATGCTCATGGCCCAGAACGAGGCGGTGATCAGCCACCCTGTAGCCATGACCCATCGGATCCGGCCACCGGTTCGCCACGCCATCCACCCGCCCAGCAGCACGAGCCCGGCATATGGCACCTGGACGAGGGCCAGGGCGGCCTCGTGTCGCCCGCTGTCCGTTCCGTACCAGCTCCGCACGGCCTTGACGGCAAGCAGCTCGATGAGCGCCCCGGGGTGATCCGCGCCGGCCGCGGCGAGCGATCTGGCAATCGTGAAGAGACCCGCATCCGGGCCGAGCTGGCCGGAGAGCTCGTGCATCAGTGCCTCGACATCCGCTGGGAGAACGACCGGCTGCCGGTACCCCTTCGATCGAACGCCGAAGGTCAGGCCATCGACCATGCTCGGAGCGCCCGAGGTGCTGAGCAGGACGAGTTGCCCGCTTCGCGCCGCGACCCAGATCTCCCAGGGAAGGACCGCGAGAGCGCTGCCCAGGAAGAGCAGCCCGATTCGGGTCAGGCGCCACCGCCACGGAACCCGGTGGAGGACGAGGGACAGCCCAAGAGCCACCGGCAGAATCAGCGCAATCGGGCGGACCAGCATTGCTCCGCCGGCCAGGGCGCCGGCCAGGAAGGGGCGCAGGAGCCCCGAACGCCGGGCAAGGACACAATCGGCGGTGGCAAGGACGCAGGAGAGGAGCACGACGAGGAATGGGAGTTCGCTGTTGGGCTGCCTGCTCAGCCACAGGAGCGGCGGGTAGGTGGAGAACGCGAGCGAGGCACATAAGCCCGCCCACGCTCCGCCCAGCCGCCGCACGAGGGTGAAGAGGAGCAGTGACGAGGTGGCGAGACAGGCCAGAGCGAACCCATCGAGTGCCACCGTCTCCGGGACGCCGAGACGATCCGCGGTGCCCAGCACGCCGGCGAGCAGCAGGGGATAGCCGGGGGGGTACGCGGCCAGGTCGAGGCCTGGGGGCGGGACCCAGCCGGCGCCGGAGAGCATGGCCCGCGCCACCGGTCGATAGAAGAGCGCAAAGTCGGTGTTCTCGTTCTGGCCTGTCACCGGGAGGAGCAGCCAGCAACCCACCGCCACGACCACCGGTACTGTTGCCGCGAGCGGGCGTGCGAGCCTGTCAATGGGGCCGGGACGCGAGGAGGCCACGAGGAGAGGATAGCCGGTGCCGGCGTCGGGCCGGCAGTCGCCGTGGCTGGTGATCGGGCGGCCTCAGGGGGCTCGTGTCGGTACCTTGCCCCGTGTCCGCCGGGAGGGACCTCGAGCGTGGCCGGCTCACAGCACGGCGCTGGCGGCGTCGCCGGAAGCGACTCAGCCGATGCCGAGCAGGCGCTTGGCGAGGTCGATCTTGCCCTCGATCTCGCCCTGGCGGGCGATCATGATCCGCTGCGCGGCCGGCGGGCCGGCTCCGTGCATCGACTCGATCAGGTAGGCCACCGAGCCCGCGCCGGCGACCAGGTTCTCGATCAGGCGGAGCACCTTGATGCGGTGGGTGACGTCGACGTCGTCGGCCGTGGCGAGGTACTTCCGGATGTACGGCCCGGTGACCGGGTCCTCGAGGTCCCGCGCCGACGGCATGGTCCCCAGCAACCCGCCTGCGACATCGGTGGCCAGGCGGGCGATCTCGAAGGGGAGGCGGGTCACGTTGAGCTTGCACACGTTGGCCAGCAGCATGTCGATCTCGTAGTTGCCGGCCGGGGTGGGATGACCCAGCGCCGAGCAGGCGATGCCCGCCGAGAACATGGTCTCGTTGAGGTGGATCATCTCGACGAGCTTCTCGCGGATGTGGGTCGCGCGCTCGACGCCGTTCATGCGCGCGATCAGCGCCGTTGCTCCGATCAGGACGTCGCCGACACCGACCTTGCAGCCGCCGTAGCTCTGCCGGTGGTACGCCGCGAAGCGCTCGACGAGCTTCCCGGTCTCGCCTACCTCGCCGTCGAGGAAGACCCGTTCCTCGGGGACGAAGACGTCCTCGAAGACGGTCATCACCTCGTGGCCGCCGAAGCGGACGTTGCCGCCGTCGCCCCCTGGTCCCTCGAGCTTGCGGGTGTCACTCGTCTGACGGCCGTAGATGTAGCGGATCCCCGGGGTGGTCGTGGGGACGGCGAAACAGACCGCCCAGTCCTCCTCGCCCTCACGCATGCCGATGGTCGGCATGACCACGATCTCGTGGGAGTTCAGCATCCCGGTCTGGTGGAGCTTCGCCCCCCGCACGACGATGCCGTCGGACCGTCGGTCGATGACACGCAGGTAGAGGTCGGGATCGGTCTGCTCGCCCGGACGGCGGCCGCGGTCCCCCTTGGGGTCGGTCATCGCCCCGTCGACAACCAGGTCCTCCGACTGCACACGAGCCCAGTACTCCCGGAACCGGCGGTGGTAGTCGGTGCGGTGCTCGCGGTCGCACTCGAACGTCACGCTGAAGATGGCGTTGGCGGCGTCCATGCCGACGCACCGCTGGAAGCAGCAACCGGTGAGGTTGCCGCAGTGGCGCAGCATGCGCACCTTGTCGATCAGGTCGGCCGTGCTGTCGTGCAGGTGCGTGAAGCGGTTGATCTCCTCCCCCGTGAGCGGGGAGCGCACCCGGAAGAGCGCCCGGCTCTCACCTGCATGGGCGCAGTCGTAGGTCGCGGCGACCGCCCGAACCGAGGGCGCGACGAGTGGATGGTCGGGGAGATTGCCCGTCCTCTCGCCCATGACGTGAGCCTCGAGGTGGAGGTCGCGCAGCGACGCGACGTACTCGGCCCCGGTCCTGACTGGCATCTCCTTGGCCTCCGTCCTCGCCGGCGCTCGGAGCGATTCGGGGCGTCGTCTCCGGCTCCAGGAGGTGTCCGCCCACACATTCTACGGCTTGGGTCGGGGGGTGACGTTGGGGGAACGTCGCTCAGGTCGCAGTGGAGGGAAGCCTGGTCCGGGGAGTGCGCCCTCGTCCCCGCCATTCGGCACGGTCCTCTCCTCGCGTGTCCGGTGGGCTCCTCAGGCGCCGGCGTGACAGGTTACGGAGACCGCTGGTGCGTCGCGGATCGTCCGCAGGACGACGCAGTACCGCTCGGTGAGGCGTTGGAGCGTCGCGAGCTGGTCGGACGAAGCATCCGCGTCGAGGTCGAAGCGCAGGCGGATCGCTGCGAAGCCCACCGGCGCGTCCTTGGCGACCCCCAGCGTGCCCCGGAAGTCCAGATCTCCCTCGGCCGTCACCGTGCCCCCGCGCAGGAGGACGCCGATGGCCGTGGCCACGGCGTTCAGGGTGACTCCGGCGCAGGCCGCCAGGGCCTGGAGCAAGATGTCGCCGGAACAAGCGAGAGAGCCGTCACCCCCCGTCGCGGGGTGCAGGCCCGCCTCGACGAGCGCCTGCCCGGTCTCGACTCGGCACGACACGCGGTCGCCGAGCTGGCCTCGGGCGGTCAGGGTCACGACCGCCGATCCCGGTGACGCGCGGTAGCGCTCCTTGAGCGGCGCCTGCAAAGCCCGCAGCTCGTCAGCCTCCATCACTGCACCCCCCAGATTCGGCGTTTCTCCTGCAACCCCTCGTCCGGACGGATGATTCCGGGCAAGACTCACGCGCAGCGATGCGGCAGTCGGGGAGTTGCGGCAGGGAGGTACCGGAGGAGGGATCCGTGGCGGGCGGCAGGAGTGCCGCAGTGCAATCTCGGGCCGCGGCTCGCGGTTCTTGAGAGTCAACGGAGAGTGACGATGAGCAAGGAGAGGCTCGCAGCTTTCAGCGACGGGGTGATCGCCATCCTCATCACCATCATGGTCCTCGGACTGAGAGTGCCGCACGGCGCCGACTGGGAGGCGCTGCGCCCGATCGTGCCGGCGTTCCTGACCTATGTCTTGAGTTTCGTCTTTCTGGGAATCTACTGGAATAACCACCACCACATGCTGCACGCCGCCGGCCGGATCAACGGCGGCATCCTGTGGGCGAACCTGCACCTCCTGTTCTGGCTCTCACTCGTCCCGGCGGTCACCGGGTGGATGGGCGAAAACCACTTCGCCGCCCTGCCGACCGCGGTCTATGGCACCGTCCTGCTCCTGGCCGCGATCTCCTACACGATCCTGCAGGCTACGATCGTCGCGGCCCAAGGCCCCGGCTCGAAGCTAGCGGCCGCGGTCGGCGGAGACCTCAAGGGCAAGCTCTCCATGGCGCTCTACGCCGTAGCGATCCCGCTCGCCTTCGTCCACCATTGGCTGGCGGATGGACTGTACGTGGTCGTGGCGCTGATGTGGCTGGTGCCGGACCGGCGGATCGAGTCGGCGCTCGGCGGCTGATTCTGGAGCTCCCAACGCCTGACGGCGGACTGCGCCGTTGCGCCCGGCGCGCCGACGAAGAGGGCCAAAGCGTCGGGGGCGAGGTCGCGCTGACGACGGTGGACTCTGCCGCTATGCACCCCTCGTGCTCATGGTCCGTCCGCCCGCTCCGGCAGGCGGTTGCGGGCTCCGAGCCGCTCGCGCCCTCGGACAGGTTCGCGTTGGGATCCGCCGGGCGACTCCCGCGGCGACCATGCTCCTGGCGGCCTGCCGGGCCTGCGCCGCCGGCCGCCGCGATGACGGACAAGGCCGGTAATCCGCTTTCCCCACCTCAGAACACGATCGGGCTGAAGATCTTCTGCGCCCTCGAGAAGAACGGGCAAGCGGCGGGCGGTCCTGGATCCGCGGCCCCCTCGCCTGATCAGCGTTGAATCCTGACCGCCGGTGCCGGCGTCGTCGCGCCGCGAGACGTGCTTGCGCTTGCCATCTGGGATAACATGGACGACAGGATTTGGTGACACGGTGGGTCAAGAGTGAAAGGAGCGTGAGGAATGGCGAACGCATCGGGGTGGCGTCTGTCTACCGGGGTCGCTCTCGTCTTCTTGGTGGCCGGCGTTGGCGTTTCTGCCGTGGCCCAGGAGAAGGGGCCGGCACCCACGAACGCCGTCGCGCAGGAGCAGCAGCAGGCGCCGGAGCAGAAACCGAAGGAGGAGGTGAAGCCGACACCCAGACCTGAATCGGACGTCGTCAAGGAATTCGCGGAGAACATCGTCGTCACCGCGCAGAAGCGGGCCGAGAACGAGCAGGACGTGCCCATCTCGCTGACCGCAGTGACGGCGGAGGACTTCCGCTCGATCACCGCGGGCGGCCCTGACATCGTCCAGCTGCTCTCCGGCCGGATCCCGAGCCTGACCCTCGAAACCTCGTTCGGGCGTGCGTTTCCCCGTTTCTACATCCGGGGTATGGGGAACACCGACTTCGACCTCAACGCCTCGCAACCGGTGTCCATGGTCGTCGACGACGTGGTGCTCGAGAACCCGGTCGTGAAGGGCATGCCGTTGTGGGACCTGGAACGGATCGAGGTGCTCCGTGGGCCGCAGGGCACGCTGTTCGGGCGTAACACGCCGGCCGGTGTGGTCAAATTCGAGACCAAGAAGCCGACCCGGGACCTCGACGCTTCCTTCAGGGTGTCGTACGGGACCTTCAACACCATCGACGTCAGCGGTGGTGTCGGCGGGCCGATCAGCGACACCCTCGCGATCCGCTTCTCTGCTCTTCACCAGTCGCGTAGCAACTGGGTGGACAACGACTTCAGGCAGAAGAAGGACGCGCTCGGGCACTACGACGAGAACGCCTATCGTCTGCAGCTGCTCTGGGCACCGTCGGACAAGTTCAGCGGCCTGTTCAACGTCCACGGTTGGGATCTCGACGGCACCGCCCGGATCTTCCGCGCCAACATCATCAAGAAGGGGACCAACGACTTCGTCGACGGTTTCGAGCAGGACGTCGTCTACCACGACGGCCGCAACAAGCAGGACATCTCGGCGCGTGGCGCCTCGCTGCGATTCGAGTACGACTTCGGCCCCGCCGCGCTCACCTCGATCACGGCGTACGAGGGCATCGACCACATGTACAGCCGCGGCGACATCGACGGCGGCTACGGCGCGGTCTACGCGCCGCCCTATGGACCAGGGTTCATCCCGTTCGTGTCCGAGACCGCCGACGGCATCCCCCACCTGGACCAGTTCACCCAGGAGCTGAGGGTGGCGAGCAACAGCGCGGGGCCCTTCAACTGGCTAGCGGGCCTGTTCTACTTCCACGAGCAACTCAAGGCGGAAACCTTCGACTACAACAGCCTGGCGCCGGGCAACCCGCAGGACGCCTACGCGTTCCAGAGCCAGGCGACGCAGTCGTACGCGGCGTTCGCCTCGCTCGACTACCAGGCCGCCGAGAAGTGGCTGCTCAAGGCCGGCCTGCGCTTCACCCACGAGAAGAAGGACTTCTCGGCCGAGCGCCCGGAACCGACGTTCCTCAACACGGTGACGGTCGCTCCGATCACCGCGCACACCGACGCGAGCAACGTGAGCGGGGACTTCAGCGTCATCTACAAGTCCTCGCCGGACTTCCACGTCTACGGGCGTCTCGCCACCGGCTTCCGCGCGCCCAGCATCCAGGGACGGATCCTCTTCTGCGGCGACCCCAACGGCGGTCAAGACCCCGCCACGAACTGCGTGTCGACGGCCGACACCGAGAAGATCACCTCGGCGGAGGTGGGGTTCAAGTCGATCCTGGCAGACAACCGCCTGAAGCTCAACCTGACGGCGTATGCGTACCGCGTGAAGGGGCAGCAGGTGACCGCGGTGGGAGGGAAGTACAACACGGCAACGCTGCTCAACGTCGACCACACCGACGGCCACGGCCTCGAGGCGGACATCGAGTACGTCGGCAGCGAGTACTGGTGGACGACCCTCGGCGTCAGCTACAACCCCACCAAGATCCGCGACAGGAACCTCACGGTCACGCCGTGTGCAGGCGGCTGCACGGTCCTCAACCCGACCGCACCGAACGGCGGCGTCTACGTCGACGGCAACAGCCTGCCCAACGCGCCCGACTGGATCATCAACAACATCATCAACGTGCAGAGCTCGGCCGCAGGCAACGGGTTCTTCGGCACGCTGGACTGGGCGTACTCCAGCAACAAGAGCTTCTTCCTCTACGAGTCCAAGGAGTTCAACAGCGACAGTTTGGAGTTCGGGCTGCGGCTCGGCTACCGCTGGAACGCCGGCCGCTACGAGGTGGCGCTCTTCAGCAGGAACCTCTTCGATAAGAAGATCCTCCAGGGCGGCATCGACTTCGACAACCTGACCGGGATGACCAACGAGCCTCGCACCGTCGGCCTGGAGTTCATCGGCAGGTTCTGAGTCGTACTCTGACCTCAACGGACCCGCTACCGGCTTCGGTTCGCCGGTGGCGGGTCCGGTGTGTTTCGGGGAGACTGGGGCGAATCGGGGCGCGTCGGTCAGCCTGAGCGACCGTGTTTACCCTGTGACCCTCCCAGAGCTACCATCGAAAGCCGAGACGCGCGAGCCGCGGGGAGGGAGTATGACGAAGGCCATCCGGTTCCGTCTGAACGGCAAGCCCACGACAGTTGAGACCGACGGGGACCGCACCCTGCTCTGGGTGCTGCGCGACGACCTCGGCCTCACCGGGACCAAGTTCGGGTGCGGCGAGGGGATCTGCGGCGCGTGCACCGTTGTGGTGGACGGGAAAGCGGTGCGCTCGTGCAGCGTCTCGCTGTCGTCGATCGACGGCAAGGAGGTCATCACCATCGAGGGCCTCGCGCGCGACGGGAAGCTGCACCCGCTCCAGCAGGCGTTCGTCGAGCACGGCGGCTTCCAGTGCGGGTACTGCACGCCGGGGATGATCATGAACGCCTACGCTCTCCTGCGCACCAACCCCAAGGCCTCACGGGAGGCGATCATCAAGGGTATGGAGGACAACCTCTGCCGTTGCGGCGCTCATCGGCGGATCATCGCCGCCATCGAGGACGTCGCCCGCGGGAAGGGAGGCGCGTCATGACGGGGCAGCGCGGCATCGACCGCCGGGAGTTCATCAAGACGGTGGGCGGCGGCGTCGTGGTGCTGGTCAGCATCGGTCCGTCCGCCCTCCTCGCCCAGGATCGCCGGCGTGTCTACCCGGAAGACCTCAACGCCTACCTGCGGATCGGCGAGGACGGCCGGGTCACGGTGTTCACGGGCAAGATCGAGATGGGCCAGGGCGTGATGACGTCGCAGGCGCAGATGGTGGCCGAGGAGCTCCGCGTGGCTCTCGGTGCGGTGGAGATGGTCATGGGGGACACCGACCGTTGCCCGTGGGACATGGGCACGTTCGGCTCGCTCACCACGCGCATGTTCGGGCCCGTGCTGCGCGCCGCCGCGGCCGAGGCCCGGGCGGTGATGCTGCGGCTGGCGTCCGAGAGGCTGGGGGTGCCGCGCGCCAAGCTCGTGCTCGCCGACGGTGTCGCCTCGGTCGAGGGCGATCCCGCCCGGAAGGTGACTTACGGCGAGCTGGCCAAGGGACGCCGGATCCTGCGCACGGTGGACGACAAGGCGGTGCTGCGCAAGGCGTCGGAACTCACCGTGATGGGGACCTCGCCGCAGCGTTTCGATGCCCAGGCGAAGGTGACGGGCGAGGCGCGGTACGCCGGCGACATCCGGCTGCCCGGCATGCGGTACGCCTGTGTGCTGCGTCCGCCCGCGCACGGCGCCAGGCTCACCCGTGTCGACACCTCCGCGGCCGCGAAGCTGCCCGGGGTGACAGTGGTCAACCAGGACGGCCTGGTCGCCGTCCTCCACGCCGATCCGGAGGCGGCGGCGAAGGCGCTCGAAGCAATCGACGCCTCGTGGGACACGCCGAAGCCTCCCTTCGACACCGAGACGGTGTTCGAGCACCTCGTCACGGCTGCCGGGCCGGGTGAGGTCGTGAGCGCGAAGGGCGATGTCGCCGCTGGGCGCGCCGGTGCCGCGAGCGTGTTTTCGTCCACGTTCCACAAGGGCTACGTGGCCCACGCGCCGATCGAGCCGCACACTGCCGTCGCCGAGTTCAGGGACGGCAAAGTGACGATCTGGGCGTCGACCCAGACGCCGTTTCCCACCCGCGACCGCATCGCCCGCGAGCTCGGACTCGCCACGGAGAAGGTGCGTGTGATCACGCCGTTCGTGGGTGGTGGCTTCGGCGGCAAGAGCGCCGGACTGCAGGCGAGCGAGGCCGCTCGGCTGGCGAAGATCACCGGCACCCCGGTCCAGGTCAGGTGGAGCCGAGCCGAGGAGTTTTTCCACGACACCTTCGATCCGGCGGCAGTGGTCACGCTGGTCACGGCGCTCGACGGGAACGGCAAGCTCACCCTGTGGGACTACCGCGTCATCGCCGCGGGTGACCGCGGCGCCGAGCTGTTCTACGACGTGCCGAACGTCGCGATCCGGGTCGCCGGCGGCTGGCACGGCGAGGGCACCAGCCTCCATCTCTTCGGGGTCGGTCCGTGGCGGGCACCGGGCGCCAACATGAACATCTTTGCCAAGGAGTCGCAGATCGACATCATGGCCGCTGCGGCGCACATCGACCCGGTCGCGCTTCGCCTGCGCAACATGACCGACGGGCGCATGCGGCGAGTGCTCCAGGCGGCCGCCGACGCCTACGGCTGGAAGCCCCGTTCCGCGCCGGCCGGCGGCGGGCGCGGCCGCGGGGTGGCATGCGGGATCGACGCCGGGACCTACGTCACCCTCATGGCCGACGTGACGGTCGATCGGGACAAGGGCGCGATTCACGTCGACCGGGTGGTCGCGGCGCAGGAGATGGGTGTGGTGGTGAGTCCGACGGGTGCTGCGATGCAGATGGAAGGGTGCATCACCCAGGGGCTGGGCTACACCCTGACGGAGGAGCTGCGTTTTCGGGGCGGCGAGATCCTCGACCGCAACTTCGATACCTACGAGCTGCCGCGCTTCTCCTGGGTCCCGCGGATCGAGACCGTGCTGGTGCGCAACGACGAGGTCGCGCCCCAGGGCGGAGGGGAGCCAGCCATCGTCCCGATGGGCGCGGTGATCGCCAACGCCGTCTTCGATGCTACCGGCGTCCGTTTCTATCGTCTCCCGATGACCCGTGAGCGCGTTCGTGCCGCGTTGACGAAGGCAAAGATATCTGCCCCGGGGTCGGTCTGATCGGCCGAGCACCGCCCTGATGGAGGTTGCGAAAGCAACGGTCCGACGCGCCCCGGAGGGCGAGGACCGGAAGCGTCAGGGGACTGCTACCGCGGTTGTCGGTGTGAGCGAGGTGCGGCGCCGCCGCGGGGCGAAGGTCAGCTTGCCGCCGAGCCTGGCACCCCTCTCAGCACGTCGCGGAGGACGCGGGCGAGAATCGACATGTCGAAGGGCTTCTGGAGGAAGTGGACGGTGCCACTGGCGAAGAGATCGCTCGCCAGGTCGTCGGGAGCATAGCCCGACATCACGATCACTTTCAGCCCCGGCCAACGCTCGCGCAGGTTGCGGGCCAGGTCGAGTCCCGAGACACCGGGCAGGCGGAAGTCCGTGAGGAGGACGTCGAACGCCGGAGCCCCCACGAGCGTGCTCACCTCCTCACTGCTTGCCACGGCCGTCACCCGGTAGGAGAGCATGGACAGGAGCTCGGTGAGGCCCCGTCGCGCGCCCTCCTCGTCCTCGACGAGCAAGACCCGCTCGTGGTTCCCGGACGGGAGATCGTCCCTGACCTCGGCAGCCGCGAGTGGCGCACCACCGGAGCGGGCGTCCCTTCCCGGCAGCACGATCCTGAATGTGGAGCCGCAGCCGACCTCGCTGTCGACCTCGATCCGCCCGCCGTGCTCCTTGACGATCCCCCAGACGACAGCGAGCCCGAGCCCGGTGCCCTTGCCGGGCGCCTTGGTCGTGAAGAAGGGGTCGAACATACGTTCGCGCACCTCCGCCGGAATCCCGGCACCGGTGTCGCGTACTTCCAGGATGACTTCATCGCCGAGTCGGATGGCGGAGACCACCACCCGCCCCCCGGCCGGCATTGCGTCCCGAGCGTTGACGACCAGGTTGGTCAGGACCTGGACGAGCTGGCCGGCGTCGGCCTCGATCGGGAGCGGCGCGCCATCCGTCTCGACCTCAAGCGCAATCGTCTCGGGGAGCACACGACGAAGCATCGAGCTCTGTTGGCCGATCAGGGCGGCGAGATCGAACCGCTGCCAGTTCGTCGGCGTCTGACGTGAGAAAAGCAGGAGCTGCCGGGTGAGCTGAGCCCCGCGCTGGACCTGTGCCTGGATCTCCGCCAGCGTCTTCTCGAGTGCCGGGCTGGCGCCTGGCATCGCCATTGCCTGCAGCTCCGCCGCCTGCACGGCGGACAGCGTCGCCTGGAGGAGGTTGTTGAAATCGTGGGCGATGCCGCCAGCGAGAATCCCGATCGCCTCCATCTTCTGCGCCTGGCGGAGCTGCCCCTCGAGATGTCGCCGCTCGGACACGTCGTGAGCCACGACCACTCTGCCTTGACGGCCTTCGAAGGTGATGTCGTGCGAGGAGATCTCGACCTCGAAGACGCGACCGTCCTTGGTCCGGTGACGCCAACCTCGCGATTCCTGGTAGCCGGGATGTGCGCGCGAGAACGCGACGC
Organism: Acidobacteriota bacterium; assembly: GCA_050257595.1. GTDB lineage: Bacteria > Acidobacteriota > Thermoanaerobaculia > Thermoanaerobaculales > Thermoanaerobaculaceae > JBLMXF01. The sequence continues at coordinate 7,883 of JBLMXF010000050.1, read as the reverse complement.
TCGCCTCCAGCGTGGGCCAGTCCTCGGCCGGCCGGATGTCGCGGATCGTCATGGCCAGAAGCTCCGCACGCGAATAGCCATAGCGTTCGACCATCGCGTCGTTGACCGCGAGAAAGCGGAGCGTCTCGAGGTCGTACGCCCACATGGGCAGCGGGTGGGCCAGGAAGAGCTCTCGGTAGCGGGCCTCGCTCTCGTGCAGGGCGGCGCGGCCGCTCACCTGGTCCTCGAAGTCCTGGAAGAGCAGGCAGACGAACACCGTGGTCAGCGGGTAGAGGACCAGGATCGACGGGCCGATGCGTGCGACGACCTCTGGCTCTGCCCAGCCGGGGAGGGCGAGGACGCAGCCCAGCATGACCACGTGGACGCTGACCCCGACGGCGAGGAAGAAACGGGCGCCACGCGGCCACCCTCGCCGCTGCCGCACGGCCTCCGCGGCCACGCCGATAGCCGCAGCCTCGAGGATGACGGCCAGCCCCATGACGGCCCCGGCACCGCCGAGAACCAGCCGATAAGTGGCGCAGATGATCGCCGCTATCCCGGCGACCACTGGCCCGCCGAAGATGCCTGCGACGGCGAGGATGATCGAGCGACCGTCGAAGATGATGCCGGGCAACAGGTGCACCGGCGTGGCCATCCCGACCAGGCCGACGGCGCCGAACAACAGACCCGACAGCACCTGGTACCGCAGGGTGAGATGCTGGAACCGTGCTCCGATCCGCTGAAAGAGAGCGGCGAGAGCCACGAGGAGGGCGAAGTTCTGGATGAGGCTGAGGACGATCACCTGTCGTTCCGTCGGATGTCAACCATCCGGCGCGCCTCCCTCCAGATCAAACCTACCCTGAATCTAGCACATGGAAGGGCCTCGAGTGGGCCATCGCCCTGGCACCCCTCCTGACCGGGACGTCCCCAGCGCGGTTCAGGTCTGGCCAGGGATCGGAGGAGAGACCGGTCCAATCCGTGAGGCCGAACGGCAACGGGGCCGCGTGCAGCGCGGGTGAGTCCCCGACGACTGGCGAGAAGCACGGTGCGTAAGTAGGCCTCCTCCAGGGCTGCCTTGCGCGGCGTAGGCCAACGCGGATGGCAGGAGTCGCGGGTGCTACACTCGGTCCCGCGATGGCGCTGCCGCGAATCATCCAGGGGGGGATGGGAGCCGGCGTTTCCAACTGGGAGCTTGCGCGCGCCGTCTCCCTGCAGGGCCAGCTCGGCGTCGTGTCCAGCACCGGCATCGAGGTGATCGTCGCGCATCGGCTGCGCATGGGCGACGATGGCGGCCATGTCCGGCGGGCGCTGGACGCCTTTCCCGATCAAGCCGTCGCCGCTCGCATCCTGAGGGCGTACTTCGCCGACTCGGCGGAGGCGCGCGCGCGGGTCCGCCTGCCGCGGCCCCACCGGATCGCCGACCCCGAGGACCTGCTCCAGGACACCATCGCGGCGAACTTCGTCGAGGTGTTTCTGGCCAAGGAGGGGCACGACCGTCCGGTCGGGATCAACCTGCTTACCAAGATCCAGCTCCCGACGCTTGCCAGCCTCTATGGCGCCATGCTCGCCGGAGTCGACTACGTCATCATGGGCGCCGGCATCCCACGAGAGATACCGGCGGTGCTCGACCAGCTCAGCGAACACGGTCGCGTCTCGCTGGCCCTTCATGTCGAGGGCGCAGCTCCGGACGACGACTTCCGGTCCTGGCTGGAGCCACGGCGCCTCGTGCATGGCGCTCCCGACTATCTGAAGCGGCCGAGCTTCTACCCGATCGTGTCGTCGAACCTCCTCGCCACCATGATGGTGCGCAAGGCCAGCGGCAGGGTGGATGGGCTGGTGGTCGAGGGTCCCTCGGCCGGGGGGCACAACGCGCCGCCGCGCGGGGGGCTCGTCCTCGGTCGCGACCTCGAGCCTGTTTACGGCCCGAAAGACGACGTAGACACGGTACGAATCGCCGAGCTCGGAGTGCCCTTCTACCTCGCCGGCGGCTACGGTGTCGCCGGCCGGTTGAAGGAAGCGCTCGGGCTCGGCGCGGCCGGCGTCCAGGTCGGCACCGCCTTCGCGTTCTGCCGCGAGTCCGGCTTGCTGCGCGTCCTCAAGGACCGGGCGCTGCTCAAGGCGGCGGAGCTCGGTCGGGTGGTCACCGACGTGCTCGCCTCGCCGACCGGTTTCCCTTTCAAGGTCCTGAGTCTGGAAGGGACGTTGTCCGACCTGCGCGAGTACCTGTCGCGCCCGCGCTCCTGCAACCTCGGGTTCCTGCGCGCGCTGTACCGCAAAGAGGACGGCGAGGTCGGGTACCGCTGCCCGGCCGAGCCGGAGGCGAGCTGGGTCGCCAAGGGTGGCGATCCGGCCGCGGCGAGCGGGCGCAAGTGCCTGTGCAACGCCCTGCTCGCCAACCTCGGCCTGGGCCTCGAGCAGCCGCGAGGCTACCGCGAGAAGCCGCTGCTGACGGTGGGCAGCGCCTTCGATCGGCTGGGGCAGCTCATCCGCGGTGACGGTGAGCCCTACTCGGCCAAGGACGTCATCGCCTACTTACTCGGCGACCTCGCTCCCCAGACCTGACCCGGAGCGATCTCCACTCCAACCCGGCGACCGCAGCATAGCGGCCGTCCCACACCACCGGCCCTCCGGTCAGGGGCCTGTCTGCCTCCTGCGACCCATGCGCCACGAATGCGGGCCGTCGACTCCGCCGCAGACGGCGCGCTGGCGGCCCCGGGCAGCAGTGGCGGTGATGTCCGGCTGCCGCGTCCGGGCTGCCCTGGCGAAGGCACAGAAAGGCAGGTCACCAGGCTCGCAAGCTGTGCGGAAAGCCGCCCCTGCTCCGGAGGTCACACCGGCTCCCCGATCCAGACGGTGATCTCGCGCAGGGGGCGGCGGGAGCGCCGAGGCGGGGCTTGCGCCGGCTCGCCCAACGGGACCACGGCCACCGGCAGCCATCCGCCAGGGAGCTCGAGCAGGCGGGCCGTCCGCTCCTCGTCGAAGGCGCCGACCCAGCAGCTCCCAAGGCCGCACGCTGTCGCGGCCAGCATGAGATTCTCCGTCGCCGCGGCGGTGTCCTGGAGGCAGTAGAGGTTCCGCCCCCGCTCGCCGTAACGGCGGGCGCTCTCCTCCGGTACCGCGCACACGACCACGACGGTGGGCGCCTCGGCGAGGAAGCTCTGGTTGAACGCCGCGGAGGCCAGGTTACGGCGAGTGGCGGCGTCGGTCACGACGACGAAGCGCCACGGCTCGAGGCCCCCGGCCGTCGGTGCCCAGCGCGCCGCGTCGAGGATCGCCTCCACGGTGGCACGGGGCACGGCACGTTGTTGCAGAAAGCGTCGACACGAAAAACGCGCCTCGAAGAGATCTTCGCGCATGGCCTGATCCTACTCGCGGCACCCGGCCGGGTCAGTGCCGCGAGTGTCGCGCCGGGTCCCGGCGGTCATCCAGGCAGGTCGCGTTCGCCGTCGCGATGGACTTGCCCGCATCCCGGCCGCCTCGCACGGATGCTGATCAGCCTGTGATCGGCCCGTTTTATGGTCCCCTCGAGGGTCTCAATACCTTCACACACCGCCCAGCCTGAGGAGAGCGAGACCGGCAGCGCCTTCCGGGCCGAGCCGGCGGAGGCGCTGCGCGATCTTCTCGATTCCCTTCCAGCGTGCATCCGACCCGACGACGAAGAACTTTAGTCAGTTGTTCCGTTTCCCGCGTCGTCGGTGTGTGTCGTCAGCTACCGAGGCAGACGTCGATCTGGTACTCGTTGTTGTTCTCCCTCGTCTCCGGGATGGTCGACCCGGAGTCCACCTTGAAGGTGATCCGGGGCTTCGGGGCGGTGGAGTAGGCGCACGGGAACAGCGGGTAGCCGACGAAGATCTTGATGAACTCGGGCGGAGTCTGCGCGTTGGGGGCCAGTGTGCCTGGCATGTTGAACGTCCCCTCCGAGAAGCTGCACCACCGGCTGGTGTAGAGCTCGAAGTATTCGGTCCCCGGGGGGACGTTGATGACCTCGCACGAGAAATGGACCTTCCAGTTCGGTGGCCCCGCCACCTGGTTGCCGATGTTCTTGACCCTCCAGTTCGCGCGCCAGCCCTGGAACTGGGCTGCCGGGAACCCCACACTCGGACCCGGCCTGGCGGGGTTGACCCAGAGCGGCGGCAGCGGGACGAGGTCGGGCCCCTGCTGGCCGATCGCTTGCATGACCGGCTTGACCCGCGCGACAGCCTGGATCCTGAGGTTGGGAGGTGGCTGGAGCTTCTTGAGTTCGGCGACGGGCAGCTTGGCATCCTCCAGCTTCAAGGCCCGAGCCTGTAGTGGCGCTTTCGGTGGCTCGACGGCGAAGGCCGTCCCCGCCGTCGAGAGCGCAAGGACCGCAACGACGAGCAGCACGATCGGACGTTTCATGGCGATTCTCCTTTCACGGCTAGAACGCTGTGGCCGTGCCGAACCGCACGCATTCCGGACGGGCCGGGCCAGGCACCTGCTCCTCAGACCCCCACAAGAGCGACGGGGGTGGTACAGGGTGGAGCCGACGGCGCAGGCCGGACCCCGGGTCCGCGGTCTCCTTGCCGAGTCTGGACCGGCCAGATCGCTAGCTGTTTGCGGAGGATCGGTCCAGCGGGACGTCTCGGATTGTGGCTGGCGGCGTCAGTCCGGCGCACGGCGATCGAGATCGCGCCGCCGTGGGCGGTGTCCTCGTCGCGTCCCGCGGCACCTGATCATGTCGTGGTCCGCCCGCCGGAAGGTCTGCTCGAGGCTCTCTCCACCCTCCCGCGTCGCCCAGCCGCAGGAGAGGGAGACAGGCAGCGACTCCGGCCCCGTCTCGCTCAGCCGCCGCGCAACCTCCGCAACCGAACCCGCGTTGCCCCCCAGGACGAGGAGGAGGAACTCGTCGCCGCCCGTACGGATCACGGCATCCTCCGTCCGGACCGTACCCATCAGGAATCGGCCGACGCGCACCAGGACGTTGTCGCCGACATCGTGACCGTAGCGGTCGTTGTACTCCTTGAAGTGGTCTACGTCGATGACGACCACACCCCACCGCGCCTCGCATCCCGCCATCTCCCTCTCGCGCTCCATGAGGTACCTGCGATTGAAGCAACCGGTGAGGGGGTCGCGAAGCGCCGCCTGAACGAGCTGATGCTCGAGCCGCTTGCGGTCGGTAATGTCAACCAGGATGCCGTGATAAAGGGTTTCACCGGTCTCGGGGTCGGCCATCTGGTACGCGGTGTCGAGCACCGTCCGCACCTCACCGTCGGAGCGCCGGATGTCGAGCTCGAACTCCCTCACGGCGCCCTCGCCAGCGAGGATCTGCAGCTCCGCGCGGCGCCGGGCCGGCTCGACGAGAAGCTGTTCGGCCGTCAGCCGCCGGATGGCACGGAGCGAGCGCACGCCGAACATCCGCAGGAACGCGGGGTTGGCGTCGAGGATGCGGCCCGCGTTATCGGTGATGTACACGCCCTCCTTGAGGTTCTGGATGAACTCGCCGAGCGTCCAGGGGTCGCGGAGGCTGCGCAACTGCCGGCTCGACGGTTTGAGTGAGCTCGGGCGGCTGGCTCCGGGGCGGTGACCGCTGCCCGGTCCGGACGTGCTCTTCTGTGTCATTTCTCGAGGCAAGGATAGCGACCGGATGGGGTGCTAGCAAGTCGGCAGACTCCTCCGCGAAGACCCCATCCGGCCTCGTGGTCCGTCGCTATCGCCCGGCAAGGGTGCGCTCGGGGAGTTTCGATGCGCGGCAGGTGGATCGGCCACGACGACGGCGAGGGGCTCCGGCGCGGCCGCAAACGATCGCTGCGCTGCTTGGCGAAGCGTGAACGGCGGGGCCGCCGATAGCCTACGGGCTGAGCCGCAAACGTGTCGAGGCGTCCCCGCGTTGGAGGGCGGCGCTCTCCTCGGACGTGGTCACGCCCGGGAACGCCGGTTTTCGGTTGTTGGGCCCGTGGCGGGCGACCGACGCGCGCGACGGAATCGTGCTTCTCCTCGAGGTGGCCAGCGTGGCGGCGGCTCGGGCGGTCACCAGCGACTCCGACGCGGCAAGGGCGGGAAGGACCGCTGGTGGGCTCGGCGGCGAGTACCACTTCCTCGATGATGCCGCCGCCACTGATGCAGCGGTGCCTTCGGCCCCGGCAACGGCTCGCCATGGGGTGGCAGCCTGGGCTCGCAGCCCGACGGCCCGCTCAGGCCCCGGTTTAGGGCCTCGACGTGCCGGAACCGGCGACCGGGGGCAGCGAGGCCGCCGGCTCTGTCGCCGCCAGGTTCTCCGCCTTCCACCTCATCGCCATGAGGATGCGGCTCCGTCCGCTGGGGTGGTCGAAGAAGACGATCTCCTCGAGGTGGCCGGGAGCCAGCTTGCGGTACTCGCCGAGCTTCAGGGACACCTCGGCGAAGCCGTCCGGCTGCCGCGCCGCGTTGAGCCCGTACATGTCCGCCTCGGCCTCCGCGATGCGAGTGTAGGAGTTCGTGATCGGTGTGAGCACGAAGAAGAAGGTCGAGAGCAGCAGCGCGAGAAGCGGCAGGCCGGCGACGTCCCCGATGCCGCGGATCCCCCACGCGTCCCCCTTGCGCTTGACCACCACCTCGAAGGCCCAGCGCAGGAAGGCGAACCCGATCGCGATGAGGACCGCGAAGAACAGGGACCCCTTGTAGACGTGGTTCATCACGTAGTGCCCCATCTCGTGACCCATGACGGCCTCGATCTCGGGCAGCGAGCAGCGCTTGAGCAGGTTGTCGTTGAGTGTGATGCGCTCGGTCCCGAGGAACCCGCTCACGTTGGCCGAGACCCGCGTGGACTGGCGCGACGCGTCGGCCACCCACACGTCGGTGGCGTCGATGCCGTTGGCGCGGGCCATCTGCAGAATCGGCCCGCGGAGCTTCGGGTCGGTCAGGCGGGTGTACGTGTTGAAGAGCGGCATGATGAACACCGGCGCGATCAGCATCACGAGAGCCATGAAGGCGACCGTCACCACCGACCCCCACAGCCACCAGGTACGCGGCAGCCGGCGGATCACCCCGTAGAGCACCGCCACGAGCAGGCCCCCGAAGACGAGCCCCAGCGCCCATCCCTTGGCCTGGTCGCCGAGCCAGCCGCCGAACCCCTGCGTGGCCAGGCCGTAGGCATGCTCGCGGATGAACCCTTCGTAGATGGTCATCGGCAGCGAGATCAGCGCGACCACGACGAAGTACTGCACCCAGTAGAGGAAGGTCTGCACGGGCTTCCATGGCGTCAGTCGCTCCGCGAGGTCGCGCATGCGCGCCGACCAGCGCTGCGTCAGGAGCAGCAGCGCAATCCCCGCGCCGATCAGGAAGTTCCATAGCTGCAGCCAGTAGCCGCCCTCGAAGTACGCGTCGGAGCGGGCGTGCTTGTCGGCCGGGACACTGGCAAGGTAGGCGTTCGTCGCCGCCACCGGGTCGAACTTCGCCGCGGCCGTGCCCTGCGCCGCGGCCGCGGGCGGCGCCGCCAGCACGGGCAATAGCGCGAGCGCCGCGAGTAGAAGACCAGCGAGCATCGTCGTCTTCATCGCACGTCCTCCTCCTGAGATCACCCACGCATCAGTGTACGCACAATCCGGAGCATGAGAAAGGAGGTCGCCACCCTCCCGCTTCACCCCCTTCGCCGTGGCGACATCGGTGCGCTGCCCATTGCCACCTTGGTCTCTCCCCAGCGTCAGTCCGCGAGCCGAGGCGGGGGGTCAGGATCCTCGAGCTTCTCGAGCATCGGCAGCAAGCCGGCGTGTCCTTCCCGAGGCGCCCGTCGCGACGCGGGATGCGTCGTTCGGGATGCGCTTGATTGGGTTCTGGTGGCTCCGGCGGTGTCCTTGCGCTGCGGCGAAGTGCGCAGCCGCAAACCGCGACGTGACGTCGGGAGGTGCCCGAGTTCGGCGAGGTCGAGAGATCGAGAAGGGTGCGCCGGGTAGCATACCCGGCGCACC
>JBLMXF010000049.1:0-73428 GCA_050257595.1 Acidobacteriota bacterium | reverse complement strand
CGCCTGGGCGAGGAAGTCGTCCACCCCGGCCTCGGCGGCGATCGCGGCGGCCGTGAGCGGGTTGTCGCCCGTGATCATCACGGTCCTGATCCCCATCCTGCGCAGCGCCGCGAATCGCGAGCGAATACCTCCCTTGATCACGTCCTTGAGGTGCACGACGCCGAGGACGCGCGGGCCTTCGGCGACCAGAAGCGGGGTCCCGCCCGCACGGGCGATGTTCTCGACGAGTCCCGCGACTTCCTCGTCGACGCGGCCGCCATGGCTCTCGACGTGGCGGGCGATCGCGTCAGCCGCCCCCTTGCGGATCTGGCGGCCGGGGAGGTTGACCCCGCTCATCCGCGTGGCGGCCGAGAACGGCACGAACGAGCCGCCCATCGCCCGCACGTCCCGCCCCCGCATGCCGAATCGCTCCTTGGCGAGCACGATGATGCTGCGCCCTTCGGGGGTCTCGTCGGCCAGCGAGGCGAGCTGAGCGGCGTCCGCGAGCGTCACCTCCTCGACACCGGGGGCCGGCCGGAACCCGACCGCGCGCCGGTTTCCCAGCGTGATCGTGCCGGTCTTGTCGAGCAGCAGGACATCCACGTCGCCCGCCGCTTCCACCGCACGGCCCGAGGTGGCGATGACGTTGGCCTGGACCATCCGGTCCATGCCGGCGATCCCGATCGCCGAGAGGAGACCTCCGATGGTGGTCGGGATCAGGCACACGAGCAGTGCGGCCAGGACCGTGACGGTGACCGGTCCGCCCTGGCCGGTGACATGCACCGAGTAGATCGAGAAAGGGAGCAGCGTGGCGACCGCGAGCACGAAGACGATCGTCAGCGCCGCGAGCAGGATGGAGAGCGCAATCTCGTTGGGCGTGCGTTGCCGCTTGGCGCCTTCCACCATGGCGATCATGCGATCGAGGAACGTCTCCCCCGCGTCCGCGGTCACGCGCACGACCAGCCAATCGGAGAGCACCTTGGTGCCGCCGGTCACGGCGTTGCGATCACCGCCCGACTCGCGGATCACCGGTGCGCTCTCTCCGGTGATCACGCTCTCGTCCACCGACGCGATCCCGTCGATCACCTCGCCGTCGCAGGGGACGATCTCGCCGGCCTCGACCAGGACGACGTCGCCACTGTTGAGCAGCGACGACGGAACATGGGTCTGGGGGCCATCGCGACGCCCTTCCAAGAGGAGCTTGCCGATGAGCTGCTTGCGGGAGCGACGGAGCGTCTCGGCCTGGGCTTTCCCCCGCCCCTCCGCCATCGCCTCAGCGAAATTGGCAAACAGCACCGTGAACCACAGCCAGACCGACACCGCGAAGATGAAGCCCGCAGGCGCCTCGCCCTTCGCCACCAGCGCCTGGACCCAAAGGCCGGTGGTCAGGATGCTCACCACCTCGGTGACGAACATGACCGGGTTCTTCACCTGGTGACGCGGGCCGAGCTTCTTGAACGACTCCGCGATCGCGCGCCGCACGATCGCGGGCTCGAAGAGTCTGCGAGCTTGAACTCTGCCAGGCATCCCAGACCTCCCTAACGCGCCGCGGCGAGCATCTGGAGATGCTCGACGATCGGACCCAGCGCCAGCGCGGGGAAGAATGTCAACGCCGCCACGAGCAGGACCGTGCCGATGAGCAGGACAACGAACAGCGGGGTGTGGCTCGCCAGCGTGCCGGCGCCGGAAGGCGTGACCTTCTTGGCGGCCAGCGAGCCGGCGATCGCCAGGATCGGGATCTTGATCCAGAAGCGGCCGAAGAACATCGCGAGCGCAAGGCCGAAGTTGTAGAAAGGCGTGTCGGCGTGCAGCCCCGCAAACGCCGAACCGTTGTTGTTGCCGGCTGACGAGAACGCGTAGAGGATCTCGGAGAAGCCGTGCGCCCCCGGGTTCGGCGGCCCGGCACGACCCGCGGTCGTAGCCACCGCGATCGCCGTCCCGAGCAACACGAGGCAGGGCGCGATGAGGATCACCAGCGAGGCCATCTTCATCTCGAACGACTGGATCTTCTTGCCGAGGTATTCGGGCGTGCGCCCCACCATCAGGCCGGCGATGAACACCGCAACGATGACGAAGGCGAGCATCCCGTAGAGGCCGGAGCCGACCCCGCCGAACACCACCTCGCCGATCTGAATGAGCACCATCGGCACCAACCCGCCCAGCGGCGTGAACGAGTCGTGCATCGAGTTCACCGAGCCGTTCGACGCCGCCGTGGTGGCGGTCGCCCACAGAGCCGAAGCTGCCGGACCGAAGCGTACCTCTTTGCCCTCCATGTTGCCGCCGGATTGCTCCATGGTCGCGCGCTGGTCCACGCCCAGCCTGGCCAGGAGCGGGTTGCCGCCCTGCTCGCTCACAGTGGCGGCGACGGCGAAGGCCACCAGCATCACCGTCATCGCGGCGAGAATCGCCCATCCCTGGCGGCGGTCGCGCACCATCTCGCCGAAGGTCAGACACAGGGCACCCGGGATCAGCAGGATTGCGAGCATCTCGAGGAAGTTCGACAGTGGCGTCGGGTTCTCGAACGGATGCGCGGAGTTGACGTTGAAGAAGCCGCCACCGTTGGTGCCGAGCTGTTTGATCGCGACCTGCGAGGCAGCCGGTCCGACCGCGAGGGTCTGCTGGGTGACGGCGACCTTGTCGATCACCGGGTTGCCGCGCGCGTCCCTGACCGGAGCGCCGGCGGCGTCGAGCCTGGACTGCTCCACCACGACCGGTTGCACGAGTGCGACCTTCCGGGACGCCGAGAACGTCTGCACGACCCCCTGTGAGACCAGCGCGAGCGCAAGAACCAGCGAGAGCGGCAAGAGGATGTACAGTGTGCCGCGCACGGTGTCCACCCAGAAGTTGCCTATGGTCGCCGCGGTGCGTCGCGCGATCCCGCGGATCAGCGCCACCAGCACCGCCATCCCCGATGCCGCGGAGAGGAAGTTCTGCACCACCAGGCCAAGCATCTGAGTCAGAGAGCTCATCGTCTGTTCGCCTGAGTAGCTCTGCCAGTTGGTGTTGGTCACGAACGAGACGGCGGTGCTGAAGGCGAGGCCGGGGGCGACGGCCGGCATGTGCTGAGGGTTGACCGGCAGGTCTCCCTGCAGCCGCTCCAGGATGTAGAGGAGGAGGAAGCCGACGAGGTTGAACAGCAGCATCGCGACGGTGTACCGCTTCCAGGTCATCTCGTCGTCCGGCCCGGTGCCGGCGAGGCGATAGGCGAGGCGTTCGAGCGGCGACAGGACACGGTCGAGACCGCACGACCGGCCCTCGTAGACGCGGGCCATGTAGATCCCGAGCGGTTTGGCCAGCGTCAGGATCACCCCCAGGTAGATCACCAGTTGCACGACGGCAAGCGCGGTCATCCCAGTCCCTCCGGCTTCAGCAGAGCGACCAGGAGGTAGATCACGAGCCCCACGGCGATCACTCCCGCGATGAGGTAGAGGAGGTTCATGGCGTCCTCCCACTGCCGAGACGGTCTACACCCGCGACGAACCAGAGCGTGACCACCACCAGAGCAGCCACGATCACCAGCACGACGGCATCCACGTCGCACCTCCCAGCGCGTCCATTCGAGCATCGCCGAGGTCAAGAGCGCATCAACGGTGGGACTCGGGTCGTCAGGGCGGCGTCAAGGCGGCGCGGCCGCCGCGCGAGCCGGCGGGGGCCCGCTATCGGGACGGGGCGGTCAGGGCCGCGCCCAGGCGATCGAGCTCGGCCAGGGAGGAGGGACGCCAGGCGCTGCCGAGGATGTCGCATACCGCGCGGCGGACGGCGGCGAGGGTCTGGCCGTCGACGGCCGTGCGGAACGCCCGCCATTCGGCCGCGACCGCGTCACGCTCCTCGGGGTCGGCGACCGCGAGGAAGGTGCGGGCGGCGTGCACCGCCGATGAGTGCTCCAGCGCCCAGTCCTGGTGCAGGTAGCCGCGGAAGAATCCCCGCAGGGCCGGGAAACGCTCGGCGTCGAGGTCGCCGGCAGCGGCGCGCCGGGCTTGTCCCCAGTCACCGCGGCGGATCGTCATCGTCGCACCTCCGGGTACGCCGTGAGGACGAAGAACCGGTAACCCCCCGCCCACTTGAGCACCACGACCGCATCGCAGGCCGGTCGCGCCCCGCGCCCGCCGCGGCGCAGCCCGCGCCCGATCGGGTCGCTCGGCGACCCGCGATAGTCGAGCACGAGGTTGGGCCGCGGTCCGCTGCGCGCGAGCCACGCCTCGATCCGCTCGCGCGACGAGGCCAGCACGCTGCCGACCACCCGCTCCGCCGTGGCACGGTCGTACCACGAGGACGCCGCCGTGATGTGCCGCTCACGGCGAAGCCGCTGTCGCAGCTCTTCCTCGCTGAGGCCGACATGACGCCCCAGCGTGTGGCCCCCTTCCCGCTCGTCGCGGGAGAGGTCGCGCGGCGTGGCGGCGACGGCCGCTTGCCGGCCGGGCGCAGCCTCGGGGGACGCGGCGGGGGCGGAGGGACCCGTGCAGGCGAGCAGCGCGAGCGCGAGCAGCACGGGCGCCAGGCGCCCTCCGCGAAGGTGGCGCACCCTCACGGCGGGGGTTCCCGGAGCACGGCACGGTCGAGATGCACCGTCACGTCGCCCAGGTGTTCGGTCTGGCCCCTCACCTCGACCGGGAGTCCGGTTCCGGTCTCAAGGTCGATGGTGAGGCCGTTGTGAAGGCCGAGGAACCCGAGATCCACCCCCGAGCCGTCCGCTCCCGCGAGCAGCCGCGCGGTGCCGTGTACGGTCCTGACCAGCACCTGACCCTTACGTATCCGCCCGCCGCCCGGCCAGCTCTCCTCGAATGTCCGGTCGAGGTAGGTCAGGCCGGCGGCGACGAAGTCGACTTCGGCGATCGCAGCGTCGGTGAGGATGAAGAGCGACAGCCGCGACCCCCTGCGGTCGAGGCGAGCGGCCGACACCAGGTAGAGGAGCGCGTAGGGGTCGGTGACGACGACGCCGTCCGGAATCTCGACCCGCACGCCGGCCTCCTTGTGCTGGCTCCACGCGCCCACCGCCTGCGCCCGCTCGGTGGCGTCGGCTGGCGCGCTGCGCCACACGAAGCAGCCGGTGGTGGTGTAGCGGAACACCTTCGCGTAAGGGCGGCGTCCTTCGGTCACCTTGGTGGCCTGGATCGCTGCCCCGTCGGCCGGGTCGAGCCACACGGTCATGCGCTCGGTGCGCCCGAACGGCAGGTCGGAGTCGGTGGTCAGCACCGTCACAAGGCCTACGGGCAGCGGCACGCCGCTCCCCTCGGGCGCCACGCGCAGCTCCGCAGCGAGGCGCTCGGCGGGCACCTGCTCGACGGTCACCGTCGTCGAGGCGGACAGCCACAGCTTGCTGGCCCCGAAGCGCAGCGTCGTCCACGATGGCAGAGCAAGGTGGGGCGCAGGTTCGACTGGACCCAGCTCCGTGGGTGCCTGCGCGGAGGCCGGCCACGCGGCCAGGAGGACGATCGCGGCAGCCGCCGAGGCGCGCGCGCGCCGGACCCTCCGCGGCGGACAGGTAGCCTGTCTCCTCACCACGTCCGATGGTAGCTCACCCCCGGGCGGCGATCCCCGTCGCAGCGTTGCCTGGGGCCGATCACGCCCCGTGGCACAGACTCCCGGCGAACGCCTCGAGCACCTCCAGGTAGGGCGCGATGGAGGGGATGAAGTGGCGCTCGTGGCGGGAGTGTGGGCCGATCCCGCTCTGCCCCCAGACCACCGCGTTGCCGCCCGGGGCGAAGCGGGCGGAGGTCCCGGCGAGCTTGCGGGAGAGCTCGGCGGCGTGGCCGGAGACCCGCGCCACGGCGCCCAGCAGGCGCGCGAGATGCGGGTTGTCGGCGGGGCATGCGATACCGCCCTCGACGACGTCGCGCCGCAGCTCAAGGCCGAGATCCCGGCACACCGAGCCGATCTCCGCGAGCAGCGCGCCGACGTCGTCCTCCGGGATCGGCCGGATTTCGAGGCCGAGGGCGCCCTCGTCGGCCGTGATGTTGTACACCCCGTTCTCGCCGACATTGAGGAAGGGGAAGCTCGCGGAGCTTTGCCAGCTGCGCTCTCCCTCCAGCGTGAGGTGCCGCGGCAGCAGCTCGGCGAGCGCCTCGCGGGCCTGGATCAGGCGCGTCACGAGATCGCGCGGGACCGCGCCCATCCCGGTGTGCGCGCGCTCCCCCCGGGCGATGAGCCGGAGCCGGACGACGCCGCGGTTGGCCGTGCACACCTGGCCGAAGAGCTCGTCGCCGCGCTCGCCGGTTCGTTCCCCCAGGATCATGAGCTCGGGGGTCCAGCCGGCCTCGCGACCGAGCTCGGCGAGCAGGTGCGGCGTGCCGTAGGGCTGGCCCTCGCCGTTCTCCTCGTTGCCGACGAGCAGCAGGTTGCACGGCGGGTAGGGCGGCCCCGCCCGCAGCGTGCGCCGCATCCACACCATGTCCGTCGCGACCACCGTCTTCATGTCGGCGGCGCCCCGTCCCCACAGGTAGTCGCCCTCGACCGCCGGCTCGAACTGCGAGTCGTTGGGATCGGGCTCGACGACGTCGAAGTGGCCGCCGAGCGTGACCGGGGCGAGCAGCCCGCCGGGGAAGCCCGCCAGCAGCGCCGGGTAGGGACCGCTCTCCCACAGGCGCACCTCGGCCCCGGCATCCCTCAGCCAGCCGCCGATGAAGCGGGCGCAGCGGAACACCTCGTCGATCCGCTCGCGGGCGCAGTTGGTCACCGAGGGGATGCGTACCAGGGCCGCGGAGAGCGCGAGGACGTCGCCGACCTCGCCGCCGACGCCGGTGACCCGGTCCTCGGCGGAAGGCAAGCCGAGACGGACGGGAAGCGCGGGGTTCTCCCGGGCGAGCGTCTCGAACGGCTGGACGAGCTCGGCCAGCTTACCAGCCTCCTCGCCGAGCTCGCGCCAGCGGGCGGCCACCTGGGCCGCCTCCTCGCTCACCCTGCGCTCGCGCACCTCCAGCCACTCCCGGAAGAGCGCCTCCGGGATCACGGTCGCACCCGACGGCGCGGCGCGGCCCCCACCCAACCGGAAGGCGAACCACTCCCGCGCGGCCTCGGCGGGATTGGGTGCTCCTCCCGCCATCGCCGCGATCGGCTCGACGTGGGAACGGTAGTCGAGCGCCTCGGCGAGGGGAGCGAGGTCGCGCAGGGTCGCGGCCAGCCACTCCCGCACACCGACGGCCTCGCCGGTGAACGGGTGGGTGACGACGGCCTCCAGGCCACACTCCGCGGCGGCCGCCTCGTTGGCGCGCGCGCGGGCGATGTCGCCCTCGCCGTAGGCGTAGCCGGCGCCGAACCCGGGGTCGGCGTAGATGTAAAGGAGGAGAAGCTGCTTGAACGCGGTCTTGGCGACGGCGAGGTCGAGGTCGTCGCCGCCCTCGTCGGTGCGCACCTCGACGCGGGTCATCGGGAGGTCGACGAGAGCGCAGATGTTCTCCACGATGAGGGCGCGTTCGGCGTCCTCGTGGCTCGCCCAGCCCTCGATGTCGTAGATTCCGCGACGGTAGAGCTCGCGCAGCTGGCCGGAGGTGAGCGAGATGATCCGGTTGACCGGGTCGACGTCGGAGCGGGCCCGCACCGGCGTCCAGTTGTTGCCTCCGAAGCGCACGCCCGAACGGACCAGGCCGTAGGAGATGCGCAGGTAGTCGGGATGGCTCGCGTAGAGGTGCGGCACGTCGAGGTCCGCGGGGTTCGGGAAGGTGAGGAGGCGGTTCGAGTCACGGCCGGTCAGGACGGTGTGCGGCTCGCCGTCGATCTCCTCGAACGACAACGGTGAGGCCGCCGAGATGCCCACGAAGAGGGGGCAGAACGGCCGCAGCAGGCGGGTGGCGCGGATCATCGCCTCGCTGCGGTAGGTCTCCAGGGTGGTGCCCTCGCGCTGGCCGCGGGGAAGGTGGAAGAAGTCCCATGACAGCAGGGGCTCGGGCAGCGAGTGGTTGGTGTGGATGCCGGCGGTGGCGAGGGAGGCGCCGAAGAGCGCGACGCAGCGCTCGAGGTAGCGCTTCTTGGCGAGCGACCACCCGGCGGGGATGGCGGAGCCGTCGACCGTCAGTGGGTGCGGGATGTTGCCGTGGAGGAGATAGAAGCGCTCGCCGTAGGAGAGACCGGCCTCGGCAAGGACGTCGAGGAGCAGCGCCTCGAGCAGGCGGGCCTCCCACGCCGCGCCCCGGGGCTCGTAGAAGGGGCGGGTGGCGATCTCCGTCATCCAGTGGAAGACCTCGCGCTGGCTACGACCGCGTGCCCAGACCGGGATCCGCTCTTCGACGAGCACGTCGGCGAACGAGCGCTGTTCGGGCCCCGACCCGACGTGCGCGACCGGGTGGAGGCTGCGGTCGAGAATGTTGAACTCCACCTCGAGGCCCGACGTCCCGCGCTCGAAGTGGCTCTCCAGCGAGGCCTCGACGGCCAGCCTCACCTTCTCCGCGAACCTGCCCCACTCCGACGGGTTCATCGCGCTCCCGCCGAGGCCGACTCGAGACCTGCGTCCGGCGGCCCGTGCATCCCTCGAGCCTCGCGGCTCACGCCCCGACGGCGCACAGCGCGTCCCACAGCCGATCCGCCGCGCGGCGGGTGACCTCGGGCGGCAGGGCGTAGGAGAAGCGGATCCAGCGCGCGCCGAACGACGAGAAGTAGACGCCCGGAACGACGGCGAGACCGAAGCGCTCACCGAGGTACGACCCCATGCCGGCGGAGTCGGCCATGCCTCCGCGGTCGATCCACGGTCCGGCGTCGAGGAAGGCGTAGTAGCCCTGCCCGAGAATCGCCCGTATGCCCTTCTCGGCGACGAAGCGGCGCAGGACCTCACGGCTCTCGTTGGTCGGCCCGACGATCGGCGCACACGCCCGCGCGAAGCCCATGCGATACGCGGCGATGGCGACAGCCTGGCTGTGGAAAGAGGGGATGACACCGTGCGATGCCCGGTTCTGCATGAACTTCACCACCTTCGCGGAGGCCACGAGGTGGGCGTTACGGACGTTGGAGGCGCCGAGCGACTTGGTGATCCCGTCGAGGAAGATGCAGCGTTCGCGCTCCTCCGGCGTGAGCGCGAGGAGAAACCGGTTGAGGTCGAGCGGAGCGTCGTCGGTCACCCAGTGGTAGATCCAGTCGAAGAGGACGAAGGGGATCCCGGCAGCGAAGGCGGCGCGCGCGAGGCCGATCTGCTGATCGGGGTTGAGCGTGCGGCCGGTGGGGTTGTCCGGGGAAGTGATGATCAGGCCGCACACCTTGCGGTTGTCGAGCGCTCGGGCGCCGTCCACGCACGCGAGCACGCCGTCGGGCGTGAGCTGCCAGCCGTCGTTCTCCCGCCCTGGGGCGAGCATGACATTGGCGCCGACCTCGTACGGGCCCCAGCTGTAGGAGATCCACGGCACCCGGGAGGTCACCACGAAGTCACCCCTCCTTCCGGTGCCGAGGAAGCTCATCGCGTCGTAAGCCTTGAGTAGGGCGTCGCGTCCACCCTGGCAGGCGAGCACGTTCTCCGGGCCCCACCCGGTGGCGGCGTCGAGACGCCAGTACTCCTCGACAGCCGCCCGCCGGAAGGCGACGCACCCGAACGGCTGGTCGTACGCCGAGCCGTGCTCGAGCTGGAGGCGGTACGCCGCCTCGAGAATCTCTGCCGGGACACCGGGCAGGCTGGCCCCGCCGTCCCCCTGGCTGGCGTCGAACATCTCGCCCTCGGGCGAGCCCTTCCGGTACACGGCCAGGGCGTCCCGGATCTCGAACATCCGGCTGCCGGGAATGGCGCACATCGTCGAGGGACTGCGGTCGATGCTCGCCAGCTCCTCCGGCCGGACGACGAGCGCCGGACGGCTCTCGGGCGGTGTGACGTCGGCAGCGTGGCTCACGATTGCCTCCCCGGGCAGCGGACCGGCCTCCCCGCCGGCGCCCGGCCGCGGTGCGCGAACGCGCCCCGGCCCGCGCAACCGGCGGCCGGCCACCCTACAGGTCGAGCGACTCGAACTTCTCGAGGACGCGCTCGAGGCGCTGGCGGACGCCGTCCCGCTCGGCCTCCAGCTGACTGATGCGCGCCTTCAGGGTGTCGAGGTCACCGGAGCCCTCACGCAGGCCGCGGTTCTCCTCCTCGAGCTCGCGCACCCGGGCCTCCAGCCCCCGGTACGCCTCGATCAGCCGGGTCAGTCGCTGCTCCAACGCGTCGAACACGTCCATGGTCGGCTCCTTAGCTGAAGCTGACGCCTAGCTCCCTGGTCAGGGAGTCCATGAGTGAGAAGTGCGCGGCATTGACCTCGTCCTGGGTCAGCGACCGATCGGGATGGCGGTAGACCATCCGCACCGTGGTCTTGACCTCGTCGGATGCCACCCCTTCGCCGCGGTAGCGCACCACCGGCGCCACGCTCTCCAGCCACGGCGGAGCCGCGGCCCGGATCGCCGCGATGAGCCGGTCGAACGGCAGGCTCACCGGATGGCGGACGGTGAGGTCGGCGGTCACCGCCGGGAAGCGCGGGAGCGGCCGGTAGGCCGGTACCGCGAGCTCACCGACGCACGCGAGGTCGATCTCCGCGACCCACAAAGGCAGCGTGGACTCGACCAACGCGGCGGCGGCCTCTGCCAGGCGCCCGGCCACGGCGATCACCTGCCCGCCGCGTACCGCCTCGGCACCCTCTCCCGGCGCGAGCAGCGCGGTGGTCGCGGGACGCCAGGCCACCCCGTCCACGCCCAGGCTCACCAGCGCGCCCTCCACCAGGCCTTTGAGGTCGAGAAACTCGACTGCACGGGTGGCGTCCCACGGGCCGACCACTCCGGCCTCGACGAACGCCAGGCGCTCCTCCTCGCGGACCGCGCTGCCCGCGGCGAAGAACACCCTACCGACCTCGCCGATCAGCACCCGCTCGGCGCCCCGCCGGAGGTTTCCGCCGGCAGCTTCGGCGAGCCCCGCGAGCAGCGAGCGCCGCATCACCGCCATGCGCGCCGACAGGGGATTGGCCACGCGCACCGCCTCGCCGCGCTGCGAGAGCGGCGTGATCGCAGTCGCCGCCTCCGCGTCCTCGGCGGTGAACGCGTAGGTGAACGCCTCGGCGGCGCCCACCGCGACGAGCGCCTCGCGCGCGCGCTCGGTGAGCGGCCAGCTGCCCAGCCGCGCACCCGGGGTCGTCGCCACCACCGGGAGCTGCGCGGGGATGCGGTCGTAGCCGAACAGGCGCAGGACCTCCTCGTAGAGGTCCTCGACGAGCTCGAGGTCGCTCCGCCAGCTGGGCACCTTGGCGGTCACCACGTCGCCGTCCCGTTCGGGCTGCAGGCCGAGGGCGGCCAGGGCGGCGAGAGTGAAGTCGGACGGGATGGCACAGCCGGCGAAAGCGTCGAGCCGCGCGAGCGACATCGCGATCGTCGCCGGCGGCGGCGGCGCGGGCGCGGAGTCCAGGACCCCCGCGGCCACCTCGCCGCCCGCGGTTCCGGCGATCAGCGCGGCCACCTGGTCGACGGCGTGCCGCGCCATCTCCCGGTCGGTGCCGCGCTCGAAGCGGTGCGAGGCCTCGGTCTTCATCCCCAGCCGGCGCGCGGTGCGGCGGATCGCCAGGGGATCGAAGGACGCGGACTCCAGCAGCACGTCCCGGGTCGCGGGGGAGATCTCGCTGTCGGCGCCGCCCATGACCCCCGCCAGGCCGACCGCGCGGAAGCGGTCCGCGATCACCACGTCGCCGGGCTCGAGCGTGCGGTACTCGCCGTCCAGGGTCCTCATCGTCTCGCCCGCGCGGGCCCTCCGCACGACGACCTCGCCGCCCCCCAGGCGGGAGAGGTCGAAGGCATGCAGGGGCTGGCCGACGTCGAGCAGGACATAGTTGGTCGCGTCCACCACGTTGTTGATCGGCCGGATGCCGCAGCGCTCGAGGCGGGCCGCGAGCGCGGGCGGCGACGGCCCGATCCTCACCCCGCGCACGACGCGGGCACAGTAACGCGGGCATCCGGTGGCGTCCTCGACCGTCACCCTGGCGAGGTCGCCGACCGCCACCGGCTCCTCGACGACCGACACCGCAAGCGGCCTGAGCGTGCCGCACCCCGCCGCTGCCGCCTCACGGGCGAGACCGCGATGGTTCATGGCGTCCGGCCGGTTGGTCGTGACGTCGACGTCCCACACCTCGTCGTCGCCGGCCGACTCGCGCACCTCGACGTTCATGCCCGCCGCGGTCAGCCGTCGCGCCAGCTCGTCGGCGTCGAGCGGGCTGTCCAGGTGATCGCGCAGCCAGGCGAGCGAGAACCTCATCGCCGCACCCCTTCGAACTGGCGGAGCAGGCGCTCGTCGCCGGAGAACAGCAGGCGCAGGTCGGGCAGCCCGTACTTGAGCAGCGCGACGCGATCGAGCCCGCAGCCGAACGCGAAGCCGGTGTAACGGGTGGAGTCGACGCCGCAGGCGCGGAACACCCGCGGGTCGACCATGCCGGCGCCGAGGATCTCGATCCAGCCCGAGCCGGAGCACATCGCGCACCCCTTGCCGAAGCACAGCACGCAGGTGATGTCGACCTCGGCCGAGGGCTCGGTGAAGGGGAAGAAGCTGGGGCGCAGGCGGACCGCGAGGCGCGGGTCGAAGAGCTGGTGGACGAACGCCTCGAGGGTCGCCTTGAGGTGGCCGAACGTGACCCCCTCGCCGACCACGAACCCCTCGACCTGGTGGAACATCGGCGAGTGGCGGAGGTCGGAGTCGCGCCGGTACACGCGACCCGGGATGAGCACCCGGATCGGCGGCGTCATCGTCTCGAGGCTGCGGATCTGCACCGGCGACGTGTGGGTGCGCAGCAGCAGCCCGCCGGCGAGGAAGAAGGTGTCCTGGGCGTCGCGCGCGGGGTGATCAGGCGGGATGTTGAGCGCCTCGAAGTTGTGCCAGTCGTCCTCGACCTCGGGGCCGTCGGCCACCGAGTAGCCCATGCGCAGGAAGATCTCCTCGATCTCGCGGCGCACCAGGGTGACCGGGTGGAACGCCCCCGCCGGCGGCCGGTGGCCGGGCAGCGTGACGTCGACGGCCGGTCCGGAGACCGCCGCCGAGGCCGCCGCCGCGGCGGCCGCGGCGAGCCGCTCGTCGACCAGACGCTTGAGCTCGTTGAGCGCCTTGCCGTACGCGGGGCGCTCCTCGCGCGGCAGCGTCTTGAGGGCATCCTCAAGGCCGCGCAGCAGGCCGCTCCTGCGGCCGGCGAAACGCACCCTGACCGACTCGACCCGCGCGGGGTCGCTCCCGGCGCCGGCCAGGGCGGCGAGGAACTCCTGCCGGGCCTGCTCGAGCTCGCCGAGCGCCATCAGACGCTCTTGGCGAGACCCTTCTTGGCCAGCTTGACCACCTCGCCGAACCCCTCGAGGTCGCGCACGGCGAGGTCGGCGAGCACCTTGCGGTCGAGGCTCGAGCCCGCAGCCTTGAGGCCGGCGATGAGCTGCGAGTACGACATCTCGAAGTGGCGCGCGGCGGCGTTGATCCGCACGATCCACAGCGAGCGCATCTCGCGCTTGCGCTGGCGGCGGTCGCGGTAGGCGAAGAGCAGCGAGCGCTCCACCTGCAGCTTGGCCATGCGGTAGGCATTACCGCGGGTGAGGAAGTAGCCCTTGGCGAGCTTCAGGACCTTCTTACGGCGTGCAACGCGGTTGTGTCCACGCTTGATCCGCATCTCCCACCTCTCACTTCGCGTACGGGAGCATGCGCTCCACGTTCTTGGCGTCCGCGGAGGAGACGACCTCGGCGCCGCGCAGGTGGCGCTTCCGCTTGGTCGTCTTCTTGGTCAGAATGTGGCTGTGGAACGCCTGATGGCGCATGAACTTGCCGCTGCCGGTCTTCTTGAAGCGCTTGGCCGCGGCGCGCAACGTCTTGAGCTTGGGCATCACTGCCTCCCTTGGGAAGTCGGTGTTCTCCACCCACCCGCCCGGTTGAACGTCGAAAGTTGAAAGGGGCCCGGTCCCGCAGGCCTGACCCACCGGTGCCCGATCGGACCGAGCGAGAAGCGGACACGAGAAGGCCGGAGGGTCATGACGCCTCCGGCCAGGGGTCGAGCGAGCGCGCCGCGACGGCGGTCGTCAGCGTGGCGGTGACGGCGGCGAGCCCGCGCTGACCCACGTCTCCGCGGTGCCGCACGCGCACCGAGGCGCCGCCCGCCTCCGCCTCGCGCGCGCCGACGACGAGGAGGACCGGCACCTTGGCCAGCTCGCCGTCGCGGATCTTCGCGCCCAGCTTCTCGTTGCGCTCGTCCACCTCGACGCGCAGCCCCGCGGCGACAAGCTGCTCGCGCACGGCGCGAGCGGCGTCCAGGAACTTGTCCGAGACCGGCAGGACGCGGGCGTGCTCGGGCGCCAGCCAGAGCGGCAGGTCGCCCGCGAAGTGCTCGAGCATGACGCCGAAGAAGCGCTCGACCGAGCCGAGCACGGCGCGGTGGAGCATCACCGGCCGCTGCTCGGCGCCGTCCTCGCCGACGTAGGCGAGGGCGAACCGTTCGGGGAGGTTCCAGTCGAGCTGGATGGTGCCGAGCTGCCATTCGCGGCCGATGGCGTCGTGGACCACGAAGTCGATCTTCGGGCCGTAGAACGCGCCGTCGCCGGGGTTGACGGTGTACTCCACGCCGCGCGCAGCCAGACAGCTCCTGAGCTGACCCTCGGCGCTCTCCCACAGGGCGGCGTCGCCGATCGCGTTGTCCGGCCTGGTCGAAAGGTAGATCTGCGGTCGCTCGAAGCCGAACACGCCGTAGACCTCGAACATCATGTCGAACAGGCGGTCCACCTCGGCGCCGATCTGGGCGGGGGCGCAGAAGATGTGGGCGTCGTCCTGGCAGAAGGAGCGCACCCGGGTCAGGCCCTGGATCACGCCGGAGCGCTCGTAGCGGTGGAGGCGCCCGAAGTCGGCGATGCGCAGCGGCAGCTCCCGGTACGAGTGGGCCTTCTCGGCGAAAAGCACACAGTGCGACGGGCAGTTCATCGGCTTGAGGCCGAACTCGCGCTCGTCCACCTCGCCGAAGAACATGTTCTCCTTGTAGTTGAAGTAGTGCCCGGAGGTCTTCCACAGCTCGGCGTCGAAGAGCTGCGGGGTGATCACCTCCTGGTAGCCGTAGCGGCGGTAGAGCTGCCGCATGAAGGCGAGCAACTCGTTGTAGACCACGGCGCCGCGCGGGTGGAAGAACGGCGAGGCGGGGGCCAACGGAGAAAAGGAGAAGAGGTCGAGCTCCCGGCCGAGCCGGCGGTGGTCGCGGCGGCGCGCCTCCTCGATGCGGGCGAAGTAGGCGTCGAGCTCCTCGCGACTCGCGAAGGCGGTGCCGTAGATGCGCTGCAGCATCTCGTTGCGCTCGTCGCCCTTGAAGTACGCTCCCGAGGTCTCGAGCAGCTTGAAGGCGCCGATCTGGTCGGTGCGCTGCACGTGCGGACCGCGGCACAGGTCGACGAACTCGCCGTGACGGAAGAGCGTGATCTCCTCGCCCTCCGGGATGTCCTGCAGCCGCGCGAGCTTGATCTCCTCCCCGCGCGCGGCGAACAGCTCGCGGGCCTGCGCGCGGGTCACGACCTCGCGCGTGAAGGCGTGGCCTTCCCTCACGATGCGGGCCATCTCTCCCTCGATGCGTTCGAGGTCCTCGGGGGTGAAGCCGCGCGGGAAGCGGAAGTCGTACTGGAACTTCTCCGAGTGGTCCTGGCGGCCGGCGTCGATGATGGTGCCGGGGAAGAGCTTCTCGACGGCGTCCGCCATGACGTGCTCGGCCGAGTGGCGGATCACCTCGCCGGCCTCGGGGTCGTGCGCGGTCAGCAGCCGGAAGGCGCCGGAGCCGCGCAGCGGCGCGCGCAGGTCGACGATGCGGCCGTCGAGCTCCCCGGCCACGGCGGCGCGAGCGAGGCGCTCCCCGATCGTGCGGGCGACCTCGAGCGGCGTCGTGCCCACCGGGAAGGTGCGCTCGCTCCCGTCGGGAAGCCGCAGTGTGATCTGCTCGCTCATCGTCTCCTGTCCTTCCTCCCGGGGTCCTCCGACCCGTCGCCCGTCGATCTCCCGGCGCGCCGGCGTCCAGCCGGCGGTCGAGCCCTGCCGGGACGGCGAAAAAACGAAAGCCGTCCCTGTCGGTTCCGGGGACGGCCTCGATGGCAGCGGTGGTAGGCGCGTGCGGGCTCGAACCGCAGACCTCATCCGTGTGAGGGATGCGCTCTACCAACTGAGCTACGCGCCTGTGCGACACGCGACGGAGCACGAATGGTAGGCGCGAGCGGACTCGAACCGCTGACCTCTACCGTGTCAAGGTAGCGCTCTAACCAAGCTGAGCTACGCGCCTGCTCCGCGGGCTGCCGACGGGTGCCCCCGGGCACGGCACCGCCGCCCCGGAGGGTCTTGCGACCCGTCCTCGTCCCCGAAAACTGACAAAGAACAAAGCCCCGGCCGAGACCGGGACGGACAATCTACCGCACGAGCGCGGACCCGTCAAGGGTTTGAGGGCTTGGGGCTTGGGTCTCGAGACCCGGGATCGGAGGCTCGAGGCCTGGGGGAAGGAGAGAAAGAAAAAGGGGTGGGCCGGAGCCCACCCCCTCGACGGATGCAGTCGATGTCTACTGGAGCTCCATCCACCACCGCACGCCGCTGCCCTGGTTGCCCACGGAGATGTTGAGGTTGGGCACCTCGATCAGCTCGGCGCGGCCGGTGTCGCCGACGTGCGACTTGGAGAGGATGACCTTACCGCCCGCGATGGCGAAGCCGGCGGCGGCGCCCTCGCCGGCGTCGAAGCGGGCGAGGTTGGTCACCGTGCACGACGTCGGGTCGAAGTCGACCCACACGATGTACGAGATGCCGGCGCACGACGCGTCGGGGTCGTAGAGCAGGTAGAGCGCGAAGGGGCTGTCGTTGGTCGTGTTGTCCGGCTTCAGCACCGCCCTGGTCGGCACCAGGATGAGCGGAGGCGCGGTCACCTGGGTGCGGCGGCCGAGCGTGCCGGAACCGTCGGGGAGCAGGATGGACCGGATCGGAATGGAGATCGGGCTCGCCCCGCACTGCGAGTTGTTGTGCGCGAGGTCGACCACGTCGATGTGGAGCGCCGGCACGAAGGCGGAGCTGTCGTTGGTGTCTCCCACGTTCGGCCCGGTCACGTTGGGGCTCTCCTCGTAGAAGGTGCCGGTCGAGAAGGCGTACATGTTGAAGCTCGGGTCGGTCGCGGTCGGCGGGTAGGCGGCCACGGCCGGCGGGTAGTACATCGGGTTGCCGGCCCCGAGGTTGAGGTACTGCGAGAGGGTCCAGCTCGACGCGCCCTTCTTGAGGAACCACATCCGCCCGTTGAGGTCGAGCTGGACGCTCTGGTCGACGACGTTGTCCTGCTTGAAGATCGGCGAGTGGGTGCCGAGGATGACCGAGTCGGAGAAGGTCTGGTTGCGCACCCGCGCCCCGCTGTCGTTGCTGGTGATGGTGTAGGCCGGCTCGCGCAGGGTACCGTCGACCGGGTTGACCCGGAAGACCTCGTTGGTGATCCCGGTGGCCGGCAGGGTGCCGTCCCAGCCGGCGCCGAAGGTGAGCTCCCAGCTGTCGTACGCGCTGCCGCCCAGGGCCGGCACGCTCCACGCCTCGCCGAGCGTCGCGAGCTGCGTGGTCCCGGCGGGCTGGCCGCTCCGCGTGATCCCCCACAGCGGCTGCACGGGGACCGCGCTGTCGTAGTGCGGGTCGGCGGGGTACGCCTTGGTGTCGATCGTCCGGCCCGGGTAGGGGTGGGTGACGTCGAAGCCCCACAGTGCGGCTCCGCCCGGCCCCTCGGGCACGAACAACATGGTCTTGTAGCACCCACTGCCGGTGAGGCACGGCCAGCTCGCGCTCGCGGGCCCCCAGACGTCACCGAAGCGCAGCGAGTTGGCGACGCCGAAGAGGTGGTTCTGGGCCACCGGGTCCTCGCCGGTCACCCACTGGTCGTTCGAGGGGTCGGCGGGGTCGAAGTGGTCCCGGTAGTTCTCGTACAGCAGGCGCTGCTTGGCGAGCAGGTCGGGCGGCAGCAGGCCGAGCAGCTCGACGCCATCCACGTAGTCGATGGCGTGAACGAGGCCGTCGGAGGCGCCGATCCAGATCACGCTGTGGCGCCCCGAGTAGGTCTCCTCGAACCCCTCCCGCGACGGGAAGTTGTTCTGCTTCCAGATCTCGGTGGCGCCGACGATCGCCGGCGTCGAGTTGGTGATCGCGCCCAGCTCCCAGCGGCGCGGCGTCCCGTTGCCGTCGTTGCCGAGGATGAAGTCGAGCACCTTGACGGCCTCGTTGGGGTCGTTCCCGGTCGGGTCGTCGAGGCAGCCGCCGCACATCCCGTTGAGCGCCGTGGCGGTCGAGCTGTCCGCCTGGATACGGATGAGCTGGTTGCTGTTGGCCGGGTTCCAGCTGTACAGCAGCCGCGCCGTGCCGTTGTTGTTGTCGACCGTGGTCGCGGGGTCGCCGTCCGGCCCGGTGCTCAGCACCTGCCCCGCGTCCCACTTGCAGTTGCTGCGCCTGCTGTTGGGGTCGGCGGGGTTCTCGACCCAGCCGCACGGCGTGGTCAGGGAGCAGTCCCACCGCGCCGCGTCGGAGCAGTCCGCCGACAGGTCGTAGGCGTACAGGTGGCCCTTCCAGTCGGGGTAGCGGGCACTGGCGACGAGGCCGATGGTGCCCAGGGTCTGGGCCGAGCCGGTGACCGCCGGGGCGGAGGTCGTGTAGTCGCCGTGGCCGATCGCGGTGACGATCTTGCCGAGGGCCGTGATGAAGGCGTCGCGGTCCTGGGCGAAGAAGGCGTAGTCGCCGCCGGTCGGGGTGTGGTCCGGGCAGGTCGGCGCGTAGGTCTGATAGGTCGTGGTGTCGCCGGTGGCGGTGGGCAGGCGCGGGTCGACGTCGCTCGGGTTGTTCGGGTCGGGCAAGCCGGCGCGGCCGTTGGGGTCGTGGGCGTCGGTGCGACCCATGTAGGCGGTGTAGTTGAGCTCGCAGGGACCGACGTCCTGGGACAGCCCGATCACCCAGGAGCGCACGTCGAGGCGGGCGGGCTGGTTGGAGACGTCGCGGAACACGTTCGAGGTGACGTTGAAGAGCTCCTCGGAGCGGCCGGCCGGGAAGAGGGTGTACTGGTCGGGGCAGTGGATCACGCTGGGGTCAGACGGACCACCGTCGGGGCAGCCCGGGTTGGCCACCGGTCCGGCGCAGTTGCTGCACGCCAGGCAGGGGTCGGCCCAGTTGGAGAGATCGGGGTAGCTCGCTGGCGGACATTGGCCGTTCGGGTTGTAGTCGTTGGAGACGCCGTCGGTGATCAGCACCACGCCGTTGAACCGCTTGCAGTTGAAGCCGCGCAGGTCCTGCGGCAGTGTGACGGTCACCGGCTGACTGTCGGTGACGTCGCCGCCGTCAGTGGTCACCTGCATCACCGTCTTGGCGAAGTCGAGAGCGGCGCGCGTCGGCGTGCGCCCGCCGACGTTGAGGCCCGGCGTGGTGGCGTCGAAGGCGAGGTGCATGCGGTTCTCGATCTCGTCGACCACGCCGGTGTCGCGGGTGTCGACCGGCACCTCGAGCTGCTGCACGGTGTCGATGCCGTTGAGGCCGGGGAAGACGAGCAGCCCCCAGTTGACCGTCTTGCCGGTCTTGCCGAGCACGTCGGCGGGCGGCTGGGTGACGCCTCCCGAGCCGACGATGGCACGGGGGTTAGAGGGGGCATTGTAGAGCGGCGCGGCGACCGACGGTGGCGAGGGGTCCAGGGAGTTGGTGACCGGGACCTGCGACCCGTTGACGTCGTAGAGCGGGATCGGCGGGTGGGGGTCGGGGACATAGCCGGTCCACGTCCCGGTCCACGTGTACTCGTGGTATGACATGACGCGAAAAACAAGGTCGTTATTATCGAGGTTCTCCTCAAGCGTCTTGTTCGGGTCGGCGACATACACCTTGTAGTCCTTTCCGGAGAACGAATTCAACGCATCGATGTTCTTCGGGAAGGCCGTTGCGACGCGATTAACGCGATCGACCTTCATGGTGATCGTGGCACTTGTCTCGTTCGCAGTGACGTTCGTGATCGTGCCGACGTCCGAGTTGACTGGGTTCTTCCACCTGCCCACGGCCACACGACCGTTGATCGGCCAGTCGCTCGGGTTGAAGTTGGTCGGGTCGACCTGCATGCTCACGTAATCACTGTTGATGGCCGGTACCGGCGCGACAAGCGTGGTCCACGCGGATGCCGCGTGCTCCGGCACCGGCGTGCCGGCCGCTGGCACGATCGTGGCGCCGCTCCACGAGGACGAGAACGCCGGCCACGCGGCCGGAGGGGTCCACGCGGAGATCATGGTCACCGAGTCCCCGAGGGCGTTCTTCACCACCACCATACGGCTCGGGTAGATCTGGTCCACGCGCAGGGTGTACTTCCACGTCTGGTAGGTGCCGGTCGAGCAGGGGTCGACCTGCGCGAGCAGCGGCATCGCCGCCTGCGGCGCGGCGAGCCTGGGCAGTGCCGCCTGCGGTGCCGCGAGGGCAGGCATGGCGAGCGCCGGCGCGGCGAGCGCGGGCACCGGCACCGCCGCCGCCACCACCGCCGCCGGCGAAGGCTCCGAGGCCGCCGGGGCGGAGCGCGGCCACAGCGAGGCGAGCCAGGTCGAGGCCGCCCCCGAGGTGAGCGGCGCGAGCAGCGTCGAGGCGACGCGCCCGAGCAGCGAGGAGCTCCACAGCGAGGGCCCCGCGCCGACGAGCGCGCCCCCACGCCCGCCGGCGGGCGTCGGGGTCAGCCGCTGCGGCCGCCCGAAGTCCGGGGTGTTGGTCGGGGTCGCGGTCGGCGTCGGCGTGACGGTCGCCGTCGGTGTGCTGGTCGACGTCGGTGTGCTGGTCGGCGTCCGGGTCGGGGTGTTGGTCGCCGTCGGCGTGTTGGTTGGCGTCTTGGTCGGCGTGTTGGTCGGTGTCCTGGTCGGCGTGTTGGTCGGCGTCCTGGTCGGCGTGAAGGTGGGCGTGTTGGTCGGCGTCGGCGTGATCGTCGGCGTCGGCGTGATGGTCGGCGTGTTGGTCGGTGTCCTGGTCGGCGTCCGCGTCGGCGTCCTGCTCGGCGTCGGCGTGATCGTCGGCGTCCTGCTCGGCGTCGGCGTGATCGTCGGTGTCCTGGTCGGTGTCTGCGTCGGCGTCCTGCTCGGCGTCGGCGTGATCGTCGGCGTCGCCGTGATCGTCGGCGTTCCGGTCGGTGTCCGCGTCGCTGTCGGGGTGGCGGTCGGGGTCGGCGTCCTCGTCGGCGTCCCGGTCGGCGTCGCGGTCGGCGTCGGCGTGACGGTCGCCGTGGGAGTGACGGTCGGCGTGTTGGTCGGCGTCGGGGTCTCGGTCGGCGTGTGGGTCACCGTCGCGGTCGCTGTCACCGTTGGCGTGTTGGTCGCCGTCGCGGTTGGTGTCACGGTGGGGGTGTTGGTCGCCGTCGCGGTCGGAGTGGCCGTGGGTGTCTCCGTCGCCGTGGGTGTCGCCGTCGACGTCGGCGTCGACGTCGGCGTCTCCGTCGCGGTCGGCGTTGCGGTCGCCGTCGCGGTCGGCGTCGGCGTGTTGGTCGGCGTGGGCGTCGGGGTCGGCTCGATCCCCTGGCAGTCGCGGATCCAGGTCATCCGCGGCGCGGTGCCGGTCTCGTCAACGCCGACCATGTTGCCGGGGAAGTCCCAGCGCATCGAGGAGGACAGGTCGAGCACGATCATCAGGTCCGGGCGCGGGATCTGCGCGGTGATCTGCCGCATGACGTCGTACCCCTCGTTGCTGGGGTCGACGGTCTGCGGCAGCGCCGGCGTCGCCATGACGCCGGCGAGCACCGCGGTGAGAGCGTAGCGCCACCAGGTGGTGCGTTTCGTCGAGCTCATACCAACCCCCACGACTTCGTCGACTGCGCCGTCACGTCCGGCGAACCGCCGGTCACAGGATGCCCTGCCCGGTGCCGCCCTGGTTCACCTGCTTCTGCGCCGACGGGGCCTGGCTGACCCCGGCGACGTTGAACTCTTCCTCGAGGATCTTGACCGCCAGCGGGCTGCCGTCCTGGTTGGTGATCCAGCCCACCGAGACCAGCCGCAGGACGCCGTCGGTGTCTCCGGCGCCGCCGCCGCACACCGCGGCGTCCTCCGGGTTATTGCGGATGTACAGGCTGTAGAAGGCGCGCTTGCCGGTCCCCAGGCTGCCGCCCACCACCGCGATCGGGACCTCGATGTCGGCCTGCTCGGTGTTGCCGACGCCCCCCTGGGAGAGGTAGGTCCCCAGGTTGGTCGTGTTCCAGTTCTGCGGCGGGCCGCAGGGGGGAAAGCGCGGCAGGCCCGGCGTCCGCGGCGGGTCGCGCCACAGCTCGGGGAAGGCACCGGTGTCCGGGATGAAGGTGA
Organism: Acidobacteriota bacterium; assembly: GCA_050257595.1. Taxonomy (GTDB): domain Bacteria; phylum Acidobacteriota; class Thermoanaerobaculia; order Thermoanaerobaculales; family Thermoanaerobaculaceae; genus JBLMXF01. Next base: position 51,249 of record JBLMXF010000049.1, on the reverse strand, counting down.
GCAGCGCCGAGAGTGCCGCGGTGGGCGTGGCGTTGAGGATGGCCTCGCCGTTGCGCAGGCCGACCTCGGCCGAGTAGAGCGCCGCCTTGTACAGCTCCTGGCGGGCCGAGGTGCGGTCCTCCTGGGTCATGAGCAGGGCGGCGGCGATGCCGAGCACGGTGAGCACCAGGAGGATGAGGATCACCGTGATCAGGGCCACGCCTCGTTGTCTCTCTCGCATCCCCTCCTCCTACCTCTGGGGAACCCGGTTGCGCAGCATCGCCATCGCCGAGACCGGGAAGTAGTAGAACTGCGTCTGCACCGTGCCCGCGACGTGGTCCTCGAGCGCCGGCTGGACCTCGGGGATTTTGCCCTGCAGCGTGACCTCGGTGGCCGAGCGGGCGGTGACGGAGACCCGGAAGCCGAGCACGTTGGTGGCGTCGACGGCCTGGGCGGGCGCGCCCTGCGCCGGCACGTTGGCCACCGTGGTGAGCAGCGTCGCGGCCGTGTTGTTGTGCATCGACCCGTCGCGGAACAGGTAGGCGACCTGGAGATCCACGACGCCGGGCAGGAGAGGCGTCCAGGGCGCCTGGTTCCATCCGGCCGCCGTGCAGTTGTTGTCGACCGTGGCGTCGAACATGCCGGCCCTCTGCTCGAGCCACCCCTGGCACACCCGGAAGCTGATGAAGCGGACGCCGGCGTTCATGTGGATCGGCCAGGTCAGGTTGCGCTGGCCGCCGGGCAGGTTGACCGCGCTGCCGCCGGGGTTCGAGACCACGTGCATGCACGGCCCGGTGGGGACGTCGGGAGGCACGCCCGGGGCGCCGGAGATGCACTGGTTGTCGATGTTGGTGCAGGTGTCGGCGTTGTCGGTGTCCTTGTAGTCGGTGATCTGGTAGAGCATCGCCTGGCCGCTGCCGTCCACCAGCACGAGCGGCTGGCTCCACCCGTTGGCGTCGCAGCAGCCGGTGTACTGCTTGAACAGGGCGTAGTTGCCGGCGTCATTGGTGCCCCAGGTGGTGGCGCTCGTCGGCGGGCAGCCCATGTCGAAGCGCCAGTACAGGTTGGAGGGCTCGAACGCACCGCCGCCCCAGTTGATCGGGACGACCCGCGCGTTGGCGTCGGTACGGGCGATCGTGATGATGTCGGTGCCGACGTCGGCGAGCGTGGCGTCCGCCACGTTGTTGTAGGTGCGCTGCGTGCACCCGGCGTCGTGGTTGCCGACGATGCCGCACACGGGGACCGTGGTGGTGCCGTGCGGGAGGTTGCCCTGCCACATCCAGGTGATCAGTGCGAGCGGGTCGCGCGGCACCGAGTCCCCCGACAGGTCGGTCGCCCCGCGCATCTCGTAGGTGACGTAGTCGACCGCCCCGCGGCCGACCTGGCGTGCCTCGACCTGGAGCTGCTGGCGGACGGCGGCGCGCCGGGTGGCGAACAGGAGCTGGGCCGACAGCACGAGGATCAGCACCAGCGAGAGGAGCGCGACCATCACCTCGATCAGCGTGAAGCCGCGGTCGGGCCGGTCAGATCTGCGCGACATAGCGCACCGCCCTGAACAGGATCCGGTTCCCCTGGCTCGCCGTCGCGACCGGGAATGCGGTCACCGTCACCTGCCGCAGCGTCCCGTTCTGCTGGATGTCGAGGTCCAGTTGATAGGGGGCCCCGGGGTACCACGCGTTGACCCCGTCCGGGCCCCAGAAGGTGTCGCACCCCGCCGTCGGGAGGGCGTACGAGCCGGCCGCCAGAGGACAACATGCGTTGTTGGTCGCCGGCGTCTGCTGGGCGAGGAACGCCTGCAGACGGACGGTCTCGGCCACCATCTGCGCCCGGTAGGTGAGCTCCGTCCGTCCCTTGGAGCCCATGTTCACGGCCACCGACAGGGAGAACAGCTCGAGGACGGCCAGCGAGATGATCGCCAGGATGACGAACGAGACCAGGACCTCGACCAGCGTCAGCCCGCGCTGCCGGTGACGTCGCCTTTCGCGCCGCGTCGTCGACACCCGCCGCATCAGTACATCCCCCTTTCGCTCAGCGCCTGCCACAACGGGAAGACCTCCATCGTGAAGCGGGTCTTCGGAGTCAGGAAACCGGTCACCATGTCGCGATGGGTCACCACCAGGGTCTCGGTCTGGGTCACCGGTGTCCCGTCGGCCTGCATGGTCCGGCCCAGCGGGTTGACCTGGAGGATCCGCGGATCGGTGCCCGACGTGCAGGCTCCGCCGACACCACCGCACGGCCAGCTGCAGTCCAGCCCGGTCACGCTGGTGGTCGACAGGCTGACGAAGTCGGGGACCCGGTAGGTGGAGAGCACGGTGGCGCCGTTGACGTCGGTGGCGATCTGGAGGATCGCCGGGACCCCGGCGTTGGCCGGGAGCAGGCGCACGAAGAGCGCCTCGCGCAGCCTGCCTGCTTCGCTGAACGCCGACTGCAGGAAGGTCTGCATCTCCCGTGCGGTGCTGTCGAGCCGGTAGCGCTGCCAGGTCTTGTTGACCTGGATCGTGCCGATCAGCGCGATCACCGCGAACAGGGCGAGCACGACGAGCATCTCGACGAGCGTCACGCCGCGCTGGTCCGAGTCTGGAGACACGTCTCGCATAATCCGATGTTCAGTCAGAGCAACTCCTGTACCAATCCCCGCATCTCGTTGTCGGTCAAGAGATAAGCCTCTTCTTCGAGACTTCATCACGCCTCCCTCCCCGGCCGATGCCACACAGGTGTGACATTCGGGAACACTCGTCTGCCGTCCGCCCGTCGCGTCCTGGTCCGATCATAACGCCGCCCGCGCGCCCGCGGCAGGGTTCCGCCTAGGACACGCGGCACAGCCACGCCTTGAGGTGGCGGATCTCCTGACAGGCCAGGGGCACCGGGTGGTCGGCAGCCGCGCCGCGCCGCTCGAGCAGCTGCACCGAGCGGCCGGCGTCTCCGGCGGCCGCGGCGAGCATGGTGCCGAAGGCGGCATCGTCGACGAGGGCGGAGCACGAGCAGGTGAGGAGCAGCCCGCCCGGCGCGGTCAGACGGAGCGCCTGGAGGTTGATGTCCTTGTACCCGCGCAGCCCGGAGACCATCTCGCTCTTGCGCCGCACGAACGCCGGCGGGTCGACGACCACGATGTCGAAGTGCACACCGGAGGCGACGAGCTCGCGCGCGACCTCGAACGCGTCGCCGTGCCGGAAGCTCTCCGGTGCGGCGTTGACGCCGTTGAGACGGCACGCCTCGGCGGCCAGCGCGAGGGCGTCGCGCGAGGTGTCGACGTTGATCGCCGCGCGGGCGCCGGCGACCAGCGCCGCCACCGCGAAACCGCCGCTGTACGAGAACAGGTTGAGCACGCGGGCACCGGCGGCGAGTTCGGCGACGCGACGACGGTTGTCGCGCTGGTCGAGGAAGAACCCGGTCTTCTGCCCGCTCGCCACATCGACCGGGAAGCGCACCTGCCCCTCGCGGATGATGAGCGGCGAGGACGGCAGCGAGCCGGTCAGCGCGACGACGCGGCGGTCCGCGCCGAAGGCTCGGCGCACCGCCACGTCGCGGCAGCCGAGCTCGCCGACCAGCGTGGCGGCGAGGTCGGAGAGGTAGGGCTCCCAGGCGGGCTCGAACGGCTCGATCACGGCCATCGGGCCGTAGCGGTCGACGATCAGCCCGCTCAGATCGTCGCCCTCGGCGTGAACGAGGCGGAAGGCGTCGCTGTCGATGGCGAGGAGCTCGCGCAGCGCTGCGGCGGCGATCACCCGGGCGCGCAGCGTCTCGGCATGCCACGGCTCCTCGCCACGCGCCACCATGCGCAGCGCGAGCGACCCGCCGGAGGCCCCCGGCAGGGCGATGCCGAGCCGCGTGCCATCGGCCGCCTCGACGGCGACCGGTCCCGACCCGGCGGGCAACGGGCCCGCGAGCGAACCCCGGTACACCCACGGATGGCCGCGCCGGATCGCGAGGTCGCGCCGCGGGTGGAGCCGGACCGAGCCCGTGACCCGGTAGGCGTCGGTCACGCGTCGTCCCCGCGCCGGAGCAAGGCCTCGACCAGCCGGTCGGCCACGGCGACCCCGGTCGCCGCCCGGAAGTGCGCCCAGCCGGGCGAGGGGTTGACCTCCCCGACCACCCAGCGCTCGCCGTCGGGGAGGAGGTCCACCCCGGCGAAGTCGAGTCCCACCGCGGCGCAGGCCGCCACGGCGAGGGCGCCGAGTGAGCCCACCTCGACCCGCCGCACGTCCGCGCCACGTGCCGCGTTGGTGCGGAACTCGCCTGCCCGAGCGCGATGCTCGGCCGCACCGAGCGCCTCGCCGTCGAGCACGAGGACCCGCCGGCTCACGCCCCCGGGCGCGATGAAACGCTGCACGACGACCTCGTCGCCGACCCGCCAGAGTGCGTCGAGCACCGCCTCGAGCGCGGCCGGGTCGGGGCACAGGACGACCCCCACACCCTGTCGGGAGCGGCGCTGCTTGACCACGCAAGGAAAACCGCAGGCCCGGCCGGCCGCGGCGGCCAGAGCTTCCGGCTCCGCGCCCGCCAGGGTGACCGGATGGGGAACCGCCGCAGCCGCCAGGGCGGCCGCGGTCCGCCAGTGGTCACGCCCGCGCCGGATCGCGGCGGGAGAATTGAGGCTGGCCACCCCGGACGCCCGCAGCGCGGCCAGAATGGCGAGCGTCGAGTCCGGCCGCCAGTTGCCCACCCGCGGCAGCACGGCGGCGATCTCGCTCGGCTCCGCGCCCGTGGCCGCCGCCACCACGCCTTGGGGAGCGGACCGCGCCACCAGGGTGCAGGCGTCGAGCACGTCGAGCCGGTGGCCACGGCGCGCAGCGGCCTCGGCCAGCTCGCGATGGACCTCGAGGTCGGGACGGGTGGTGAGGACGGCGAGGCGGCGCACGAGGGCCAGTGTAGCGCCGCGTCGGGCAGGGTCAGGGCACCGGTACGGTGAGGCGGCGCAACAGTGCGAGCAGCTCCTCCTCGTCGAAGGGCTTGGTCAGGTAGGCGTCGACGCCCGCCGCCATGGCACGCTCGCGGTCGGCCGTCTGGCCCATTGCGGTGAGCATGACGACGCGCACGCCCGCGAGGTCGGGTCGGGCCTTGACGGTGTGGCACACGTCGAACCCGTCCCGCCGGGGCAGCATGGCGTCGAGGACGACGACCCGGGGATGGAGCCGTTCGATCGCGGCGAGCGCCTGCTCGCCGTCCTCGGCCGTGACCACGGCGAAGCCCTCCATCTCGAGCAGGAACGAGACGGTCTCCCTGATGTTCGGCTCGTCGTCGACGACCAGCACGAGCGGCTCAGGCATGCGCGGTTCCCGTCCCGCTGGGGGCCACGGTGGCGCGGCTCATGTCGCCCCGGCGATCGGCATGGGAAGGATGATGGTCGTCGTCGTGCCCCGCCCGACCTCGGAGGCCACCTCCAGCGAGCCGTCGTGGTTCTCCGCGACGCGCCGCGCGACCGCGAGGCCGAGGCCGAGGCCCTTGGGCTTGTCGGTCAGGACATTGCCGCCCTGCCAGAACACCTCGCAGGCATGGGGGAGGTCCTCGGCGGGGATTCCGACGCCGGTGTCCTCGACCACGATCTCGACGAGATGCCGCTGCCCCTTGCGCAGTGGCCGGACGGTGAGCGTCACGCTGCCGCCCTCCCGGTTGAACTCGACGGCATTGCGCAACACCGCGCGCAGGGCCGCCTCGAGCTGCTCCTCGTCGCCGGTCAGCGTGTCGAGGCCGGCGGCGATGCGGACGTGGAGGACCAGCTGGCGCGCCGCGATGTCACCCTTGAGCGGAGCCAGCACCCGGCGCAGGAAATCCTGGAGCGGAATCGTCTTGCGCACGGGCTCCCCCTCGGCGACACCGAGCACGGCGGCCTGGAGGGCGGACGCGATCAGCTCGCCGAGACGGCCGGCCTCCTGGCCGATGATCCCGATGAACTTCGCCGACCTCTCGGGCGGCACCTGGTCGTAGCGCGCCAGGATCCGCGCCGCGGTCTGGATCGAGGTCACCGGCGTGTTGAGCTCATGGGCGACCCGGCGCAGGAGATCGCCCTTGAGCCTCTCGAGCTCGCGCAGCTGGAGGTTGGCCGCCTCCAGCTCGAGGTTGCGGTCCTCGAGCTGCGCCGCCAGGCTCTGGCTGCGCGCGAGCGCCTCCTGCAGCTCCCGCGTGCGTTCCGCCACCGTCCCCTCGAGGGAGCGGTTGACCTGCTCGAGAGCGCGCCAGGCCCGGGCGTTGGCCAGGGCCACGCCGGCGTTCGCGCCCAGCACCGCGGCGAGCTCCAGGTCGGCGTCCTCGAAGGCCCCCCGGTGGGCGTCCGCGTAGCAGGTGACCAGGCCCATCGCCCGGTCCTGGGCGAGCAGCGGAACGGCGATGGCGCTGACCAGCCCGGCATGTCGCATCTCGAGCAGCCACGGCACCGTCTCCACCCGCTCGGGCTCGAGGTCGTCGAGCTGGGTCAGGAATGGCTCACGCGCCTCAAGTGCGGCCCGCGCCGGGGGCTCGCCTTCGCCGTCCGACCGCAGCAGCGGATCCGACGTGAAGCCACGGCACAGGACCTCGACCAGGGAGCCTCCCTCGCCGAGCAGGACCACCGACCCGGCGACGGCGCGGAGCTCGCCCAACAGGCGCTCGAGGACACCCGCGGTGACCTCCTCGGGCTCCCGGGCGAGCGCCATCCTCCGGCCGAACTCGTTGATCGCCCGGAGCTGGCCGAGGCGCCGGTCGAGGTCCCCCGTGAGTCGGTCGAGCCGGGCGCTCAGCTCGGTCATCGCCACGTTGACCCGGACCGCCTCGGTGATCAGCCCCTCCTCGCCGAGCGCGGCATCGCCGCTCGCCGGGCGCATCACGACCGCGGGCTCGGGCTCGCCGCGGCTTTCGACGCCGAGGAAAGGCTGGAGCGCCGAGCGCACGGTGTCGACCAGGCGGCTCACGGAGCCCCACTGCGCGGAGAGGCCGAGACGGTCCGCCACCGCGACCACGGTGGCCTCGACGATCGCGGCGAAGCTCTCCATCACCCCCTGCCCGGTGGTTGCCACGGTCTCGAACGCCGGCCGGGAAAGGGGGTTCAGCGCCGCGCTCAGCTCCTCCGGGGCAACGACGTCGGGGAGATCGCGCTTGTTGTACTGGAGGACGAGCGGGATCGCATCGGGGTCGAGCCCGGTCGCGCGCAGGTTCTCGCTCAGGTTCCCCAGACTGTCGAGGTTGGCCGCGACCTGGGAGCGTTGCGAGTCCGCGACCAGCACGACGCCGTCCGCCCCGGCCAGCACCGCCCGCCGCGTGGCGTTGTACTGCACCTGGCCGGGAACCGTGAACAGCTGCAAGGTGAGCCGGTAACCGCGGACCCGACCGAGGTCGAGGCCGAGCAGGTCGAAGAACAGCGTGCGGTCCGAGGCGGTGTTGAGGGCGTACAGCTTGGTCCGCCGCCCGGGATCGGTGACGCCGTGGATGTACTGCAGGCACGTGGTCTTCCCGCCCAGCGCGGGACCGTAGTAGACGATCTTCAGCCTGATCTGTTTGGCCTGGTTGTCAAACTGAACCATCCACCTGCCCCCACCCGGCGTCGCCCGGCAGCTCGACGACGAAGAGCGCCCCCGGGACATGACCCGGCTCGGCCCAGATGCGGCCGCGGTGGTGTTCCACGATCTCGCGCGCGATCGTGAGGCCGAGCCCGGTCCCGGTGCGTTCGTCGCTGCTCTCGATCTGCTGGAAGCGCTCGAAGATCCTCTCCTCCTGTCCGGCCGGAACCCCCGAGCCACCGTCCTCAACCTCGATCCGGACACGCCCGCCGTCGTGCGCGAGACAGCGCAGGTGGATCACGCCGCCCTCGGGGGAGTGCTTGATCGCGTTGGAGACCAGGTTCATGACGACCTGCGTGATCTTGTCGCGATCGACGGTCACATTCGGCGCCTCCGGGGCGTGCGTGACGACGAGCTGGACGCTCCGCTCGCCGGCCAGCGCGGCGAAGGACTCGCGGACCTGCTCGATCAGCCCGTTGACCGACACCGGGGCCACGTGCCACTCGATTTGGCCGGACTCGATCTTCGCGAGGTCGAGGAGGTTGTTGATCAGTCGGGTGAGGCGCTGGCCCTCCTGGTGGATGACGCGGGCGAAGCGCTCGATCGACTCGGGTCGGCGCTGGCCGTAGCGGAGCAGAATGCTGGCCGCGGACAGGATCGCCGACAGGGGCGTGCGGATCTCGTGCGACGCATAGGAGAGGAACTCGCTCTGCTTGGCGTAGAGCTGTTCCAGCTCACGGGCACGCGCCTCCAGCCCGCGCACCGCCCCGGTGCGGCGGAGACCGGCATGCACGCGCACCACGAGCTCGTCGTGACCCCACGGCTTGAGCAGGTAGTCATCGGCCCCGCGATCGAGGGCCGCATAGAGGTTCTCGGCATCGTCGGCCCCGGAGACCAGGATCACGTAGGTGCCCCGGGTCAGCGGCTCGTCCCGCAGGCGCCGGACCAGCTCGATGCCGTCCATCCCGGGCATGACGACGTCGGAGAGGAGGACGTCGACCCCCCCGCGATGGAGGATCTCGAGCGCCTCCTGCCCGGTGCAGGCCTCGCGCAGCACGGCGTCCGGAAGGGCCTCGCGGAGGGTGCTCACCAGCGCCGCCCGGGAGACCGCATCGTCGTCGGTCACCAGGAGGCAGGGACGGTCCGGCCAGGAGGCTCCCGACATGGCGCGAGTGTAGCAAGCCGCGGACCGGTTTCGGACCCGCGGTGATGGACTCTCGCGGAGCTCAGCCGAGTCCGACAGCCAAGGTCCAGGCGACGACGCTTACCGCCCTCGCGCGCGCAGCCCGTCGAGATCGAAACCCGTCGCCGGGACGCCTACCGGAACCTCGCGCAGGCCGGGCCGGCCAGCGCGCACCGACGCCGCGTTCACCCTCATGCCCTGACCGCTCACACTGATCGGGGTGAGCTGCGCCTCGACGTTGATCGGGTCACCGGTGTCCCAGTTGACGACCGAGGCATAGGGATAAACCATCGCGTCGCTGGGTCCGTCGAGGATGTCGAAGGCCACGGTCCCGCCGGTGACGGCGCGGTCGGCCTCCATCCGCCACTGGATGTGGCCGAAGGCGGGAACGTAGTGATCATGGGGGGTACCGATCTGGCTGCCGTCGCTGTCGAACAGGTAGACCCTGACCCAGACCGGAACGGGCGTCCACGACGCCACCCCGAGGTTGGTGCGGAAGTCGTTGTCGTCGATGATCTGGGGGAGGTAGGCCGTGACCGTCCAGTCGAGCCCGAGGTGGGCCGGAAAGCCCGGTACCGCCTGGCCGTACTCACCGGCGGCGCCGGACGGGTCGAGGGTATAGGTGCGCGAGAACGCCGCGAAGTCGCACGAGGTGTCCTGGCCCGAGCAGGTGATCCTGTCCGGATCGGCGTAGACCAGCAGGGCGCCGGTGCCGTGCCCGTCGAAACCGTCCGGCCCGAGTACGTCCCACAGGTTGAGCGTCTCGTACGCGCGGACGTCGAGGGCGGCGTTGGGCACGCTCCCGCTGTTGTCGCGCCCCGAGGGCAGGAAGTAGAGCACGACCGGCAAATCGTAGTTGTGCGGGTTGTACAGGGTCAGGTCGGTGTGCCACTCCGTGCCCGCGAGACCGGGCGTGTTGGCCGCGGCCGTGATCACGTAGGCCGACGTCAGCTCGCGTCCCCACGCGAGGCTCCCGACCAGCAGTGAAGCCGCCAGGATGAGGATCTTCCGTCGCATCGCAGCACCTCCACACTCACAGTATGGTGCACAGCCCGTGCCACTACCCGCGAGAGCCTCGGGGCGGGTTCGTAACTCCCGCCGTCGGTCGGAGAGCTTGCCCGCCCGGCAGCGTGTGCCGCAGGGTCGTGCGCCGCAACGCCCGCCGGCGCACGGCGGTCCCCCAGCTGCCAACTGTCCTCTTTCTCGGTCAGCTCGGTCGGGGTGGTGTACCCTTAACGCGCGATGCGCTGGGCCTTCGGTCTGGTCGCCCTGTTGCTGGCCGCCGCGGCGGTCCTGATGCTCGCCACCCACCAAACTAGGCGAGACATCGAGGCCGCGCGCCGGGCCATCCCCAGCCTGCACGAGGACGTGCCGTCACTGCCGTTCGACGGCGCCGCCGCGAAGCGCCTCACCGCGCGCCTCACCGCTCTCCTCGACCACGACGCGCTGCCCGAGGACGAGCTGCGCCAGGCGGCCGCGACCGCCGCCTCCTGGGCGGCCGGCGCCACCCCCGGATCGCCTCCCCACCACGCCGCGGTGTCGCTGCGGGCGGCCGCCGACGAGCTCCTCGCCTCGCGCAACCCGCAAGATCCCCACCGGGCCAGGGCACGCCAGCTGCTCGACGAGGCCGGACAAGCGCTGAGCGGCGCCGTCGGCATGCCCGGGGGACCGGCCGGCGGGATTCGCGACCAGCTGCGTAACCTCGAGTACTCGCAGCAGGAGAAGCTCAAGGAGATCGACAAGGACGCCCAGTAGCACGCCGGCCACGGGCCTGGACCGCGGCTCCACGCGGCCGTCTACACCGTGAGGTCCGCCAGGTTGGTGGTGACGATCTCGCCCGCACCGAAGGGCGCGAGATCGGCGGCGACCTGCACGAGCAGGCGCTTCACGGCCTGTGTGCGCTCCACCGCGGCGTGCGACCAGAGATGGACGGCGGTGTCGTCGTCGCGGAACGAGACGATGATCACGGGATGGAGCGGCCGGCCGTACTCGACGACCACCCCGGCCACCAGCAGCGCGCCCGCGTTGCTGGACAGGAAGCAGCCCTCGACCTTGGCCACGGCGGTGCCCCAACGCCAGGGGCCGCGCGGCAGCTGGCGCCACGCGGCCTCCAGGTCGACGCGACCGCGACGGACCACGTGCGGCATGTCAGAAGCCGTAGGCGAGCCCGATGGCGGCGGTCACCACCGTGGGCTTGCCCACCTGATCCGCCCGGTCCATCGTGAACTCCAGAGTGCCCTGGAGGTGACGCGAGAACCTGAACCACTCACCCACGCCGAGGTACCACCCGAACCGCGTCGCCTCCATCCCGGCCGGCGGGTGTGCGGCCTTGAGGTCGAGCTGGTAGCCACCGACCCCCCCGGAGAAGACGACATTTCCAACCACCCCGGTCATGAAGTAGTCGACGCCGACTGTCATGGCTCGCAGGCGCCCCGGCCACGCCTCGACGGGTCCGGACGCGGCGGAGCGGGGGGCCTGAAAGGGTAGGTTGGCGACCCGCACCCGGAGCTGGGTGTCCTCGTCGAGCCGCATCGCGAGGAAGGCGGAGGACACGGCATCCGAGCTGTGATACGTCGACTTGCTCGGCAGCGCCGGCGGGTCGAACTCCCAACTGGTCCCGACCCCGGCACCGAGGAACAGCTGTTGCGCGTCCACCGCCCCGGCGCCCAGCAGCACCACCATGGTCAGCCAGAAAGTACGCATCCCGTCCTCCTCGCGCGGATTATACGGGCGCCCTGTCGCCGACGTCGCAGGCCGGCGCCGGCGCACGCGAGCCTGGCGGATACTGGTACACTCCCGCCGCCATGGCGTCCCTCGCCGAGGCCCTAGCCGAGACCTTCCTGCCCGCGACCTGCACCCTGTGCGGAGGTTCCCTTCCGTGGCGGGGCGCGGCGGCGGGCGTGTGCGGACAGTGCTGGGGCAGTGTGATCGAGCACGAGAGGACAGGCTGCCCGGTGTGCGGCGACCCCGAGGTCGTCGCCGACGCGCCCTGTCTGAGCTGCTCCACCTCCCCGCCCCCGTGGCGATCCGCCGCCAGCTTCGGCTCTCACGAGGGTACGCTGCGCGCGCTCATCAACCTCTACAAGCACGGCCGGCGCGACGAGCTCGCGGAGCCGCTCGCCACCCTGCTGGCTCGGGCGTGGCACCGGCGCGGCTGGCCGGATCCCGACCTCGTCGTCGCCGTCCCGGTGCCCTGGCTGCGTCGGCTGCGGCGCGGCTTCGACCATGCGGAGCTGCTCGCCCGCCATCTCGCGCGCGGCCTCGCCCGGCCCTGCGTGCCGGCCCTCCGCCGCCGACACGGCCGGCCGCAGGTGGGGCAAACGCGCACCGGGCGCCTAGCCCTCACGGCAGCCGCGTTCAGCCGACGCCGACCGGTGTCCGGTCGGGTCCTGCTCCTCGACGACGTCTTCACCACCGGCGCGACCGCGACGGCCTGCGCCACGGCCCTCGCGCGCGCCGGCGCTCGCGAGGTGTTCGTCCTCACCCTCGCCCGCGCACCCCGGTCCGGGAGGATTCCGTGAGCCTGTTCGACAGCCTGCTTCGCGCCACGCTACCCCTCACGCCGAAGCCAGTCGTGCACTTCTTCGCGCGTCGCTACGTCGCCGGCGCCCATCTCAAGGAGGCGATCGCGACCGTCCAGAGGCTGGGCCGGGAAGGTTGCCGCGCCACCATCGACGTGCTGGGCGAGAGCGTCACCTCTCGCGACCTCGCCCAGACCGCGGTGAACTCGTACCTCGAGGTCATCGACGCCATCGTCGCCCACGCCCTCGACGCCAACGTCTCCCTCAAACCCACCCAGATGGGCCTCAACATCGACGAGGGCTTCTGCCGGGATAACATCGCCGCGGTCCTCGCCAAGGCACACGCCAACGGGATCTTCGTCCGCATCGACATGGAGGACTCGCCGACGACCGACGCGACGCTGCGGGTCTACCGCGACCTGGCCCGCCGCTACCCGGGCGGCACCGGCGTCGTACTCCAGGCCAGGCTCCGCCGCACCCTGTCCGACGCAGCCGCGCTCGCCGCCGAGGGCGCCAATGTCCGGCTGTGCAAGGGCATCTATCTCGAGCCGAGGCCGCTCGCTTACCAGGACCGCGAGACGATCCGCAACGCCTTCGTGCAGACGCTCAGGGTCCTCCTGGCGGGAGGGTCGTACGTGGGGATCGCCACGCACGACGACTGGCTCGTCGAACAGAGTCTGGCGATCATCAACGAGCTCCGTCTCGACCCCTCCCGTTACGAGTTTCAGATGCTCCTCGGGGTCGACCCGGAGCTGCGCCGAATCATCACCTCCGCCGGCCACGGTCTGCGTGTCTACGTGCCGTTCGGCTCGCACTGGTACCCGTACTCGGTGCGGCGACTGCGCGAGAACCCGACCATCGCGCGCGTCGGGCTCGAGGCATTCCTGCACGGTCGGGTCGAATCGTAGAGGCAGGCTTGGGGCCTGGGACCAGGGGCGTGCGGCCTGGGCGAGGCACTAGCCTCACACCCCCAGCCTCAGGCGACGTCAGCGCTTGATCAGGAACTTGATCTCGTCGCTCCCGCTGGGGTGCTGCACGGCGACGACCACCAGGCCGGTGCCCTTCTTGAGCTCGGGGAGCTCGCCTGCGACCTCGAGCACACCGGCACCGTCGCTGTGGCCCTCGCCGAGCTTGACCGGCTTCGTCGCGGTGGAAAGCATGCGTACCACGACATGGGCCCGGGCCACGGGGGTGTCCCCAGGCGTGGTGGCGACCCGGACGCGCAGTCGGAACGGTGCGGCGAAGTGGAGATCGTCGCCGCCCTCGACCTGCACGCGAACGCGCTCCTCCCGCTGCTGCTCGGACAGCCAGTCCGCGATCACCTCGTCGAGCGTCCGCTGGGACTTCCGTGCAGCGTCCGCTCCCGGTGCCCCGGCCCGCTGACTCCCGACCAGCGGCCGACGGCTCACCGTGGTGTCGCTCTCCGCTCCCACGTGGGGCTCGGTGAGCACGTCGAGACGTCCGTTGCGGATCACCTCGACGATCGCCCGGTGTTGGCGTTCCATCAGGGTCCGGATCGCGGACTTGTCGGCCCCGGCCTCGAGCAGGTTGCGATATTCGGTGCGGCGCGCCGCGAGGATCTCGCCCCGCACGTAGACCAACGACTCGATGAGGGGGTTGCCCCCCCCTCGGTCCTCGGTCTGCACGTGATAGGTCACGCCGTCGAACTCGATGTCGGTGTTGAACCCGGTCAGCAAGTGCTGCCACCGCCTCCGTGTCCGGGGATGCTACGCAAACGCGAGCCCTGGTGTCAATTTGCCGCACACCGAATGGGTCGCCGGCGACGGCGCCGCGGGACGGCGTGCGCTCGCGGTCCTGGCCGGCGGTCACACCTGATCGACGCTGTCCGGTGCGCTAGACTCGCGGCCGTGTCGGGCCGGCTGCGGCATCTCGTCCTCTTCGACATCGACGGCACCCTGATCTCCACCGGCGGGCGCGCCGGCAAGGCCCTCGCCTCGGCGCTCGAGCAGACCTTCGGCACCGCCGGCCCGTACGAGACGTTCCGCTACTCGGGGAAGACCGACCCCCAGATCGTGTTCGAGCTCATGAATCTCGCGGGCCACGGACGGGAGGTGGTCGAGCCGCGCCTCGACGAGGTCTTCCGGCGCTATCTCACAGGCCTCCGCGGCGCCCTCGGCCCGGAGGTGGTGCAGGTGCTGCCCGGAGTGCGCCCTCTCCTCGAGCTCCTCGCGGAGCGGGATGACACGGCGGTCGGGCTGCTCACCGGCAACGTCGCGCCGGGCGCGGCGATCAAGCTGCAGACGGCAGGCCTGGACGGGTTCTTCGGGATCGGCGCCTACGGGTCGGACGACGAGGACCGCAACCGGCTCGTCGCCATCGCCCGAGGCCGCGCAGCGCAGCGCTACGGTCACGACTTCGCGGGCGGCGGCACCGTCGTGGTGGGAGACGCGGAGGCCGACATCCGCTGCGCCCGCGCCGGCGGTGCTCGCTCCGTCGCCGTGGCGAGCGGCTGGACGACACGCAACGAGCTCGCGGCTCTCGAGCCTGACGCGCTGCTCGACTCCCTCGATCCGGAGTCCGCGCTGCCGGTCCTGTTCGCCGCGGACTCCTGAGTTGTCAGCGCCTCGCCGGGCGACGTCTTCGCGCCAGTCCGCTCCACGCCTGCAGTCGCCTCAAGGCCTCACGGACCAGGAGCTCGCCGTCCCCCGGAGGGATCTCGAGAACCACCGGTGTGTCGGTGAGCCTGTCGTCGGCGAGCATCGCGCGGAAGAACGTCTCCCCGAGCCGGCCCTCTCCGGGCGGCGCGTGGCGATCCCGGTGGGACCCGCACTCGACCGGCGTGTCGTTGCCGTGGAGGAGCTCCGGCGCGGCGCGGCTCCAGCTCTCGCCCACCTCACCCATGACGCGCGTCCACCCCTCGCCGTGGAGGTCGTAGCCCGCGCCCCACAGATGTGCGGTGTCGAGGCAGATGCCGAGGTGTACGCCGCCCGGCACCAGGCGGGCGAGCTCCGCAGGTGTGCGGCCCAGCTGCCCACCCATGCCGGCCGTGCCCTCGAGGACGAGCAACGCCGCGGCGTCACCGGCGGCGGCGACGGCCTCGCCGATGGCCGCGCGGCAACGCGCCTCGGCTTCCGCCCGGTTCCCCCGCCCGGCCGACCCAGGGTGGAGGACGACCCCGGCGAGCCCGAGGGCGCCTCCGCGAACGAGTTCTTCGACCAGCACCCGGATCGAGCGTCCGCGCAACTCGGCGCCCGCGCTGGCGAGGTTGAGGAGATACGGGGCGTGGGCGAAGCAGGCTCCCTCGAGGTGGGCGCCCCGGGCGGCCGTGCGAAAGCGGTCGATCTCCTCGCGCGCGGGTGCCTTCCCGTCCCAGCGGCCGGGGGGGCGCTGGAAAAGTTGCAGCGCGCGGCAGCCGACCCGGACCGCCGCCGCCACCGCGCGGGAGGGTCCGCCGGCCGCCGAGAGATGAGCTCCGAGGCGGGGCATCGCGGTTATGCTACGCTCCCACGACGATGAGAGGTAGCGGCCTGCTGCGCGGACTGGCGGCTGCACTCGGGCTTGGAATTGGCTGTGCTGGCGCCGTCTGGCTGGTGCTGTGGGTCAGTCTGCGCTCCTCCGCTGTCCGCGTCCCGAGCGTGCAGGGTCTCGAGCCGGCGCGCGCGGGCCTGGTGCTGCGCGAGGTCGGCCTGGTGGTGCGCACGCAGGACGGGGTGTTCGACGCCACGGTGCCTCCCGGTCGGATCGCCCGGCAGCGACCCGCGGCCGGCTTTCAGGTCAAGCGCGGCGGGACGGTGCTCATCTACCCCTCCTTGGGCAAGGCATCGCTGAGGGTGGCCGACCTCGCTGGCGTGCCCGTCTCGCTCGCCGAGGCGGAGCTGGAGGAGATGGGACTGGCCGTCGGTCGCCGGTGCGACGTCGAGGGCCAGGCCGATGCCGCGATGGTGCTGGCGACCAGCCCGTCGGCGGGTGTGCTGGTCCCGCCGGGAAGCGAGGTCGCACTCCTCGTCAACCGCACCCCGCGGGAGAAGCGCTACGTGATGCCGGACTTCGTCGGCGTCGGTGAGGAGGACGCCAGCCGCGTCCTGCGCGCTCTCGGGTTCCGGCTGGCTGCGGTGCAGCGTCTTCCCTACCCCGGGATCGGTTCCGGAACCGTGCTCCGACAGGACCCGCCGGCGGGAGGTCCGGTCGTGGAGGGCGCGATGACCGCCCTGTGGGTGAGCCAGTGAACCGGACGCGCGTCGCCCCCTCCCTGCTCGCCTGTGATCTGGCTCACCTCGCGGACGAGGTGGCATCGGTCGTCGCGGGCGGCGCCGACCTGCTCCACTTCGATGTGATGGATGGGATCTTCGTTCCCAACCTGACCTTCGGACCGATCATGTGCCGCGCGGTTCGCACCCTGACGGCGCTCCCACTCGACGTACACCTGATGGTCACGGATCCGAACACGCTCCTGGAACCTTTCGTCGAGGCCGGCGCCAATCGCATCGCGGTCCATGTCGAGACTGTCACGCACCTCCACCGGACCGTGACCAGGATCCGCGAACTCGGGGCCTCGCCGGGGATCGCTCTCAACCCCCTGACGTCGCTCGACGCCATCGAGGAGGCGCTCCCCTTCATCGACTACGTGCTCGTGATGACCGTCAACCCGGGGTTTGGAGGCCAGAGCTTTATCGCCGAGATGGCGGACAAGCTGGCACGGCTCGGACGGATCAGAGCCGAGCGGGCGGCTCGGCTCGAGATTGCCGTCGACGGCGGCGTCGACGAGGAGAACGCCACGATGCTCCGTCGGCTCGGTGTCGACGTCCTGGTGGCGGGGACCGCGGTTTTCCACGCTCGCGACCGACGGCGGGCCATCGCGTTGCTGCGCGGGGAGGAGGCATGATGGGGCGGAGATGGCTGGTGTTCGCGCTGATCGTCGCGAGCGTCGCGTGTTCGAGCAAGAAGCAGGACCAGAAGTTCCTCGACGAGGTCTCCGCACTCTCGAAAGACCAGATCCTCGCCCGCGGTGACGAGCTGGCGGAGAAGAAGAAGTGGGAGGAGGCCAGGAAGTTCTACTCGTTCCTCGCGGATTCCTTCCCGAACGACCCGCTGGGCCGGAAGGCGAGCCTGAAGGTGGCCGATACCTTCTACCAACGCAAGGACGTCGAGAGCCTCACCGAGGCTCAGCTCCGCTTCAAGGACTTCGCCAACCGCTACCCCAACGACCCCAACCGTCCGTACGCCCTGCTGATGCTGGGCAAGTGCCACTTCCAGCAGAGTCGCGGGCCCTTGCGGGACCTGACGCCGATCCACGAGGCCGCCGACAGCTTCCGTCAGGTCGTCGAGCTCTACCCCGACTCGCCGCAGGCGCCGGAAGCCCGCGATCTCCTCAAGAAGTGCACCGAGGACCTCGCTCTCCACGAGTACGAGGTCGCCCGCTACTACTTCAACATCGGTGCCTGGACCGGTGCCCGGATGCGCCTTCAGTACCTGCTTTCGACCTACCCTGGCACCGGCGCCGCGCGCGAGGGGACCGCGCTCCTCAAGCGGGTGGACGAGAAAACCGCCGCCGGCGGCGGGTCCAAACCCACGCCGACCCCGGAAAATACAGCCCCACAGCGCCCCAACCGTTGACGGAGGCCGTCACCATGCAGTATCTTGGCAACGGAGCTACCAAAAGAGTGCGTGGAGGGAGTGCCCCCATGAGCCGCGGAACCTTCGCCATCGTCCTCATCCTGTGTGCTAGCTGGGCGGCTGCGGAGCAGGCTGTGACCCCTCCGCCCCACCCGCTGCACAAGGTCGGCGACCACTGGACGCCCTACCAGCCGCCGACCGAGTTCCCGCCTGACGCGAACGTGTACATCATCCAGCAGCACGACACGCTCTGGGACCTGTCCAAGAAGTTCCTCGGCAATCCCTACCTGTGGCCACAGCTGTGGGAGAAGAACAAGTACATCACCGACGCGCACTGGATCTATCCCGGTGACCCGCTGGTCGTCGGTGTGAAGGCCGCGGAAGTTCCTGCCCCCGGCGGCGAGACCGCGCCGGCGCAGCCGACGGCGGTGGCGTCCCCGCCGCCCACGACCGGAGAGACGCCGCCTGCCCAGGGTGAGGCCGGCAACCTGGTGGCGGTCGGCAGCGAGGATGATCTCTACTGCTTCGGGTACCTCGATGACAAGGGCGAGACGCCGACGCTGACCATCAGCTCGGCGGAGGACATCGGACAGAAGGAGAACTACGTCGCCGGGGACATCGTGTTCCTCAGCGGCGGTTCCGAAGACGGTGTCAAGGCGGGGCAGGAGTACTTCATCGTCCTCCCCGGATCGACGATCCGTCACCCTGCCACCAACGCCGAGCTCGGAAGGGTCATGCGCTACCTCGGTCATCTGCGCGTGCTGTGCACCCAGGACCATTCAGCCACCGCCGAGATCGTGGCCTCGTGTGACGCGATCCCGCTCGGTTCGTGGCTCAGGCCGTTCGAACCGATGCCGATCCCGATGACGGTCCTGACCCCGCAGAACACGGTGTGCGACCAACCCAACACCAAGCCGAAGGGCTACATCGTCTACAGCAGGGACGACGCGGTTTCCTTCGGCGCCGACCACGTGGTGCTCATCGACCTCGGCAACGCCGACCAGGTCGCTCCGGGGACTGTGTGCACGATCTACCGCGACAACCCGGTCGCCGGCATGCCGCGGCTGGTACTCGGGGAACTCGCGGTCCTGACGACCGGCGAGCATTGGGCGTCGGCGAAGATCGTGCGCTCGTCGCAGTACATGGCGGTCGGCGACCGGGTCGAAGTCAAGTGACCCGCGAGGCATCTCCGAAGCCCCGCGCATCGCTGCGCGAGCTGAGCGAAGCTTTCGGAACGGTCACCGAGCTGCTCCTCGACCGCGGGGTCGGCCTCGAGGAAGCGGTCAGCGCCTTCAGCACCGGTTACGTTCGCTCGGCCGTGACGCGACACGGTGGCAACCTCTCGCAGGCGGCAGCGGCTCTCCGGATCCACCGCAATACGCTGCGGGTCAAGATGCAGCGCAACGGTCACCGCCCCAGCCGAGGCCGCTAGGGGTGCTGTCGGGACGGCAGCGCACCGCCCTGTGGGTGAGCGTCGCCCTCGGGACCTCGATCGTCACGCTGGCCTCTCAGCGCTCGAGGAGCCTGCGGGGAGCGCCAGCGCGGGTCGAGCTGCCAGGAAGCGGCCGGCCGGGGGTCGCCGAGATCCCCTCAAGCCTCGAGCTCGGCGGTGTCGATCCTCAGGTACTGGCGGCCGCCGCTCGCCACAACCTCGACCCTCTCCTCGTCGAGGCGATCATCTCCGTGGAGTCCAGTGACCAGGCCAGCGCCGTCTCCCCGAAGGGTGCCGTCGGTCTGATGCAGGTGCTGCCCGAGACGGCGGCCTGGCTCGGGCTCCCCGACCCGGCAGACCCGGCCGTCGGACTGGAAGCCGGGTGCCGGTACCTCGCGGCGCTCCTCGATCACTTCGGCGGTGACACCGAGTTGGCCCTGGCCGCCTACAACGCCGGACCGGGCGCGGTCAGGAGGTGGGGCACGGTTCCGCCCTACCCGGAGACCAGGAGGTTCGTCGCCCGCGTGTCGCAGGCCTATCACGAGCTGTCGGGGATGGATCTGGTGACGGCAGGGCAGCCTGGAGGCTAGCGCTCCTTGGGCGGCTCGTCCTTCTTGGTCTCGCTCTCGCCCTTGAGGGAATTCCGGAAGTTCTTGATGCCCTCACCCAGGCCACGGCCGAGCTGAGGGAGCTTGCCGGCCCCGAAGATGATGATCACGATGACCAGGATGATGAGGAGCTCTGGGAGCCCGATCGTACCGAACATGGCGAAACTCCCTCCGGAGCGGGATTATACGCCCCGCTCGGGCTCCCGGCTCCGCGCCACCGCGACCCGCAGGCGCTCCGGGGCGTCGAGCTCGGCGAGCGCCACGAGGGTGTGCCGCTGGACCTCGTCGAGCAGCGTCAGGTAGCGCGCCTTGCCCTCTCCCGCCAGGCGGAGGAAGGTGCCGATCACCTTGAGGCCCCGCTGCGCCGCGCACGCGACGAAGCGGTCGGGCCACCCCGGGCTCCAGCCGAGCCGGGCCGCCGCCATCCGCACCCACGCCTCCGGGTCAGCGATCACGCGCTCGCCGCCGCGCTCGCGGAGGAGCGACGCGGCATCGTAGGTGTCGGGGCCCGCCCGCATGTCCTGGAAGTCCACCGCTCGCACCCGCCCGCCGTGGAGAAACAGGTTGTTGGCGTGGAAGTCACGGTGGACGAGGCGGAGCGGATGACGACCCAGGTCTGCCGCGAGCGTGTCGAGGAAGCCGGCCACGTCCGGTGGGCTCGCGGGCAGGCCGGGCCACGCCGCGCGCTCGAACCTGGCCAGCTCGCGCCGGAAGAACGCCGCGTCGAAGGGCGGCGTCGGGAGCCCACCCCAGTGCGTACGCTGGAAGGCTGCCAGCGCGTCAAGGACCGGCCCGCCGATCTCGAGCCCGTCGGCAGCGGCGCCGGCCAGGTCCTCCTCGCCCAGGTCCTCGCTCACGGTGACGCGACCCCGCACGCCGAGCGGCCTCGGGATCGGCAGGCCACGGCTCCAACCCCAGCGCTGCACGTCGTGGTCCGCCGTCGCCTGCGCGGCGCCTCCCTCGGGGTAGAGACACGCGACGATCGTGCCGCCGTCGGAGCGGTGCACCCGGAAGAAACGCCGATGGGACGCGTCGCCGGCCAGTGGCTCCACCTCGCGATGAGCCGGCACCAGGGTCGCGAGCGCCGCCAGCAGCTCGTCCATCACTCTCCGCTTGGGCCTTCGGCCAGCGCCGGCGTCGCTCGCCACCGGACCGCGGCCCGGGCGACCACGACAGCAAACGAGGGAGAAGGCAGCACACCGCCATGGTAGTCGCGTCGGGGGAATGGCCGAAAGGACCCTGACCGTTGGGGTAGGACGTGAGAGAGGCCGGCCCGCCTTCGGAGCGCATCGCCCTGCTGGCGTTCATCGCCGAGGCGCTGAAGAAGCACCTGGAACGCGACAGCGGGTTGGCGGCGGCGTGCGCCGGCCTGCAGCGAGCAGGCTATGCCGTCGTCGTGCACGTCGAGCCGGCACCCGGCGACCGCGCCCCCAGGGTGGTCGTCGAGCCGACCATGTCTGCCGTGCCACAATGGACGACAGAGGACCGGGAGCTGCTGCGCTCCCTGGGAATCGCCGATGACCTCGACGAACCAACCCAGCCCAGCTCGAAACCTGGTCGGCGTCAGCCGCGCTGAGTTGGCGTCTCTGCTCCACGATGTCGACCCGCGGCCGTACCGCGTCGATCAGGTCTACGCGTGGCTGACCCGCCGTCTGGCCGGAAGCCTCGAGGAGATGACCAACCTTCCCAAGGCGCTGCGCGGCGCCCTCGCCGAACGTGTTGCGGTGGCCGACCCGGCGATCGTCGACGTCCGTCGGGCGGAGGATGGCACCCGCAAGTTCGCTCTCGCCTTCGCCGACGGCGCCGTGGTGGAGGCCGTCGTGATCCCCATGGAGGGTCGCACGACGTTGTGCCTCTCGTCCCAGGCGGGATGCGCGGTCGGGTGCGTCTTCTGCGTCACCGGGGCGCTCGGGGCCGGGCGAAACCTGTCCGGCGGCGAGATCTTCGGCCAGTACCGTGCGCTGGTCCGCCACGACCAGCTGCTCGGCTCTCCTCTCAACGTCGTCTTCATGGGCATGGGCGAGCCACTCCTCAACCTGCCGGGGATCACGCGGGCGCTCGAGCTGCTGTCAGAGACCGTCAGCCCACGCCGCGTCACGGTCTCGACCAGCGGGATCGTCCCCATGATCGCCAAGCTGGGTCAGCTCGCGCGGCGGCCCAACCTGGCGGTTTCGCTCAACGCCACCACCCAGGAGCAGCGTGCCCGGTTAATGCCGATGGCGGCCCGCTGGCCGCTCGACGAGCTGCTTGCTGCGCTGCGTCGCTTCCCCCTCGAGCGGGGGCGCCGGATCACCATCGAGTACGTGCTGCTCAGCGGGATCAACGACTCCCTCGACGACGCCCGGCGTCTCCCGCGCCTGCTCCGCCCGCTGCCGGTCAAGGTCAACCTGATTCCCTTCAACCCCGACCCGGAGTTCCTCCCCGATCTCGCCACCCCGGACGAGGCGACGGTCAATGCCTTCGCGGCGGTGCTGGCCGATGCCAACCTCAACGTCACCGTGCGCTGGAGCAAGGGCGTCGAGGTCGGCGGCGCATGTGGCCAGCTGCGCGGCCGTGTCGCCGCCCGGCTCGACTCTCAGGCCTGAGGCGTGCGGCCCGGGGCTTGAGGTCTGGCGGCGGCGCGCCCATCGCAGGCACCTGACCTCAGGCCCCCAGCCTCAAGACCGTGCTCCACTGGCGGCCGGCGTTGGCGCCATCGCGCCTGTACGAGTAGTGGCGATCGGAGCACGCCGTGCAACCGGGAAGGACGCGGATCTCCTCGTCGGGCAGGCCCAGCGAACTCAACCGAGCACTCGCCCACCTCGCCAGGTCGACCGACCCCTCGCCCTGCCAGGCCCCGGTCGCGACCGGCCAACCCGCCAGCGCCGTCACGACGTCGGTCCCGACCCGATAGTGGCATGGCCCGACACCGACACCGATGACCGCCGCGAGGTCGGCGGCAGCCACGGCAAAGTCGACCGCGATCCGGCGCGTCACGGCGTCGAGGATGCCACCGGCCAGGCCCCGCCAGCCGGCGTGGATCATCGCCACCACGCCGCCGCCGGCGAGCACGATCGGGAGACAATCCGCGGTGCGGACGGTGAGCGCGATGTCGGCCTCGGCGGTGATCAGCGCGTCGCAGCGGCCGACCAGGTGCGCACACGGGGCGAGGGGCCCCTCGGCCCCATACACAAAGGTGAGCGTCGTGTGTTCCTGGCGCCCATAGAGGGCCGGCAGCGGCCGGCCCACCCACCGCGAGGCGGCCGCCCTGGCATCCTCCGCCAGCGCCGCGGGGGACCCGTCGGATGTCGCGGCAGTGCGGTCGGCGAACAGCGCAAGGGCGCCGTCGAGCAGGACCTCGACGACCCCGTCCGAATCAGGATTCTCCGTCATTCCGTCATGCTACACTGCGCGGCCAGGGGTTCCCCTTGCACGTTGCGACCGCCACTCGGCAGCCAGGAGTTCCTTTCTCGCGGCGAGGTGACCGCCGCGGAGCGCGTGCTCGGATGACGCCCGACCAGCTCTCGGCGGGCTGTCCCGCCGCCACAGCAGGGACCACCGCCGCCCGACCCGTGGTTCGCGTCGCGTGATGATCACCCTTGCGGAGGTCACCAAGAGTTATCGCGGACGTCCCGCACTCCGCGGCATCACCGCGACCGTCGAGCGCGGCGAATTCGTCTTCCTCACCGGGCCCTCGGGCGCCGGCAAGAGCACCCTGTTGCGCCTGCTCTACCGGGCCGAGCTACCCGAGACCGGCCGGATCGTGGTCGCCGGCCACGACCTCGTGGCGATGCGGCGCCGTGACGTGCCCGCCTACCGCCGCCGGCTCGGCGTCGTGTTCCAGGACTTCAAGCTCCTGCGCCGGAGGACCGTCGGGGAGAACGTGACGTTCGTGCTCTCGCTCCTCGACCTCACCGAGCGCGACCAGCAGCGGAGGGCGTATGCCACGCTCCGCCAGATGGGTCTCCAGCATCGACTCGCCTCCTATCCCGAGGAGCTCTCCGGAGGCGAGCAGCAACGTGTCGCCGTCGCGCGCGCGCTGGTGATGAAGCCGGACCTCATCCTCGCCGACGAACCCACCGGCAACCTCGACCCGGAGCGCTCGCACGAACTTCTGGAGCTCTTCAAGACGATCAACTACCAGGGCACCACCGTGCTCGTGGCCACCCACGACCGCACCCTCATCGAGGCGCACCCGGCGCGCACCCTTTCCCTGGAGAGAGGTGCCCTGGTCCGCGACACCTGGGGCCCGGCAACGTGAACAGGCATCTCTGGCGCGAGGTGCGGCGGCAGCTCCGCGAGTCCGGGCCCACCGGGTTCGTGGCCCTCGTCCTGGTCGCTGTCGCCGCGACTTGGGGAGGAGTGCTGTGGGCGGCGCGAGACTGGGTCATGAGCGACCTCCTCGCCCGCGGCCGACCGGCCACCGTGGTCGCGGCGCTCCGTGGCGGCGCTGCCGCCCAACCGCTCCTCGACGCCCTGCACGCCGAGTTCCCCGTTATGTCGGCTCGCATCGTGGCACCGGCCGCGACCCGCGATCAGCTCGCCCGCTGGTTCCCCGAGCTCGCCAGCGTCCTGCTCGGCCTGGACGACAGCAGCTTCCCCACCCTGCTCGAGGCCTCCACCGACGGCGACCAGGCGGCGGCAGCCGCCGAGTGGTTGCGGCACCGGCCCGAGGTGATCCTCGTGGAGAACTCGCGCGACTGGCAGGGACGGCTCGAGCGCACGCTCTCCAGTGTCCTCCTGGTCGGCTTCGGCCTCGCGGGCGTCCTGCTCGTCGGGTGCAGCGCCGTGGTGCTCCTGGTCGTGCGCCTGCTCGTCCTCGAACACGCCGACGAGATCGCCATCATGCGCCTGATCGGTGCCCGCGAGCGGGACATCAGGCTTCCGTACCTGGCCTGCGGTGCAGTGCTCGGCCTGGGCGGCGGGCTGTTCGCCATCCTGGCGCTGCTCGCCCTGCAGGCGTTCCTGACCGGTCCGACGTTCCGGCTGTCGATCCCGCCCGCGCTGTTCGGGATCATCGCCGCGCTCGGGGCCACGGTGGGGGCCCTCGGCGCCGCACTGGGTCTGGTCGCGCTGCCTGAGGAGCCTTGAGGCCCCAACGGCTAGTGCTGGAGGAGCGGCCCGACCCGGCGCAAGAACTCGCCGGCCTTGTCTCCACCCTCGAGGAGGGAGATCGCCCGGGCGAGGTTGTCGACCATCTTCTGGATCGCCGCCTTGCCGTTTCCGCCTTCGATCTCCGTTCGCGTCACCCGGTACTGCTTCTCCACCGTGATCGAGCCGGTCAGGCCGACGATGTCGTCGGCCGCCTTGCGAACGTTTTCGGCCAGCGCCAGCAGCGTGGTGAGTGGCGGCCCGGACGGCTTCGCCGGTCCCTCCTTCTCATCCGGGGACCGCAGGGCGATGAGCCCGTTGGCGACGAGACCGAACAGCACCTTGCAGACGTCGAAGGCGGGCAGCTCGGTGACCTGCTCGAGCTGCTTGATGCTTCGCTTCCCGTCGACCTTGGTCACGATCTGCCACTCGCGGGGGGAGAGGGTGATCTGGTCGTGGCCGGGATCGCGCGGCAGGAAGTGCGGCACCACGTCGAGGGACGGAACCTTGCGCTGGAGCACGCGCCACTCGTCGAGCCGGCGTGCCGCCTCCATCATGAGGCTGGTGTTCGACTGCTTGATGGTGATCTGGTCGGTCTCGACGGAGGGCGTGAAGATGAACTGCCCGTTGCGCCACATCGCCATCTCGTAGACGGCGTACTCGCCGCGCAACCCGCCGACATGGGCGTCGATGATCTGGCCTTCCCTGAGGTAGATCTTCCCCTCTCCTCCCTCGCCCGAGAGGTTGAACACGCCGGTCTTGCCGGAGACGCTCACGAGCTGGATCACGTCTGGGAGCGCGAGGTCGGAGAGGGAGCCCTGGAGCGCCATTGCTCAGCCCAAGACGGGAGCGACCGTCCGTGGAGCGACGCAGGGCTGGATCGCGGAGGACTCCGACTCCATCTCTCTATCTTCTTCGCAGCCAGGCTTTTAGGCCAGAGCTACCGGCGATGATGCTAGCACAAGGCTGTTTCAGACGTCAAGGCGAGAGTGGCGGACATGACAGAGCGCGATGGCGAGGGCATCAGCCACGTCGTGAGCCGGCTCCTCCTCGAGCTCGAGCTCATGGCGGATCACGTACGCGACCTGTCGCTTGTCCGCACCGCCGAATCCGACGATCGCACCCTTGACGCGGGCCGGCTCGTACTCGACCACCTCGCCTCCCCACCGCCCGAGCACCGCCAGCATGGCGCCGCGCGCCTCGGCCAACCCGAGAGCCGCGCGGGCGAACTTCCCGATGTAAGGCGTTTCGATCGCCACCACCGACGGCTGCCACCGTGCGAGCAACGTCTCGAGACCGGCCGCCAACGACGCAAGCAGGATGGGCCGCTCCCTCCCGGCCGGCGAGCGCAGGCACCCCGACGCCACCCGCGAGATACGGGCGCCGCACCGTTCGACCACGCCCCAGCCGGTCACCCGTGACCCGGGGTCGAGGCCCATGACGCGCCAGCCTTCAGCTGGAGGTGTTGAGGAACTGTTCGTCAACGTCGAAGTTGGCCCACACGTTCTGGACGTCGTCGTGGTCCTCGAAGGCGTCCATCAGACGGATCATCTGTTCCGCCTTCCTGTCCTCGAGGCGAACCTGCGTGGTGGGGACCATCTCGACCTTGGCCTGCTCGACGACAAGGCCACGCGATTCCAGCTGTCCCTTGACCTTGTGGAGCGCGTCCGGCGCGGTGTAGATCTCGTACAGCTCGGGATCCTCCGCGAAGAAGTCCTCCGCACCAGACTCGAGCGCCGCCTCCATGACGGCGTCCTCCTCAGCGGCGCCCTTGGGTACGATCAGGTAGCCCTGCTTCTTGAAGAGAAAGGCGACGCAGCCGCTCTCCCCCAGGTTGCCGCCGTGCTTGGAGAACATGTGCCGGATCTCTGCGGTGGTGCGGTTGCGGTTGTCGGTGAGAACCTGGAGCATGACCGCGACGCCGCCCGGGCCGTACCCTTCGTAGGTGACCTCCTCGTAGGAGACGCCGGGCAGCTCGCCGGTGCCACGCTGAATCGCCTTCTGGATGGTGTCGGCGGGCATGTTGGCCGCCTTGGCGGCCTGGACCGCGGCGCGCAGGCGAGGGTTGCCGTCGGCGTCACCGCCACCCTCGCGGGCCGAGGTCGTGATCTCGCGGATGATCTTGGTGAAGAGCTTGCCGCGCTTGGCGTCGAGCTTGCCCTTCTTGTGCTTAATCGTGCTCCACTTGTTGTGACCCGACATACCGACCCCCGCCGGGACCACAGCGGCCCCCGCGCTGGCATTGTACACCGCGCCCGCTGCAACCGATCAGTGCCCCTTGACTTGCAAGATGCGGCTCACGAGAATACAGAAGCGTCTGCAGCGCACGCATCGGTGCCATGAAAGAGACCATCCTCCTCGTCGACTACGAGCCCCGGACGATCGCGCGGGTCAGCGAAGCGCTGAGGCCGCTGGGTTGCCAGCTGGTCAACGTGAAGGACGTCGACAGTGCCGTCGCGGAGTGCGCCAAGGTGGAACCCCGGGCGGTGCTGATCACGGCGGTGCTGCCGCGGATCTCGGTCGAGGACGCGATCACCCAACTGCGGGCGCGCGCGGGACTGCGCTACACGCCGTTCCTCGTGCTCATGAGCGGCTACGTCGGCCTCGATCCCAAGGCGGACGCGCAGAGGATCGGCGCCCAGGGGATCGTCTCCCGGCCGTTCGCCAACGAGGACCTGGTCGCGCAGGTGCGGGAGGTCATCGAGGCGCCGCGCGGGCAGGCCGCTGGCACCGCCGACCAGCGTGCGGAGGTCCTCGAGGCCATGCGACGCAGCGGAGGCGCCGGCGGCGAGGCCGGGACCATCACATCCGAGGAACTCTTCGCCGATCTCCTCGAGGCGGAACCCGAGCCCTCCCGAACGCCTCAGCCCCCGCCGATCGCACCCGCTCCACCCCCTGCGCCAGCTCGGGCCGGCAGCGCAACCCCGACCGGGAAGCCGGCCGCGGCGGCGAGCGCAGCCGATCGGGTCGTCGAGTCGACGCTGGCCGATGTCCTCGGCCCGGCTCCGAAGCCGGCCAAGCCAAAGGAGGCTCCCGCGGGAAGCTCGGTCGACGACCTGCTCTCGCAGACCCTGTCTGGCTTGCAGGTGCAGATCCCGCGCGACAAGCGGGCACCGACGCACCGCCAGGCGGCGCCAGGGCCGGTAACCCCGGCGGCGACACCGGCTGCCAGGCCCGAGATGGCGAAACCGGCGCCGGCCAAGACAGTCGCCATGCCGATCACGCCGGTACTGCCGGCCAGGCCGGCCAAGCCCGCCGAGCCGTCCGGCAAGGGCGGCACGCCGTTCGGCCACTACGAGCTCGTCCAGCTGATCGCGACCGGTGGCATGGCCGAGGTGTTCAAGGCTCGCATGAGCGGCGTCGAGGGTTTCGAGAAGACCGTCGCGATCAAACGGATCCTCGCGCACCTGACGGACAACGACGAGTTCGTCACGATGTTCATCGACGAGGCGAAGCTGGCCGCCGGGCTCCAGCACCCCAACATCATCCACATCTACGACCTCGGGAAGATCGAGCGCTCCTACTACATCGCGATGGAGTACATCGACGGCAAGGACCTGCGCTCGATCCTGCGGACGCTCTCCGACAAGAAGACCCGCATCCCGCTCGGCTTCGCGCTCTTCATCGCCTCGCGGCTCGCCGCCGCACTCGACTATGCGCACCGTAAACACGACGCCCAGGGCAAGGCAATGGCCCTCGTGCATCGCGACGTGTCACCGCAGAACGTGCTGATCTCCTTCGACGGTGACATCAAGCTGTGCGACTTCGGAATCGCCAAGGCGGCCTCGAAGGCCTCACACACACGCGCGGGCGCGCTCAAGGGAAAGCTCCAATACATGTCCCCGGAGCAGGCCTGGGGTAAGGACATCGACCATCGCTCCGACATCTTCTCCCTCGGCCTCGTGCTCTACGAGATGGTCACCGGCAGGAAGGCGTTCTCCGGCGACTCCGAGCTCTCCATCCTCGAGCAGGTGCGCTCACCACAGCTGACGCCCCCGCGCGACATCGATCCCGCCATTCCGCCCGAGGTGGAGCGCGTCATCCTCAAGGCGTTACGTGAGAACCGCGACGACCGCTATCAGACGGCCGCCGAGCTGGGGGCGGACATCGATGCCATTCTTCCGAACCTCCGCCCCGCTCCCAGCGTCGGGGATCTCGGCAAGTTCCTCAGCGAGGTCGTCGGGCGCGGACTCCCGGCGCAGGCGCCAGCAGCACCGCCGACGGCCGCTCCCCCGCCGGCACGGCCCGCCCCCGAGCCGGCCCGGCCGGCGCGCGTGGCGGTCGTCCAGGAGGAGCGGCGGCCTGCCCCGACGCCGGTCGAGCCACCCACGCTCGGCGTCTCCGGGGCCGCACCGGCGTCACGCTCCCCGAGGTTCGCGCTCCTCGCCGCCGGCGGCGTCGTCGTGGTCGGCATCATCGTTGCGTTCCTCCTCCTGACCAGGCACAAGACCACCACGAGTCAGGAACCGGCCAGTGCCACTCCTCCGCCCGCCGCAGTCGAGCAGGCGCGCCAGATCGCGGCCGAGGAGGTGGCGAAGCAGGAGGAGGCACTCCGCCAGCGCCTGGCCTCTGAAGGGACCGCGCCAGCGCAGGGCGAAGCGGCTGCTCGCCCGGGCGGCGCGGCCGTCGCTCCGGTCCCCTCCACGCCCCGACCGACGCCCGCCGCTCGCGCCCAGGCAGTTCCTCCCGTGCCCGCCGCGACGGCCGGCGCACAGCAGGGCCGTCAGGCGCCGACGGCCGCTCCGGTGGAGCCGTCGCCGGCGGCCGCCGCCCCGACCCCGCTAGCGACCGAGCCGCCGACGCCCCAGCCCGAACCCACACAGGCGCCCACACCCCCGCCGCAGCAGGAGGCCACGCGCGCACCCGCGGCCGCGGTCGCCCCGACGGTCCACGAGGGTGACCTGGTCGACGTCGCCTCGGCCGACACGCAGCCCGTCCGGCTGTCGGCGCCGAAGCCAGCCTATCCGCCCATGGCGGAGCGGTCGCGGGTGGGTGGAACGGTGATCCTGCGCGTGCTGGTCGACGAGAACGGCGCCGTGCAGGACGTCCAGGTCCTGCGGGGCATCAGGCCCGATTTCGGATTCGATCGCGCCGCCGTTGACGCGGTCCGCACCTGGCGTTACCAGCCCGCGACCAAGAACGGCGTCAAAGTCAAGGTGTGGTTCACGCAGCCCATCCAATTCAAACCGTAGACGGAGGAGTTCCTGATGAGCGTGCTCACCGACCAGCAACGCAAATTCTACGAGGAGACCCGGAAGGTCACCAAGCAGGAGATCACCGATCTCGAGAACCAGATCCAGGAGGAGCTCCAGCGGGTCAAGCAGAGGATCGCCGATCTCCAGGGCGCTCAGAAGGCGGCCCGCCAGATGTACGACGCGGCGTGCCAGCGTCTCGGCATCCCCAATGACATGGAGGAGTCGGCCGGCGAGTAAAGTCGTTCCGTCTCGGGCCGCCGTCCGCCGCGCCGCCCGGTGGAGTTCCGTCGCCTCGCTCCTCTGGGCGGCCGTTTGTTTCCCCGCCGGCGAGGTCAGGGATCAGCTCGGAATCGCGCAGCCGGGCGCCCCGGTCCACCGGATCGTCGCCCTCGCCCCCGATGTCGTCGAGCTGGTCTTTGCCCTGGGCGCTGGAGCACGGGTGGTCGCGGTGCCGCGCGCCGCCGATTTCCCGCCAGCAGCCCGCACGCTTCCCCACGTCGGCCCCGCAGACATCGAGGACATCCTGGCGGCCCGGCCCGATCTCGTGGTCGCGACCACGGCCGGCAACGACCCCCTGGTCATCGCCCGCCTCCGTGACCTCGGCATGCGCGTTTTCGTGGCCGACGTCACCTCATGCGATCGGCTCGCCGATGCGTGCCAACGCCTCGGCAGCCTGCTCACCGGATCCCCGGGGCCGGTCCCCCTCGCGACCCGGATCGCCTCGCGGTGTACGGCCGCCCGGGTGCGCGGCGCCCGGCTGCCCCCTCGCCGCGCTCTCTACGTGGTGTGGTGGGACCCCCTGATCGTCGCCGGCCCGGGCACGTTCCACGACGACATGCTGCGGATCGCCGGCCTGGAGAACCTCGCGCCCGGCGGCGCGGGCCGCTACCCGAGGATCGACCCCGAGGTGCTCCTCGATCCCCGCCTGGAGGTCGTCGTGGCACCGGACGAGCCCGACGTTCGCGCCGGCTACGATCGCGTCGCCGCCGGAGTGGCCGGCCGACGCCTCACCGCCGGTGCGGTCACGGTGATCTGGCTGCCCGCGGACCCGGCCAGTCGACCCGGTCCCCGCCTGGTCGACGCGATCGACGCACTCCTCGCGGCACGTGAGGCGCGGCCGTGAAGGGTGTCGCGGACGTCGTCCTCGTCGTGGTGGTGCTCGCCTCGGTGGCCGCCGGTCTGCTCGTGGCCGGACCGGGCGCCTCGCCGAGCGAGGCCGCGGCCGCGCTGCTCGGCCATGGCCGCCCCGAGGTGGCAACCATCGTATTCGGCCTCCGGCTGCCCCGCCTCGCCCTCGCCCTCGGGGTCGGTGCCGCGCTCGCCCTGGCCGGCGCCGCCCTCCAGGCCCTCCTCGCCAATCCGCTCGCGGACCCCTTCCTCCTCGGTATTTCGGGGGGAGGTGCGGCGGCCGCGACCGCCGCGTACGCCATCGTGCCGGCCGCAGTCCTGGGCGTCGTCCCGGCGGCCGCGATGGGCGGCGCGGCGTGCGCCACCGCCCTCGTCTGGTGGATGGCGCGGGGACCGCTCGGCCCCTCCCCGACGCGCATGCTCCTCGCCGGGGTGGCGATGAACGCCGCCGCCTCGGCCGCCATCCTCGCCATCCTCGCCATCGCGCCCTCTCCCCGCCTGCCCGGCGCACTCGCCATCACGATGGGTTCGTTCGCCTCCGCCTCGCCCGCCGCGGTCTTCTGGCTGCTCCCCTACCTTCTCGTACCCGGCTTCGTCCTCCTCTACCATGGGCGCGACCTCGGCCTTCTCGCCCTCGGCGAGGAGTCGGCGGCAGCCCTCGGCGTCGACCTCGCGATCGTGCGCCGGCGGGTGTTCCTGGCGGCCGCCGCGCTGTGCGGCGGGGCGGTGGCGTTCGCCGGGGTGATCGGCTTCGTCGGGCTCGTCGTCCCCCACCTCTGCCGCCTGATCTGGGGCTACGCCCCGCGTCGCCTGTTCCCGCGCGCGGCTCTGGCCGGAGCGGCCCTGGCGGCGCTCGGCGACGTCCTCGCCCGCCGGCTGCTGGCACCGGCCGAGCTGCCCATCGGCGTGGTGACCGCGCTGATCGGCGTCCCATTCTTCGTTGCCCTGCTGCGGAGAGCTCCGTGAGCGTCCTGCGCGCCGTCGGGGTGCGCGCCGGCTACGGCGATCGCGATGTCGTGCGAGGCGTCGACCTCGAGGTCGGCGAGGGCTCGGTCCTGGCCATCCTGGGGCCCAACGGCGCCGGCAAGAGCACGCTCCTGCGCCTGCTCGCCGGAATTCTGCCGGTCCGTGCGGGTCGGATCGAGCTCGCTGGCCGGCCCCTGCAGGCGTGGCGGCGTCGGGAGATCGCACGCACGTTGGCGTTCGTGCCGCAGCAGGTCCACTTCACGTTTCCGCTCACCGTCCGCGAGGTGGTCGAGCAGGGGCGCGCCCCTCACCTGGGACCGTGGCGGCCGCTCGGACCTGCCGACCGCGCGGCGGTCGCCGCGTCGCTCGAGCGCGTCCGCCTGGCCCCCTCGGCGGACACGCCGGTGCAGCGCCTTTCGGGCGGCGAGCGCCAGCGCGTCCTGCTTGCCCGTGCCCTCGCCACGCAGGCGCGGCTCCTCCTCCTCGACGAGCCGGCCGCGGGGCTCGATGTGCGCCATCAGCTCGATCTGCTCGAGACCCTCCGCGGCCTCGCGAGCGATGGCGTCGGAGTGGTGGCCGTCCTCCACGACTGGAACCTCGCCGCCCGCCTCGCCGACCGGGTGGCGGTCCTGGGCGACGGCGCCATCCACGCCCAGGGTCGTGCCGAAGAGGTTTTGACCGCCGAGATGTTCCGCGCGGTGTTCAGCGTGGAGGTCGCCATCGAGGCCAGGAACGGAGGCGCGCGAGTGATCGTCCCCCTCACGTCCTCCAAGGCCTGAGACTCGGGCATCGAGATGCCCAGCGGGGGCCATTGCCCGTGCGACCCGCATGCGCCCAAGCCTCGGGCCCCGAGCCTCTTCCTTGCCACCTGGACCGCCCGGTGCTAGATTCACTCCCCCATGGTGTGGTTCCGCCGCAGCGATGAGGACCGGCCGACCAGCCGAGTGCCCGAGGGTCTGTGGGTCAAGTGCGAGGGCTGCCGGGAGACCCTGTACCGTAAGGAGCTCGAGAAGGGCCTGTTCGTCTGCCCTCGCTGCGGCCACCATCACCGGGTCTCGGCGCGGACCCGCCTTGCCCAGCTGTTCGACGGTGGTGACTGGCGCGAGATGTTCGGCAGCGTCTTCTCCTCGGACCCGCTCGAGTTCGTCGATTCGAAGCCGTACGCCGAACGGATCAAGGTCCTGCGCGACAAGGGCGTGAAGTGCGACGCGGTACTCGTCGGTCTCGGCCGACTGGCGGGGACGCGCACCGTGATCGCCGCCATGGAGTACTCGTTCATGGGGGGCTCGATGGGCTCCGCCGTGGGCGAGAAACTCACCCGCGCCATCGAGCGCTGCCTGAAGAACCGTCTCCCGCTCGTCGTGGTCTCGTGCTCCGGAGGTGCCCGCATGCAGGAGGGCATCCTCTCACTCATGCAGATGGCCAAGGTCGCGGCCGCTCTCGCCCGGCTCCACGAGGCGCGCATCCCCTACATCTCCGTGCTCACCGACCCCACGACCGGGGGAGTCACGGCGTCCTACGCGATGCTCGGCGACCTCAACATCGGGGAGCCCGGCGCGCTGATCGGCTTCGCCGGGCCGCGGGTGATCGAGCAGACCATCCGCCAGAAGCTCCCCGAGGGTTTCCAGCGCGCCGAGTTCCTGCTCGAGCACGGCATGCTCGACCTCGTGGTCCCTCGCCAGGAGCTCAAGGAGACCCTGGGCCGATGTCTGGGGCACCTCCTCTAGCCGGTTCGGCCGAACGGCTCCTGGCACCACGGCTGGAGCAGCGGATCCTCCCGGGTCTGGAGCGCATGGCTCGCGCTCTCGAGGCCCTCGGCCACCCCGAACGGGCGTTTCCCGCGCTGCTCGTCCTCGGGACCAACGGGAAGGGCTCGACCGCCGCGCTGCTCGACGCCGTCGTGCGGGCTCACGGGACCAGCGTCGGGCTGTACACGTCGCCTCACCTTATCCGCGTCGAGGAGAGGATCCGGGTCAACGGCGCGGCAATCTCTCCCGGCCGCCTGCTCGAGCTGGTCCGCGAGCTCGAACGTTTCCGTGAGCTGTCCTACTTCGAGACGCTCACCGTCGCCGCTTTCCTCGAGTTCGCCGCGCGCGGCGTCTCGCTCGCCGTTCTCGAGGCGGGACTGGGCGGCCGGTGGGACGCCACCAACGCGACGCGACCCCTGGCGGCGCTGCTCACCAACGTCGGCACCGACCACCAGGGCTGGCTGGGTCCGACCCGTGGCCACATCGCGGCCGAGAAGGCGGCTGCCCTGCGCGGCCACGAGGCGATCGTGGGGGCGTGGGACGACGAGGTCGAGCCGGTGATCCGGCGCGAGGCGGATCCCCAGACACCGATCTCCCTGGCCTCCCAGTGGGCTGAGGTCACGATCGACGGACGCTCTCCCGCCCCCGGTGCTTTCGCACAGACCCGAAGCGGCGTGCAGGCCGTGACCTTCAGGCTCGGTGGGACGGCGGGGGCGACGACGTTGCCGCTGGTGGGGCGGCACCAGATCGACAACCTGCGGCTCGCGCTCGCCGGAGCTGCCGCCCTCGCCAGTCACGGCGTGATCGGCCCGCTCGCCGCCGAGGCGGTCGCGCGGGGAGTCGCCGCGGTGTCGTGGCCCGGACGGCTGCAGCGGCTGGCGTGGCAAGGTGGTGAGCTGCTCCTCGACGGGGCGCACAACCGCGAGGCGGCCGTGGCACTGGCCGCTGCGCTCGACGAGCTGGGCCTGTCGGGTCGCGTCGATCTTCTCTTCTCCTGCCTGCAGGACAAGCCGCTCGCCGAGATGGCCGCCCTCCTGCGCCCGCGCGCCCGCACCGTCCACGTGGCCCCACTCGACTCGCCGCGTGCGACCCCGGCGGACCTCATCGCCGGAGCGTTCCCCGGTTGCGTGGTGCATGCCGACGTGACGGCAGCGCTGGCGGCGCTGGCCACGGAGAGGACTACCCTGGTGACGGGTTCCCTCCGCCTGATCGGGGCGGTGCTCGCCCACACCGGGAGGGCCGATGCCTGAGCTCGAGGTTCGCGACCGTGCCGCCCTGGAGAAGCTCGAGGAGTCGCACCTGTCGTTCTGCGCCGTCCGTTCCCCGGAGGCGACCCGCCGCCTGCCGCTGCGCAGCGAGGGCCGCCATTTCGACTATCGGACGGCGTTTCAGCGCGACCGCGACCGCATCCTCCACTCGCGCGCCTTCCGCAGGCTCAAGCACAAGACCCAGGTGTACGTCCCCCACACCGGAGACCACCCGCGCACCAGGCTCACCCACACCCTCGAGGTGGCGCAGCTCGGACGCACGATCGCGCGGGCGCTCGGCCTCAACGAGGACCTGGTCGAGGCTACCGCCCTCGCTCACGACCTCGGCCACACCCCCTTCGGGCATTCGGGCGAGAAGGTCCTCGCCAGGATCCTCCTCGGCGAGGAGCCGGCCTGTCCGTTGTCGCCCGAGGTGGTCGACGAGGTCGGTACCTTCAAGCACAACTACCAGTCGTTGCGGGTCGTCGACCTGCTCGAGCGACGCTACGACCACCCGGGCCTCAACCTCACCGACCAGGTCCGCGAGGGGATGCTCAAGCACACCACCTGGAAGGTGCGCTTCCCCTTCCCACTCCCCAACCGGGAAGGCCTGCGACTCGGGCTCCCGTGCCATCTCGAAGGACAGGCGGTCGCCCTC
Source organism: Acidobacteriota bacterium (assembly GCA_050257595.1). GTDB lineage: Bacteria > Acidobacteriota > Thermoanaerobaculia > Thermoanaerobaculales > Thermoanaerobaculaceae > JBLMXF01. The sequence goes on along the minus strand of JBLMXF010000049.1, from coordinate 15,471 downwards.
GGTGACGAGATCGCCCAGCAGACCCACGACCTCGAGGACGGTCTGTACACGGAGGCCGTCTCGCTCGAGGAGATCGAGCGGCTGGGTGCGGCCCAGGCCGTGATCGCCCGCGCCGCGGAGCGCTACACCGGCGAGAAGCGCCGCTGGCGCCGGGCGGCGCTGCTGCAGCGCGGACTCATCCATCTGCTCGTCACCGACGCGATCCAGACCAGTGCCCGCAACATCAGGCGGATCGTGGACCGTTTCGGGGTCCGCGACCACGAGGGATGGCTGGCGATCGCCGACCGGATCCCCGCGGCGGCGATCGCCTTCTCCCGCCAGGCGACGCCGTTGTTCGTCGAGCTCAAGGCGTTCATCTACCGCTTCATCATCAATCACCAGGAGGTCAACCGCCAGGACCACCGGGCCAAGCTGGTGATCACCGGCCTGTTCCGCGCCTTCCACTCCAACCCGCTGACGCTGCCCACCTACGTGCTCCTGCGCACGCACGAGGAAACCGGACGACCCTACCTGCGGGACCTGCCCATCCCCGAGATCCCCTCCGAGGTCGAGCGGCACTACCGCAAGAGCCCGCAGTTCGTGCGCATCGTCGTCGATCATCTCGCCGGGATGAGCGACCGCTTCGCCCTCGAGGAGTACGAGGCGTTGTACCATCCCCAGGCGGCACCGCTCAGCCTGGTGCCCGGGAGGGCGTGAGGTGCGGCTCTTGATCGCGTCGGATCACGCTGGATACGACCTGAAGGCGCTCCTGCTCGAGCACGCGCGCGGCCGTGGCTGGGAGGTGGTGGATCTCGGCCCCGCCGGAACCGACTCGGTGGACTACCCCGACTACGCCCACGAGCTGGCCCGCCGGCTGGCCGCCGGCGAGGCGGAGCGGGGCGTGCTGGTGTGCGGCACCGGGATCGGCATGAGCATGGCCGCCAACCGCCACGTGGGGGTGCGTGCGGCGCTCTGCCACGATGCCTTCACCGCCGAGGCCGCCCGCCGCCACAACGACGCCAACCTGCTCTGTCTCGGTGGCCGGACCACCGGACCCGGTGTCGCCCTGCAGATGCTCGACCTCTTTCTCACCGTGCCGTTCGACGGCGGCCGACACGAACGACGGGTGAGGAAGATAGAGACGGGGTCCGGGGTCCGGGGCCCGGGGTCCGGCGTCGGCTCCCAGCCCCGAGGAAAGGGGACGACGCGATGAACCAGCACGAACGGACTGCATTCTTTTCCTTCCTCGAGACCGCCGTCCGGCAAGCGGACCCCGAGGTCGCACAGGCCCTGGCCGACGAGCGCCGCCGGGAGAACGACGGCCTCGAGCTGATCGCCTCCGAGAACTTCGTCTCACCCGCGGTGCTGGCGGCGATGGGCTCGGTGATGACCAACAAGTACGCCGAGGGCTACCCGGCGAAGCGCTACTACGGGGGGTGCGAGTTCGTCGACGTCGCCGAGGAGCTCGCGCGCACCCGTGCGAAGCGGCTGTTCGGCTGCGACCACGTCAACGTCCAGCCGCACTCCGGCGCCCAGGCCAACATGTCGGTCTACCTGGCCACCTGCCAGCCCGGCGACGTGGTCTTCGGCATGGACCTCTCGCACGGCGGCCACCTCACCCACGGCCACCCGCTCAACTACTCGGGCAAGACCTTCCAGATCCACCCCTACCTGGTGCGGCCGGATACCGAGACGATCGACTACGACGCCCTGCGCGACGCCGCCCGCCAGCACCGGCCGAAGCTGATCGTGTGCGGGGCCTCGGCCTACCCGCGCATCATCGACTTCCAGGCGATCGCCGACATCGCGCACGAAAACGGTGCGATCGTGATGGCGGACATCGCCCACATCGCCGGCATGGTCGCGGTCGGCCTCCACCCCTCGCCGGTGCCGTGCTGCGAGTTCGTCACCACCACCACCCACAAGACCCTGCGCGGGCCCCGCGGCGGCATGGTCATGTGCAAGGCGGAGTTCGCCGAGGCGCTCGACAAGGCCGTGTTCCCGGGCGTCCAGGGCGGCCCGTTGATGCACGTGATCGCCGCCAAGGCGGTGGCCTTCGCCGAGGCGCTCACCCCCGCCTACACGACCTACATCGAGCGTGTGCTCGCCAACGCCCGGACGCTGTGCGATACGCTGATGGGCCTGGGCTGGCGGATGGTCTCGGGCGGCACCGACACCCACCTCATGCTGATCAACCTGGGCGCCGACGGCATCTCGGGGAAGAAGGCCGAGGAGCGGCTCGGCAAGGCGGGGATCACGGTCAACAAGAACACCGTTCCGTTCGACACCCGCAAGCCCTACATCGGCTCCGGCGTGCGGATCGGCACCCCGGCGGTGACCACGCGGGGGATGGGGCCGGACGAGATGCGCCGCATCGCGGCGCTCATCGACCGCGTGCTCCGGAGCGAGGACGAGGCGGCGTGGGCGGGGGTCAGGTCCGAGGTCGAGGAGCTGACCAGGGCGTTCCCTCTCTACGGCGTCTAGCGTTCGCGGTTGTCACCCCGGATCCGGCAGGCCGAGGGGCAGGCCCGGCGTGTGAGGTGACCGGGCGCACGCTCAAGCATCGGCCATCGCCGCCGGCCGAGGAATCCGGGTGGCCACGTGGCCGTTGGCCAGCGATGGGGAGGTGCTCATGGACGCGTCGCCTCGATCGCAGCCGACTCCGGTTTCCCCGCAGCCACACGCCGCGCCGCGGCTCGACGCCGCCGGGCTCGCGGCGGGTGCCTATCGAGCAATGCAGGGGCTCGAGCGGTACGTCCGCGACTGCGGCCTCGAGCCGTCCCTTCTCGAGCTGGTCCGGATACGCGCTTCGCAGATCAACGGGTGCGCGTACTGCCTGGACATGCACAGCAAGGATGCCCGGATCGCCGGCGAGACCGAGCAACGCCTCTATACCCTCTCGGCCTGGCGGGAGACGCCATTCTTCTCATCCCGCGAGCGCGCCGCGCTGGACTGGACCGAAGCGGTGACGGCGATCTCCGACGGCCACGTGCCCGACGAGGTGTTCGCGCGGGTGCGCGAGCAGTTCTCCGAACGCGAGCTCGTCGACCTCACGCTGGCCGTCGTCGCGATCAACGGCTGGAACCGTTTCGCCATCGCGTTCCGGTCGCTGCCCGGCAGCTACCAGCCCAGCCGCCGCTGACGCCTCCACGTGCCGGGACCCGCCTGCGCCGCTCACCCCGACGGCGGCGGCCCCGGCGGGGCACGTCGTGCGGTGCGTCACGCCCCGCGTCGCGCGTCACCGGCTGACGCCGTCGTACACTCTCCCCTGCAGCGGCTCCGCACGAGGGGGAAACATGGCGACGATCACGCATACCTGCGCGCAGTGCGGCAAGCGCCTCGGCGTTCCCGAACGCTACCTGGGCCGTGACCTCAAGTGCCCCGGGTGCGGCAACCCCTTCCGCATCGATCCCGAGCCTCAGGCCGCCGCGACCACACCCGAGAGCGCCCCGCTCCCGGAACCCGGCCCCACCGGGGCGCCGCCCGCGGCTCCCGCCGGGCGAACCGCCCCGGCCGCCGCGACCCTGCCGCCGCCGTTCCCCGGCGAGGAGCCGAGCCCGCCATCCAGCCCGACGCAGGAACCCGTGTTCGGGCTGACCAACGCCGTGGTCACCTGGCGGGTCCGGCGCCTCGGGGTGCTGTCGACGGCGCTCACCAGCGCCGTGATCCATGCCGTCCTCGGTCTCGTGGTCGGTGCCCTGGTGGCGCTCGTCGGCATGCTGCCGCGAGCCGCCGGAGTGGCCGTGTCGCTGCTGCGGGGACCGCTGCTCGGCGCTGCGGCGCTGGTCGGCCTGCCCCTGCTCTACGCCGCCGTCGGGTTCGTCTCCGGTGTCGTCCTCGCCCTGCTCTACAACCTCGCCGCCCGGCTCACCGGTGGCGTCGAGCTGACCATGGAGTAGACGGGCATGCGTCCCGCCAGCGGTGCTCCTCCGCCCGACAGCTCGGAACACCTCCTCGCGCTCCTGAGCCGCGACGGCCGGCCGGTCGCCGAGCGACGGCGGCTGGTGGCGCTCATCGAGCTCCTCCTCACTCTGCCCCCGCCACCCGACCCTCACCGACTGTGGTCGCGATTCGCCGCGCTCCAGGAGCGACTCCGCGAGGTCGCCGCGGGCGGTGACGGCGAGACGCTCGAGGAGGCCTTCCTGGAGCTCTACGCCCACCTGCACGGCCACCAGGCGCCCTATTCGCCGGAGGAGCGGGCGCGCGTCGACGCCACCGGCGGGTACTGGGCCCACGCCGGCGGCCTCACGCCGATCCTCAAGGCGCCGGAGTTCCTGCGCCCCGACAGCGCGTCGGTCGACTACGGTGCGGGCAACGGCCTGCAGCTCCTGCTCGTCCAGCGCCTCGCGCCGCACCGCCGCACCGTGCAGGTCGAGATCAGCTCGGCGATGCTCGCGGCCGGTAGGGCGTTGGAGAGCTGGCTCGGCATCCCCGGCGGACGCGTGGAGTGGCGGTGCGCCGACATCGGCTCGGTCTCGCCCGCGGGCTTCGACCTCGTCTATCTGTACCGGCCGGTGAGGCCCGACGGCCCCGGCGGCGCCTTCTACCGCTGGTTCGCCGACGAGCTGGCGCGCTCACGTTGCGCCGTCACGATCCTCTCGGTGGCGGACTGCCTGCGGCCGTTCCTGGCCCCCGAGTTCGAGGTGGTCCACGCCGACGGCCAGCTGACCTGCTACCGCCGACCCGCCAGCTCCTGAGCCCCGGCGCTCGCCGGCGCGCTGGCCACCCGCGCGGCCTGCGCCTGCTGGATCCGCTCGGCCTGGGCGACGATCCGCGCGATCACCTCGGCGACCGGAGGGGCGTCCTCGACCAGTGCGGTCACCTGCCCGAGAGGGAGGACGCCGCGCTCGTTGTCGCCGTTCACGGCTGCCAGCCGAAAGGCTTTGAAGGCGTTCGCCATGTGGGCGAGCTGGCGGGCGTTCTTCCAGCCCGACGCGAGGACTCCGAGGGCGAGCTTCGGGTAGGGGACCTCGAGCATGCGGGCGATCTCCCGGCCGTTGAAGGCCGCCCGCTTGAGGTCGAGGCCGCGCCGGATGGCGCGCCGCGAGGCGCGCGTCCGCATCACCCGGCAGGGCTGACCGTCGAAACGCGAGGAGTAGGTCGTGGCGTGCTCGTCGGCCTCGCGGGCGAGGCGTTTCATGACCTCGTGAACGGGGCTTTCGGCGGTGCTCATGAACCGCGTGCCCATCGCGATCCCCTCCGCGCCCAGCGCCAGCGCGGCCGCGAGCCCGCGCCCGTCGGCGAAACCGCCGGCCGCGATCACCGGGATCGGGACCGCGTCGACGATGCGGGGGACGAGCACGAGCGAGGTCACGTCGCCGCCGTGGGCGGCCGCCTCGTGCCCGGTGACGATCAGCGCGTCGGTGCCGTACGCGGCGGCAGCGACCGCGTGCGCGCGGTTGGTCACGGTGGCGACCACGCGACCCCCGTAGGCGTGGGCGGCGCGCACGATCCAGTCGCCCTTGCCCATGGAGAAGTTGATCACCGGCACTTCTTCCTCGAGCAGCACGTTGGCGTTCTCGCGGGCGCCGGGGAAGTACAGGGTGGCGTTCGCCCCGAAGGGCCGGTCGGTAAGCTCGCGGACGCGATGCACGGCCTCGCGGGTCTGCTTCGCGTTGAACACGCCGGTGGCCAGGATGCCCAGACCTCCCGCGTTGGAGACTGCCGCCACCAGCTCCGGGACGCTCACCCAGCTCATCCCGGACAGCACGATCGGGTGCGTGATGCCGAACAGCCCGGTGATCCGGGTCCTCATGCCCCTGCTCCTCTCCCGCGACGCGGAAAGACCACCCCGGCCACGAAGGTAGCACACCGGATCCCGCGCGAACGCCGGTGGCATCGGCGCAGCGGGCGACCTCCACCCGCACAGACGGACGTGGGTTGCTAGCGGCCCACGAGCAGCCACCACCGCACTCGTAGCACGTCGAGGAACATCGCGAGTCCGTGGCGGATCGGCCGCACGCGAGAGTCGTCGACATGGGCCCAGTGCACCGGCACCTCGGCGACGGTCGCGCCCTCGCGTGCCGCCCGGGCGAGCAGCTCGACGTCGAAGGCAAAGCCGTCGAGACGCTGGGCTCCTGCCAGCCGGCGGGCAAGCTCACCATCGATGAGCTTGAAACCGCACTGGGTGTCGTGCAGCGGGGTCAGCCCGAGCAGCCGGAGGGCGAGGTTGAACAGGCGGCCGAGCAGGTCGCGGGGAAGCGGCTGACGCCGGGTGATCAGCTCGCGCCTGAGCGCCCGGGAGCCGACCGCAACCTGGGCGCCGCTCGCCAGAAGCGCCTCGACCTCCTCGATGGGGGTGGCGAGGTCGGCATCCGAGATCAGCACCCGCTCACCCCTGCTCGCCGCCATCCCGGCGCGCACCGCGGCGCCCTTGCCCCGGTTCTGCGGCAGCCGGATGACCTTGACGTCGAGCGCTGCGGGCGCCGTGATCGCGTCGGCGGCGCCCGCGGTCCCGTCGCTCGACCCGTCGTCCACCACGATGACCTCGGCGGGCAGCAGCTCGGCACGGGCCGACAGGTACGCGACGATGCGCGCGAGCGTGGACGGCAGGCGGGTCGCTTCGTTGTACGCCGGTACGACAATCGACAGTCGCGGCTCGTCGTGCATCGACTCAAATCACGGTGTTATACTGGCTTAACGTTCGTCGAGACAGGACACGCCGGGAGGACCGGGAGGCTGGCATGGCGCGCATCGTCTGGGAGTATAAGATTCTCAACATCCGCTCCGAGAACTACCGCCTCGACCCGACCTACGAGCCACAGCTCAACCGTCTGGGTGACGACGGCTGGGAGCTGGTCGGGATCACCGCGATCAACTTCAAGACCGGGGCCACCGACCACATCGGCATGGTCTTCAAGCGGGCCAAGGAGATCACCGGCAGCTGACCGCCGATCCGGCCAGCTGATCGGCCAGACGTCGTCCGCGCCGGCCGACCGCGAGAGGAACAGCCAACACCGGCAGCAGCGCGAACCACACCATCCAGAAGCGCAGCGCCCGTGCCAGCGGGAGCGGCTGTGCCGCACCGACCTTGAGCAGCAGCATGCCCGGCGTTCCGCGCCACCCCCACAGGCAGCTGACGGTCGTCACCGCCGCCAGTTCGACCCCGACGCAGACGATCAGGGCGAACTGCTCAGGCCCGGCCGACGCGCCGAGCGCGTCGGCGATTGCCCAGGGAAGCGCGAGGGCGAGTAGTGTGACCCCCAGATCGGCCGCCGCCCCGGTCAGCAGCGCGGCGGGCCCGCACGGTTGGTGCGTCGGTTCGGGCGGCGGCGGATCCTCCCCGGGCTGGGCGGGCGGCGGCTCGCGCTCGACCTCCCACACCAGGGGAATGTCGAGCTGCTCCGGCGGGCGGGAGCGTGGCACCCGGTTACTCCAGGGGGTGCAGCTCCACGTTGGTGACGAAGATCTGATAGCGGGGGTCGACCGGTTTCGACAGATAGCTCTTGGCCAGATCCCTGAGCCGCAACGCCTCGGGGTCGTTGGACTGCTTGACGAGGTCGTCCAGCAGTGCGTGCGCCTCCGGCACCTTGTACTGCCGGAGCAGCACGACGGCCTGGTTGAAGGTGGCGTTCTCCGAAACCTTCCGGACCTCCGCATCGCCCGGGTGGTCGCGGAGGATCTGTTGCGCGAGCTGGCGGACGTCCTCCCACCTTTCCCCGGCGCCCGCATTGACGAGAGTCGGGAGCGAGGACGAATACGCGGTGATCTCGCCCTGCAGGGCCAGCAGATCAGCGTTTCCCGGGAATCCGGCCAGACCCTCGCGGACCAGCCGGAGCGCCTTGAGCCGCTTGCCCTCGGCCAGTAGCTTCCGGATCGGCGCGGTGTCCGCCTTCCGGCTCGCCGCCGCCTTCGCCTTGAGGCGGCGCTGGTATTCGAGGATCCGCTGGTTGAGCTGTGTCGCCTGCTCGCCCTCGACCTGCCCCTGGAGGCTCTGGAGCAGTGTCACGGCCTCCTGCAGCCGGCCGGAGCCGGCGAGGCCTTCCGCCTCGTTCAGCCCTTCGGCGATCGCCCCGCCCCCGCTCGAGAAGATCTTGCCGCGAACGAGGAAGAACCCGACGGTCAGCAGGGCAGCCAGGACGACCACGATGAGGAGGATCGGGATCGGCACCGCGAGGCGCCGTCGTGGGCGCACCTCCTTCGCCTCCGCGCCACCCCGCCGGGTGTACGGGGAGGAGGCCTCGGCCTTCGCGACGGGAAAAGACCCCGACGAGGATGACAGCTTCGCCGGGACGAAGTCGTCCTTGAAGAGGTCCGCCTCGTCTTCGGCCGCGGGGGCTTGGGGTGGGGGGGGTGCCGCGGGGGTCTCCATCCGGACCAGCAGGTCGTGGGCCTCGAGGTGCTGGGGCTGCAACCGCAACACCTCCTGACACAGCGTCCGCGCCTCGTCGAGGCGGCCCTGCTCGAACGCCTCTCGCGCTTCGTAGAAGCGATGCTCGGCGGCGCGATCCGCCTCCTCGCGGCGGCGGCGGGCCTCCTCGATGCGTTGCTCGGCCTCGTGATGATGGGCGTCGATCAAGTAGATCCGCGACCAGGTGTCGATCGCGGCCTGGAAGTCGCCGCTGTCGAAGGCCCGCTGGCCCTGGTCGAGGAGTTGCTGGACCCGATCGCCGCCCTCGCCTCCGGTCGGAAGAGGAGCCGCCGCGGTCCCGCCCCCCTCGCTCTCCAGGCCGAACTCGAAACCGGCATCGGCGCCATCGTCGAAGCTGAAGATCTGCTGAGAGCTCGGCGGCGCAGCCGCGGGGCGCGCGGGCGGGGGTGGGGCGAACGGCTCGTCAACGGCCTGGGCAGGCGGGCGTGCGGCTGGCCTCGCCGCGTCGGGGGAGGGAGCCGGCTTGGGTGCCGGAGCGGCGGTTGCCGGCGGAGGGGACGGTGCGACAGGCGCCGCCTCCGCGGCCGCCCCGAAGACCTCGAACTCGAACTCGGTGTCGGTCGCCAGGGGCTTGGCGGCGAGCTCGATCCGCCTCGCCAGCTCCGTGACCCCCGGGTCCGACGAGTCGAGGCTCCTGGCAAGACCGACGAAGCTGCGGGCGTCGTCGATCTGCCCGCTCTCGAACGCCTGACGCGCGCGCTCGAGGTGAGCCGCGACCTCGCCAGCCGTACGGATCTTGGCCTGCGCCTCCATGGCCAGCTGCCGGGCCCCCGTGTGGCCTGGCAGCTCCCGCAGGATGCTCTGGGCGAGCCCGAGTGCACCGGGATAGTCACGCTGCCCCATCGCCTGCCGTGCCTTGGCCAACGCGCCCTCGGCGTCGGTCGGCGCCGAGGCCGTGACCTCGCCGAGCAGCTGTCCGAGATCGACCGGCGCACCGGACGTGACCGCTGCATCCAGCCGCTGGGCCGGAGCGAACTTCGGGTCGACCTCGAGAATCGAACGCAGGATGGTGCGGGCCTCGTCGGCATGCCCGTCCCGATACAGCCGCGCCGCCTCGCCGAAGGCGGTCAGGATCCGTTGTTGGACCTTGGGGTCAAGGCCGGCGTCACCTGGATAGGCCATACTCGGGGGATGCTACCGCGCGGGGACCAAGCGGTCAACGTGGCTCCGGAGCACGCCGCCACGCCGCCGTTTGGGCCGGGCGAGTCGCCTACCCCTCGCGTGCCGGTATGCGGACGACGGCGCGCACGCCGCGCGGCTGGTTCTTCACGAGCCGCACCGAGCCGCCGTGGTCGGAAACGATCCTCTGCACCACCGCCAGCCCCACGCCGGAACCGCGACCCTTGGTCGAGAAGAACGGCTGGAAGAGCAGTTCGGGGTCATCGACCTCCAGGCCTCGTCCCTCGTCCGCGATCTCGACCACGGCGTCGACGCCGTCGAGTCGGAGCGCGACAGCCACCTCGTCGTCCGCACTCGAGGCCTCGACCGCGTTGTCCAGCAGGTTGGTCAGGACCTGGCGGAACTGATCCGGGTCGAGCAGAATGTCCATCCCCTCGAGCGCGTCGTCGATCCGGATCCGGAGCCCCTGTTTGGTCCCGGCGTAGAGGCCGACGACCTGCCTGGTCAGCTCCGACAGGTTGACCGGGCGGCGCGCGGTGGCGGGCAAGCGGGCGTATCGCGAGAACGCATCGACCATCTCCTGCATCGACTGCACGTGCTCGACGATCGCCTGGCAGCCCTCCGGAACGACCTCGGGGAGATCCTCCGCGCCCCGCTCGAAGTGCCGTGCGATGCGCTCTGCCGCCAGACGGATCGGCGTCAGCGGGTTCTTGATCTGGTGGGCGATCTGCCGCGCGACCTCGCTCCATGCCGCCTGCCGCTGCGCACGCAGCAGCTGGGTCCTGTCCTCGAGCGCCACCACCCAGCCCGCCGGCTCCTCCGCGTTGCCCAGCGGCACCACCGCGATCTCCAGGCTGCGCGCCACGCCCCCGGGGTGGACCATGAGCGTGCCACGGGTGGACTCGCTCGCCGCCCGGACGATCTCGACGAGGCGGGGAAATCCGGATGAGATGAGCTCGTCGAGCGGGATGGCCCGCTCGGCAAGTTGGGGAAGACCGAGCATGGCGGCTGCGGCCGGGTTGCCGACGGTCGTCTCGCGCGCGGCGTCGAGCGAGAGCACGCCGGTGCGAATCGCCCCGAGCACGGCGTCGAGGCGGCGGACGGTGTCGCGCAGCTCCTCCTCGCGCTCCCGCAGCCGGCGCACCATCGCGTTGAAGGAGTTGACCAGCAGCCCGACCTCATCCTCGGCAGGGAGGGGCACCTCGTCGAGGGTATCGCCGCCGGCGATCCGGTCGGTGGTCGCCACCAGCGCGAGCAGCGGTTCCGTGAAGCTGCGGGAGAGGTAGAGACCGAGCCAGATCGCGCCGAACACGACGAGCAAGGAGAGTCCGCCGAAGCCGAGGACGGTCGTCGCCGTGATCGTGGGCCGCTCGAGCTTGAGCCGTTCGTAGCTCGCCGCTGCGGTCGCGAGCTTGGCCTGCTGCTCGATCAGCGACGGGGGAAGGGCCTCGGCGACCACCACCGCGCTGCCGTCGGGCAGCCTCACCCAGGCGCGCACGACCACGGTCCCGCCCGAGCGTTCGGACCGGACCCCGGACGGCCCGGCTCCCTCGAGGTCGAGAGGGGCGAGCCGTTGGACCAGCCGCTTGCGCGGATCGACGAGCTCGACGACCGGCACCCCGTTGCGGACCCAGCCCGTGAAGTCGTTCCCCAGGAGGGCGTGGAGCCGCTCCAGGGCCGCCAGCCGTGCCGGCTCGCTCTGCTCCCGCGCCACCGCCCTGGCTACGGTCGCGGCTGCCCGCTGGACACGCGCCTCGCTCTCGTCCCGGACTCGCTCGGCCAGCTCGGCGCCGGCCCGGGCCATCCCCTCCACGGGGGCCGAGAACCACGAGGCGGAGGCCCGCGAGAGGAGCGAGACGGCGAGGAGGAAGAGCAGGCCGGTGGGGACCACGATGAGCACGAGGTACGAGAAGAGCAGCTTGGTGCGAAACCGGGAGCCGAGGATCCCGTGATGGCGCTCGATCATCATCTTGACCAGGTTGCGCAGGAGGATGAAGAGCAGGATGCCGATCAGGGTGAGGTCGAACCACCACAGCAGGAAGACGAGGAGGCGGTTGGTCAGCTCCTCCGGCGGCAGACCGCGCATCCGGGAGAACAGCCAGTACGCCGCTGCCGCCAGGAGCATGAGGACGGCATAGAGGCCGATGAGAAAACGGTTCTGGCGCCGGTAGCGTTGCCAGCGGCGGCGCCACTCCCTCACGGGGACTCCGGGACGGCCCGGGTGATCCAGTCGGTCCCCTCGCTGGTCGGGATCACGAGCAGCTTGTAGCGGGTGAGGAACTCGGCCCGGGTGACCAGCCAGAGCGGGTCGTGGCGCAACGGGACCTGGATCTCGGCGGAGGGCGGGTGGGTCATCCAGTAGATCGCCTCGTCCATCGAAGCCGCCTGGCCGGACGCGAGGATGTCGCCGTCGAGCTCGGCCACCAGGCTGAACACGCCGGTCAGGGGATCGCGCTGGGCCTTGACCATCAGCTCGTGGCTCGCGAGTCGCTGGTCCCACAGCCAACGCCGGTTACGGAACAGGCGGAGCCGGTACGTGATGCTGACCGGGGCCCCGGTCTCGAGGGCGTTCGTCCACTCCTCGGGGAGCTGCTTGTTGACAGCCAGCTGCACGGAGAGACGCCCCGGCGCCGCGGTGAGATGGACCTCGAGGTCGGGCACGGCGGCCGCAGCGGCCAGCAACAGGACGCACAACGTCATTTCGAGCTGAGATTAACACAGTGAAGAGCGCTACGAGCAGGCTCTTCGGCCCTGCCCCGAGAGCCTCGCGTCCACCTTCGCGGCCCCTGGCCGCGGGTCGATTCTCCGGTACCCCCGCATCGTCGTACGCCGATGCTAGACTCTCCCTGCATAGGGGCAGAACGGTGCTTACCCTTGATCCCGAGGCCGAGAAGCGCGCGAAGGAGCTCCTGTACCGGTGTCTGGAGGAGCTCGGAGCCACCAAGGCCGCGCTCTACCTTGCCGGCGACGCGGCCAGCTTCGAGCTGGTGACCCACTACGGTTTCGGCCGCCGGGACGCGGTGGTGGTGTCGATCAAGCCGGGCGACGCCCTGTGGGACTGGATCCGCCGCCATCGCACCGGGCCCGCATTCCTCAACGACGTCCATGACGACCGGGCGTTGGCTCAGGTGCTGGACGCCGCCTCCTCCGCCCGCCTCATGACCATCCCGCTCACCCTGGGCGATCGCCTGGTGGGCCTCGTGGACCTGCGCGACAAGGGGCGGCGGGCCCAGTTCGAGGCCGCCGACATCCCGGTCGCCAGGTCGGTCGCCACCGCGCTGGTCGAGTTCGTGCGCGGGCTCGGCATCTACGGTCCGGTCCCGGCACCCGCCGAGGCCCCACCGGCACCGGCCCCCGCCCCACCACCCAGACCCCCGGCCGAGGCCCGCCCACCTCTCCTCCACACTTCGGCGATCGAACCGGTGGCCGCGCTCCTCCGTACCGTCGCCGCCTTCCCGGGGGTGGCCGCCACCGCGCTCGCCGTGAGCGACGGACGAACCGTCAGGGTGGCCGTGCATCGCACGATGCCGCTCGACAACCAGCAGCGCGAGGCGCTCGCCACCCACCAGTTCGCGCGCTTCGAGGAGGCCGGTGCCCGGGTTCCGCCGCCGGCGCGCTGGGGGTGGACCGAGGAGGACAGCGGGGGGAGCGAGCGGCACGCCGACGAGATCCGCACCGCCCTGCTGCTCGGCGGGCCTCCCCTGTGGGTGGTGGCCTCGTTCGTGACGGCAGCTCGCAGCGGCCTCGCGGAGCCGCTGCTCGCGATCACCCACCGACACTTCGAGCAGGCCCGGGCGCTCTCGGCCTACCGGCGGGCGGCGCGCGGCCTGGCGCGCATCCTCCTCGAGCCCGGAGAGACCAGCTTCCCGCACCTCCGCCAGCACTCCCAGGCGGTCTCCGAGCTGGCCCAGCGGATGGCCGCGGCTCTCGCTCTCGGCGAGGAGCAGGAAGAGCTGGTCACGGTCGCCGCCTACCTCCATGACCTCGGCATGCGCGAGCTCGACTATGCCCGCATCTACCGGATGGAGCGGCCGGGCGAGGCGGAGCGGCGCACCTACCAGCGCCACCCGATCGTCGGTGCGCGTATCGTCGAGGCGAGCGAGTTCCCCGGCGGACTCGCCCGCGCGATCCTGCACCATCACGAGCGGTGGGACGGCGCCGGCTACCCGCAGCGCCTGGCCGCCCACGCCATCCCGCTGGCGAGCCGGATCATCCACCTCGCCGAGGTGTTCGACGTGCTCACATCGCCGGCCTCCTACCGCCGGGGGGTCGGGCGGGACGGGGCGCTGCAGGCGATCCGGGCCGAGGCCGGGCGCCAGTTCGACCCCGAGCTCGTCCCGGTCCTCGTCAAGGTCGTCGGCGCGTGAAGGTGCTCAGCGCGAACCGCCGCGCCCGTTTCGAGTACGAGATCCTCGAGCGCCTCGTCGCCGGGCTCGCCCTCACCGGCAGCGAGGTGAAGTCGGTGCGCGCGGGGCGGGTCACCCTGCAGGACGGCTACGTGGCCTTCGAGGGCGGCCGTGCGTACCTCGCCAACGTCCACATTGCCCCGTACGACAACGCCGGCTACGCCAACCACGATCCCCTGCGGCGGCGCCAGCTCCTCCTCCACGCCCGCGAGCTCAAGCGGCTCGCCGACAAGGTCGCGGAAAAGGGGCTCACCGTGGTGCCGCTCGCCATCGGGCTCGAGGGCAACTGGATCAAGGTCGAGCTCGCCCTCGGCAAGGGCAAGAAGCTCCACGACAAGCGCGACGCGATCAAGCAGCGCACCCTGGACCGCGAGGCCGAGGCGGCGGTCCGCGGCCGGCGCTGACCGCTCCCACCCACCCGGCCAGGGGTGTCCGTCCCTCCACCCTGCCAGGGTTGCACGCCCCAACCACCCACCCAGGTGTGACGTAGGGCCCGCCACGGTGGGGAACCTACCGGGGAAGGCCGCGCTTCACTCCCTCACCGCTCGACCACCTCAGCCCTTGAGTTCCGCTACCATCGCGACGAGGAGATCGCCATGCGCCCGCTTGCCGTCGCCACGCTCGCCCTGCTCGCCGCCGCCGGTGCCACTGCCGCCGACCTCTCCACGTTCGAGCGGTACTTCGAAGACGCCACCATGCGCATCGACACCTACCACACCGGGAACGCCACCGAGGAGACGATCTCGCTCGACCGGGTGGTGCGCCAGCCGGTGTGGGCGGGGAGCCGCGTGCACCTCGAGGACGCCTACGCCACCGGCGGCTACGCCGTCGTGGTCTACGATGCCGCGTCGGGTGCCCGCATCTTCTCGCGCGGCTACGACACCTACTTCGGCGAGTACCGGACCACCGGCCCGGCCGTCAAGGGAGTCCTCCGCACCTACCAGGAGTCGGCCCTGATCCCGTTCCCGCGCAAGCCGATCCGGTTCGTCATCGAGGCGCGCGCCCGGGGCGGTGCCAGCCACCCCATCTTCACCACGGAGATCGACCCCCAGGCCTACACCGTCGTGCGCGAGTCGCCCTCGCCGGGCGTCGAGGTGATCCCGGCGCTGACCTGCGGCGACCCGCACCGCTGCGTTGACATCGCCGTGCTGGCCGAGGGCTACACCGCGAGCGAGGAGCCCAAGTTCCGCACCGACCTCGCGCGCGCGGTCGCGACGCTGACGGCGGCGGAGCCGTTCGCCTCGGCGAAGGACCGCTTCAACATCTCGGGGGTGTACACACCGTCGGCCGAGAGCGGCTGCGACGAGCCCTCCCGGGGCGTGTGGCGTGACACCGTCCTCGGCGCCGGCTTCGACGCCCTCGGCTCCGAGCGCTACCTGCTCAGCGAGGACAACCGCGCCATCCGCGACCTCGCCGCCCACGTCCCCTACGACGCCATCCTGATCATGGTCAACTCGCCGCGCTACGGCGGCGGCGGGATCTACAACCTGTACTGCACCTTCACCAGCGACAACCAGTGGACGCCGTACGTCCTGGTCCACGAGTTCGGCCACGCCTTCGCCGGGCTCGCCGATGAGTACTACACCTCGTCGGTGG